>CAVQSE010000005.1:0-151695 GCA_963715425.1 uncultured Iamiaceae bacterium
AGCGGGATGTACGAGTGGGGATCGGTTCGTGGTGTCCGGGCGGCGAGCGGCGTCCGCAGGGCAGGACCCGGTGTGCTCGGCGGAGGATTCGGAACTAACATCGGTGTCACACGACGTGCCCGGGGGCGCCGACGGAATCGACCGTCGGGGATCGGGCGCACGACATGGGGGAAGATCTGATGGGTGTCGAGGCCTACCGGTTCGACGGCAAGCGGGCACTGGTGGTCGGAGGCGCGTCGGGCATGGGCGCCGCCACCGCGGCCCTGGTGCGTGACCTGGGCGCCGAGGTCGTGGTCATGGACCACGTGGAGGTCACCACACCGGGCGTGAAGTCGATCACGGTCGACCTGCGCGACAAGGCGGGCATCGACGCCGCCGTCGACGAGTGCGGTGGGCCGATCGACGCCCTCTTCTCGTGCGCCGGTGTCGCCGACGGCACGCCGGGCATCGAGAAGATCAACTTCATCGGCCACCGACACCTCATCGACCGGGTCGTGGGCAACGGGTGGATGCCGAAGGGCTCGGCCATCGGGATGATCTCCTCGGCCGCGGGCCTGGGCTGGGAGAAGGACCTCGACCAGCTCAAGGAGTACCTCGACACCCCCGACTTCGACGCCGCCGTCGCCTGGCACGAGGCCAACCCCGGCCACGCCGACTACATGTGGTCGAAGAAGGCGATCTGCGCCTACGTGGCCCGCGAGTCGTTCTCGATGCTGCAGAAGGGCATCCGCCTCAACGCCATCCTCCCGGGACCGACCGACACGCCGCTGGCCCAGGCCAACGCCGACCTGTGGCTGACCTTCGGGCAGGACTACCGCGACGCCACCGGCATCGAGGCCTCCACCCCCGAGGAGCAGGCCGACGTGCTCGCCTTCCTGTGCAGCTACGCGGCGCGGTACATCAACGGTCTGACGGTGGTGACCGACGCCGGCTACGTGAGCGCCGGCATCACCGGGTCGTTCCCCGACGCCACGCCGGTCGTCGGGTTCCTCCGCGGCGAGTACTGATCCCGTGGCCGACGCCGAGCCCTACTGGGACCCGTTCGACGTCGATCTCGACGACGAACCCCACGGGGTCTGGCGCCAGCTCCGCGACGAGCACCCGGTCTACCGCAACGACCGGTACGACTTCTGGGCGCTGAGCCGTCACGCCGACGTCGAGGCCGCCCACCGCGACCCGGCCACGTTCAGCTCCGCCCACGGCACCGTGCTCGACATCATGGGCCCGGACATGAGCAGCACCGGGCTGATCATCTTCATGGACCCGCCCGACCACACCGTCCTGCGGGCGCTGGTGTCGAGGGCGTTCACCCCGCGTCGGATGGGGGAGATGGCGGCCGAGGTCCGCGAGATCTGCGCCCAGCTGCTCGATCCCCACGTCGGCGCGGCGGGCTTCGACTACGTCCAGGACTTCGCCGCGCAGCTCCCCTCGATGGTCATCGCCCGCCTGGTGGGCGTACCCGAGGAGGACCGCGAGGAGCAGCGGCGCAACATCGACGAGACGTTCCACATCGAACCCGGTGTCGGCATGATCAACGACGTGTCGTTGCTGGCCCGCATCCGGCTCAACGAGTACCTCGCCGGCCTGGTGGAGCGCCGGATGGGCGAGCCCGCCGACGACCTGATCTCGGGGTTGGTGGCCGCGGAGATCACCGACGACTCCGGTGAGCTGCGTCGCCTGACCATGGAGGAGATCACCGACTTCACCCTGTTGCTGTTCAGCGCCGGCACCGAGACGGTCATGCGCCTGCTCGGCAACGCTGCCGTGCTGCTCGCCCGTCACCCGGACCAGCGCCAGGTGCTGCTCGACGACCCGTCGGTGATCCCCAACGCCGTCGAGGAGCTGTTGCGCTACGAAGCCCCTTCGCCGGTGCAGGGCCGGTGGACCACGCGGGAGGTCACCCTGCACGGGGTGACCATCCCCGCCGAGTCGAAGGTGCTGCTGCTCACCGGCAGCGCCGGGCGCGACGAGCGGGCGTACCCCGACGCCGATCGCTTCGACGTGCGGCGTGACCTCACCAACCACGTCTCGTTCGGACACGGGATCCATTTCTGCGTCGGCGCCGCGCTGGCCCGTCTGGAGGGCGTCATCGCCCTCGAGGAGACGTTGGCCCGTTTCCCCGAGTGGGACGTCGTCCCCGAGCGGGTCGTCCGCCAGCACACCAGCACCGTGCGGGGCTACTCCGAGGTCGGCATCGCCGTCTGAGTGTGCCGTCGGGCCCGTCGCAACCGCTCGGCTGGCGCTCAGGCGTCGTCGATGACCGGGGGTCGGTCGCCACCGCCGTGGGCGGCCACGTCGGCACCGGTCACGTAGGCGGCCAGGTCGGAGGCCAGCCACACGGCCACGTCGCCGATCTCGGTGGGCCGGGCCAGGCGCTGCAACGGGATCAGCGCCTCGACCTCGGCGCGGCGCTCGCCCTCGCCGTAGAACAGCTCGGCCTGCTCGGTGAGGATGTAGCCGCAGGTGATCGAGTTGACCCGCACCGCAGGGGCCCACTCCATGGCCAGGGTGGTGGTCAGCTGCTTGAGCCCGGCCTTCGCCGCGCCGTACGCGGCCGTGGTGGGGGAGGGGCGCTGGGCCACGATCGACCCGACGTTCACGATCGAGCCGCCGCCGGGCTGGTCGACCATGTGGTGGTGCGCCCGTTGGGCGACGTAGAGCGGGGCCAGCAGGTTCAGGCTCACGATGCGCTCGCTGAACCGCGGTGACGCCTCGGCCGAGTCGGCCGGTGGGGAGCCGCCGGCGTTGTTGACCACGCAGTCGAGGCGGCCGTGCACGGCGTGGGCGGCATCGACGGCCGCCCAGGCCGCCTCGCCGTCGCGGAGGTCGGCGGGCACGAACGTCCAACCGTCGGGCAGGGGCGACTCGGGCTCGCGGCGGGCGCAGACGACGACGTCGGCGCCTGCGTCGGCGAAGCGCTGGGCGATGCCGCGCCCCACTCCCTTGGTCCCGCCGGTGACGAGCACCGTCTTCCCGCTCAGATCGATCTCGAGTGCCACGGCCACGACGGTAGACGACCGGCCGAGGCACGGCGGAGCGTCGGCTCGCGGACCCCGTTCGCTGCGCGACGCGTCGGCCTCACCACGTCACGTGGTGGTCTCGGCCCGCTCCGTTTCTGGGGTGTGAAGGGATCCTTACGTTGCTTGCGGGTCCTTCGTGACTGGGATCTGATTCGGCTATCGACTCGCGAGCAGAACGGAACTCGGACGGGAGGTCCGACGAGATGAGGGTGTCGATGGCTCGTCGGCGGCCGGCCACCGCTGCTCTGGCGCGTGTGCTCGGTGGTGCTGCTCTCGACCCTCGTCGCCGGCGCCGCGACGCCCGCCGATGCCACGCCCCCCTTCCCTCCTCCGGGCCGCGGTTGTGCACCGTCGCCCCCCGGTCCGCCGTGCGGGATGCCGTCCCCGCCGGGCAACGCCTGCGGCCTGCGTGCCGCGCCGGGTGCGACGGGTGGCCTGGGCAGGGACTGCGTCAAGGGGCGACCCCTGCGCCGCCGCCGACGCCCGCGCCGACCCCGACGCCCGCCCCTGGCCACTCTCCGGCCGCCCCCTGCGCCCCCGCCGCCCACGCCGCCCCCTGCGGCCGACCCGCCCGTCCCGACACCGGTGCAGGGCGCTCCTCGTGTGGTCGATGTCCCGCCTGCCGTCGTCCCCCCGATCGAGCCGGTCTCTCCCGTCGTCGCAGAGGTGGCCGTGCCCGCAGCAGTGGCTGCGCCGGTCGTGGTGGGCTCGGCGAGCGTGCCCTCGGAGGCGGCGGCAGCGGTGGGTGAGCCGGAGGTCCTGGGCATCACCGAGAGCCGCACCATCGATCTCGCCGTCGCCTCCCCGGAGGATCCGTTCGAGCCGGCGCAGGGGCCGGCGCTCGACGACCGCTCGTCGGTCGCCACCGGGCTCGCCGACGACGTCGACTTCTCGCCCCTCTGGGTCGCCGGGAACGCCGGGCTCGGCATGCTCATCATGTTGCTCCTCGTGGCGGCGGCCCAGCTGTTCAACGACGCGCTCGAAGACGAACCACGACCACCTCGTGCGACAGATGACCACCCGCGCCGGTGTCGTCGGTCGGGCCCGGCTCGCCCTCGCCGGCGGTCCCTCACCCGCCCCCTCTGCTCAGCTTCGTCCTCGTCGCCGCGGTGCTCGGCCTGCTCGCCGATCCGAGCGTCGCCTTCACCTCGACGACGCTCGGTCAGATGCTCGGGATGGCCGTGGCCATCGCGCTCATCGTGGGGATCTACGACGGGTTGGCCTCGCGGTCGATCGCCCGTGCGACCGGGCTGGCTCCGCGGTATCGCCTCTACCCGATCGCCATCGCGGTGGCCTTCGCCTGCCTCGCGCTCTCCCGGGTGTTCGACGTCGCCCCCGGTGTGCTCTACGGCCTCTTCGCCGGTGTCATCTTCGCCGGCGCCGTCGACATGAAGCTCCAGGGCCGGGCCTACGCCCGCTCGAGCCTGGCGCTCATCGCCGCGGCGCTCGCCGCCTACGGCGTCCATCGTCTGGTCGCCGGTGCCGCCGCGGGCACGTCGCCCGGCCTCATCGTCATCGTCATCGACACCGCCGCCGCGGCGCTGTTCATCGGTGGCCTGCAGGCCGTGATCGTGCAGCTCCTCCCGACCAGGTACGTGAACGGCGAGAAGATCGCCAGCTGGAACCGCTTGGCCTGGTTCGCCCTGCTGGCGGGGAGCCTGGCGCATCTACCTCCAGTTCGTCGTGCGCCCCAACGGCGGCCAGCAGACGTGGGGCAACCTCTGGTTCGTCGTCGCTTTCGTGTCCTTCGCCCTCGTCTTCTGGACCTGGTGCACGATCGGTCATCGGCGCCGGTTGCGGTCGGGCGCCAACGACGAGACGCCGCCGACGGCCGTGGCCGGGGGTTGACGCCCGTGGCCCGCCCGGTGCGCGCCTCGGCGGCCTCGCGGCAATCTGACTGACCGTCAGATCGACGGCTAGCGTCGCCGCCCATGGGGATCGAAGTCACCGTCGCCGACGACGGCATCGCCGAGGTCGTGCAGAACTGCCCGCCGGTCAACGCGCTCACCGTGGCCGAGTGGTTCCAGCTGGCCGACGAGGTGCGCCGCCTGGGTGAGGACCGCGACGTGCGGGTCGGTGATCCTGCGGGCCGAGGGCCGGGGCTTCAACGCCGGGGTCGACATCAAGGAGATGCAGAACACCGAGGGCTTCGACGCCCTGATCGGCGCCAACAAGGGCTGCTTCGCCGCCTTCGCCGCGGTGTACGACTGCCCGGTGCCGGTGATCAGCGCGGTCAACGGCTTCTGCGTGGGCGGCGGCATCGGCCTGGTCGGCAACTCCGACGTCATCGTGGCCTCCGACGACGCCTTCTTCGGGCTGCCCGAGGTCGACCGGGGGGCCCTCGGCGCGGCCACCCACCTCTCGCGGCTCGTGCCCCAGCACAAGATGCGCGAGATGGTCTACACGTCGGCCAACGCCACCGCCGCCGAGCTCCACGCCTGGGGCTCGCGTCGCCCGGGTCGTGCCACGCGACGAGCTGCTCGACGCCGCCCGCGAGATCGCCGGCAACATCGCAGCCAAGTCGCCCACGGTCATCCGCGCCGCCAAGGAGAGCCTCAACGGCATCGACCTGTGGGACGTGAAGCGCAGCTACCGCTTCGAGCAGGGGTTCACCTTCGAGCTCAACCTCTCCGGCGTGAGCGACGAGCTGCGCGACGACTTCGTGGAGCACGGCCACAAGCCGTCCTCCGCCGACACCACCGAGAAGGGGAACTGATGGCGGACAAGCGCATGACCGAGGACGAGGCGATCGCCACGCTCTCCGACGGCATGACCATCGGGATCGGCGGGTGGGGGAGCCGGCGCAAGCCGATGTCGCTGGTGCGGGCCCTCCTGCGCAGCGACCTGACCGACCTCACGATCGTCAGCTACGGCGGCCCCGACGTCGGCCTGCTGTGCGCCGCGGGCAAGGTGCGCAAGCTGGTCTACGGCTTCGTGTCGCTCGACTCGATCGCCCTCGAGCCGCACTTCCGGGCCGCCCGCCAGAACGGCACCATCGCCGAGGTCGTCGAGTACGACGAGGGCATGCTCCAGTGGGGCCTCTACGCCGCGTCGCTGCGCCTGCCGTTCCTGCCCACCCGCGCCGGCCTCGGCTCCGACGTCGTGAAGAACTCCCCGGACCTGCGCACCGTCACCAGCCCCTACGCCGACGGCGAGGAGCTGCTCGCCGTGCCGGCGCTCACCCTCGACGCCGCCTTCGTGCACCTCAACCGGGCCGACGAGCGGGGCAACGCCCAGTTCCTCGGGCCCGACCTCTACTTCGACGACCTGTTCCTGTCAGCGCCGCTCGACCCGGTCACCGGTTCCTGTCGGCGGAGAAGGTCGTGCCCACCGCGGAGCTGCTCGACAACGGCTCGTTCCACACCATGAAGATCAACCGGTCGATGGTCGACGGCGTGATCGAGGCTCCCAACGGTGCCCACTTCACCAACTGCCAGCCCGACTACGAACGCGACGAGGCCTTCCAGAAGGAGTACGCCAAGGCCGCGGCCGACCCCGACACGCTGGGCGGCGTTCGTCGGCCACCTACCTCTCCGGCTCCGAGGCCGACTACCAGCAGGCGGTGCGCAACCGATGAGCGACATGACCTCCACCGGCACCGACACCGCGACGGTGACGCCACCCTCGCCGAGATCTGCGTGGCCGCCCTGGCCGACGCCTTCGCCGGCGACGGCGAGATCTTCGCGTCGGGCATGGGCACCATCCCCATGCTCGGGGCCCGGCTGGCCCGGGCCACCTCCGAGCCCGACCTGCTCATCAGCGACGGCGAGGCCTTCTTCGTCGGCCAACGACACTGGCCATCGGCAGCACCGACAAGGAGATCGAGGGCTGGGTGCCGTTCCGCAGCGTGTTCGACACGCTCTGGGGCGGGCGCCGCCACGTGATCATGGGCGCCAGCCAGATCGACGCCTACGGCAACCAGAACATCGCCAACATCGGCCCCTGGGCCAAGCCCAAGGCCCAGCTCCTCGGGTGTGCGCGGCGGCCCCGGCAACACCATCAACCACACCACCACCTACTTCGTGCCCAAGCACAGCGACCGGGTCTTCGTCGAGAAGGTCGACACCGTGTCGGGCGTCGGCTACGACCGTGCCGCCGAGCTCGGCGACTGGGTGAAGGCCCACCACGAGATCCGCCGGGTCGTCACCAACCTGGCCGTGCTCGACTTCGCCTCGCCCGACCACCGCATGCACCTGGTGTCGGTGCATCCTGGGGTCACCGCCGACGACGTCGTCGCCGCCACCGGCTTCGCTCTCGTGACCGACGCCGACACGCCCACCACCCGGCTGCCCACCGCCGAGGAGCTGCGGATCCTCCGTGAGGTCCTCGACCCGAAGGGCTACCGGGAGAAGGAACTGCCCTCCTGATGCACCCCGCGCTCCACACCCCGCTCCTCGACGTGCTCGGGTCGAGGTACCCGATCGTGCAGACCGGCATGGGGTGGGTGGCCGGGCCGAGCCTGGTGTCGGCCACGTCCAACGCCGGCGCCTTCGGCATCATCGCCTCGGCGACGATGACCTACGACGAGCTGGTCCGGGCCGTCGCCGCGGTGAAGAAGCGCACCGACGCCCCGTTCGGGGTGAACTTCCGCGCCGACGCCGACGACATCAGGGCCCGCCTCGACCTCATCATCCGCGAGGGCGTGCCGGTGGCCTCCTTCGCCCAGGCCCCCAAGAAGGACCTCATCGACCACCTCCACGACCACGGGGTGAAGGTGATGCCGTCGATCGGCGCCAAGCGCCACGCCGAGAAGGTCATGGAGTGGGGCGTCGACGCCGTGCTCGTGCAGGGCGGCGAGGGCGGCGGCCACACCGGTGCCGTGCCCACCTCGCTGCTGTTGCCCGAGGTGGTCGACGTGGTCGACGGCCGGGTGCCGGTGGTCGCCGCCGGCGGGCTACTTCGACGGCCGGGGCCTCGTCTCGGCGCTGGCCTACGGGGCCAGCGGGGTGGCCATGGGCACCCGCTTCCTGCTCACCTCCGACTCGTCCGTGCCGCGTCGGAGGTCAAGAAGGCCTACCTGGGCACGCCGGTCACCGGCACCGTCGTCACCACCAAGATCGACGGCGCCCCCCACCGGGTGATCCGCACCGACCTCGTCGACGAGATGGACTCGGCCTCGCCGGTCACCGCGGTGCCCAAGGCCGTGGCCAACGCCGCCAGGTTCCGCAAGTACACCGACCTGTCGTGGGTGCAGATGGCCCGAGAGGGCCTCGACATGAAGAAGCGCATGGACCTGTCGTGGGCCGAGGTCATCATGGCCGGCAACACCCCGATGCTCACGAAGGCCACCCTCGTCGACGGCCAGCTCGACGCCGGCATCCTGCCCACCGGCCAGGTGGTCGGGGTGATCGACGACCTGCCGAGTGCCGACGAGCTGGTGCAACGCATCATCGCCGAGGCCGAGGCCACCCTCCAGCGCCTGAGCGGCGCGCCGGTCGTCACCCGCACGGGCGCCGACCGCATCTGACCCGAGGAGACCACGCGATGACCGACACCCCCGCCGCCCAGACCGTCCTCGACGGGCCCGACGCCGTGAAGGCGGCGGTCGGCACCCACCTCGGGTACAGCGACTGGCTCACCGTCGACCAGGAGCGGGTGAACCTGTTCGCCGACGCCACCGGCGACCACCAGTGGATCCACGTCGACCCCGAGCGGGCCAAGGACGGTCCTTTCGGCGGTCCGATCGCCCACGGCTACCTCACCCTCTCGTTGTCCAACTACTTCCTGCCCCAGATCGTGGAGACCCGTGGGTTCTCCGCCGGCGTGAACTACGGCGCCGACAAGGTGCGCTTCATCTCGCCGGTGAAGGTGGGCGACCGCATCCGAGCCGGCGCGGAGCTGGTCGAGGTGTCCGACGTGAACGGCGGCCTCCAGACGCTCGTGCGCATCACCATCGAGATCGACGGCGGCACGAAGCCCGCCTGCGTGATCGACTCCCTCAGCCGCTGGCTCGTCTGACTCCTGCCGGTCGACGGCGGAACTCGGTGAGCCCACCCGGGCGTCGTCGTTGACGAACTGTGAGCGCGTCTGCCGGTTCCACCCCGCAGATCCACTCACAGCTCGGGCAGGAGGAGAGGCGGGCGGGCGGGCGGGCGGCTCGCAGGCGGTGCGGGGTCGGGGCCGGCGTCAGGCCTGGGCGTGGCGGAGGGCCCAGCGCAGGAGCGGGAACTGCATCGGCAGGCGGAGCCAGGTGAGCGCCGCAGTGGGGTTGGTGGGCGCGCCCTGGTCGAGCGCAGCCTTGATGTTGGCCGGGTAGACGGCCACGATCGTGACCGCCGCCGCGGCGCCGCCGAGACGCTCGGTGCGGCGGTCCAACAACAACCCCCCGCACACGATCTCCACGACGCCGCTGGCGTAGGTCCACAGCCGCGGGCGCCCGAGCGGCCGAGGGATGATCTCGTCGAACATCCGGGGCACCACGAAGTGCAGGGTCCCCGCGCCGATCATCAGCGCCGCCAGCCCGAGGCGGGAGCGGCGGCGCTCCGGCGACTCGGCCAGTCCCATCGCGAGGTCCGCGGGGTCGGTGGGGTCCGTGGGGGAGGAGAGCGGCTCGGTGTCGGTCACGGGCGCACCGTAGCGTCACCTCCGCAGGACTCGGCCGCCGCGACGTCGCCGGGCCGTAACGGGCCTCGACGGGCGTGTGGTTGACTCGGAGAGCCGCACCGGCGAGTCCGGGGCCAGTTCCGAGGGGGAACCGTTGACCAATCCCATCGGGCCGCTCACCGCGGCCGACGAGTGGTTCAGCCACCAGGTCGTCGACACCTTCGCCGTGGTCGGTACCAGCGACCTCTCCTGGACCGAGAAGGTGTGCGCCATGGCCGCGGCGAAGGACGGCAGCCTCCAGCTCGGGTTCGGGTTCGGGAAGTACACGAACCGCAACGTCACCGACGGCTACGGCGGGATCTCGCGTGGCGTCGAGCAGATCACCGTGCGGGCCAGCCGCCGCCTCTCCGACGACCTCGCCCTCATCGGGGCCGGCCCCCTGCGCTACGAGATCGTCGAACCGCTGCGACAGATCCGGTTCGTCCTCGAGCCCAACGACGTCCAGCCGATCGCCTTCGACTGGCTGTTCACCGCCGAGCTGCCGGCCACCCTCGAGGACCGCACCCACAACCGTCAGGCCAACCGGGTGTCGGCCGACCTCGTGCGCTACCACCAGATCGGCACCTGCTCGGGGTGGGTCGAGATCGACGGGGTGCGCACCGAGATGACCCCCGAGTCGTGGGTCTCGACGCGGGACCACTCGTGGGGGGTGCGCTACGACGTCGGTGAGCCGGCGAATGACCTCGAGCCGTCGCGCGGCCTCGACGGCGGCACGTTCCAGTTCGTGTGGAGCCCGATCCTCATGGAGCGCCCCGACGCCAGCGTGTACGGACTGTTCCTCAACGTGTCGAAGATGGCCTTCCCCGGCTTCGAGCAGAAGACCACGATGGCCATGGTCGAGCACCCCGACGGGCGCACCGAGCGGATCGTCGACCTCGAGCCCGAGCTCACCTACGACCCCGTGAACCGGCGCCTCCGGGGCGGCACCCTTCACGCCACGCTGGCCGACGGCATCCACGCGGGCGCTGCAGGTCGAGGTCGTCTCCGACACCGGCTTCCACCTCGGCGCCGGTCTCTACTTCGGCTTCGACGGGCACCACCACGGCGAGTGGAGGGGCGAGCTGAACGTCGAGGGGGAGCGCATCGACGACTGCACGACTGCCGAGAACGCCCGTCGCCTCCACCAGATCCGCGACACCGTCGTCCGCGTCACCGACCCGGTCGGAGGTGGCGTCGGCTACGGCAACATGCAGCCCATCGTCACGGGCGCCTTCCCCGAACTGGGCCTCGACGCCGAGTCGTCGTTCATGTGAGTCCCGGAGCCGGGCCGGTGCCGGGCTCGATCAGGGGTCGGGGACGAAGAACGGGTTGAGCTCGACCTCGGTCGGCTGTTCGAAGAAGGCCCGCACCGACACCACCTTGCCGTCGTCGCGGACCTTCCAGATCTCGATCGACTCCACCACGGCGTGCTCGCCGTGGACCTCGCCCTCGTTGCGCATCAGCACCACCGCCTCGGCGCCGCCCGTCACGATGCGCTCCGGGTGCAGCGTCCACACCCGCCCTCGGTGAAGGAGTTGTCCCACGACCCCTCGGCGGCGGCGCGCCCCGGCTTGGGCGCCTTGCCCACGGGGTCCTCGAAGACGATCTCGTCGGCGAACAGGTCGAGCCAGCGCTCGCGGTCCTGGGCGTTCCACCGCTCGGCGTGGCGTTCGATGGCGAGCCGGGCGGGGTGGACGTCGGTCACGTGCCGAGCCGCGTCGGCGCCGGTTCGGCCTGGTCGGAGCGGTCGATGGCCCGTTCGTCGGTCCCGAGGTAGGAGGCGATGACCATCGGGTTCTCACGGACCTCGTTCGGGGTGCCCTCGGCGATGACCTGGCCGACCTCGAGGCAGTAGATGCGGTCGGAGATCGCCATCACCATCGGCATGTCGTGCTCGATGATCAGGATCGAGGCCCCCAGCTCGTCGCGGATGGTGCGGATCAGCGGACCGAAGGCCTCGGTCTCGCGCTGGGCGACGCCGGCGGTGGGCTCGTCGAGCAACATGAGTTGGCAGTCGAGGGCCAGCAGGGCACCGAGCTCGACGATGCGGCGGGTGCCGGTGGACAGGTCGGCCATCAGCGCGTCGGCGTAGCGGCCCAGGCCGAGGTGGTTGATGATCTCGTCGGCCTCGGTGCGCTTGCGGCGCTCGGCGCGCGGTGACGGGGGCAGGAACAGCATCGAGGGGATCACGAGGCTGTGCTGGCGGGCCTCGAGCGCCACCATCAGCGTCTCGCGCACGGTCAACGAGCCGAACAGGCGGGCGTTCTGGAAGGCTCGGCCGATGCCGAGGCGGGCCCGCCGGTACGACGCGAGGTTCCCGACCTCCTTGTCGGAGATCCGGATCGATCCGGTCGAGGGGACGAATCCGGAGATGGCGTTCATCAACGTCGACTTGCCGGCGCCGTTGGTGCCGATGAGCCCGACGATCTCCCCGGGGTGCACCGTGAGCGACACGTGGTCGACGGCGCGGCGCATCCCGAACTGCACGCTCACGTCGTCGACCACCAGCGGGTCGATCGTCGTCTCGTCGTGGCGGGTGGCGACCGCGGCGAGGTGCCCGATGCCGGCCTTCTGGGCCCTGGCGGGTGGCGTCCAGCCGGTGCGCTTCGTGATGTAGCCGAGGAGCAGGTCACGCCCGGCGTGCACGATCGAGATGAGGCCGCCGGGGAAGTAGAGCAACACGATCAGCATGCCGATGCTGCTGGTGAGCAGGCGCACCTGGTCGGTGCCGTCGAAGATGATCGGCACCGCCACGATGAGCAGCGTGCCGAGCACGGCGCCGGTGATCGAGGAGATGCCGCCGACGACGGCGATCGAGATGATGCGCAACGACTCCTCGACGTCGAAGGTGAGGGGGTTGAGGGTGAACTGCCCGTTCGACGCGGCCAGCGGCAGGAGCCCGCCGGCCAGGGCGGCCAGGCCACCGGAGACGGCGAAGGCCAGGATCTTCGTCTTGGTGGCGGCCACGGTGTACGCCGAGGCGGTGGCCTCGTTGTCGCGGACGGCGATGATCGAGCGGCCCACGCCGGTCTTGCGGATGCGCCACACCAGGATGAGGGCCAGCACGGCCACGAACAGCGAGAAGTAGTAGACGCCTTCGAAGTTGGTGCCCTTCACCTCCCAGAACAGAAGTTGGACGCCCTCTCGGCGGCTCACGTTGAGCTGGGCCCCACCGCCGCCGTCGGGCGCCAGCGTGTCGTTGAGGATCACGAAGTTGCGCACGGCCAGCGCGAAGCCGAGGGTCACGACCGCCAGGAACAGGCCCTTGATGCGCAGCGCCGGGATCCCGATGATCAGGGCCACGACCACGCCCACGGCCGCCCCCAGCAGGAGCGACACCAGGTAGGGCAGGTCCTGGGAGAAGTAGACCGTGGCGTAGCCACCGATGGCGGCGAAGCCGAACTGGCCGAGCGAGAGCTGCCCGCCCCACCCGGTGAGCACCGTGGCCGACAGCGCCACGATGAGGTAGATGGGGATGACCGAGAAGCGCAGGAAGTCGGTGGGCTTGTCGAGGAACGTGGGCAGCAGCAGTGCGCCGAGCACGAGCAGCCCGACCCCCACGAGGGTGGAGGCCTTGTAGAGCGGATGGGCCCGCAGTTCCTCGCTGGCCGCCTTGAGACGCGGGGTGAGCGACCAGTCGTCGCTGCCCATGCCGGCGCCGCGGCCGGCGACCAACATGAGCACCAGCAACAGCACGAACACGGCGAACACGTTGGAGCCGGTGGGTGCCTCACCGGCCTGGGCCCAGGTCACGAAAAGGGCGTCGATGATGCCGACGACGATGCCGCCGACGACGGTGAGCCCGAACGAGCGCATCCGCCCGAACATCGCCGCGGTGAGCGAGAGCAGCAGCAGCTTCGGGCCGAGCGCGGTCTGGACCACCGCGATGTTGCCGCCCTGCAGCGGGGCGATGAGCAGCGCGCTGAAGGCGGCGAGGAGGCCGGCGAGGGCCCACACCTTGGTCGAGACGGCCCGCACGGAGATGCCGGCCAGCGCGGCCGACGGCGGCGTTGTCGGCGGTGGCGCGCACCTGCTTGCCGAAGTGGCTCTTGGCCAGCAGCCAGCCGAGGAACACCATGAGCAGCGGCACGGCGACGAGCACCGTGAGCTGCGGACCCGAGATGGTGATGCCGGCGAACTCCCACGAGCCGCTCAGCAACACCGGGTAGCTGACCGACGACGCCTGCTCCTCGGGTATGGGCAGGCGGAGTTGGAGCAGCTGGATGAGCTGGGTGATGCCGAGCGTGGCCACGAACAACAGCAGACGCGGCTGGGTGAACAGACGCCGCAGGATGAGCTCGGCGGCGATGCCGAGCAGCACACCTGCCGCCAGGGCCAGGGGCACCGACAACCCGTAGGGCACGTCGTAGCGCACGTACAGCAGCGCCATGGCGTAGCCGCCGAAGGCGCCGATCTGGCCCTGGGCGAAGTTGATGACGCCGGTGGCCCGGTAGATGAGCACGAGCCCGAAGGCGACGAGGGCGTAGACGAGGCCCTGGAGGAAGCCGTCGAAGACGATGTCGGCGCTGATGGTGAGACCGAAGACCACGTCAGGCCCCTTCCCCGGAGAGGAACACCGCTCGCAGCAGATCGCCCCGGTCGAGCAGCTCCTGGGCGGGGCCCTCGAAGCGCACCCGACCCCGTTCCATGAACACGGCCCGGTCGGCCACCGACAGCGCGACGTTCACGGACTGCTCGACGATCACCATCGTCACACCCTGTTCCTTCAGTCGTTCGACCACCACGAGCAGCTCCTGCACCACGACGGGTGCGAGGCCGAGGGAGAGCTCGTCGATGAGCAACAGCTCGGGTTCGAGCATCAGGGCCTTGCCCAGCGCCAGCATCTGCTGCTGGCCGCCGGAGAGCGACCCGGCGCGGTCGCCGAGTCGGCTGCTGAGCTGGGGGAAGGTCTCGAAGACCCGGTCGAGCGCCGCCGGGCGGTCGGTGTGCTCGCGGATCTGCCAGCTCCACACGTCGAGGTTCTCGCGCACGGTCATCGACGGGAAGAGCGCGTCGCCGCCGGGGATCTGCAGCATCCCGAGGCCGACCCGGTACTGGGGGTCGACCAGCGTGATGGTGCGACCGTTCATGCGGACCACGCCCCGGTCGGGCATGAGCAGGCCGCTGACCGCTCGCAGGAGCGTCGACTTCCCGGCGCCGTTGGTGCCGAGCAGGGCGAGCGTCTCGCCCCGCTTCACCTCGAAGCTCACGTCGAACAGCACCTGCAGGTTGCCGTAGCTGGCGTCGACGTTGCGCACCTGCAGGACCGGGATGTTCTCGGGGTCGGCCGCCATGCGCTGTTGCTCGGTCTGCATCTCGCGGAGCTCGTCGACCATCAGGGAGATGTCGCGCTTCATGTAGCGCGAGCCGTAGATGACGAGCAGGCCGCCGAGCAGCGCCGCCGGCGGCACGACCACGGTGAGGGCGGTGCGCTCACCGAAGGCATCGGAGAGCCCACCGGCGATCAGCCCGCCGAAGAACCCGCCCATCAAGAAGATGTAGACGCCGATCATGGCGAAGGCCTGGGCCCGCATCTGGTAGGGGATGATGGCCGAGACCGTCGGACCGACCTGGGTGAAGGCGGCACCCTGGCAGGCGTTGGCCAGGGTGAAGAAGGCGATCAGGATGGCGGGCTGCTCGAAGCGCAGCCCGATGGTGACGGCGGCGCCGTAGAGCAGGATGGCGCCGCCCATGGCGGTGAGCGCCGAGCGGGGGTTCTTGCGGAACAGGCGGTCGCCGTACCGGCCGGCCAGCGGGATGGCGATCAGCGCGCCGGCCCAGGTGATCGAGCCGATCCAGCCCCGCTGGAAGGCGTCGTAGCCGTAGGTGTCCTCCAGGAGCAGGTTGAAGGCGCTGGGCACGGCGATGAGCGCGAAGCCCAGCACGCCGATGCCGGTCACCAGGAAGTAGAAGGTGCGCACCTTCTTGAGGCGCTGGAAGGCGGCGGACAGGCGGACCGGCCCGTCGGCCACGACCTGGGTGGCGTCGCTGCCGAACACGGCGTCGCGCTCGTTGCGGCCCCGCTCGGGCTCCTTCTCGCGCAACAGCAACACCACCAGGATGCCGGCGGGGATGGCCAGCACCCAGAAGGCCCAGCGCCAGTCGTCGGCGGAGTTGCCGGCGAGGAGCACCACGACACCGGCGAGGAACGGACCGATGACCTGTCCGGCGGGTCGCCCCCACGCCTCGGCGGCGAACACCCGGGTGCGCACGGCGATCGGGTACTTGTCGGCCACCAGCGACGGGGAGATCGGGATCCGGGCGGCGCCGCCGAGGCCCGAGCCCACCCGGGCCAGGCCCATCTGGAACGAGTTGGCCACGGCGCCGGTCAGCACGGCGAACACGCCCCACAGGCCGGTGGCGGCGGCGAGCACCTTGGTGCGGCTGTAGCGGTCGGCCAGCCACGCGAACCACAGCGTGGACAGCACCAGCGCCACGCCGCCCAGGCTCTGGAGGCCGATCAGGACGGTGTCGGAGACGTTCAGGGAGTCCTGGATGTCGGGGCCGAGGACCTGGAGCGCGACGCGGTCGAACTCCTCGATGAGGTTGAGCAGCAACAACAGCACGACCAGGCTCATGCCGGACCGGCCCACGCCCTCGCGCAACGACATGGCCTGCGCGCCCACCCCGGGCAGCTGCTCGTCGGGCAGCACCTCGATGTCGTGCTCTGCCGCGCGGCGAGCCTCTTCCTCGTCGAAGATCACCGAGGTCAGCGTGGAGAGGTCGGTGACGCCGGCGGCCGCACCATCCGTGGTGTCGGCCGTGCCCGTGGTCTCGGTGCCGTCGTCGCTGGTCGGATCGCCCACGCGTCCCCCCATGGTCCAAGTCGGTGTCGTTCCTCGGGCCGCGAGGTCGGTCGAGGTGATCGTCGGCGAAGAGTACCTGCAGGCTGATTCACGTGATGGGCCACGTGACAACGGGTGCTCGTTCGCTCGCTACAGTAGGTGACACGGGTCACAGCCTGCGCCGTCCGGCGCGAACCCGGTACATCCCAGGGGGATTCATGAGCAGCAGGTATCGGTGGAGGGCGCTCGTCGCCCTGGTGATGGCGCTCGGACTGATCGCTGCAGCGTGCAGCAGCGACGACGACGGCGGGGGCGACAGCTCGGCGCACGACCGAGGCCCAGGAGCTGACGGCGTCCGACACCGGTGTGACGGCCGACTCGATCAAGATCGGCGTCGGCGTGGCCGACCTCGATGGTCTGCGCGCCGCCGGCATCTCGCTTCCTGCTGCGCTGACCACCGCCAACCTCTCGACCCGCGTGACGTCGTACTTCGACGACTGGAACGCGGCCGGGGGCATCAACGGCCGCATGGTCGAGCCGGTGGTGCTCACGTGGGACCCCACCAACCCGGCGACGCCAGGACCAGTTCTGCGCCGACGCCACCGTCGACAACGAGTTGTTCGCGGTCACCGTCTCGAGCGGCCTCAACAACAAGACCGTCGACTGCCTGCTCTCTGCCGGGCATGCTCACCTACTTCGGTGAGTTCGCCGCCCAGGCCTCGCACGACACCGAGCTCCTGATCACCATCCCGCCGCCGGTCGAGACCGGCGCCAGCGCCGGCGCGACTGCCGCGATCGACTCGGGCATCGTCGCGACCGGCGACGTCGTCGGCATCCTCGCCGGCAACGGCCCCGACCAGGTGGCGGCGTCCGCGGCGGCCAAGCAGGTGCTCGAGGACGGCGGCTACACGGTCAGCGCCGTCGAGATCAACACCCTCCAGGGCGACGTCGGCGCCATCAACCAGGAGACCGGCGCCGCCGCCGGCACCTTCAAGGCCGCCGGCGTCACGAACGTGATGATCGTGCTGCCGTTCACCAACCAGGCCGGCTTCTACGACGCCGCCGGGACCGACTTCACGATCACGGTGCTCGACACGGCGTCGGCCAACTGCACGCCCTTCGGCGCCAGCCGCGCCGCCAGCCGGCGCCCTCGGCGCCACCTGCATCACGGTCTGGGACAACCAGAACACGGCCGACGGCGCGGTCCGGACCGAGACCGACGTTCGAGCAGGAGTGCCGAGCTCACTTCGACGAGGTCTTCGCCGCGGAGTTCCCGACGTCCGTCGTCGCCGGGTGTGCCCTCCGGTCAGGTCATCGACCACCGCCGACGGCACGCAGCTCAGCTCCGACTACGACGGCTTCGCCTGCACCCTGGCCAACATCATGAAGGGGTCGCTCGACCGGTGGTGGCGTCGACCTCACCCGCGAGTCGGCCTACCAGGCCGCGCTGGCGCCTCGGCGACGTGCCCGATCGCCCTGGCCTCCGACGGGAAGGGCAGCCTGGCCGAGGGCAAGACCTACGCCTCCGACTTCGTCCACTCGGTCGTGCTGACCGCGGCCACCGCGGAGACGCCGAAGAACGCCGACCGGCACCTACAACGGCTGCCCGGCACCGGTGAACTGCTGGGTGCCGACCTCGGACGAGTGGTTCGCCATCGAGCAGTAGCCACCCGCACGCAGTGAGGAGATGACAGGAGCCCCGGCCCGTGCCGGGGCTCCTCGTCGTTGCGGCGTCGTCGAGCCGGTGGTGTTTTCGCAGCGCCGGACCGTCGTTGCGTCCTAAGGTCGCCTCCGCGCTCACCAGGCGCGGCTCTCGGGGGGGAGATCGACATGGGTGTTCGACGGCGTCGTGGTGTCGTGGTGGCCGTGGCCACCGTTCTGGTCCTGCTGGCAGGGGCCTGCAGCAGCGACGACGGAGGCGGTGATTCGGCATCCACGACCGAGGCCCAGGAGCGCACGGCCTCCGACGTCGGGGTCACCGCCGACACCATCAAGATCGGGCTCGGGGTGAGCGACCTCGACGGCCTCCGGGCAGGGGGCATCTCCCTGCCTGCGGCCCTCACCACCCGCAACATGTCGATCCGCGTCACCTCCTACATCGACCAGTGGAACGCCGCCGGTGGGATCAACGGGCGGATGATCGAGCCGGTGGTGCTCACCTGGGACCCCACCAAGCCCGACACCCAGGACCAGTTCTGCGCCGAGGCCACTGTCGACAACGAGCTGTTCGCGGTGATCGTGCCCATCGGCCTCAACAACAAGACCGTCGACTGCCTGCTCGACGCGGGGATGCTCACCTACTTCGGCGACTTCGCCGCCCAGGCGTCGCACGACAGCCAGCTCCTGGTGACGGTCGCCCCACCGGTGGAGATCGCGGCCCGGGCCGGTGCGCAGGCCGCCATCGATGCCGGCGCCCTCCCGGCTGGAGCGACGGTGGGGGTGCTGACCGGCAACGGCCCGGCCGACGTGGCCGGGGGCGAAGCTACCAAGGAGGCGCTGGAGGAGGCCGGCTATGGGGTGTCCCTGGTCGAGGTCAACACCCTTCAGGGCGACGTCGGCGCCGTCAACCAGGAGTCGGGCGTGGCGGCGGGCACCTTCCGGGCCGCCGGGGTGGCGAACGTGCTCATGTTGTTGAACTTCACGGCCCAGTCCGGGTTCTACGACGCCGCAGGGGGCGACATCCAGGTGACGGCGCTCGACACGTCACCCTCGAACTGCACGCCGTTCGGGGCCAGTCGCACCCCGCCGGCGGCGATGGGCACGACCTGCTTCGCGGTGTGGGACAACACCAACACCGCCGACGGGCAGATCCGCGAGGAGACCGAGTTCGAGGCCGAGTGCCGCGCCCACTTCGACGAGGTCTTCGCGTCGGAGTTCCCGACGCCGTCGTCCCCAGGGGTGCCGTCGGGCCAGGTGATCACCCTGCCCGACGGGACCGAGCTCAGCTCGGACTACGCCTGGATGGACTGCACGATGACCAACGTCATGGAGCAGTCGTTGCGTGGTGCCGGGATCAACCCCACCCGGGAGTCGGCCTACCAGGCGGCTCTGGCCCTGGGCGAGATGCCCGTGGCCAACGGCTCCGACGGCGTCGGTACCTACAGGCCGGACAAGAACTTCCTGGCCGACTTCGTCCACGAGCTCAGGCTCACCGCGGCATCGGTCGACACGCCGAAGAACGCCAACGGCACCTACAACGGGTGCCCGGCGCCGGTGAACTGCTGGGTGCCGACATCGGACCAGTGGTTCCCCATCGAACCCTGATCGGCCTCCGAGTCGCCGGCCGGTGACGGTTGGGGTTCCGTCAGGCGATGACGCCCCTGTCCCGCAGGTCGGCCAGGGCGTCGGTGCCGAGGCCCAGCTCGTCGGACAGCACGGCGTCGGTGTGCTCGCCCAACCAGGGCATCCGCTCCTCGGGGCCGTCGGCCATCTTCGACAGCTTGATGGGGTTGCCCGGGGTGAGCACCGGGCTCACCGCCGTCGGGTCGGGGGATCTCGACGAGCATGTTGCGCGCGGCGACGTGGGGGTCCTCGATGACCTGCGGGGCGGTGAGGCAGGGCCCGGCCGCGACGCCGGCGTCGGCGAGGGCCCGGCAGGCCTCGATGTTGGTCTTGTCGGCGGCCCAGGCGTTCACCCCCGGGCGGAGCACGTCGTCCATGTGCTCCCGCCACCCGGCTCGGGTCGGCAAGTCGTTCGTCGGACAACCACTCTGGCTTGCCCACCAGGTTGGCCAGGCGCTCGAACTCGTGCTCGCGGCCGACCTGGATGATGAACCAGCCGTTGGCGGCCTCGAAGCCGTCGAGGATCATGGCGAGCCCCTGACCGGGCTCGGGCCGCAGACCCAGCGACCAGAAGTTGGTGACGAGGTCGGTCATGGCCACCATGGCGTCGAACATGGCCACGTCCACGTACTGGCCCTCGCCGGTGCGGTCGCGATGGCGTAGGGCGGCGAGGAGGCCGATGGTGGCGAACAGCGCGGTGCCGATGTCGCCGAGGGCGCCGACCGGCGACACCACGGGCGGTCGGCCGGGCTCGAGCTTGTAGTCGTAGATCCCGCTCATCGCCTCGGCCACCGCGGCATAGGCGGGCCAGCCGTCGTAGGGCGTCTCGACGGTGTTGCCGAAGCCGGAGACCGACACGTAGACGACCGACGGATGCACGGCGGCGATGTCGTCGTAGCCCAGGCCCATGCGGGCCAGCGCACCGCCCTTGAAGTTCTCGGCCACGATGTCGAACCGTCGGGGCGAGGTCGAGCACCAGCCGGCGGCCCTCGGGGGCCTTCAGGTCGACGCAGATCGAGCGCTTGCCCAGGTTGTTGCGCAGGAACGTGGCCCCGACCGTGCGGCCCTCGGGGTCGGTGATCGACGGCTGGGAGCCACGACCCAGGTCGCCGCCCTTGGTGCTCTCGACCTTCACCACGTCGGCGCCGAGACGGGCCAGGAGCTGCGTGGCGTAGGGGAGGGCCTGCATCTGCTCGAGGGCCAGCACCCTCACGCCCTCGAGGGGCCGTCCGAAGGGCAGGGCGTCGGCGTTGCCGATGTCTCCGAGTCGCATGGCGGCGACCCTATCCGGGGTTCAGCGACCCGCTCAGAGGGCCTCGACGTCGACCGGGATGCCGGTCAGCTGCGACATGGTGCTGACCGGATCGAAGGTGCCCGGCCCGGTCGGCGTGAGGACGTTCACGTTCACTCCGGCGAAGCGCTGGGCCACGGGCATCCCCGTGGTGCCGGCGTTGCCGAACCCATGGGTCATGGCCACCACGCCCGAGCGCAGCGACGGGTCGACCTTGGCGGTGGCCTCGAGCTCTCCGTAGGCGTTGGAGACCCTCACCTTCGCGCCGTCGAGCACGGCGAGGCGCTCGGCGTCGGCGGGGGCGAGGAACAGCGGGTTGTCGGCGCCGATCCCCTTCTTCAGCCGCTCGACGTTCTGCATGGCCGAGTTGATCGTGTGCGAGGTGCGCCGGGTGATCAGCTTCAGCTGATCGGCCGGTTCGGCCGCGAGCTCGGCGAAGAGCTCCACGGCCCGGTGACGAGCGGGCTCGAGCATCGCCGGGTTGCCGTCGAGCGTGCCGTCGGTGGTCATGCGGTCGAGGAACGTCCCCGGCTCGGACGGTGCCAGTACGGCGACGCCGCCGTCGGTGGCGCGCAGCGCAGCCATCGACAGCCCGTGATCGCCGAGGTCGGCGTCGTAGAGCAGCGAGAGGATGTCGGTCTCGGGGGTGAAGATCGGCGGATGCCCCAGACGCTCGCTGAGGTCGGCGAAGACGTCGCGCTCGGTGCGACGTAGGCCCTCCGGGGCGACGACTGGTCCGGTCCACTGCACGTAGGCATCGGGCTGGGTGCCCTGGACGAACGTGTTCATGTCCTCTCGCTCGAACCAGTCGGCGACGGGCAGGACGTAGTCGGCGTGTTCGCCGGTGGCGTTGCGGTAGTAGTCGAGCGTGACCAACAGGTCGAGGTCGGCGAAGGCCTCGGCCAGGTCGTCGCCTCCCCCGATGCTGAGCGCGGGTTCCCGGCCACGGTGATCAGCGCCTTGATGGGGGAGTCGGGATCGCGCAGCATCGTGCCCAGCAGCGCCCCCGGTTGGCCGCCTGCGGTCGTGCGGTACGACCCCCACGGTGAGTCGACGAACCCCGCCGGCCCGGCCGCGTTCGACGCGGGGGTGGGAGCGGTGGCCCGTGGGGCGGCGACGTTGCCGCCGGGGCGGTCGAGGTTGCCGGTGAGCAGCACGAGCATCTGCAGGAGCCAGTAGGCCAGAGCGCCGTGACGGCCCATGTTGACCCCGGTGGAGAGGTGAGCCGAGGCCGTGGGGGCCTCCGCGAACTCCCGGGCCATCGCGGCGATCGTCGTGAGGTCCACACCCACCACGTCGGCGACCCACTCCGGCGGGAACCGGGCGACGAAGGCGCGCAGGGCGTCGAGGTCGGTCACCTTCGACGCGCCGTCGGGGTCGAACCCGACCGTGCGATCGATCTCGCACAGCATCGCGGCCAGCAGGTAGACGTCGGTGTCGGGCTTGATCTGGATCGTCTCCCCGACGTTCGGCTCACCGTGGCGGGGGTCGACGAATCGGACGGTGCCGCCCCGCGCCTCGATGGCGGCCAGCCGGCCCACCGGGTCGGGGACCGAGAGGAACGAGCCCTTGCTGATCCGGGGGTTGGTGCCGAGCAGGAGCAGGTGATCGGTGCGGTCGAGGTCGGGGATCAGATGGATCTGCGACGACCCCCAGAGCAGCTCGCCGATGGCGAACTTGTTGGCGCAGTCCTGCGGGCCGGCGGTGAAGAGCCGATCGGACCCGACCTGCAGCAGGAAGAGCCCGGCCGCCGGTCCGGCGGTGGCGTTGAACGCCGTCGGGTTGCCGAGGTACAGCGCCACGGCCGACGGGCCGTGCTCGTCGACGATGGCGGCGAGACGGGCGGCGATGTCGTCGAGGGCGTCGTCCCACTCCACGTCGGCGCGGGTGCCGTCCGGGTGCCGCCGCTGTGGTCGGTCGACCCGGGCGGGGTCGCGGTGGATCTCGGTGGCCAGCAGCCCCTTGTTGCAGGCGAAGCCACGGGTCACCGGGTGGTCCTTGTCCGGGCGGAGGCGTTCGACCCGGCCGTCGTCGCCGATGTCGGCCACCAGACCGCAGCCCACCTCGCACAGCCGGCAGTAGGTCCGGGCGGTGGCGGGTGGTGGTGGCTTCGGTGGTGGTGGGCACCGTCAGGCCTCTCGATAGGCGGCGACGACGGGAGCGAGCTCGGTCGGGGTGGCGCCGTGCATGATGACGCCGTCGCAGCCGAGGTCGAACTGGCCCCGGATGGCGGCGACGCACTCGGCGGGCGTGCCCGTGGCGCTCGGGGCCAGCCACTCGTCGGGGATCAGCGTGGCGACGTGTTCGAGCTGCTCGGTGGTGCCCTGGACGTCGAGCCCCCGGACGCTCTGGACCACCGGGTCGGCCAGGAAGCGTTCGAGCACGGCCGGGTCCCAGTCGTTCGTGCGCACCAGCAGGGCGCCGTAGCCCTGCAGGTAGGTGCCGAGGCGGCCGACGAGCTTCATGAGGCGGGCGTCGGCGTCGATGTGATCGCTGATCGTGGCGAAGCAGGACCAGACCTTCACGTCGTCGGGATCGCGCCCGGCCTTCTCGGCGGCGGCCTTCACCGTGTCGACGCAGTGGGCGGTGGTCTCGTCGGTGAAGAAGGTGTGCAGCACCACCTCGTCGAAGCAGCGCCCGGCCGAGCTCGAGGGTGTTGTCGCCGAAGGCCACGAGCCCCATCGGGAGGTGCTCGTCGAGCTCGGCGTCGAGGTGCAGCACCGGGAACGAGCCGGCAGGACCGTCGTGGCCGATGATGACCTCGCCGCGGAAGAGGCGACGCATCAGCCCGGCGAAGTCCTCCATCTGGGCGGTGGTGATGCGGGGGATGCCGAAGGCGTCCTGCATCATCGAGATGCCCCGGCCGAGGCCGAGGGTGAAGCGCCCACCGGTGAGGCTCTGCATGGTGCGGGCGAAGCCGGCGGTGACCATCGGGTGGCGGGTGTTGTGGTTGGTGGCCGCGGTCGAGATCTGGATCCGCTCGCTCACCGCTCCCGCCGCTCCGCACAGCGTGGCGGCTTCCTTCTTGTTGTAGCGCTCGCTGATGAACGCCCGACCGAGGCCGAGGTCCTCGGCGCCGACCACCTCCTCGACCAGGTCGCGCGACGAGCTCGGCTGCCCCGCCAGGGTGTAGAAGCCGAGCTCCTCGAGCACCGGAGTCGTCTCGGCCATCGGTTGCGTCCCCCCTGGGATCGTCGAAGTGCCGATGATGCCACAGCGCGGGTCCGGCTCCGGGTGCCGGGCGGCCGGCGGCGTCGCGGGCCGGCCGCGCCGAACTGGCCGAATCTGACGGACCATCAGATAGGGTCGGCGCCATGCGCGGCATTCTCTCCTGGGGGGCGTATCTGCCCTATCGGCGTCTCGACCGGAGCCAGATCTCGGCCTTCGTGGGGCAGGGCGGCGGCAAGGGCACCCGCACCGTCGCCTCGTTCGACGAGGACACCACGACCATGGCGGTGGAGGCCTCACGCCTCGCTCTGCGACCGGTCGACATCCGGCCCGACGCCGTGCTGTTCGCCACCGCCGCGCCGGCCTACGCCGACAAGACCAACGCCACGGCCGTGCACGCGGCGCTGCGGCTCGATCCCGTCCGTGGCCGCCCTCGACCTGGGGGCATCGGTGCGGTCCGCGGTGGGCGGCCTGCGTCTCGCGCTCCAGGGTTCGGGCACCACGCTGGTGGCCACCGCCGACCTGCGTACCGGCCTGGCCGGCTCGGCCGACGAGGCCGCCGGAGGTGACGCCGGCGCCGCTGTCGTGATCGGCGACGGTGACGGTGTGCTGGCCGACTACCTGGGCGGCGCCTCGTCCACGGTCGAGTTCGTCGACCGCTGGCGCACCCCCGGCGACGTGCGCTCCAAGGTCTGGGACGACAAGTTCTCCGAGATCACCTACGTCGGGCTGGCCCGTGACGCCTGGGCCGCCGCCCTCGCCGAGGTCGGGCTCGCCGCCGACGAGGTCACGGTGGCCGTGGCCGCTCCCACCGCTCGCATCGGCAAGGCGGTGGCCGGCAAGCTCGGCGCCGCGGCGGTCGTGGGCGACATGACCGACACCGTGGGCGCCACGGGCGCCGCCCAGCCGGCGTTGCTGCTGGTCGCGCTCCTCGAGCAGGCCGAGCCCGGGCAGGCGATCGGGTTGGTCGTCGTCGGCGACGGCGTCGAGGTGCTGGTCTTCCGGACCACCCCCGCGTCGGCCTCCTTCACCCCCGCCCGCCCGGTGGCCGACCAGGTGACGGGTGGCGCGCCGGTCACCTACGGCCGCTTCCTCTCGTGGCGGGGCATGCTCGCCGTCGAGCCGCCACGTCGCCCCGAGCCCGCTCGGCCCTCGGGCACCGCCGCGGCACGGTCCGCGGAGTGGAAGTTCGGCTTCGTGGGCTCGCGAGACACCGAGTCGGGCACCGTGTTCCTGCCCCCGTCACGGGTGTCGATGGACGGTGAGCGCACCGACCAGATGGAGCCGGTGCCGATGGCCGACGTCGAGGGCACCATCGCCACCTTCACCGTCGATCGCATCGCCTACTCACCGAGCCCGCCCATCGTGTTCGCCGTCGTCGACTTCGACGGAGGCGGTCGCTTGCCGATCGAGCTCACCGACACCGACCTCGAGGAGGTCGAGATCGGTGAGCGGGTCGAGATGACCTTCCGTCGCCTCTTCACCGCCGACGGCATCCACAACTACTTCTGGAAGGGACGGTTGGTCCGTGGCTAGTCATGGCATCCGCGACCGTGTCGCCATCGTCGGCATGGGCTGCACGAACTTCATCGAGAACTGGGGCCTGGGCCTCGACGACCTGATGATCGACGCCGCCAACGACGCCTACGCGTCTGCGGGCGTCACCAAGGACGACGTCGACGCCTACTGGTTCGGCACCGCCCAGAGCGGGATGAGCGGCATCACGCTGGCCCGACCCCTGCAGCTCCAGAACAAGCCCGTCACCCGGGTCGAGAACTACTGCGCCACCGGTTCCGAGGCCCTCCGCCAGGCGGCCTACGCGGTCGCCTCGGGGGCCTACGACCTCGCCATGGTCGTCGGCGCCGAGAAGGTGAAGGACACGGGCTACCAGGGGCTCAACGCCTTCCCCATCCCGAGCGACGGCACCGGGCGCACCCTCACCGCGGCGGCCATGTTCTCGATGATCGTGCCCGCGTACGGCAAGAAGTACGGCGTCGACGAGGAGACGATGCGGGCCGTGCTCACCCACATCGCCCGCAAGAACCACTTCAACGGGGCCCGCAACTCTCGGGCGCAGTTCCGCAAGGAGATCAGCGTCGAGCAGGTCGAGCGGGCCCCCAAGATGGCGGGCACCCTCGGCGTGTTCGACTGCGCCGGTGTCGCCGACGGCGCCGCGTCGGCCATCGTGTGCCGGGCCGAGGACGCCCACCGCTACACCGACACCCCGATCTACGTGAAGGCGCTCTCGTTCGTGGCCGGCAACGGCTCGGGGCTCATCGACCCGGCCTACGACTACACGACGTTCCCCGAGATCGCCGCGTGCGCCGAGGACGCCTACGCCCAGGCCGGCGTCAAGGACGCCCGCGCCGAGGTGGCCCTGGCCGAGGTGCACGACTGCTTCACGCCCACCGAGCTCGTGTTGATGGAGGACCTGCAGTTCTCCGAGCGGGGCACGGCGTGGCGCGACGTGCTCGACGGGGTGTTCGACCTCGACGGCGAGCTGCCGGTCAACCCCGACGGCGGTTTGAAGAGCTTCGGGCACCCCGTGGGAGCCTCCGGGTTGCGGATGATGTTCGAGGCATGGCTCCAGCTGCGCGGCGAGGTGCCCGAGGAGCGGCGCATCCAGAGCCTCGACGCGGGGCGCAAGCTGGCCCTCACGCACAACCTCGGCGGCTATCCCGGCGAGATGGTCAGCTTCGTGTCCCTGCTCGGAGCCGAGCAGGGCTGACCGCCGCACGGTCCCGGCCGACGCGCCGGTGACCTGGAAGCATGCATGGCCATGAACGACGAGACCGACCTCATCGCCGAGGCCGAAGCGGTGCTCGGCTCCGACGATCCGGTGCTCAGCGCGGGGATCTTCGGGTTGAAGGACGACTACGTCGAGGCCGGCGCGGCGATGGTCGCGGGCGGTGCGGTGGGGGACGTGGTCGGCGACTCGACGACCTCGGCGCTGGGGTCGGTCGCCGCGCTGCACATGTCGCGCGAGGTCCGTGCGTCCGAGCAGGGGGTGACGGTGCGGATGCTGGTGGCGGTCACGGCCACCCGCATCCACGTCCTCGACTGGAAGACCGGTTCGGGCCCCACGGGGGAGCTGCGCTCGTTCGACCGCGCCACCACGGCGGTGCAGATCACCAAGTTCGGCTTGAGCCGACACCTCGCCCTGCACGACACGGCCACGGGCCAGGACCTCACCCTCACCGGGTCGACGGCGTTCTACATCAACGAATCCAAGGGCGACAAGCTGGTGCTGCACCTGTTGAGCGAACCCGGCTGAGACCCCGAGACGTCGCCTGTCCCATCCTGGGAGCGAGGGGCTCCGGCCCGCTGTCGGTGGCGCACCGCTCCAGCCGTGGCTCGTCCGTGGGGCTCAGTGCTGGCAGTTCCAGACGCCGTCGTCCTCGAGCTGTGGTTGGCGGCAGCCCGCAGGCATGGGCGGGATGGGCTTGTCCGCCGGCCAGTCCGCCGGAACGCCGGGGGGCCTCGGGGCGACGGTGGTCGTCGGAGCAGGTGCCTTGGTCGTCGGCGACGTCGTGGCCGGCGGGGCGACCGCACCCACGACGGGTGCGCCCGGCGCCACCGGGGTCGGCGGCACCGCCTGGCCTGCGATCGCGGTCACCGGGACCTCCTGAGCAGCTCCGCTCGCGGACGCGCCTGGGCCGGCCCCTGTGGGTGCGCCGGGAACGACCTCCCACACGTCCTGGTAGACCACGACCGGTTCGGGCGGCGCGTCCGAACCGACCTCGAGCGGGCCCTGCTCGAGAGGGACCGTCGAGGGCGGCACCGGAGCCGCCGTCCCTCGTTCGTTCTCGGCGGTGCTGACCCGCAGGAGCGTGCCGACCATCACGACCAGCGAGATCAGCGTGAGCGCGACCACCGCGGACACCAGCAACGCTTTCGGTCGACTCATGTGGGGCCCCTCTCCGCAGTCTCCCGAGGAGAGATATCGGCAGATCGGGTCCTCCACCTTGAGGATGCTCGTCCGGCGGCGAGAGGCCGAGAGGCGGGGGCGTCAGCGACCGAGCCACACCAGCGTCCCGACGAGGCGTCAGCCGAGACGTGAGTTCTCGGCTGCGTGCGGTCGGGTGGCGAGGGGAAGCGCCAGCGACCGAGCCACACCAGCGTCCCGACGAGGCGTCAGCCGAGACGTGAGTTCTCGGCTGCGTGCGGTCGGGTGGCGAGGGGAAGCGCCAGCGACCGAGCCACACCAGCGTCCCGACGAGGCGTCAGCCGAGGAGGGCGCCAGACATCACAGCCGTTCGATGATGGTGACGTTGGCCTGACCGCCGCCCTCGCACATGGTCTGCATGCCGTAGCGGCCGCCGGTGCGCTCGAGCTCGCACAGCAGCGTGGTCATCAGGCGGGCGCCGGTGGCGCCGAGGGGGTGGCCGAGGGCGATGGCCCCGCCGTTGACGTTGACCTTGGCCAGGTCGGCGTCGGTCTCCTTGGCCCAGGCCAGCACCACCGAGGCGAAGGCCTCGTTGATCTCGACGAGGTCGATGTCGTCGAGGGTCATCCCGGTCTTGTCGAGGGCGTGGCGGGTGGCGGGGATCGGGGCGGTGAGCATCCACACCGGGTCGTCGGCGCGCACCGACAGGTGGTGGATGCGCGCCCGTGGGGTGAGGCCGTGGTCCTTCACGCCCTGCTCGCTGGCGATCAGCAGCGACGCGGAGGCGTCGGAGATCTGGCTGGCGCAGGCGGCGGTGAGGCGACCGCCCTCGACGAGGGTGGGCAGCGAACGGATCTTCTCCCAGTTGGGCTCGCGGGGGCCCTCGTCGGCGGTCACGTCGCCGACGGCGACGATCTGGGTCTCGAAGCGCCCCTCGGCCCGGGCGCGGATGGCCCGCTCGTGCGACTCGACGGCGAAGGCCTCCATCTCCTCACGGGTGCAGTCCCACTTCTCGGCGATCATCTCCGCGGCGCGGAACTGGCTGACCTCCTGGTCGCCGTAGCGCTCGAGCCAGCCGGGGGAGTCCGAGAACGGCGTCTCGTGGCCGTACTCCTGCCCGGCGGTCATGGCCGCCGAGATCGGGATCATCGACATGTTCTGCACGCCACCGGCGACGACGAGGTCCTGCGTGCCGCTCATCACGCCCTGCGCCGCGAAGTGCACGGCCTGCTGGCTCGATCCGCACTGGCGGTCGATCGTCGTGCCCGGCACGTGCTCGGGCATCCCGGCCACCAGCCAGGCGGTGCGGGCGATGTCGCCGGCCTGGGGGCCGATCGAGTCGACGTTGCCGAACACCACGTCGTCGACGGCGCCGGGGTCGATGCCGGTCCGCTCGATCAGCGCCTTGATGCTGGCCGCGCCGAGGTCGGCGGGGTGGATGGTGGACAGCCCGCCGCCGCGTCGGCCCACGGGGGTGCGCACTGCGTCGACGATGTAGGCCTCGGCCATTGGTGTACCTCGATCTCGAAGGGGGGTTGACTCGGGAGCGGTGCTGGGGCGGACGATGGGCGTGGGTGACGTCTCAGGTGGTGACGATGGTGCAGGAGCCGTGCCCGAACAGGCCCTGGTTGATGGCCAGACCGACGGTGGCACCCTCGACCTGGTGGCCCTCGCAGCGGCCCTGGAGCTGGCGGGTGAGCTCGCACACCTGGGCGATGGCCTGCGCGGGGATGGCCTCACCGAACGAGGACAGCCCACCCGAGGCGTTCACCGGTACCCGGCCGCCGAGGGCCGTCTCGCCCTTGCGGACGAGCTCGGCGCCCTCGCCCTCGGCGCACAGGCCGAGGTTCTCGTACCAGTCGAGCTCGAGGGCGGTGGACAGGTCGTAGACCTCGGCGCAGCTCAGGTCCTCGGGGCCGAGGCCCGCCTGCTCGTAGGCGTTGTGGGCGATGGAGTCCTTGAAGCCGAGCCCGGGGGCGGCCACGACGGCGCTGGAGTCGGTGGCGATGTCGGGCAGCTCGAGGCGCACCTGCGGGTAGGTGGGCGTGGTGTTGGCCACCGCGGTGATGCGCACGGCGCCGTCGAGGGTGCCGAGCTTGCGTCGGGCGTACTCGGGGGTGCACACGATCAGCGCAGCGGCGCCGTCGGACGTGGCGCACACGTCGAGCAGGCGCAGCGGGTCGCTGACGATGGGGGAGGAGGCGAAGTCCTCGAGGGAGAACTCCTTCTTGAAGCGGGCGTTGGGGTTCTGGGCGCCGGCCTTGGAGTTCTTGACCTTCACCATGGCGAAGTCGTCGACGGTGTCACCGAAGACGTCGATGCGGCGGCGGGCGTTGAGGGCGAAGAACGACGGGTTGGTGGCCCCGAGGAGGTGGAAGCGCTGCCAGTCCGGGTCTTCCTTGCGCTCGCCGCCCACCGGGGCGAAGAAGCCCTTCGGGGTGGTGTCGGCGCCGATGACCATGGCCACGTCGGCGAACCCGGCCAGGATCTGGGCCCGGGCCGACTGCAACGCCTGGGCTCCCGAGGCGCAGGCGGCGTAGGACGACGAGATCTGCGCGCCCGTCCAGCCCAGGGCCTGGGAGAACGTGGAGCCCGACACGAAGCCGGGGTAGCCGTTGCGGATGGTGTCGGCGCCGGCCACGAACTCGATGTCGCGCCAGGCCACGTCGGCGTCGGCCAGGGCCTCGCGGGCGGCCACGAGGCCGTACTCCACGAAGTTGCGTCCCCACTTGCCCCAGGGGTGCATGCCGGTCCCGAGCACGACGAGATCTCGTTCGCTGCTCATGCGTCCTCCTCCCCGGCCACCGGCGCCCACGTCCAGATCCAGCTCTCGTTGCCGTCGTCGTCGGTGCACAGCACCTGGAGGTCGACCTCCACCGGCATGCCGATCTCGAGGTCGGCGGCCATGACGCCCTTGGCCACCTGGCCGAGGATGACGATGCCCTCGGCCTCGAGCTCGACCGCGGCCAGCGCGTAGGGCTCGAAGGGGTCGGCGGCCACATAGGGCGGCGGCGGGGCGTAGTGGTTCTCGGTGTAGGACCAGACCCGCCCTCGTCGCGACAGCGGCGTGGACTCCAGCTCGGTGCCGTCGCAACCCGGGTTCGGGCAGGCGCCGGAGCGTGGGGGGAACACGTAGGTGGTGCACTGCGGGCACCGGCCGCCGATGAGGGTGTAGGGCTCGGCGGTGGTGAACCAGCCGTCCACCGCAGGGACTCGCTCTCGGGTCGTCACCCGCCCAATCTAACGGCGCGTCAGAAACCCCGGTCAAACGAACGGCCGCCGCGGTCGCGGGGTGTCGCTGCGGCAGCACCGGTGCTGGTCGGGGCACCGTTTCTGACGAACCGTCAGAGGGCTAGTGTCGATCCCATGCCCGTGCCCGAGGAGCCGATCCGCGGCGCCTTCGAGACCGTGCCCGACCTCTTCGACGCCGTCGTGGACGTGGCCGGCGACGTCGAGGCCTTCGTCGACGGCGACCGGCGCATCACCTTCGCCGAGTGGGGCCGTGCCGCTGACGGGGTGGCCTCCCGGTTGGCGGGCATGGGCGTCGGTCCCGACGACGTGGTGGGCATCGCCCTGCCGTCCTCGATCGACTACGCCGTCGCCTACCAGGCCGTCCTGCGCCTCGGCGCGGTCGCCAGCGGCATGAACCCGCGCCTCGGCCCCAACGAGACCGCCCACGTCCTCGACCGCAGCGCCCCCGTGGTGGTCGTGAGCGACGAGGCGATGGGTGCCGTCCCCACGCTCGGCGTGGCCGAGCTGCGTGACGCCCACACCGACGTGCCCTTCGCGGCGCGCCCCCGGCGGACGCCCACCGACCCGGTGGCCATCGTCTGGACCAGCGGCACCACCGGCAAGCCCAAGGGCGCGGTGTTCGACCACGCCTGCCTCGAGGCCATGGCCCGCGCCGCCGGGCCGCTGTCGCAGGTCGGTGACCGTCGGCTCTCGCCGCTCCCCTTCGCCCACGTCGGCTACATGACCCGGGTGTGGGACGAGCTGGCCCACGTCATCACGACGGTGATCATCCCCACGCCGTGGTCGGCCGGCGCGGCGCTGGCCCTCATCGAGGACGAGCGCGTCACGGTCGGCCAGGGTGTTCCCGCGCAGTGGCAGATGATGCTGGCCCACGCCGACCTGGCGACCACCGACACGTCGAGCCTGCGCATCGTCAGCACCGGCGCCGCCCGGGTCCCACCGGAGCTCGTGCGAGCCATGCGAGCGACCTTCGGTTGCCCGGTCGTGGTGCGCTACACCTCCACCGAGGCCTGCGTGTCGACCGGTACCGCCCTCGACGACCCCGACGAGGTGGTGGCCGAGACCGTCGGCGTCCCCGGTACGGGGGTCGAGATGGAGCTGCGCGGCGACGGCGGTCGGGGCCCGGTGGTCGGGCGCGGCGAGGTGGGCACGGTCTGCCTGCGGAGCCGGGCCATGTTCCGGGGGTACTGGCGTGAGCCCGAGCTCACGGAGGCGGCCATCGACGCCGACGGCTGGTTGCTCACCGGCGACCTCGGGTACCTCGACGACCGAGGTGACCTCCACCTGTCCGGTCGTAGCACCGAGATGTACATCCGCGGTGGCTACAACGTGTACCCGGTCGAGGTCGAGAACCACCTCGGCCAGCACCCCACCGTCGATCGCGTCGCCGTGGTGGGCACCGCCGCCCCGGTGCTGGGGGAGATCGGCGTGGCCTTCGTGGTGCCTGCGCCGGGGGCGACCCCCGAGCTGGCCGACCTGCGGGTGTGGTGCAAGGAGCACCTGGCCGACTACAAGGCGCCCGACTGCCTCGTGGTGGTCGACGAGCTCCCCCTCACGCCGATGAGCAAGATCGACAAGCGAGCGCTCGCGCCCGCCGCCGCCGAGGCCGAGAAGGCCTGGGAACGATGACCGACAAGGAGAACGAGGACTGATGGGTATCTGTGACGGACGTGTGGTCGTGATCACCGGAGCGGGCCGGGGGCTCGGCCGAGCGCACGCGCTGGCCTTCGCCGCCGAAGGGGCCATGGTCGTGGTCAACGACCTCGGCGCCTCCCTCCAGGGGGAGGGGGTCGACATGAGCCCCGCGCAGGAGGTGGTCAACGAGATCGAGGCGATGGGCGGAGCGGCCATCGTCAACGGCGACGACATCAGCGACTGGGACGGCGCCGGCAACCTGGTCGAGTCGGCCATCGAGGTCTTCGGCGGGCTCGACGTGGTCGTCACCAACGCCGGGATCGTGCGCGACCGGATGTTCGTCAACATGACCGTCGACGACTGGGACGCCGTGATGCGGGTGCACCTGCGGGGCACGTTCTGCCCGGTCAAGCGCGGCTGTCGAGTACTGGAGGGCCGAGTCCAAGGCCGAACGCCAGCGCGCCGCCCGGGTCATCACCACCTCCTCGGGGGCCGGGCTGATGGGCAGCCTCGCCCAGACCAACTACGCCGCGGCCAAGGCCGGCATCGCCACCTTCACCCTCAACATCGCCGCCGAGCTGGGCCGCATCGGGGTGACGGCCAACTCGATCGCCCCGTCGGCCCGCAGCCGCATGACCGAGGACGCCTTCGCCGAGATGATGGCCAAGCCGGAATCCGGGTTCGACGCCATGGACCCCGCCAACATCAGCCCCATCGTGGTCTGGCTCGGCAGCGAGCAGAGCGGTCACGTCACCGGCCGGATGTTCGAGTGCGCCGGCGGCGAGCTCAGCGTGGCCGACGGCTGGCAGCACGGCACACCGGTGGACAAGGGCGACCGCTGGGACCCCGCCGAGCTCGGTCCGGTCGTCGACCAGCTGATCGCCGACGCCCCGGCTCCTGCGCCGGTCTACGGCACGCAGTAGGCGGAACCGGTGGAGGAGTGGTGGCGATGACGACGGCCCCGGAGCCCGAACCCGAGAGGACCACGACCGATGGCGTCGTGGCCACCGACGGCCGGGTGATCGGGCGGCGCGCCATCCAGACCCGGCGACGGATCCTCGACGCCACCGACGCCCTCCTGCGCCGCCAGGGCGCGCTCGACCTCAAGGTCATCGACGTGGCCAGGGAGGTGGGCACCTCGCCGGCGACCTTCTACCAGTACTTCGCCGACGTGGAGGCGGCGATCCTCGCCCTCGCCACCGAGGCCGTGGTCGGCGCCGAGGCGTTCTCGGAGCGCTTCGCCACGGACTGGACCGGGCCCGACGGCCTCGACCAGGCCCGCACCCTGGTGAGCGCCTACATGGACTTCTGGGGTCAGCACCAGGCGGTGCTGCGCATCATGCACCTGCGCGCCGACGAGGGCGATGCGCGCTTTCGCGCCGTGCGTCGCTCCTACAACGAGCCGTTGCTCGCCGCCATGGTGGTCAAGGTCTCCGAGGCCCAGGCCGCCGGGCGCCTCCCCCTCGACCTCGAGCCCTTCGCCACCGCGGGCGCCATGTTGGCGGCGCTCGATCGGCTCACCAGCTTCCGCCAGACCTTCGAGCGCCGCGGCACCAGCCGCGACGCCATGGTGGCCACCGTCGGTCGCATCCTGCACACCGCCCTCGACCGGCACCACGACCTAGGGCGCGCCGGGCCGGTGCGGCTCAGCCGGCGACCCGCGAGGGTCGGGCGAAGTCCGATCAGTGCCTCACGGTCCTCGGCGAGGGCGAAGCCGGCGGCGATGGTGGCGTCGGTGGCGCGCTCGTAGGCCTGCTCGTAGGTCGGCCCGGTGGGGTAGAGGGCGGCGAGCCGCTCGACCGGAAGAGGCACGGTCGAGCCGAGCAGGAGGCAGAGCAGGCTGGGATCCGGGCCCGGCTCGGCCGGAGAGGACGTCGACCGGCACGTCGACGGGGGGTGTGCGGAGCCCACCCAGGGCGATCCCGTCGGCATCGCGGTCCAGGGCGGGCTCGGGGCCGGCGGTGAGCGTCGAGACGGGGGGCCTCGGGCGGGGCATCGCCGGTGCGCACCCAGTCGACGAGCCCCCGGTAGGCGGCCTTGGCCACGACGTGGAGGGGACCGTCGTTGATCGGGAGGCCGCAGTCGAGCCGTTCGGCGGTTCCGCGCCGAGGGTGTGCACGTCGGCGTGCGCGGTGCCCGCGACCTCCCACAGCCGGAAGCGGTCGGTGTCCGGTTGGCGCACGACCGACGGAGTCGAGGACGCCGACCACGTCGCTCTCGGACTGGAGGTCCATCACCGGGGCCTCGAGGTCGGTGCGGAAGCGCACCGGTCCGGCCGCGAACCCGCTGGCGAGGTCGGCCGTACTCACCCGGACCCACCAGGGGAAGGGCGACGAAGGCCCGACTGTGCACGAAGAAGCCGTCGAAGGCCCGGGTGAGGGGCTGCACACCGTTGTAGTAGGTGATGAGCGCGATGGCCGACTGCGACTGGCCGGTGGCGAGCACGCGCTCGGCAGGCTCGCCGGTCGCCGACACCGGCGCGGACGGCCCGCGCCACCTGCGTGAAGATGTCGAACGCGTAGCCGTCACCGGGGTGCTCCAAGGACGCCGTACCGATCCGGGTACAGGGCCTTGAGGCCACTGCCGACGATGCCCTCGGCGCCCGGGGCCCGGACCAGCACCGGGCCGCCCTCGACCCCGATGCGTTGAGCCGACACCCCCACCCAGGTGTCACCCCGCCGGGTGATCTCCTCGTGGAGGTTGGTCCACATCACGTCGGCGTCGACACCACCACTGACGTTGAGCCACTCGACGACCACCGTGCCGCTCGAGGCGCGTCGGGTCGCCGGACGGCGGACCAGCACCCGTGTGCGGTAGGGCGCAGAGGTCGTCCGGCGACGAACGACCAGTTCCCGTCCTCGGTCAGCGGCCCGCCGGGTGCGTAGGCCGTCGCCTCCCCGGATGCCACGAGCTCCTCCTCCACGTAGCCGGCGGCGGCCAGATCGACTGCGCGGGGCGAGCCCGACGAAGGGGGCGCCGGGGCCCGTGATCTTCTCGTTCAGGTCGGCCGCGGGGCCGTCGGGTCGTGCCGGGGTGGTGACCGTCGGCGGCTCGATCCCGGCCCGGGCGCCGTCGTCGCTCCCGCCTCCGTCCGTGCAGCCGGCCGCGACCACGAGCGCGCACGTGATCGCGGCGGCGAGGACCTTGATGGGCATGGGCCACCTCTCGTGGGACGGGAGCCGTTGGTCCTACCAGACCTCCCGTCGGCCGTCGGGTCAGTCCTCGGGCAGCTCGAGGTCGCGTCGCAGTCGGCACAGGCGGAGGTGGGCGATCCTCCACTGCCCCGTCGAGTCGGACGTAGCGCTCGTGATAGTGGCCGAACCCGTGCATCGACACGATGGGCGAGCCCTGCGGCCACTGCAGCAGGTCCTCCATGGCCCAGATGCCGGTGGCCTCGGTCGGTGATTCGACGGTGATCTCGGGCATGTGCCCGTGGTGGACGGTCACCACGTCGCCGACCGAACCCGACACGAACGCGGCGATGGCGTCGTTGCCCTCGACGACCTCGCCCGCCTCGTCGCGTCATGTCCATCACCGCGTCGGGGGCGAACACGTCGGCGAACCCGACCCAGTCCTTGGTGTCCATGGAGCGGAAGTAGCGGGCCTTGAGGCGACGGATGGCCTCGACGGCCACCAGCCGTTCGACGTCGGCGTCGAGGTCGGACGGTTCGCTCATCGGTTCCTTCCTGCTACCAGCCGCGGTAGCGCACGTCGCGACGCTCCTTGAAGGCGGCGACGCCCTCCTGGAAGTCCTGGGTGTACGAGGCCATCTCCTGGGCCCAGGCCTCGTCGGTGAAGGCCGCGCCGCGGTCGCTAGTCGAGGCTCCGGTTGAGCAGCCACTTCGAGAGCATGAGCGCCTTCGTCGGGGCCTCGGCCAGGCGTCCCGCCCATTCGGCGGTCGCGTCGTGGAGCTCGGCCTGGGGCACGACCTTGTTGACGAGACCGATCCGCTCGGCCTCCGCGGCGCGCACGTCGTCGCCGAAGAAGATCAGCTCCTTGGCCTTCTGCAACCCCACGATCCGGGGGAGGAGGTAGGCGCCGCCGCCGTCGGGGGTGATGCCCCGACGCACGAACACCTCGATGAACTTGGCGTTGTCGGCGGCGATCACCAGGTCGCAGGCCAGGGCCATGTGCGCACCGATGCCGGCCGCGGTCCCGTTCACCGCAGCGATCACCGGCTTCTCGCAGTCGAGGATCGAGCCGATGAGACGCTGGGCGCCCCGCTTGATGTTGCGGCCGACGTCGCCGAGGGCCTTGTCGGGGGCGTCGTCGGGCCCGGGGTTGACCGGGATGGTGGACACCCGCAGGTCGGCTCCGGTGCAGAAGTGGCGCTCCCCGGCCGCGGTCAGCACGACGGCTCGAACGTTCAGGTCGCCGCTGGCGCCCTCGAGCAGCTCGATGGTGCGGTTGCGCTGGTCGGGGGTGATGGCGTTGGCGGCATCAGGACGGTTGAGGGTCAGCCAGGCGACGCCGTCCTCACCGACCTCCCAGAGGAGGTCCTCGTCCACGGTGCTCTGGTCGGTCATCGTCGTGTCGTCCTCGAAGTGGGGTTGGGGCGCCTCTTCCTACCATTCCCGCCGGCACCGGGCCTTCGTCGCCGGGCCGACGGCACCGGCCACGGCTGGCCTACCGTGACAGCTGTGGACGATCCCCGACGTCACCGTGAGCTCGACGCCAACGGTGATCCGCTCGAGCCCGGGATCGACGGGCGCTACGGCGACGAGGCCCCCGACGACGTCATGTTCGACGACCCCCGCTTCGACGAGCTGCGCTTCGACGACGACTACCTGCGCACCCGGCCGAGCATCCACGCGGTCATCGAGCAGCCCGTTCCCGGCTTCCCCGGGTTCCGGCACAACCAGTGGACGGTCGAAGGCGAGATCGAGCGCTTCGGGGCGTTCGGTCGGGCGGCGTCGGCGGCCACCGGGTGGAAGCGGACCGTGGCCTGGGTGATGGTGGTGCTCTTCCTCGCCCCGATCGCCCTGGCCATGGCCGCCCAGCTAGGTCTCGGCCCCGGGCGCTGACCCGCCCGGTCCCGGGGACCGCTCGTAGCGCCACCCGGTGTCGAGCATCCACAACCGGTGCCGGCCACCCGGCCGGTCGGGATCGTCGTGCTCGTACCCGGCGTCACCGTGGTACAGCGCGACAGCTCCGCCCTCCACTCGGGCGAAGCGGGTGGTGAAGTGCTCGGGCGGTCGTCGTGCGAGCGCGGCGAGCGTGGTGTCCACCGAGTCGTGGCCGCAGAGCTGCTCCAGGGTGATCCACGTGGGTGGGGCCAGCTCGATCTCCCCGGCGTTGCGCCGAGCCAGCCCCTCGTCGGGACGCATCCAGCCGACGGCGTGGATCTCCCCGCCGTCGGCGCGCAGGGCGTCGATGTCCGCCGGGGCCCGCGCGGCGAAGAACCACGTCGCGAACCGCTTGGGGGTGATGGCGGGAGGCGTCCAGTGCGAGAACCAGACCAGCGTCGACTCCTCCACGCGCCAGAGCGGTCTCCTCGGCGGCCTCTCGAACCGCAGCCCGGCGAGCCGCCGCCAGCACGGCCTCGGGATCGTCGGGGGTGGCCACGCCGCCCGGGTAGTCGTCGGCGTCGATCCGGCCGCCGGGGAAGACCCACATCCCCCCGGCGAACTCGAGCTTGGAGTTGCGCCGGACCATGAGCACCTCGACGCGGTCGTGGTGGTCGCGGAGCAAGACGGTGGTCGCCGCGGGGATGGCGGGGGCGACCACGTCGGGCTCGCCGAAGGCGGCCTCCGTGCCGGTTGCCCGTGTCGCGCCGTCCCCTGGTGCCCCCATCAGGGGGCAGCCTACGAGCCGTCAGTGGTGTGCGTGGCGAAGCGCCAAGAGGCGACCGAGGCCCAGGAGCGCACCGACGGCGAAGAGCGCGATGCTCAGCAGCGCACCGACGAACCACACGTACCAGATGCCGTCGGGGAGGTCGGCGTCGCCGCCGCCGATGAGCTCGGGGGCGACGATGAGGGCGAGCATCCCGGCCGCGCCGCCGACGAGGAAGTGCCACCAGACCGGTCCGGTGACGCGGTCGAGCACGCCGCGGCCGGCCCGCCAGGACCAGAGCGCCGTCAGCGACGCCGCGAGCGCCAGGACGAGGAACGCGATGGAGAAGGCCACACTCCCGCCGCTCCCGGCCCCGAGTGCGGCGAGCAGTGATGCGATGGCGACGGCGAGGGCTACGGCGGCGATGGTGCCGGAACGGTCGGTGGCTCGGGACATGTGGGCCTCCAGATGCTGTGCGGGGACGGTGACGCCGAGGTCTCGGATGGCCCGTCCCCAGACGCGGGTCGGGGTCTCGGCGACGAGTTGGGCGGCGAAGAGCGCGACGAGGTCGTCTCGGTACTCGCGGCGGAAGGCCTGTGGGTAGAGGACGGTCAGGGCCCGGTAGGCACCGATGTGCCGGGGTTCGGGGTCGGCCGGCGTCGTCATGCGGGCGCTCCTCCGAGACCAGGGAGGTGATCGAAGCGCGTCACGAGTGATCGCAGTCGTTCGAGCTCCGCCAGCGCCATCTGCTGGCCGTTCGGCGTGAGTCGGTAGAAGCGTCGCCGGTCCCCCTCCTCGGAGCCCCTCGTCGCGGTCGTCTCCTCGATGAGGCCGTCCGCGAGCAGCCGGTTGAGGGTGCCGTAGAGGGTGCCCGGGCCCATGCGCACGGATCCGTCGCTCTGCTCCTCGACCAGCCGCATGAGGGCGTAGCCGTGGTTCTCGCCGCCCAGCAGCGCCAGCATCAGGTAGAGCGAGGCGGCGGGCAGAGGGCGGGAGCTCCGACGAGACATGCTCGTAGTCTGATATATCGAAGTTCGATAGTCAAGGCCGCTGCCGCGACGTGGCGGCTGCCCCCTGTCGTGCGACAGGACGCCGTGTCAGGCCAGTCCGAGGTGGCGCAGCATGGCCTCCGGTACGCCGGTGTCGCCGGCGGCCAGTCGGGCGGCCCGCTCGACGTTCACGGCGTCGAGCTCGCGGTCGGGCCAGTCGTCCCACGGGCCGTCGGGGATCCGGCGGGGATCGCCGTCGGCGTCGACCACGGCGTACAGGTAGGCCTGCAAGCACCAGCATCGACGCCGCGTCGCCCACCGGCCCCACGCCCGGCACGATGACCGGCGCCTGCTCGCCCAGCTCGCCGAGGGCGTCGGCCCAGGCCTCGGGGTCGCCGTCGTAGGCGTTCGGTGTGGCACCGAAGGTGGCCATGGCACCGGCGAAGAGCACGCCCGCCGACGGCACCAGCACGACCAGGTTCTCGGCCTGGGCTCCGGTCGTCGGCACGACGCACACCTTCTCGGTGAGCCAGGCGGCGCTGACGATGGTGTGCGACACCGGCCGGGTGCGGAACTCGTCGTCGAACTCGTCGGCGTAGGCGGGGACGAGTCGGCGGTAGGCGTCGATCGGGACGGGTTGGTCGAGCAGGGCGCTGGTCTGGGGCCGGCCGTAGCGGGCGGCCATCCAGAACACCGACGACCCGCCGACGGCGTCGACGTGGCTCGACGTGTAGACGACCCGGCGCACCGGGACCCGGAAGCCCTTGAGCTGCTCGTTCAAGGCCCGAGCGGCCGACGGGGCGCAGACGGTGTCCACGAGGGTGATGCCGTCGTCCTCGACGATCACCCCGGCGTTCGGCCCGGCTCGGCCGGCGCCGTCCGTGCCGCGCCACACGAACACGCCGGGGGAGAGGGGTTCGAGGCGCCCGGCGTCCGGTGCCACCGGCCCGACGTCGGGCGTGGGGGGCATCGGGCCGAGCAGGTCGGACATGACGCAAGCCTACGGTCGAGAGGTACGGTCACCGGGCCGGGCGTCGTGCCCGATGCAGGAGAGCCGTGAGCGAGACCAGAGACGACGAGGCGCAGCGGGCCCAGGAGGCCGCCGCGCCCGGGGTGGCGAAGCGATCGCACGATCCTCTCGACCCCGCCGACGCGGTGCTGTGGGACATCGAGCACGATCCGTTGCTGCGCTCCACCATCGTCGCCGTCTCCGAGCTCGACCGGGCGCCGAGCTGGGATCGTCTCGTGGCCCGCATGGAGCGGGTCAGCAGGCTCCTGCCCCGCCTGCGCGAGCGCGTCGTCGACGCACCGCTCGGGATCGGACCGCCCCGGTGGGTCGTCGACGAGCACTTCGACCTGGCGTTCCACCTCCGTCGGGCCCGTTGCCCCGCTCCGGGGGACCTGCGCGCCGTGCTCGACATGGCCCAGCCCGCGGCCATGGCCGGCTTCGACCGGTGCCGACCGCTGTGGGAGTTCACCCTCGTCGAGGGCATGGCCGACGGCCGAGCAGCGCTCATCCAGAAGATCCACCACTCCCTGACCGACGGGGTCGGCGGGGTGGAGCTGGCGCTGCTGATCCTCGACGACCGCCCCGACGCCCCCGAGGGCGAGCTCCCGGCCGCCCCGCTGCCCCGCTCGGCATCGTCGCCCGTCGAGCTGGCGCTGTACGCCACCGGCGAGCGGGCCAGCGCTGCGGCGGGCTTCGTCCGGGCCCTCCCGGAGTTCGCCCGCACCACCGTCCCGCGCCTCAACCGGCTGGTGCCGTCGGTGGGCCGCCTGCTCCAGCCGGTGCCGGAGCCGTCGTCACCGCTGCTGCGCGGACGCAGCCTCACCCGGCGCCTCCACGTCCTCGACGTGCCGTTCTCCGGCCTGCGCGCCGCCGGTCGGGCGGTGGGCGGCACCGCGAACGACGCCTACCTCGCCGGCGTCGTGGGTGGGCTGGCCCGCTACCACGCCCATCACGCCGTCGCCGTCGAGCGCCTCCGCGTCACCATGCCGGTCAGCATGCGCAGCGATGGCGACCCGCTGGCCGGGAACCGGTTCACGCCGGCCCGGTTCGGTGTCCCGGCCGACATCGAGGATCCCGCCGAACGCATGCGCGCTGCTGGGCCGTCGGGCCCGTGAGGGTCGGGCCGAGCCCGCCAACGACTACACCGACGCCCTGGCCGGGGCCCTCGGTGCCCTCCCGCGCACGATCACCACCGCGGTGTTCGGCAGCATGCTGCGCAACATCGACCTCGTCTGCACGAACATCCCCGGCATCCCGCAGCGCAGCTGGCTGGCCGGCGCCGAGATGCTGAGCTGGTACCCGTTCGCCCCGCCGGCGGGCTCGGCGTTGTCGGTCTCGCTCATGTCGTTCATGGGCAACGCCTGCATCGGCGTGTGCACCGACTCCGCCGCGGTGCCCGATCCCGAGGTGCTCGCCTCGTGCATCGAGAGCGGCTTCGCCGAGGTCGTGTCGGTCGGCGAGGCAATCGATTAGCCGGCGTACATCGCCTCGATCTCGTCGGCCCAGCGGTCGGCGACGACCTGGCGCTTCACCTTGAGCGTGGGGGTGAGCTCGCCGCTGTTGATCGTGAGATCCCGGGGCAGGACGTGCCAGCGCTTGATGCCCTCCACGCGGGCGTGCTCGGCGTTGACCCGCTCCACGCTGTCGGCCACCTCCGCCAGCACGTCGGGATCCGATGCCATCGCCTCGACGTCGAGGTCGAGGTCGAAGGTGGTCCGGCCGTGGTGGGTGGCCCACTCGCGCACCATCTCGGGGTCCAGGGTGAGCAGGGCCGTGAGATAGGGGCGCCCGTCGCCGACGACGACCGCTTGGGAGATGAGGGGCTCGAAGCGCAGTCGGGTCTCGATCTCCTGGGGGGAGATGTTCTTGCCCGACGAATTGATGATCAGGTCCTTCTTGCGTCCCGTGATGGTCAGGTAGCCGTCGGCGTCGAGGCTGCCCAGATCGCCGGTGTGCATCCATCCGTCGTCGTCGAGGAGCTCCTCGGTCGCGGCTCGCTCGGCGTGGTAGCCCGGGCTCACGTTGGCGCCACGCACCAGGATCTCCCCGTCGTCCGCGATGCGCACCTCGACGCCGGGCACCGCCGGTCCGACGGTGCCGATCCGTATCGCCCCGGGTGGGTTCAGCGTGGTGACCCCGCAGTCTTCGGTCTGCCCGTAGACCTCGGCGATCGGGAGGCCGATGCCGTCGAACCACCGGAGCAGGTCGGGGTGCACCGGCGCGGCCCCCGACACGAGGAACCGGGCCCGGTCGAGGCCCAGGCCGGCGCGCACCGATCGGCCCACGACGCGGTCGAGGGCGGCGAAGCGCACGGTGCCCCACGTGTCGAGCGGCTCGCCGGCGCCGGTGACGCCGCCCCGGCGGGCGGCCAGGTCGAGGTAGGTCTCGGCCAGGGCGCGCTGCGGCGCCGAGGACCGTTCGACCTTCTCCCGGATGCCCTCGCGGAACTTCTCCCAGACCCGTGGCACCGCGAAGAAGATCGTCGGGCGGGTGTCGAGCAGGTCGCCGGGCACGAGGCGAGGCTCTGGGCGAACCAGGTCTCGCCGCCGGAGAGCACCTGCCCGAAGTGGCTCACCGTCCGCTCGGCGATGTGCGACAGCGGGAGGAAGGACAGGAACCGGTCGTCGGGTCCGATCGGCACGACCGCGGTGACGTGCTCGATGTTGGCGGTCACGTTGCCGTGGGTGAGCATCGCTCCCTTCGGCCGGCCGGTGGTCCCGGACGTGTAGACGAAGGTGGCCAGGTCGTCGAGGCGTCAGCGCCGCGCTGCGCTCGTCGACCACGGAAGGGTGCGCCGCCAACTCGTCACGACCGCGCTCGGCCAGCTCCTCGAGGTCGCCGACGACGTCGTGATCGAGGCCCGGCGTCCGATCGAGCACGAAGATGCGCTCGAGGTCCGGGAGCTCGTCGCGGCGCAACAGCACCTTGGCCAGCTGGTCGATCCCCTCGACGACGACGAAGCGGCAACCGGAGTGCGACAGGACGTAGGCCACCTGGCTCGACGAGTTGGTCGGGTAGACCGGGACGGTGACGCCGCCGGCGCTCAGCACCGCCATGTCGCTCAGGTGCCATTCGCGCCGGTTGCCCGACAGGAGCCCGACCCGGTCGCCGGGGCGGAGCCCGAGCCCGACCAGCCCGGCCGCCAGCTCGCGCACCGAGGTGGCGTAGGACTCCCACGTGAGCGCCTCCCACCCCTCGGAGGTGCGGGTGCGCAGGGCGGGACGAGGTCCGTACCGGGCCGCGTTGCGCCAGAAGACGTCGACGATCGTGGTGCCCGCGGGATGATCGGTCACGACACGAACGTAGCCAGAGCAGCGGTGCCGTGGCAGGGTCGTTCGTCCCGGATCGGTCCTGACGCGGGCTACGGTCCGGGGTCGTGGCCAACCACAAGAAGACCGCCAAGCCCCGCAAGCCGCGCAAGCCCTTGCCGAAGGTCGGCACCCCCGCCAACGACCGCTACCGCCTCGAGCACTCCCGTCGCGACGTGATGGACTTCGGGCGAGGTGGACGAGGCGGGGTCTGGTGGCTCGTCGGGATCGGCGTGATCGTGCTGCTGGCCCTCGGGGCGCTGGGCCTGATCCTGTTCACCTGAGCCCGGGTCAGATGGTCGTGCTGAGGCCACCGTCGACCGGGATCACCGCGCCGGTGAGGTAGCGCCCGGCGGCCGAGCAGAGGAAGATCGCGGTGCCGGCCATGTCGGACGGCTCACCGATGCGCCCCAGCGGCACGGATCGTCGGATCTGCTCGCCGAAGGCCTCGAGGGTGGCGGCCATCATCTTGGACTCGAAGGGGCCGGGAGCGATGGCGTTCACGGTGATCAGCTCGGGGGCGAACCGAGCCGCCAGCACCCGGGTCAGGTGGTGGACCGCGGCCTTGGATGCCGAGTACGAGTAGGTCTCGAGCATCGGGACGTGGAGCCCGTCGATCGAGCCGATGTTGATCACCCGGGCCGGATCCTCGGGCGTGGCCGAGGCGGCCAGTGCGTCGCGCAGGAAGCGGGTGAGGTGGAACACCCCCTTGACGTTGAGGTCGAGCACGCGGTCCCACGCCGCGTCGTCGAAGTCGTCCATCGGTGCGCCCCAGGTGGACCCGGCGTTGTTGACGAGGATGTCGAGCGAGCCGCCGAAGGCGTCGCTCACCGCGCCGGCGAGGCGTCGGCACTCGTCCTCGGTGGAGAGGTCGGCCGGCATCGAACGGCACTCGCCGATGGCGGACAGCTCCTCGGCCACGGCGTCGCACACGTCGGCCTTGCGCGACGACACCACGACGTGGACGCCCGCCTCCACGAACCCCCGGGCGATCATCAGGCCGATCCCCCGGCTGCCCCCGGTGACGAGGGCCGTCTTGCCGGCGACGTCGAAGAGCGCCGTCACGACGTCGTCCCGTCGGCGTGGCGGTGCTCGTCGAGGAGGAGGTGCTGGGACAGGTCACCGTAGAGCGCAGGCTTCATGACCCGCTCGGAGAAGTGCCAGGCGCCGTCGGTGCGCGAGAAGCGGTCGGCGTAGTCGCCGGCGATGATCGGTTGCAGCGGCAGCGCGTCGGTGGCCTGGTACACGGTGAACCGCGAGCGCGCCGAGGCGGTCGTGCCGCCGTCGTCGACCTCCACGATCACGTTGGTGACCATGTGGCGGGTCTTCGGGGTGCCGTCGTCGGGGTAGCGGCGCGTGGTGGCGGTGTAGAGCTTCTCCACCCCCTCTGCGCCGCTGGCGATGGTGCTCCCGTCGGGCCCGCAGATGCGACCGTCGGCGAACAGCGCGCCGACCGCCGCGAAGTCGCCGGCGTCGATGGCCTCGGCGTAGCGGTGCAGCAACGTCTCGATGGCCCCTCGATCATCGATCATGGCGGGACAGTACCGGCCGACGGTGGCCCGGTGGGCCGAACGGACCGATTTGCCGTGATCCTGTGGTCACGCAGCGTGGTCGTCCCGTAAGGTCGACCGAGGCCGACGTGGGAGGACCACGATGGCGGTGGGCCCGGTCGACGCCGGGCGGAGGAGAGCGGCAGATGGAGCAGGAGGAGGGTCACGCCGAGGACAGGGGTGGCGTCGCCACGCCTGTCGTCGCGCCCAGCCCCTGGGACCCTGCGTCCTTCGACCTCCTGCCCGTCGGGGTCGCCCTGTGGGACGCCGACGCCCGCCTCGAGCACGCCAACCCGGTGCTGTGCGATCTCCTCGGCGCCCCGCTCGAACGGCTCCGCCGCACCGACCTGCTCGACGTCGTGCTGGCCGAGGACCGCTCGACCACGGCCGTGGCCGTGGCGGAGCTGCTCGGCGGCGAGCTCAACGCCGCCAACTGCCGCCTCCGCGGGGCCGGCCTGGGCGACGAACGGCGCATCGTGCCCTGGCCGTTGCGCATGGACCTCACGGTCTTCTTCGGCCCGGACGGTCGTCCGGCCGGGCTGATCGGCCACGTCTTCGACTTCGCCGCGGCGCAGTCCGGGCCGCTCCTGCCGCTGGGGCTGGCGCAGGTGCTCGAGGACGGCGCCGACTTCCTCCTCGTCATCGAGGCCAACGGGCTCGTCTCCTACGGCAACCGGGCGGCTCGTGACGCACTCGGCGTCGGCGCCCACGCGCGGGTGCCGACGGCTTGGTGGACCTCCTCGAGCCGGACAGGCTGGCCACGTTCCAGGACGAGATCGAACCGGCGCTGCTGGCCGTGGGCGTGTGGCAGGGCGAGCTGTCGTTCCGGAACCGGGAGCTGCAGCCGGTGCCGGTGTCGGCGAGGTTCGTGTCCCACGGGGTGCGCACCGGTTCGGAGGCCGACGAGGAGCTGGGAACGGTCTCGGTGTTCGCTGCGTGACATCACCGAGCTCAAGCACGCCGAGCAGCGCCTGCGCCAGCTGGCGACCCACGACTACCTGACCGGACTGCCGAACCGGCTCTTGCTCTACGACCGCCTCGAGCTGGCGCTGAACCGGTACTCCCGCTACGGCAGCCCCGTCGCCCTGATGTTCTGCGACCTCGACGGGTTCAAGCCCGTGAACGACGAGTACGGCCACCAGGTCGGTGACGCCGTGCTCGTCCAGGTGGCGGATCGCATCCACTCCATCGTGCGCGACACGGACACCGCGGCGCGGGTCGGGGGCGACGAGTTCGCCCTGCTCGTCGAGGGCGTGGAGGACATCGAGCTGCTCACCGGCGTGGCCGACCGGTTGGTGGCCCGCGTCGCCGAGCCCATCGTCGTCGGTCGGGTCACCGCGCAGGTCGGCGTGTCCATCGGGTTGGTCGTGGCCTCCGAGCGGTGCCACCAGGTCGACACCCTCGTGGCCCTCGCCGATTCCGCCATGTACCAGGCGAAGGCCTCGGGCCGCGGGCGCTACGTGGTCATCACCGGCGACGACCTCTGACGGGTCTGCCTCAGGCGCGGCTCGACGTGGTCCGGGTCGAGCACGGCCAGCGCCTCACGATGGATGAGGCGCTTGTGGATGCCCACGGTCTCACGGTGCTTCCCCGCGAGGTCCTGTGCCCGGGCGATGGCCGCCGGCAGCACCTCGTCGGCCCCGACGGCCTGGTCGGCGAACCCGACCGCCACGGCCTCGGGGCCCCCGTACCGGTGGGCGGTCACCAGCGCGTCGGTCAGGGCCCGTCGTGGGAGCCGGGTGAGCAGCAGGGCCAGGATGCGCTCGTCCACCGGGAGGCCGAGGTCCACCTCGGGCATGCACCAGTAGCCCCGGTCGGCGCGCATCACCGTGTGGTCGAACACCGCGCTCAGCATCGCCCCGGCACCGAAGGCATGGCCGTTCACCGCCGCCACCGTGGGCGCGTCCAGGCGCAGGATCCGGGCGTAGGCGCGGAACATCTCGTCGAGGAAGGGCCTGGCCCCGTCCGGGTTGGCCATCAGCCAGTCGAGGTCGAAGCCGTTGCTGAAGAACTTGCCCCGACCCGTGAGCACGAAGCCACAGGGACCCTCCCGGGCCTCGACCTCGTCGAGGACCCGGTGGAGGGCGCCGATGCTGTCGGGGTTCCAGCGGTTCTCGCCGCCGTCCATCACCGCCACCGCGATGTCGTCCTGCCAGGTCGATTCGATCATGGCGCCGATGCTGCCAGAGCCCGGCCCGGCCCGCTCGGGTGACGGTCACGTCAGCGGGTTAGCCTCGCAGCCGTGGCTGACTATCGACCCCCTCTCCGTGACATCCACTTCGTGCTCGACCACCTCACCGATGTCGCCGGCCTCTGCGCGCTGCCGACGTTCGACCACCTCGACCCCGACACCATCAAGGGCGTCATCGAGGAGAACGGACGCTTCACCGCAGAGGTCATCGCGCCCCTCAACCGCTCGGGCGACATCGAGACCAGCCGGTACGACGTCGCCGACGCCAGCGTGACCACCCCCGCCGGCTTCATCGACGCCTACCAGCGCTACGTGGCCGGCGGCTGGGGTGGGGTGCCGTTCCCCGAGGTCTACGGCGGGGGAGGGTTCCCGTGGCTCATCGGGATCGTCCTCCAGGAGTTCATCTCGTCGGCCAACATGGCCTTCTCCATGGCGCCGCTGCTCACCCAGGGCGCCATCGACCTGCTCATGCACCACGGCAGCGAGCAGCAGAAGGAGACCTACCTCACCAAGATGGTCACCGGCGAGTGGACCGGGACCATGAACCTGACCGAGCCCCAGGCCGGGTCCGACGTGGGTGCGGTGCGCACCAAGGCGGTGCCGGCCGACGACGGCACCTGGCGCATCACCGGCACCAAGATCTACATCTCCTTCGGCGAGCACGACATGGCCGACAACATCGTCCACCTCGTCCTCGCCCGCACCCCCGACGCCCCTCCCGGCACGAAGGGGATCTCGTGCTTCGTCGTGCCGAAGTTCCTCGTGAACGACGACGGCACGCTCGGTGCGCGCAACGACGTCGCCTGCCTCTCGATCGAGCACAAGATGGGCATCAAGGCCAGTCCCACGTGCGTCATGAGCTACGGCGAGAACGAGGGCGCCGTCGGCTACCTGATCGGCGAGGAGAACCAGGGCATGCGCTACATGTTCACGATGATGAACAACGCGCGGCTCTCGGTCGGTCTCGAGGGTCTCTCCCTGGGTGAGCGGGCCTATCAGGACGCGCTCCAGTACGCCCAGGAGCGTCGCCAGGGCCGGGCCCCCGGCGCGCCTCCCGGCGAGACGTCGCTCATCGTCGACCTCCCCGACGTGCGCCGGATGCTGCTCACCATGAAGGCGCTCATCGACGCGATGCGCGCCATCATCTACACCAACGCCGAGGCCATCGACCTCGCCGCCCACCACCCCGACGACGAGGTCCGACAGCGCAACGCCGAGCTGGTCGACCTGCTCATCCCGGTGTCGAAGGGCTTCGGCACCGACATGGGCATCGAGGTCACCTCGCTGGCCATCCAGGTGTACGGCGGGATGGGCTACATCGAGGAGTCGGGCGTGCCCCAGCACTACCGCGACGCGCGGATCACCACCATCTACGAGGGCACGAACGGCATCCAGGCCATGGACCTCGTCGGACGGAAGCTGCCCATGCGCGGGGGCGGGGTGATGGCCGACTTCCTCGCCGACGTCGAGGCCCTCGATGCCCGGCTGGCCGCCGCCGGCGACGAGCTCGCCCCGATGCGCACCCAGCTGGCTGCCGCCCGGGTCGTCGTGGCCGACACGGTGGCCTGGCTGATGGAGCACGGCATGGCCGACGTGCGCGACGCCCTCGCCGGGGCCACGCCCTTCCTGCGGATGTTCGGGCTGCTGGTCGGCGGTCGCTACCTCGCCGAGGCGGCGCTGGCCGCCATCGACAACCGGGTGGGCGGCGACGCCGACGAGCACCTCGAGGCCCGGGTGACCGTGGCCCGCTTCTACGCCGAGAACCTCCTGCCCGCCGTCGCGGGGCTGGCCCCCGCGGTCACCGCCGGGCACGCCGACCTCTACGCCGTGGGCCCTGACGCCCTGGCCGGCTGAGCGCCTCGTGCTCGACGCGCGTGACCCCGACGATCGGCTCCATCCCGAGCCCCAGCAGCGGGACGCTGGGCCCGTTGCACATGTACGGGCTGATGATCGCGCTCGGCGTGCTCGCGGCGATCGAGGTGGCGCGGATGCGCTGGCGCGATCGCGGGGCAATCCCGACGACGTCTACGCCATCGCGCTGTGGGCGGTGCCGGCCGGGCTGATCGGGGCGCGGCTGTACCACCTCGCCACGGACTGGCGCAGCTACGAGGGCCGGTGGGGCGACGCCGTCAAGATCTGGGAGGGCGGCCTGGGCATCCCCGGGGGCGTGGCCCTGGGCGTCGCCGTCGGGGTGTGGGTGGCCTACCGCCGCGGCATGCGCATCCCCGTCGGGCTCGACGCCATCATCCCCGGCATCCCGCTGGCCCAGGCCATCGGGCGGCTCGGGAACTGGTGGAACCAGGAGCTGTTCGGGCGCCCGAGCGACCTCCCGTGGGCCGTCGAGATCTCGCCGGGGAAGGCGGCGGCCGCCGGCTACCCGGGGGTGGCCACGTTCCATCCCACGTTCCTGTACGAGATGCTCTGGAACCTCGGCCTCTTCGCCGCGCTGTTGCTCATCGACCGTCGCCGGACGTTGCGCCCCGGCAACCTGCTGCCGATCTACATCGGGGGCTACTTCCTCGGGCGCCTCTGGATCGAGGCGCTGCGCGTCGACACGGCGAGCACGATCCTCGGGCTGCGCATCAACATCTGGCTGTCGATCCTCGGCATCGTCGGTGCGGTGGTGGTGCTGCTGGTGCGGGGCCTGCGCCGTCGTCCCGACGACGAGGACGGCCCGTACCGCGACGGGCACCGTTGGGAAGCACCTCCTGCCGACGGGACGAGCGAGGTCAGCGACGATTCCGCAGACGAGGGCGGTCCCGACGGGGTCGCGGTCGGGGCGGTCGAGCCCGAGGCGGGCGGCGACGCGCTCAGCGCGGAGCCAGGGGAGCCCAGACCGTCGGGGTGAAGTCCCACGGCAGCTCCGGGTCCATCCCGTCGGCCAGCCGATCGAGGTGGCTGGTGCCACGCACCGATCGCTCCAGGCGGTTCACCGCGTGGTGGGGCGAGAGGCTCCGACCGCTGGCCTGGGGTGGGAACAGGAGGATCTGGCGCACGTCGAAGGCGATGCAGAACAGCCTCGTGCGCTCGAGCTGGTGCGGGTGGGCGAACAGCTCCGGGTAGTCCTCGGCCAGCCAGTAGGGCACGGGGGCGTAGTCCGACGACAGCGTCTCGGCCTCGTAGTCCTCGGCCACGTGCAGGTACGGATAGGCGCAGAACCGCAACAACACGTCGAGATCGAGGTCGCACGGCCCTCCCCGGGCCCATTCGAAGTCGAGCAGGGCGGAGATGGTCGTGCCGTCCCAGAGGATGTTCTCGAACGTGAGATCCCCGTGGACGAGGTGGTGGGTGTCGAACGGCTCGAGGCAGGCACCGGTGTCGCGCACGATCCCGATGGCGTCGTCGACCAGGGACCGGTCGACGAACGGAGCTGTGCGCAGGCCCTCCAACGCCGCCAGCAGCGGGGTCGTGACGGCGAACTCGGTGTCGGAGAGCAACTGCGGCGCGGCGTCGATGGGGGGCAGGTCGACGGGGCGGTCCACGGCGTGGAGGCTGCGCAGCAGCCCGGCGAGCTGTCGGATGGCGCTGCGGCGGTCGCCGGTCGACATCGTCGGCCACTGGCGGGCCAGCACGTCGCCCGGCAGGCGCCGCACGATCAGCCAGTCGGCACCGAGCTGGCCGCCGTACCCGATGACCTCGGGGTAGTGCACGGCGGCCGGGAGCAGCGGCCCCAGGAACGCTTCGCGGCGCAGCCGCTGGTTGGGCTTGCGGTTGACCCGGATGGCGTAGCCCTCGGTGAGCCAGACCTCGTTGGTGACGCTGCTGGCCCGGGTGAGCGGCATCGTGTAGTCGAGTCCGGCATCGGAGAGCGCCTTGCGGGCACGTGCTTCGGCGAAGTCGCTCATGCCGGGTGGGGCTCCGGTCCCGGCGTCGAGGGCGCGGCGGCGGGCTGGTCGTCCATGGTCCATGTCCATGTCGGCACCACCGGTGGTCCTCTTGATCGGTGGCGTGGAGGAATCGTCGGCCGACGCGGGCATAGGTCCGGATCGGGCGGCGTTCACGACGTTCGTCCGGTACCGTGCCGGCGATCCCAAGGAGGCCCCACCGTGTCGATCTACGACAACGCCATCAACAACCTCGACGGAACACCGGCCGATCTCTCGGCGCTGTCCGACAAGGCCGTCCTGGTGGTGAACGTGGCCTCCAAGTGCGGTCTCACCCCCCAGTACGAGGGCCTCGAGCGGCTCCAGCAGACCTACGGCGACCGCGGGTTCACCGTCCTCGGTGTGCCCTGCAACCAGTTCCTGGGCCAGGAGCCGGGCACGGCCGAGGAGATCCAGACGTTCTGCTCCACGACCTACGGCGTGAGCTTCCCGCTGACGGAGAAGGTCGACGTCAACGGCGACGATCGCCACCCCCTCTACGCCGAGCTGACCGCGGTGCCCGACGGGTCCGGCGAAGCCGGTGACGTCCAGTGGAACTTCGAGAAGTTCCTCGTGGCCCCCGGCGGCGCCTCGATCACGCGGTTCCGTCCGGTGGTGGAGCCGGAGGCCGACGAGGTCGTGTCGGCCATCGAGGCGGCGCTCGGCTGAGTCGCGGCGGGAGGCCCGGCGCGCCATCGACGGCGTTGCCGGGCCGGGCCGATACCCTGGGGGGTGACTCGTGGCGGCCGACCGGCCGCCCGGCGGCGCCGAAGGCGTCGCTCCCCCCGTGTCGACACCCACCGTCGGTGGGATCCGCGTCGTCACCCCGACCCTTCGAGGCCCGCCCCACCATGACCACGTTCTCCGATCTCGGCGTCTCGCCCGATTTCTCCTCCGCGCTCGCCGCGAAGGGCATCGACGCTCCCTTTCCCATCCAGGAGCTCACCATCCCCGACGCCCTCGCCGGCCGGGACGTGTGCGGCAAGGCGAAGACCGGGTCGGGCAAGACGCTGGCCTTCGGGCTCCCGGTGCTGGAGCGGGTCAAGGCCGCGGAGCCCCGGAGGCCGCGGGCGTTGATCCTGGTCCCGACCCGTGAGCTGGCCGTGCAGGTGTGCGACGAGCTGGTCGGGCTCGGATCGACCCGTGACGTCACCGTGAGCGCCGTGTACGGCGGCGCCAGCATGGAGACCCAGATCAAGAAGCTCGTCAAGGGCGTCGAGATCGTGGTGGCCACCCCGGGTCGGATGATCGATCTGATCGACCGCAAGGAGGTCTTCCTCGACGACGTCGGCCAGGTCGTGCTCGACGAGGCCGACCGCATGGCCGACATGGGGTTCCTGCCGCAGGTCGAGTGGATCCTGCGCCACATCCCCGGTCAGCACCAGACCCTGCTCTTCTCGGCGACGCTCGACGGTGTGGTCGACACCCTGATCAAGCGGTACCAGACCGATCCCGCCATGCACGAGGTGGCGTCGTCGCAGGTCACGGTCGAGGAGATGCACCACCGCTTCCTCCACGTGCACGAGATGGACAAGGTGAAGGTGGCGGCCGCCATCGCCAAGGGCTCGCACCGAACGATCGTGTTCGTGCGCACGAAGCGCGCCGCCGACCGTGTCGCCTCCGACCTGCGCCGCGAGGGCGTCGAGGCGGCGTCCATCCACGGTGACCTGCGCCAGAGCCATCGCGAGAAGGCACTGGCCGACTTCTCCGCCGACAAGCTGCAGGTCCTGGTGGCCACCGACGTCGCCGCTCGCGGCATCCACGTCGACGATGTCGACGTGGTGATCCACTTCGACCCGCCCGAGGACTCCAAGGCCTACCTGCACCGCTCCGGGCGCACCGCCCGTGCCGGCGAGTCGGGTGTCGTGGTGACGCTGGTCCTCTGGAACGAGGAGCTCGAGATCAAGCGCCTGCAGAAGCGACTGAAGCTCGACCAGCCGATCGTCGAGGTCTTCTCGAACGATCCCCGCCTCGCCGATCTGGCCGCCTGGGACCCCTCCACCGATCCGGTGGCCAGCTGAACCTCGCCACGGCGGCCCCGCAGGCCGTCGCCGACGCCGCTCGCGACCTGGGTCTCGACGCGGCACCGGTGCTCGAGGCGGTCGCCCTCGCGCTGGCCCGCCAGCTCGACGTCGACCCCGCGCGGCTGGGAGCGCTGGCACCGACCCCCGGGGGTCGGATCGCCGCGCCGAGGCGGCCGACGTGCTCGACCGGGAGCTCTCACGGGTGGCCGCGGCGTCGTCGAGGGCGCACGAGGCCCCCGCAGCCCCTGATCCGGCGGCGCACCGGATCGCCTCGGGGCGATCCACGAATCACTGGTCACGCCGGATCGTCGACATGCGCGCGCGGCGTGCACTACACCCCGGCGCCGGTGGCCGACACGATCGTCGAGCTGGCGCTCGAGCAGTGGCGAGGTGGCGGAGACGGCGCCGCACCGGTGGTGTGCGACCCCTCCTGCGGCGGCGGCGCGTTCTTGTTGTCGGCCGCCCGCGCCCTGCACGCCCGCGGTGTCGGCGTCCCCGACGCCGTCGCGGCGCTGCGGGGCATCGAGATCGATCCGCTCGCCGCTCGCGTCGCCGACGCTGCGATCCGGATGTGGGCGGCGTTGGCGGCGCCCGACGGAGCGATCGCGGCGGGTCCCCTCGTCCGGGTCGGCGATGCGCTGTCGTCCGAGCGTTGGTCGATCGACGGGGCCACCGTCGGTCTCGTCGTGGGCAACCCCCCGTTCGGCGGCCAGCTGTCGCGGCGCACCGCTCGCGGCCGCGACGAAGGCCGCCGGGCCCGGACGCAGCTCGGGCGAGCCGCGGGCTACGCCGACACGGCGTCGTTGTTCCTCGCCCGGGCCATCGACGAGGTCGGTCCCGGTGGCGTCGTCGCCCTCCTCCAGCCGCTGTCGTTCCTGGGCTCGCGCGATGCCGGCGCGGTGCGCGAAGCCGTCGGGATCGGACGGCTCACGAGTGCCTGGTTGCCCACCTCGCCGGTCTTCGCGGCATCGGTGGCCGTGTGCGCTCCGGTGGTGACGACGCGGTCCACCTCCGACCCCGACAGCGCCGAGGGCGAGGTGTCCGTGGTGACGGACACGCGTCGCGTCGCCGTCCCCCGGCGACGCCTGGTCGAGCACGGCACCTGGTCCGGGCTGTGGGCCGGTGCCACCGGCGTCCCTCCCGTCGACCTCGACACCCGGGCCACGATGGCGGATCGCTGCAGCGCCACCTCGGGGTTCCGCGACGAGTTCTACGCGCTCGCCCCGCTCGTGCGCGACGACGACGACCCGGAGCCGATGCGACCACCGGCAGCCGGGCCGGGCGCGCGTGCTGACCAGCGGGCTCGTCGACCCGGCGGCCACGTCGTGGGGTCGCCGACCCGCCCGCCTGGCCGGGCAGGTCTTCGCGGCGCCGACGGTGGTGATCGCCGACGCCGCCGCATCGCCCGAGCGTCGCCTCGCCGCCGTCGCCGCAGCCCGCAGCCGACCCAAGATCATGGTCGCCACGCAGACCCGCGTGGTCGAAGCGGTGGTCGACGACGACGGCCGGTACTGGCCGTCGGTCCCATTGCTCAGCGTGATGCTCCGGCCGGGCCTCGACGACCACGAGAACCGGTGGTCCATCGCGGCTGCGCTGATGGCCCCGCCGGTGCTGGCGTGGGTCCTGGCCCGGGTCGGGGGAGCGGCTCGCTCACCCGACGCCGTGAAGCTGAGCGCTCGACACGTCCTGGCCGTCCCGTTGCCGATCGATCGACGCGCCTGGTCGGAGGGAGCCGAGGTGCTCCGCACCGGTGCCGCAGGAGGCGAACCGTCGGAGGCCATCGCCGCGCTCGCCGCCGCCGCCCCCTCTCTCACCGCGGCCTACGGCATCACCGGAGGTGCGGCCAGGTCGCTCGTCGATTGGTGGTGTGACCGTTGCCGGGTGGGATAGCGGAAGTCCACCGCTAGCTTTCCCGTGGTGTTCCTGGCCGGTCGGGAGATCAGACGAGCGAAGCTGCGCTTCGGCCTCCTGGCCGGCGCCGTCGGCCTGTTGGTGTTCCTGATCCTGTTCCAGCAGGCGCTGCTGGGCTCGCTGCTCAAGAGCTTCACCGGCGCCATCGAGAACCAGTCGGCCACGGTGCTGGTCTACAACGCCGAGGCCCGCAAGAACGTGGCCGGCAGCGTGATCCCGCCGCCGTTGCAGCAACAGATCGAGGCCGTCGACGGTGTCGGTGCGGCGGCCCCGCTCGGCGAGGCGACCCTGACCCTCGAGGCCGGCGGGGAGCTGACCGATGCCTCGGTGTTCGGCTTCACGCCCGGCGGTCCCGGCGAGCCGACCAGGCTCGTCGAGGGGCGCCTCCCTCAGACGCCGACGGAGGCCGTGGCCAGCCGCGAGGACGCCGATCTCGGCTTCGCCATGGGCGACGTCATCACGAGCGTCAACGGCGACGTGGGCCTGACCGTCGTGGGCCTCACCGAGGAGAGCCGCTTCTCCGTCGCCCCGACCGTCTGGGTCACCTTCGACGGGTACACCGCGCTGCGGCGGGCGGCCAACCCGGACGCGCCTGCCGTGCTCCCCTCGCTGATCGCCCTGGTTCCCGCCGATGGCGTGACGCCGGCGGAGCTGGCGGCACGCATCGGGGACCAGGTCCCGGGTGTCGACGCGCTCACGCGGAGCCAGGCCGTCTCCGAAGCGCCCGGCGTGGCGGAGGTCAACCAGTCGTTCCAGCTCATCCTCGGCCTCGCCTTCGTGGTCGTCGCCGTCGTGATCGGGTTCTTCTTCCTCATCCTGACCGTGCAGAAGATGGCCTCGCTCACCCTCCTGCGAGCGGTCGGCGCCTCCTCCGCGTACCTCGTGCGCGCCCTGCTCGTGCAGATCGCCTTCGTGGTGGCGGGAGGTCTGGTGGTCGGGATCCTGCTCACGGTGCTCGCCGTGCGCGGAGCGTCCGCCGGCCTGCCCATCACCATCTCACCGACGACCCTCCTGGCCAGTGCCGTCGGGGTCATCCTGCTGGCCCTGGTCGGCTCGTCCATCACGCTGTTGCGGGTGCGTCGCATCGATCCGGCAGCCGTGGTCAACCGGCCGAGCCTCGGGGGGCTGGCATGAAGCTCGGTCTCGTCGAGCTGTTGCGCAAGCCGCTGCGCTTCGGGGTGGCCGGGTCCGCCCTCGTGCTGCTCACCGTGCTGTTGCTCTTCCTCGGTGGTCTGCTCGACGGCCTCTACCTGAGCTCCACCGGCGTCCTTCGGGCACAGCCGGCGGAGCTGGTGGTCTTCTCCTCCGACGCCCGCGAGTCGCTCATCCGCTCGCGCATCGACCCCGACGTGCGGGCGCAGGTCGCCGCCGTCCCCGGCGTCGAGCAGGCCAGCGGGCTCGGGATCGCGCTCGTCGGTGGTCGCATCGAGGGCGAGGAGGAGATCGCCAACCTCGCGGTCGTCGGCTTCGAGCAGCCGGTGCGGTCGATGCCCGACGTGGTCGACCTGGCCCCCGACGAGGCCCTCGCCGACCGGAGCCTCGAGGACGCCGGCGTCTCGCTCGGGTCGGTGGTCGAGGTGGGCACCGCCCGCACCCCCGTCACGGTGATCGGTTGGGTCGAGGACACCGACTTCCTCCAGCAGAGCGGCTTCTGGGTGCTCCCCGACACCTGGCGGACCATCCTCGCCGACTCGCGCCCCGACGCCACGCTGCCGCCCGGCACCTTCCAGGCCCTCGTCGTGACCACCGCGCCCGGTGCCGACGTCGCCACCGTCGCCGCCGAGATCGATGCCGCCACGGGCGGGGCGACCACGACCCTCACCCGCGACGAGGCGGTCCTGGCCCTTCCCGGCATCCAGGAGCAGAACGCCACCTTCTCGTCGATCATCTACGTGACCCTCTTCGTGGCCGGGCTGGTCATCGCGCTCTTCTTCGCCCTGCTCACCCTCGAGCGCACCGGGCTCTATGCCGTGCTCAAGGCCATCGGGGCATCGACGGGCCAGATCTTCGCCGGTGTCGTCGCCCAGTCCGTGGTCGTCGCCGTGGCGTCGTTCGCCCTGGGAGCGCTGGTCATCCTCGGGGTCGTCCAGATCCTCCCCACCGGGATCCCGGTGGCCATCGAAGGGGCTCGCGTCGTGCAGATCGGCGTCGGCCTCGTCGTCATGTCCGTCCTCGGTGCCGCCATCTCGCTGCGCCGTGTCGTCCGGGTCGACCCTGCGTCGGCCATCGGATAGCCCGAGCAGAGGAGTCCGAACCGTGGCTGCGCTGGAACTCACCGACGTCCGCAAGACCTACCGCTCCGGGGATGCCGAGATCGTGGCCCTCGATCACGCCACCCTCTCGGTCGGCGACGACGAGATCGTCGCGCTCGTGGGTCCCTCGGGGTCGGGCAAGACCACCCTGTTGTCGATCTCCGGTGGCCTGCTCACCCCGTCCGCCGGCGCCGTCGTCGTCGGAGGCCGCGACATCTCCACCTATTCGGCCAAGCAGCTCACGACGTTCCGGCGCGACGCCGTCGGCTTCGTCTTCCAGGCGGTGAACCTGGTGCCGTTCCTCACCGCCCGCGAGAACCTCATGGTGGTCAGCGACTTCGGGAGCAACCACAACCGCAAGGCCGCGAAGGACCGCGCCGAACGCCTCCTCGACGAGCTCGGACTCAGCCAGCGGATGGACAACGTGCCCGGCCAGCTCTCCGGGGGCGAGCGCCAGCGGGTCGCCATCGGGCGGGCCCTCATGAACGAGCCGGCGCTGGTGTTGATCGACGAGCCCACTTCCGCGCTCGACACGAAGCTGGGCGAGCAGGTGATGGAGTTGATCGTGGCCGAGGTCAAGAGCCGCAGCACGGCGGCGGTGATCGTCACCCACGACCAGCGCATGACCCACTACGCCGATCGCAGCGTGGCCATCACCGACGGTCGCCTCGCCGCCTGAGCGCGCGTACCGGTTCGTCCGAACGGGCGGGGTCGGCGCTATTCTCTGCGCACGACATCAGGAGAGGCCCGCTGGTCGGGTCCGGCAACCTGGGACGGACACCCAAGGTGCCAACCGACGTCGTGGGCCGGCTCGCCGGTTTCCGCGGTGTCGGGATGTGGCTCGGCTCGCCGGGCAACGAAGTGTCCGGGGAGTGCCATGAACGAACCGAGCCGTCGGGTGCCTCTGAGCGCCGACCCGCTGCCCGCCACCGGTGCGTGGCGACCAGGCGACCCCCCGGGTGGCCGGCAGTTCCTCGCGCTGTCGCCGGACCGCCCCTTCGTCCTCGAGGGTGGGGGGCGCCTGCGCGGCCCCACCGTGGCCTACGAGACCTGGGGCGATCTGGCCCCTGACGGCGCCAACGCCGTGCTGGTGTGCCATGCGCTCACCGGTGACAGCCACGCCGCCGGGCGCAGCGGCGCGGGTCACCCGACCGACGGTTGGTGGGACGGCCTGATCGGCCCGGGGCGAGCCCTCGACACCGACCGCTACTTCGTGGTGTGCGTCAACGTGCTCGGAGGGTGCCAGGGCTCCACGGGGCCCGCCTCGCTCGACCCGGCCACCGGGCGTCCCTACGGATCGACCTTCCCGGTCGTCTCGATCCGCGACATGGTGCGCACCCAGGTGGCCGTGGCCGATGCGCTCGGCGTGGGTCGCTGGCTCTGCGTCGTCGGGGGTTCGATGGGGGGGATGCAGGCCCTCGAGTGGGGTGCGATGTTCCCGGAGCGGGTGGCCTCGGTCGCGGCCATCGCCACGACCGGCGCGGCCAGCGCCCAGCAGATCGCGCTGTCGAGCATCCAACGCAGCACCATCGTGCTCGACCCGAACTGGCGCGGCGGCGACTACTACGACGCCGAGCCCGGGGACGGACCGCACCAGGGCCTGGCCCTGGCCCGGGAGCTGGCCCAGCTGAGCTACCGGACCGAGGAGGTGTACGGCCGGCGGTTCGGCCGCAAGCAGCTCGACCCCCTCGACGACCGCTTCACGCTGTGGCAGCGCTTCGATGTCGAGGGCTACCTCGACTACCACGGGGCCAAGCTGGTCCGGCGCTTCGACGCCAACTCCTACCTGGTCATCAACCGGGCCATGGACCTCCACGACCTCGGTCGTGGACGCGGTGGGCTCGAAGCGGCCCTCGGCCGCTTCCGAGGGCCGCTGCTCACGATGTCGATCACCTCCGACATGCTCTATCCGCCCTACCAACAAGAGATGCTGCGCGATCTCGCCCGCTCCCTGCGCATCCCCGGTGTGCACGCGTGATCGACAGCCCCGACGGGCACGACGCCTTCCTGCTCGAGACCCAGCAGGTGGGCGACGCCCTCGCCCCGTTCCTCGCCGACCTCGAGAAGAGCTGACGATGACCGAACCAGAGCTCCATGCCGAGACCCGGGCCATCCGTGCCGGGCGGGGGGACAACGACACCGCGTTGGCCCCGATCCTGTGGGCGACGACCACCTTCGTGACCCCGACCGTCGACGAGGGTCGCCGCATGGCGACCGGTGTCGGCTCGGCGCGGTTCTACAGCCGGTACGGCAACCCCACCGTGGCCGGCTTCGAGGACGCCATCGCCCAGCTCGAGGGGGCCGAGACCGCTCGGGCCTTCGCGTCGGGCATGGGCGCGATCAGCGCCATCATCCTGGGTCTGTGCTCGTCGGGCGATCACATCGTCGCCCAGCGCCAGCTCTACGCGGGCACGCAGCTGCTGTTGCAGACGGTGTGCCCCCGGTTCGGCATCGACGTCACGTTCGTCGACGCCACCGAGCCGGGTGCCTTCGCCGCCGCCATCCGCCCCGGGGTCACCACCCTCGTCGTCGCCGAGACGCCGGCGAACCCGCGCCTCGACCTCGTGGACCTCGACGAGCTGGGGGCGATCGCCGGTCCGATCACCGTCGTCGACTCCACCTTCGCCACGCCCCTCGGCCAGCAACCGTTGGCCCACGGCGTCGACCTGGTCGTGCACTCCGCCACGAAGGCCATCGCCGGGCACAACGACGCCACCCTCGGCGTGGTGGCGGGGGACGCGGAGCTCGTCGACTGGCTCTACTCCTTCGCCGTGCTCCAGGGGGCCAACGCCTCGCCGTTCGACGCCATGAACGGACTGCGGGGCCTGCGCACCCTCGGGGTCCGGTTGCGCCAGCAGAGCGCCGGCGCGGCCGAGCTGACGGCGTTCCTCGAGCAGCACCCGTCGGTGGCGGAGGTCCGCTGGCCGGGCTCGACGTCGCACCCCCAGCACGAGCTGGCCCGCCGCCAGCTCCGGCACTTCGGCGGGCTCGTCACCTTCGATCTCCGAGGGGGCCTCGAGGCCGGGACCGCCTTCGTCGAGGCACTGCGCATCGCGCAGCTGGCCACGTCGCTCGGCGGCCCGGAGACCCTCGTCACCCATCCGGCGTCGACGACCCACGTGAACCTCACCGCCGACGAGCTGGCGGCCAACGGCATCGGGCCCGGCACGGTGCGGCTCTCGGTCGGCCTCGAGCACCCGGGTGACCTCGTCGCCGACTTCACCCAGGCCCTGGACCACGCCGAGCGCGTCGCGGTCTCCTGAACCACGCGGAGGCGACGACGTGCCGGAGCTGCTCGAGGTCGAGGCCTACCGTCGCCTCGCCGCGAGCGTGCTCGGGTTGCCCATCGTCGCCGTCGACGCCGATGACGCCTGGTTCCTGAAGGGAGGTCTCACCGGGCCCGAGCTGGTCGAGGCCCTGGTGGGTGGGGTCGTTCGTCGGCCGATCGTCGGATCGGCAAGCTGCTCCTGCTCGACCTCGACGACGGGCGGACCCTGGGCCTGCGCTTCGGCATGACCGGCGTGCTCGACGTGGACGGCGTCGACGGGGTCGAGACCCTCGAGTACGGCAGCAGCCGCCGTGAGCCGGCCTGGGATCGGTTCGTCGTCCACTTCGACCATGGCCGCTCGATGCGTCTGCGCGACGCTCGCCGTCTCGGCGGCGTCGAGCTCGATCCCGACGAGGCGGCCCTCGGGCCCGATGCCTCGGAGCTGACGACGGGGCGACTACGGAGGGTCCTCGCCGATCGTCGGACACCGTTGAAGGCACGGCTGATGGACCAGCGCGCCGTGGCCGGGCTCGGCAACCTGCTGACCGACGAGATCCTCTGGCGAGCCGGACTCGACCCGGCCCGCCATGCCGGTTCGCTCTCGGAGGCCGATCTGCGACGGCTGGCGACGCACATCGAGCGGACGCTCGCCGAGCTCGGTGAGCGAGGTGGCTCCCACACCGGCGACCTGCAGGACAGTCGGCGACGAGGGGGCGTGTGCCCCCGCGACGGCACCGCGCTGCAGCGTCGCACGATCGGCGGGCGCACCACGTATTCGTGTCCGGAGCACCAGCGGTGAGCGGGAGTAGGCTCCGCCGATCGGCGCCCAGGTGCCCGAGCCGCGACCGGAAGGGACACGTGCAGGATCCGAGCTCACCGACCCCGGAGGCCGAGGAGGATCGGATCGGGCTCTCGCGTCGCGGTCCTGCGGCGATCGCGCTGGTGTTCGCCGTGGTGACCTTCGTGGTCGGGGGAGCGGTGGCGGCCTCGGCAGGTCCCACGGATCCCACGGATCCCCCGACGACGTCGACGACGGCTGCGCCCACCACGACCTCGCCGCCGACGCCACCGACGCCCCCACCGACGTCACCTCCGCCCACTGCGGCGCCACCGACCACGTCGCGACCTCCCCAGCCCACGACCACCCGACCGCGCACGACCACCGCGCCGCCGACCACGCCGGCCCCGACGACCACGGCGCCTCCGTCCACGACGGCCAGCACGACCACGACGACGGCGGCGCCGGCGATCGTGCTCCCCGGTGACACCACCTCGCTGCCGCCCGGGGACGACGACGGCGGAGGCGGCGGGTCCTCGAGCGGTCGCCAACTGGCCGTCGTGGTCGGGGGGCTCCTCGCGGTGGCCGGGGCCATCTCCGCGCTGACGGTGCTGTACTGGCGTCGGACCAGGCCCGTGCCCTACAACGCCGCGCTCGATGCCGCCGGCGACCTGGCCGGTCCACCGCCGATCACCCAGGCCACCGCCGCTGTCGTGGGCGAGCCGACCGTCGTCTCCGCAGAGCCGCCCACGGCCCCGGCGGCGCCGGCGCGCTCGGCCGAGGACACCGCGGCGCTCCTGGCGGCGCTGGTCGCGGCGGAGGAGGCCGGAGCGGTCCGTTCCGACCCGGCGGCTCCCGACGGTGGCGCCGATCCGGCGCCCGCCGAGGGGAGCGACTCCCCGGCCGTGGCACCGACCCCCGAGGAGCCCGCGCCGATCACACCGGGAGGCGCCGGGTTCCGGGTGATGGGACCGGTGGCAGCCGCGGTCGCGGCGTCGGAGGCGTCGGGTGGTGACCCAGCCGAGGACCTCGACCCGCCCGTCGGGTCGGCCGGTGGCGAGGACGCCGCCGGGCCATCCTCGCCCGAGGCTCGGCCCTCGGAGCCGGTCGTGCGGAGCCGGTCGTCGCGGAGCCGGTCGTCGCGGAGCCGGTCGTCGCGGAGCCGGTCGCCGCGGAGCCGGTCGTCGCGGAGCCGGTCGCCGTGGAGCCCGTCGTGGCGGAGGGGGTCGCGGTGGCAGCTGCCCTCGACGGGGCCGACGCCCCGCAGGTGAGCCAGCCGTTCCGCTTCGTGACGCGCGAGGACCTCGAGGCCGGTGACATCACCGAACCCGTGCGCGACCCGCTGGGCGAGCTCTTCCGAGCCTTCGACGGTGCGGAGCCGGTCGCACCAGAGGAGCCGCTGTCGTCGTGGGAGCCCGACGACGTCGCGTCGGGCTCCGACGTCGGTGGGTCCGAGGGCTCGCAGCAGTGATGCTGCGAGCCGGGGTCCGGCAGCACCTGATCGCGGTACGGGCGGTACGGTGAGGAGATGGCCAGCTCCTTCGATCCCGACGCCATGGTGCAGCGCTTCCGTGACCGTGCCGTGGCGGTGAAGAACCGACCGCTCCCGCCCGTGGCCGGGGCGGAACGGGCGAAGTTCGTCGAGCAGGCCCAACGTGACTACCAGGACTTCGCCATCGTCGGTGATGCCGAGGCTCACCTCGAGGACGGGGTGCTCACCCTTCGGGTCGACCTGCGTCCTCCCGAGGTCCGCGACGCGGATGCCAGCGCCGGAACCTGAGCCGGGGCCCCCTCTGCCTGCGGTCGGCGCACCCTCCGGGGTCGACGCCCAGCGGTTCGGCGCGGCCATCGCCGCCATCGACGCGGCCAACGCGGAAGACCCCACGGTCCTCGTGGTCGACGGCGTGGCCCGTCCGAAGGAGCTCGCCCACGCGGAGGCGATGACCGAGTGGGTTCGTCGTCTCGACCCGGACGCCGACGAGGTCCAGCTCCTGGCCGCCCGCGCCCATCACTTCCGGCGCTGGACCCACCCGCGGTCGAGCGAGCCCGAAGGGCGCCAGGGGTACCTGCGCTGGCGGCTCGAGGCCAAGCGGCGTCAAGCGGCGGCCGTGGGCGAGTTGCTGACCGGCGTGGGTTACGACCACGACACGATCGACGCCGTGCGGGCACTCGTGACGAAGGAGGGCCTCGGCCGGGGGGACCTGCCCGACGTCGACGGCCGTGCGCCCGCGGTCCAGACCCACGAGGACGCGCTGTGCCTGGTCTTCCTGACCACGCAGTTCGAGCCCGTCGCCGAGCAGCTCGGGGACACGAAGATGGTGGCGGTGCTCTCGCGCACCTTGGCGAAGATGGGTTCCAGAGGTCGGGCCGAGGCTCTCGGGCTGCCGTTGGACGACCATGCCGCGGCGCTGGTGCTGGCGGCGGTCGAGCGGGTGCTGCCGATGGCCCCGGAGTCGGAGGTGCCTGGACCGGTGCCGTCGTCGGCCCCCGCCGAGGGGCTCGACCTGCTGTTGGCCACGCCGGTCGACCCGCTGCTCGACGAGGGCGAGGGCTCGCAGGAGAATCCCGTCGCCTCGACGGTGGTCAGCGGGTCGCCAGCTCCGACGCAGACCCCGCAGCCTTCGACGGAAGAGGTCGACGCCGCACCGGTCGACACCGAGGCGGCCGCCGAAGGGTCGCCCGACGCGACGCCGATCCCCGACGAGCGGGCCGGTGCGGCGGCCCCCGCCGCATCGGACGACGACGGCGTCGACGCGCACCTGCTCGATGATCACGACGAACCCGAGATCGATCCGGCCGAGGACCCTGCAGGCCTTCTCCGTGCGTCCACGGTCCGCCGAGCCATGCTCTGGGGAGAGCGTCAGCATCCTCCGCCGGTCAACGCGCCCCCTCCGCCGCTCCCGCTCGATGCGCCCCGTGAACCGGGTTCGGTCGGCGTCGTGGCGCCCGACCGTCCGGCGGTGGGTGCGTCGTTGCCTCGGATCGATGCCCGAGCCGCCGGTCTCGGTGAGGCGGGCGTCGCCGTCGGCGACACGCCTCCGGAGCCGGCTCCCAGGGGCCGCCGCTGGTTCGGCAAGGGCAACTCCACGAGCGCCCCCGACGCCCGACCCGCTCCACCGACGTTCGAGGTGGCGTCGCCACCCCCGCCGAGGCCGGTGTTCGAGGAGCCGGTGGCCCCGGATGCTCCCGTCGAGTACGTCGTACCGCCCGAGCCCGACACGAGCGACCAGCCCGCTGATCCGTTCGGCATCGAGGTGGCCGCCGCCCGTATGTCGGCGGGGGCCCGCCGTGCCGGCGCCGTTCCCCTGGGCATCCTCTCGACGATGCTGCGCGAGGGCGAGGTGGTCGAGTCCGTCGTGCAGGGCGAATACCAGCACCATCCGGCCGTGGTCATGCTCACCACCCGCAGGGTGCTCATCGCCAACGAGCGCCACTGGGCCCCTGACCTGCGGCTCGTGCCGATCACCCCGGATGTGGTGGTGCAGGGGTGGCAGGACGATCGGCGGGCGACGTTGCTGTTCGGCGCGGAAGGCCGAGGCCTGGTGGTCTCGGACATCGTCGACCGTCCGCTGGCCCGGGACCTCGCTCGGCGGCTCCGGGAGCTGGTCGCCTCGGCGGGCGGTCCCCAGCCCTGAGCGGCTTGGCCGGGCCCGGCCGGCCCTTGCTAGGGTGCGCAGCCACATGCGGACGTAGCTCAGCTGGTAGAGCATCACCTTGCCAAGGTGAGGGTCGCGAGTTCGAATCTCGTCGTCCGCTCCACGAAATCCCTGGTCAGGCGCCTCTCCGGAGGCGCCTGATTCGCGCTCCGGGTGTGTTGGCGAGATCCTCGAGGGTCACCCAGGCGATGTGCTCGAAGGGGCCCGACTGAACCTCCTCTCGCGGGAGCTCCCGCTTCGGCAGGACACCTCCGGGCGGAGACCTGCCTCGCGTCCCTCGACGACAACGAGTGCTGGGCGTGTTGGCCAGATCCTCGAGGATCGCCCAGGCGAGATGCTCGAGGGGCCCGGCGGAACCTCCTTTCGCGGCAGCTCCCGCTTCGGCACGACACTTCCGGGCGGAGAACTGCCTCGCGTCCCTCGACGACAGCGATCTCGAGGCGCGCTGGCGTCATGGAGCCCCCCAGGGTCGGTCGCCGACCAGCATGGTCGGTCTGTCGTCGCAGAGTGGACGTGTCCATCCGCCGGAACTCATCGGGGAGGGTCAGGTCGACCCGTCGGTGTCGGTCACCCGGGCGTCGGGGGCAGGTCGACCTGCGTCGACGGGATGAACTCGACGCGGACGTTCTCGTCGGGGAGCCCTGCCTCGTCGAGGGCCTTGCGCAGGGCGGCCGGGTCAGGTTCGGGGAGGGGGCCGCTCACGCGGATCTCCACGGCGTCGTGCAGCGTGTCGACCGAGACGATCTCCCATTCGGTGGCCGACGCCCACTCGGCGGTCACGGAGGAGACCGTGGCCTCGACGGTGCGGATCTCGGCCACCCGTAGGGAGGTGAGGGTCAGGGGGACCGAGATGACGACGAGGGCGATCAGGATCACCGCCACGGCCCGCCCGCGGTTGAGCCGACGCTCGTTCCCCGACGGGGACACGGTCACCCGCTGGCTCACCCGGTAGATGCCCATCACGACGAGGCCCGAGGCGAGGATGGCGCTCACGTTGGTCACGAACAACAGCAGCGCCCCGAAGGCCTGATCGGGTGCGGCCGATTCGAGCGTGAGGCCGACCACGGCCAACGGGGGCACGAGCGAGATGGCGATGGCGACACCGGGGAGCGTGTCGGAGATGTCCTCGCGGGCCAGCGCGATCGAGCCCACCGCGCCGGTGGCCAGGGCAGCGAGCAGATCGATCAGCTGGGGTGTGACCCGGGCCGAGACCTGGCTGTTCGTGGCGGCCAGGATCGGCTCCTCGATGACCATTCCCATCACGTAGGCCACGAGCACGACCGCCGCCGCGCCCGACACGACGAGGACGAGCGACCGCAGCAGGTTGTTGCGGTCGCCGAGCACGACGGCCAGGAGGATCCCGAGGATGGGCACCATCAGCGGGGCGACGATCATCGCCCCGATCACCGTCGCCGTGGAGTCCCCCACGACCCCGGCCGACGCGATGACCGCCGACAGCACGAGCAGCAGCCAGTAGCGGCTCAGCTTGCGGCTGGTCGCCGCACCGTCGAAGAACAGCTGCTCGCGCATGCGAGCGATGTCCTTGTACGACACCAATGGCATCGGTGGCCCTCCAGGTCCGGTCGTCTGGTGCCCGGAGAACGACGCCGGGGAGGGAACAGTACGCAGCTGCGTCAGCGGCTGGTGGTGAAGAGGTCCCGCACGGCGTTCTTGGTGACCTTGCCCATCGCGTTGCGGGGGAGCGTGTCGACCACCAGCCAGCGGGTGGGCACCTTGGCCGGGGCGAGCCGGTCGCCTGCCCCATGCGACGCAGGTCGTCGGGGTCGACGGTGGCATCGGCCTCGGCCACGAGCGCCATGGCCACCCGGTCGCCCCACTCCTCGTCGGGGAGTCCGACGACGGCGCAGTCGACGATCGCAGGGTGGGTGCGGAACACCTCCTCGATCTCGAGGGCGGACACCTTCTCCCCGCCGGTCTTGAGGATGTCGACCGACGCCCGCCCCAGGAGGCGGTACCCGTCGGGGGTCGCGCACGGCGATGTCGCCGGTGCGGAACCAACCGTCGACGAAGGCCTCGGCCGTGGCCTCGGGCCGATTCCAATAGCCGGCGAAGAGCTGGGGTCCCCGGAGCAGCAGCTCACCCGCCTCGCCGTCGGCCACGTCGGCCCCGGTGTCGTCGACCAGCCGGGCCTCGACCCCGGGGAACGGCACGCCGACGTGCCCCGGGACGCGGCGGTCGAGGGTGTTGCCCAGGGCCATCCCGACCTCGGTCATCCCGTAGCGCTCGAGCAGCACGTGCCCGGTGACCGTGGCCCACCGGTCGAGCACGGAGACGGGGAGCGCCGCCGAGCCCGAGACCATGAGGCGCAGGCGGCTCGCCCCGTCCGACCATCGCTGTCGGGTCGTGGCGTCGGCGCCGTCCCAGCACGACAGGAGGCGGCTGTAGATGGTCGGCACGGCCATGAAGACCGTCACCTCACCCGACGCGAGGCGCTCCCAGGTGGCCGTGGGATCGAAGCCGCCGGGGGCTTCGCACGTGGCGCCGACCCACAGCGGGCACAGCGTCACGTTGACGATGCCGTGCACGTGGTGGAGGGGCAGGACGAGCAGGATGCGGTCGTCGGGGTTCCAGGCCCAGGCGTCGACCATGCCCTCGATCTGGGCCCGCAGCGAGGCATGGGTGTGCACGACCCCTTTCGGGTCGACCGGTCGTACCGCTGGTGTGGACCATCAGCGCCGCCTGATCGGGTGACGGGGCGACGAGGTCGTCCTCGCCCGGCTCGTCCGACCTCCGCCGGCCCCCCGATCGCCGGCACCGTCGCCCGGCGATCGATCCGGCAGGTCTCCGGCCAGCCCGCCGAGATCGGCCGAGTGCACCAGGAGCGAGGCTCCGGCGTCGTCGATCAGCCAGTCCGAGCTCGGAGGGTGGATGGGTCGGATCGAGGGCGACGGCCATCCCGCCGGCCCACCACACGGCCAGCAACGCGGTCACGAAGTCGCGGCCCGGCCGGCACAGGAGGGCGACCCGACGTCCGGCGAGATCTCGCGTCGGTGTCGAGCAGGACCCGCGCGAACCCTCGGGCGAGCGCGTCCAACTCGTCGTAGGCGAGCGGACCGTCGCGGGTCGACGATGGCCAGCCTCGGGCCGAAGCCCGCCACCCGTTCGACGAGCGACAGCGTCGTGGTCACGGGATGGTTCTAGTCCTCGTGGCGGCGCGACGAGAGTCGTCGATGCCGAGGAGGCGGCGTGGCAGGGGAACGGCACGCGAACAGCGGGAGAGATGTGCGCGAAATCTCCCGGCCCGCTCTCTCATGGGCCTCCGGTCGTGGGTACCGTCTGCGCTCGTGGCCCTCGTGGTTCCTGACGCATCGGCGCAGGGCACCACACCCTCTCCGGAGACGCCCGGAGGCGTGACATCCGTCATGGGCCCCGGGCCGGGGACCAGGTCCGTGATCGGCGTCTGGGTGACCCGTCTGCTCTCGGCGGCCGTGGTCACCGTGATGGTGCTGGCGGCGATCCGACTCCGCGGAACGCTGGCCGACGCCGTCGGTGCCCTCGGGTCGCTCCCGGGGCACACGATCGTGGCCATCCTCGCCTGCTTCGGCGTCGTGCTCCTCAGCCGGGCCCTGCTCTACCGCTGGTCGCTGCCCCGCTCGACCGTGGGACGCGGCGTGCTGCTCGACCAGGTGAACCTGGCCGTCGGGAACTCGGTGCCGGGCGGCGGCGTGGTCAGCGGGCGCCCTGCGCTACCGCATCGGCCGCAGCTTCCGCCACAGCCCCGACGAGATCGCGGTGTGCCTCTTCGCCGTGGGTGAGGCGATGTCGATCGCCCGTTGGCTGCTGGTCGTGGTGGTGCTCGGGGCCAGCGTGGCCGTCGGCGCCGGAAGCGGCTTCGACGTCGCCGTGCTCGGTTCTGCGGCGCTGGCGGTCGTGGTCAGCGCGGCGGTCTGGTTCGTCCTCTCCCGCGACACCCGGCTCTCGCGCTGGTCGGTGCGCGTGCTCCAGCGGACCATCGACCGGCTGAGCTGCTGGGTGCCGCCGCTGCGCGGCGTGTCGGTGGAGCCGTTCGCGATCGGGGTGCGTTCGGGGACGTCGTGGATCGTCTCGGAGCGCGCCGGTCGCCTCCTGGCGGCGGCCGCGGTGGTCGTCCTGGGCGGTGCCGCCATCGTGACGCTCGCCCTGCAGGCGGTCGGCGGCGACAGCGCCCCCGCGGCCTTCGACATCGTCCGGGTCTACCTCCTCGCCCGGTTGGCGGCCGGGCTCTCACCCACGCCGGGTGGCGTCGGCGTCGTCGAGGGGGCGCTCGGCGCCGGACTCGTCGCCGCGGGCGCCGATCCGACCGCGGCCGTCGCCGCCATCCTGGTGTACCGGGGCCTCACCTACGTCCTGCCCATCGTGACCGGCTCCGCCGCCTACCTGCTCTGGCGGCGGTGGGACCGTCGGCACCGCTTCGACCGCCGCGGCGCCGACCATCCGCTCGCGCCGACCCTGTCCCGTCGTCGTTCCCGAGCCCGGGCCGCTGCCGGGATCGAGCTTCCCGGTGCTCGCCCTCGTCTCGCCGGCCGCCGTCGGGCAGACTCGCGAGCATGGAGTCCCGTCTGACGATCGGTGAGGCCGTCGAGGACTGGACCGGCGACGCCCGCTACTTCGAGTACTCGCGAGCGGCCAACCCGGTGGGCTCCGGGCACATCCCGGCCGTCCCCCTGGAGCGCTTCGCCGCCGCCGACCACGCGTCGGTGCGCACCGGGGTGGTGCCGTTCGACAACTCCGCGGCGCTGGGGATCACGGACGGGCCGGCCACCTCGCCGGCGTTGCTGGCCTCGTTCGTGCGCATCGCGGCCGGCGACGAGGTCGTCCTCGATCCCGCGGCCACCTCCACGCTGCACCACGTGCTCGTCGGGGCAGGGACGACGACCTTCGACGAGGGCACCATCGAATGGGCTGAGGGCGACTTCGTCGTGCGTGCCGGCGGTCGGGCCCGCCATCCACCGGGCGTCGGCCGACGCCCTGCTCTACCGGGTGACCGACGAGCCGCTGTTGCGCTACCTCGGCGTCGTCCCCACCCGACGGACCTTCGCGCCCACCCGCTTCCCGGCAGCCGACGTGCGCGCCGAGCTCGAGCGGGTGCTGCAGGATCCACGGGCCACGGACCGCAACCGCCTCGCGGTGCTGCTGAACACCGCCCCCAGCGCGCTCACCCAGACGGTGACCCCCGTCCTGTGGGCCATGTACGGGTTGTTGCCCGCGGGAGCGGTGCAGCGCCCCCACCGACACCAGTCGGTGGCGCTCGACCTGGTCGCCGAGTGCCGTCCCGGCTGCTACTCGCTGGTCGGCCGGTCGATCGACGACCGCGGTGAGATCGTCGATCCCGTCCGGGTCGACTGGGAGCCCCACGGTGCCTTCGTGACCCCGCCGGGCCTGTGGCATGCGCACCACAACGAGTCCGGCGCGCCGGCCATCATCGTCCCGATCCAGGACGCCGGGCTCCACACCCACCTCCGATCGCTGGACATCCGCTTCGCCCCGCCCCGGCGCTGAGCCCCGGGGGCGTTGCCAACGGCGGCGTCGGGGAGTAGGCTCGAACATACCCCCGGGGGTACCGGGGAGAACCGAGGTGAACCGGTGTACTTCCGTCAGTACGAGCTTCCGTGCCTGTCGCTGTTCAGCTACATGATCGGTGACGAGACCACCGGTCGGGCCGTGGTCGTCGACCCCCAACGTGACGTGTCGGGCTACCTGGCCGACGCCGAGGCGCACGGGCTGCGCATCGAGACCATCCTCGAGACGCACTTCCACGCCGACTTCCTCTCCGGCCACCTCGAGCTGGCCGAGGCCACCGGTGCCATCGATCGCCTACGGCAGCGAGGCCCGCGCCGACTTCCCGATCGACCGGCTCTCCGATCGCCACCGCATCGTCCTGGGCGAGGTCGTGCTCGAGGTCCGCCACACCCCGGGCCACACCCCCGAGTCGATCTCGATCGTGGTGTGGGAGCACGAGTCCGACGAGCCCCCTGGGGGGTGCTCACCGGCGACACGCTGTTCGTCGGCGACGTCGGTCGGCCCGATCTGCTCACCTCGATCGGCTGGACGGCCGACGATCTCGCCCGGCGGCTCTACCGCTCCCTGCACGACCAACTCCTCACCCTGCCCGACGAGACCCGCGTCTATCCCGCCCACGGGGCCGGGTCGGCCTGCGGCAAGTCGATGTCCGAGGCCGTGTCGTCGACCATCGGCGAGCAGCGTCGCACCAACTACGCGCTGCGCCCGATGAGCGAGGACGACTTCGTCGAGGCCGTCACCGAGGGGCAGTCGGTGGCGCCGCTCTACTTCGCCTTCACGGCCGACTCGAACCGGCGCCAACGTGACCTGTTCGACGACAGCGAGGCGCCGGCGCGCCTCGAGGTCGCCGATCTCGAGCGCTGCCGCCGCGAGGAGGCCGTCCTGATCGACGCCCGCAGCCCCGAGGCGTTCGCGTCCGGCCACGTCGCCGGCTCGGTGAACGTCGGCCTCGACGGTCGCTTCGCCGAGTACGCCGGTGACGTGGTGCGCCCCGGGCAGCCCGTCGTCGTGCTCACCGACGAGGGGCGCGACACCGAGGCCCGGGTGCGTCTGGCCCGCATCGGCTTCGACCGCGTCCGAGGGGCGATCGTCGACGTCGAACGCGTCCTGGCCGAGCACCCCGACCTCGCGGCCAGGGCCAACCGCCTCAGCGCCGCCGACCTCGAAGCCTGGCGCTCGGAGGACCCCGACCTGCAGATCGTCGACATCCGCGGGCCCGGTGAGCTGGAGGTCGGCGTCGTGCCGGGGGCGATCCCGATACCCCTCGCGCAGCTGCTCGACCGCTACGACGAGCTCGACGCCGACGCGCCCGTCGTCGTCTACTGCGCCGGCGGCTACCGGTCGTCGATCGGCGCGTCGCTCCTGCGGTCGCTCGGCGTCGCACGGGTCGCCGACCTCCAGGGCGGCTACGACGCCTGGGCCGCCGGCGGCTTCCCCCACGAGTCCGCGGCGGTCCCGTCGTGAGCACCATGACCCTCGCCCGTGCGCAACGTCACCGTCCTGGAGGCCGACTCCCGTGAGGCCGGCGCCGTGCTCCTCGACGTCCGTGAGGACGACGAGTGGGCCGACGGTCACGCGCCCGATGCGGTGCACGTGCCGATGAGCCGCATCTCGATCGACGACATCCCGCAGGTCGGCCGGTGTACTGCATCTGTCGCAGCGGGAACCGATCCGGCCGGGTGGCCGCGGCGCTCGTCGACGCCGGCGTCGAGGCGGTCAACGTGGCCGGCGGCATGATCGCCTGGAGCGACGCCGGCCTGCCCGTGGTGCGCTGACGTGAACTGGCGAGCGATCGCCGTCTCCCCGATCGGCTTCCTCATCGGCCTGTCGCTCGGCACGCTCGGCGGTGGCGGTTCGATCCTCGCCGTGCCGGCGCTCGTCTTCGCCGCCGGCGAGAACCCGAAGCAGGCCACGGCGACCAGCCTGGTGCTCGTCGGCGTCGCCAGCCTCGTCGGCATCGTGCCCCACTGGCGCGGCGGTCGTGTTCGTGTCGGCCTCGGCGTCGCGTTCGGGCTGGCCGGCGTGCCCGGCTCGTTGCTCGGTTCGGCCATCAACAAGCGGATGGACGCCGACGTGCTCCTCCTCGCCTTCTCGGTGCTCATCGTGATCGCCGCCTGGCGCATGGTCACGGGATGCCCGACCTGCACCAAGGTCGGCGAGGAGGCCGCGCTCGCGGCCGGCGCCGGAGTCGGCTCGGGCGGCGGCGGTTCGATCGACGTCACCGTCGCCGTGACCCACCGGGCCAAGATCGAGCGGGCCTTCGCCATCGTCGCCGCGGGGACGGGGGTCGGGCTTCCTCACCGGGCTGTTCGGCGTGGGGGGCGGGTTCGTGATCGTGCCCGCGCTCACGCTGCTGCTCGGCCTGTCGATGCCGGTGGCCATCGGCACCTCGTTGCTGGTCATCACCATCAACAGCGCCGTCGCACTGGCCTCACGGATCGCCACGACCACCATCGACTGGGCGGTCACCATCCCCTTCACGCTCAGCGCCGTCGTCGGCGTGCTCGTCGGCGGACGCCTCGCCGGTCGCCTCGATCCCCAGAAGTCGCTGCGCTGGTTCGCCCTGCTGCTGGTCGGCGTGGCGATCTACACGGCGGCCAAGGCCGTCGTCGGCCTCGTCGGCTGACGCCACGCCGGCGCCACCGCCGTCGCGCTGTGCCACCATCGCCGGATGCACGCCGCAACGATCGTCGACGGCCACCTCGAATGGCAGGAGCACCCGGATCCCGTTCCCGGGACCGGTGAGGTGCGCGTGCGGGTGCACGCCGCGGGCCTGAACGGCGCCGACCGGCTCCAGGTCGCCGGTCTCTACCCGCCCCCGCCGGGCGCACCGGCGAACATCCCCGGACTCGAGGCGGCCGGCGTCGTGGACCAGGTCGGTGAGGGCGTCACGGCGTTCTCGCCCGGCGATCGGGTCATGGCGGTGGTGGCCGGAGGCGGCCAGGCCGAGCTCGTGGTCGTCCACGAGCGCCATCTCCTGCGCGTCCCCGACGCCATGGGCTGGGACCAGGCCGGTGGCTTCGCCGAGGTCTTCACCACGGCGCACGACGCGCTGTTCACCCAGTGCGCGCTGGCGATGGGCGAGCGGGTCTGCGTGCACGGAGCCGCCGGGGGCGTCGGCCTCGCCGGCGTCCAGCTGGCTGTCGCCGCGGGGGCGACGGTGGTGGCCACCGTCCGCGACCCCGACCTGCGCGACGAGGTGGCCGGCGTTCGGGGCGACGGCGGTCGCCCCCGACAGGATTTCGGCGACCACGGCCCGTTCGACGTGGTGCTCGAGCTCGTGGGGGCCCGAACATCCCTGCGAACGTGCGGGCGCTGGCCGCCGGCGGCCGCATCGCGGTGATCGGGATCGGCGCGGAGCCAAGGCCGAGGTGAACCTGCGGCGAGCTCATGCAGCGGCGCGCACGGATCCACGGTTCCACGCTCCGGGCGCGGTCGTTGGAGGACAAGGCCGATGCCGCCCGGCGCGTCGAGGCCCACGTGCTGCCCCTCGTGGCCGACGGCCGCGTGCGGGTGCCGGTGGCCGCCACGTACCCGATGGCCGACGCCCAGCAGGCCTACGAGCGCTTCGCCGCCGGCGGGAAGCTCGGCAAGATCGTCCTCGTCCAGCCGTAGGCCGTCCGTCCTCGGCGCGACAGGGGCCGCACGACCCGCGGTTCTCACCGGATCCTTACCTTCACCGCGCCTCTTCCCTTACCGACGACGACCACTCTGAGCAGCACGGCACGGGGAGGTCCCGGCGTCGTCGAACGAGGAGAACCTGATGCGCAAGCAGATCGCCACCGTCGGACTCACGGCCGCCCTCGTGGCCGGCGGAGCGGGTGCGCTGGCTCTGACCGGCGCCGGGACGTCGTCGGCCCAGACGACGCCCGACACGACCACGAGCGAGCCATCCGGGCGCAGCGCAGACCACGCCGCACGCCTGGCCGAGACCCTCCAGCCGCTGGTCGACGACGGCACGCTCACCCAGGACCAGGCCGACGCGGTCATCGCCGCGCTCGAGGCCGCTCGCCCCGACAAGGAGCATGGGACCAGGGTGGCCGAGGTGGTCCCGGTCGCGGGGTCGGGCTCGACGCCGCGGCGACGGCGCTCGGCGTCACCCAGGAGGAGCTGATGACGGCGCTCGGGGACGGCCAGAGCATCGCCGACGTCGCCGCCTCGAAGGGCGTCGACGTGCAGGTCGTGATCGACGCCATGGTCGCCGACGCGCAGATCCCACCTGGCCGAGGAGGTGGCCTCGGGGGAGATCACCCAGGACCAGGCCGACGCCCGTCTCGCCGAGCTCACCACCAGGCTCACGGAGATGGTGAGCTCGACGATGCCGATGGGTCCCGGCGGCCCGGGAGGTTTCGGCGGGCGTGGTGGTCCCCGGGGTCCCGGCGGCCCGGGTCACGGGCACGACGACGATGCCGCGACCGCCGACGAGGGGCCCGACACCCCGACGCCGTCCGGTCTCACGACCGGGTCCGCGGCCTCGATCCGCCCCGTCTGACCTCGGGCTCACCGCCGTTGCACCGACGGCGGGCGAGTCCCTGCGCCGACCCTCTCCCGCACGGGACCCATGCCGCCGCCCACGGTGGGAGAGGGTCGTGTCGCGCCGACGAGCGCCCGCCTGACGACCGGTAGGGTCGGTCCATGGCCCGCCTCCTGGTGACGAACGACGACGGCATCCACGGTCCGGGGATGCACGCCCTGGCCCGGGCGCTGTCCGACGACGGCCACGACGTCGTGGTGGTCGCCCCCGATTTCGACGCCAGCGGCACCTCCGCCTCGCTGGGCGGGGTCAACATGCGCGATGCGCTCCCCGTCCAGCGCGCCGAGCTGCCGGGCGCACCTGGGGTCGAGGCCTGGGCCCTGGCCGGCCCTCCGGCGATGTGCGTGCTGGCGGCGACGCTCGGAGGTTTCGGCGACGAGCCCTTCGATGCCGTGGTGTCCGGCATCAACGCCGGTGCCAACACCGGCCGTGCGATCCTGCACTCGGGCACGGTCGGTGCCGCGCTGACGGCACAGAACTTCGGCTACCGAGGCCTCGCCGTCAGCCTGGCCGAGCACGACGACGACGACTACCAGTGGGACACCGCCGCCCGCCTCGCCGCCGAGGTCACGCGCCGCCTCCTCGAGGCCCCACCGCGCAGCGCCCTGAACCTCAACGTCCCGGCGTTGCCCGACGGGATCACCCCCCCGCTGCGGTGGGCCCGTCTGGCGTCGTTCGGCACGGTGCGGTCCTCGATGTCGGGCGCCGACACGGGGGCTCTGCAGTTCGAGCTCGTCGCCGTCGACCAGGAGCTGCGCGCCGACACCGACACGGCCATGATCCGTGAGGGCGTGGCCACGCTCACCGCGCTCGGCGGTGTGGCCGAGGTCTGGGTCGTCCCGCCCGATGGGTCCGGCCGACGCCGCGGACGTGCCCGACGGGGGAGTGGCCGGGCCGACCGGCGGCCTGTTCGTCGAGGCCCACCCCGTCCCGGGTGACGAGCTCTCGCCGGCGCACCTCTTCCCGGATCCCGAGATCGCCGAGCACCTGCATCCCCGGCGCTTCGACTGACCTCGTCGATCGGCCGGTTGCGGGAGAGCGCTATCGTGGCCCGGCCGGGCGGCGTGGCCGAGTGGCTGAGGCAAGGGCCTGCAAAGCCCTGTACGTGAGTTCGATTCTCACCGCCGCCTCTCTGAGGGCCTGATCCGGGAGATCCCGGGTCGGGCCCTTCCCCGTCGTCGTTGCCGGGGTCCGGGGTCCGGGACCGGGCCGGCACCCTCTACCCTCGCAGGTGCCGAGCGCGGGTGCGGTCCTGCGCGGAGAGAGGAACGCACATGTCGACCACACCTCCGACCGATCAGGGCGACCCGAACGCACAGAGCCAGCCCGGTCAACCGACACCGCGGCAGAGCCGCCGGCCACGCAGCCCGTCGACGCCGTGCCGCCCGGAGCCGGAGCGGATGCCATGCCGCCGACGGAGCCCGTCGACGCCGTGCCGCCGACAGAGGTGACGCCGACGGTCCCGCCGGCGGGAGCGCCCCCTGGAGCCCCGCCCGTCGGCCCACCCGGCGGGGCCCCTCCTGACGGCACCACGCCGGGTGAGCCTCCGTCGTCGGGAGGAAGCAACAAGGCGTTGTGGATCGTCGTGGCCATCCTCGGCTTCGTCGTCGTCGCCGCCATCGCGGTCGCCGCCGGCATCGCCATCGGTTCCGACAGCTCGCCGACCACGACCACCTCCACCACGTCGACGTCGACGTCCACCACGTCGACCACCCGACCCACCACCACCCGGCCACCGGAGACCACCACCACGAGGCCGCCCACCACGACCACGACCACGGCGCCCTCGACCACCACGACGACGGCGCCGACCACGACCACCACCAGCTAGCGCCGTCCGGCGGCGCCCGGGGACGCCGCACGAGGACCCTCAGTCCAGGTCGGAGGCCGCCACGGCGCCCAACGCGGCGCCGCCGCCGGCCGCGGCGATCGTGACGACGGCGCGCGCCGGGCCGAGGGAGCCCACGGCTGCGGTGGCGCCGACGGCATCGGCCACGTCGCCGATCATCGCCATGGTCACCCACGGGCGCACCGGGGTGCCCTGGTCCAGCGCCCTCAGCGTGCCGAGGCCGAGCGCCAGGTCACGCGCCCCGAGCCCGCGCAGCAACAGCCGGGTCCGGCGATCGGGCCGGCTCCCACCCAGCCACATGCCGCCGGCCGTCGCGGGGGCCACGAGCAGGGCGACACCGATCACGGTGCGGAGGGCGGCGAGGGTGCGGGCGAGCTGTCGGTGATCCATGGCGTTGTTCTATCGGCCCCGACCCGTGGGTCCGTCGTCCGGGAGGGTGGGTCACCGACGGCGCTGGTGGAGGGCCGTCGGAGCCGACTGCTAGGGTGAGCGCCGCCCCGGGCAGCACGGGGGCGGTGCGGACCCGTAGCTCAGTTGGCTAGAGCGCTTCCTCGACACGGAAGAGGTCGCTGGTTCGAGTCCAGTCGGGTCCACTGCTCCGCTCAGCCTCTCCCGGTGCGGCCACTCGCCACGTGCGAGTTCGACGACGCCAGAGGGCCGTCTCCCGCTGGTCGCGACGCTTGCCGACCCGCGTCCCGCACGGGGCCCGGCACGGGTGAGCCAGACTGGGCGTCGACGCGGCCATCCCCGGGGGACCTCATGCTGACACCGTTCGACGACTTCCCGATCCACCAGACCGGCGAGCCCATCGCCCAGACGGTGAGCGCGGATCCCAACCACTACGACCGGTACTTCTTCAACGGGTTCGATCGTGACGGACGGTTCTTCCTCGGTGGGGCGATGGGTCACTACCCGAACCGGGGGGTCATCGACGCGTCGTTCGCCATCGTGCTCGACGGGGTGGAGCACTCGGTGTTCGCCTCCGGCCTCATGCCCATGGATCGGGCCACCACGATCGGGCCGATCACCCTCGAGGTCCTCGAACCACTCCGGGCCATCCGCCTGCGGGTCGAGCCCAACGACCACGGACCGAGCTGCGACATCGTCTTCCGGGCCCGCACGGCGGCGATCGAGGAGCCCAAGCAGCGCATCGTGCGCAACAGCGTGCTCATCATGGACTACACCCGCCTCACCCAGTGGGGGACGTGGGAGGGCACCGTGACCGTCGACGGCACCACCATCGACGTGTCGTCGGAGACGACGTTCGGTGTGCGCGATCGCTCCTGGGGGGTACGGGGCGTCGGCACCCAGGTCGAGACCAACTTCGAGGCCGCGATGCCCCAGATCTTCTGGCTGTGGGCGCCGCTGCACTTCGACGACATGTGCACGCACCTCGCCATGTTCGAGCGCGCCGACGGCTCGCGGTGGATGGAGTCGGCGTTGAAGGTTCCGGTGCTGAGCTCACGCGACTCGCCGACCTGGGGGGACGTCCCCCAACCGGTCGAGGTCGAGGACGTCACCTATCGGATCGACTGGCGCCCCGGGACCCGAGAGATGGCGACGGCCTCACTCGGCTTCACCGACACCGACGGCACCGTCCACACCATCGAGTTCGAGCGGCTCTACACGTTCCGCATGCGGGGGATCGGGTACATGCACCCCACGTGGTCCCACGGCTCGCTCCACGGTGCCCTCGAGGTGGGCGGGGAGTCGGTGAAGCTCGACGACTTCGACCCCCAGGATCCGGCCAGCATCCACATCCAGACGCTGTGCAGGGTCCGCATGGGCGATCGGGAGGGCATCGGCGTGCTGGAGCAGCTGGCCTTCGGCGACCACCAGCCGACGGGCCTCACCGGCATCGTCGACGGCTACGCCGGCTGAGCGCCGCTCAGGTCGGGAGGGCGCAGCTCAGCCGAGCCCACGCGGCGGAGCTGGGAGCGCAGCACCAGGGCCAGCACGACCAGCGCGGCCGCGCCGAGCAGGGGCTGGACCGGCCCCCACCAGCTCAGGGCGCCGCTCGTCCCCAGGGCGAGGATGACCACCTTGTTGCACACCGGACAGCCCACGGCCAGGCCCGCGACGAGCCCGGCGAAGAGGGAGCGGCGGCGGGCCACCCGGTCGCCCTCGTCGAGTGCCTCGGTCGGTCCGCCACCCTCGACGGGCTGTCGCTTGGCGGCCCAGATCATGCCGATCAGCAACGCCGAGGCGATGGCGACCACGTGGTCGACGGGGCGCGGGGCGATCGACCGCCCGAAGACCGGTGTCACGACCAGGGCCGTGGGCACGGCGATGGCGACGTAGGCCACGGCGCCGGTGACCAGGGCTGCCGCCCAGTAGCACGATCCCATCGTGGCCAGGGCTCGAGCGGCGTTGGGCGGTGGCTCGCTGGGCCGGACGACGGTGCCGTGGGGTGCCTCTTCGGTCACGGCCGGACCTCGGCGGCCGTGGCCAGCGCGGCCTCCAGCCTGGTGCGGGCTTCGGCGGCCAGCTCGGCGAACCCGGGGTGGTCCATGAGCTCCATCGGGTCGACGGCGTCGACCCGGGTCCCCCCGTCGACGGCGGCGAGGGTCACGTTGCAGGGCAGGAGCAACGCCACCGACTCGTCGATCTCCAGGGCTCGGTTGGCGAGGGTGGGATTGCAGGCGCCCAGGATCTTGAGCGCCGGCCGGTCGACGTCGATCTTCGCCTTGAGCGTGGCGGCGACGTCGATCTCGGTGAGCACCCCGAACCCTTGTGTGCCGAGGGCGGCGCGCACGCGGGCCTCGGTCTCGTCGAGGGGAAGGGGCATGGTGACGGTGATGGCGTCCATCTGGGTCTCCTCGTCGTGGTCCCGTCCATTATACCCACGGGGGTATTCGAGGGACTGGTCGGCCGTCGCCGGGGGGCGCCTGCCGGAGCTGCGGGCCCGCCTAGCCTGAGCGGCGATGACCGACCCTGCACCCGACCCGTCCGCTGGCGCCGGTCGACGATGGTGGGATCGAGGGCGGGTCTGGTTCGTCCTCATCGCCCTCGGGGTGGTCGGTGCGCTCGTCGTGGCGTGGTGGGCCGATCGTGAGGGCGACCCCCTGACCCGGCCGCCCGAGCAGGGTGCGCAGTACTGCAACACGGTCGCCGCTCTCCAGGCCGACGGCGACATCACGGTCACGCTCAGCCGAGGGGCGTCGGGGCTCCAGGCGATCTCCGACGGCTTCGGCGAGCTCCAGCAGGCGGGGCCACCGGAGCAGATCGTCGCCGACCTCGACACGCTGCGCCTCGCCCTCGATCCGGTGATCAGGGCCTCGCTCGAGGCCGAGCTGACCGACCCGCAGGCCGTCGCCGACCTCGCCTCCCTCCTCGACGACCAGACCCGTCCCCTGCAGGCCGAGTCCGACCGGGTGAACGCCTACACCGCACGGTGGTGCGGGGTGGACCTGAACGGGGTCCAGGAGCCCGACGAGGTGCCGGCGCCGCCGGTGGGGTCGATCCCCGTGGAGGCCCGGCCACCGACCTCCGAGATCGTCGACGGTTGATCCGGCGCTCAGGTGCCGGCCTCAGGCGGGGGACACGGTCACCGGCACGCCGTTCAGCGCGGCGTTCCCGGACAGCGGATCGAGGACCTCGGGATCGGTCAGCACGTTGGCGTTGACCCCCGGCCGGGCCGAGGCCACGGTGAACGCCGCGCCCGGCTGATCGTGCCCCCACCCGTGGGGAAGGCTCACCACCCCTCGCCGGATCGAGTCGGTCACCTCCACCAGCGCCGTCACCTCGCCGACCCGCGACACGACCCGCGCGTCGCCGCCGTCGGTCAGGCCGTGACGGGCGGCGTCATCGGGGTGCACCAGCAACGTGCAGCGGAAGCGGCCCTTGGCCAGCACGTCGACGTTGTGCATCCACGAGTTGTTCGACCGCAGGTGCCGGCGGCCGATGAGCACCAGTGAGTGCTCGCCCTCGGGGCTCGGGACCAGCGTCGCCTCCAGCCGGGCGAGGTCGGCGAGCACCGGGGCAGGGGCGAGCTCGACGGTGCCCGACACGGTGCGCAGCGCGTCGGGCAGCCGCGGTGTGAGCGCACCCAGGTCCACGCCGTGGGGCCGGGCCGCGAGCACGTCGAGAGAGAGGCCCCCGGGCACGGCCCCGAACCAGTCGCCGGCGTGGCCGGTGCGGATCATCACGTCGACCAGGTGGTCGACCGCGGTACGCACGGGATCGGCGGTGACGAGGCGGCGCAGCTCGTCGACGGTGCGCCCGGCGACGGGGGAGTCGGGTCGCTCGATCGCGGCCTGCAGGGCACCGTCGAGCAGCATCGCGTCGAGCGCCGCAGGGTCGTCGCCGGCATCGGGACCGCTGGCGATCAAGGCCAGGCGGCCCAGGATCTCGTGCTCCTGGGGGGCGTCGGTGGGGAACAACGGGGGCGACCAGTCGGCGTAGTTCCGCACGGCCAGGGAGAGGAAGGCCAGGTGGTACTCGCTGCGCTCGAGGGCCGAGGGCGGCGGAAGGATCACGTGGGCGTGGCGGGTCGTCTCGTTGCGGTACGGGTCGACGCTCACCATGAAGTCGAGGTGTGCGAGGGCGTCACCGAGACGGTCGGCCCCCGGGGCGGACAGCGCCGGGTTGCCGGCCACGGTCACGAGCGCCCGCACCTGACCGGCGCCCGGCGTCAGGATCTCGTCGGCCAGCGTGGCCACGGGGAACTCGCGGCGCACCTCCGGGTAGCCCTTCACGCGGCTGGTGTGACGGCCGGTGGTGAACCCCCGCCCGGAGCCCTTCCCGACACCGGACTGGTGGGCCGGGAGGGGGAACATCGCGCCGCCGGGCCGGTCGAGGTTGCCGGTGAGCACGTTGACGACGTCGACCGCCCAGGCGGCGATCGTCCCGAATGCGACGGCGTGGGTGCCGATCCGTCCGTACACCGCCGCCGACTCGGCGTGGGCCAGCTCTCGGGTCATGGTGCGGATGCGCTCGGGATCGATGCCGCAGACGGGGCCCACGACCTCGGGGGTGAACGCCAGGCACGCCCGAGCCAGGTCGTCGAGGCCGCTCACGTGGTCGGCCAGGGGGCCCGGGTCGACGAGCGATTCGGTCACGAGCACGTGGATCATCGCCAGCAGGAGGTGGGCGTCGGTGCCGGGGACGATGGCCAGCCAGTCGTCGGCGTGCTCGGCGGTCTTGGTGCGGCGCGGGTCGACGACGACGACCTTCCCTCCGCGGGCGCGGATGGCCTCGATGCGGCCGGGGAAGTCGGGCGCGGTGCACAGGCTCCCGTTGCTCTCGTAGGGGTTGGCGCCGAGGATCACCAGGTGGTCGGTGCGGTCGAGGTCGGGGACGGGGATGAGCAGCGGATCTCCGAACAGGTAGCCGCACGACACGTGCTTGGGCATCTGGTCGACGGTCGACGCCGAGTAGATGTTGGCCGTGCCCAGGGCCTTGATGAGGGGGCCGTTGTAGATCGTGGGGCCCAGCGAGTGGATGCTGGGGTTGCCGAGGTAGATGGCCACGGCATCGCGGCCGTGGGCGTCGATCACCCCACGCAGGCCGGCCTCGACGACGCTGAACGCCTCGTCCCAGGTGACCTCCTCCCATGTGGCCGTGGCCGGATCGTCGCCGCGGCGCACAACGGGCGCTCGCAACCGGTCGGGATCGAGGTGCAGCCGGTGCAGTGCCGACCCCTTGGGGCAGATGAAGCCGCGTGAGAACGGGTTCTCACGGTCCCCCCTGATGCGCACGACCTGCTCGCCCCGCACGGTGAGCTCGAGACCGCAGGTCGCCTCGCACAGCGGACAGGTGCGGTGGTGCAGCGCCGTCGCCGCGTCGACGTCACGCCCCGGGTCGCTCGTCGTGTCGACAGCCATGGTCGTCCCCCTCGTCGCCCGCCCAGCGTAGGCCCGTCCCCGGGGCTCGGGCCCGGCCTAACCTCGCGCCATGGTGGAGCCGCCCGACACCGCCCCGCCACAGGACGACGACGCTGCGATGTCGTCGCGCGGGCGGACCCACCGAGCTCCCGCCCGGCTATCCGGCGCGCTGGGAGTTCGACGCCGTGCTGTCCGACGGCGGCACGGTCCACATCCGACCGGTGCGTCCCGACGACGCCGGGCGGGTGGCGGCCTTCCACGCCCGCCAGTCGCGCGAGAGCATCTACTTCCGCTACTTCAGCCCGATGCCGCGGCTCGGACCCGCGAGCTCGAGCGGCTGGTCGTCGTCGACTACGTGACCCGCCTGGGCCTGGTGGCGGTGCTGGCCGACGAGATCGTGGGCATGGCCAGCTACGACACGTGGCACGACCGCAACGAGGCCGAGGTGGCCTTCATCGTCGACGACGACCACCAGGGACGAGGTCTCGCCACCGTCCTGCTCGAGTACCTCCTGGTCGCGGCCCGCGAGAACGGCTTCGCCGGGCTCACGGCGCAGGTCCTGCCCACCAACCGCAAGATGCTCGGGGTCTTCCACCAGGTCGGCTTCCAGGTCTCGAGTGCGTTCGAGGAGGGCGTGGTCGAGGTCCACCTCGGCCTCGAACCGACGCCCGAGGCCCGTGCGCTCATGGCTCACCGCGAGCAACGCGCCGAGGCGGCCTCGGTGGCGCGTCTGCTGGCGCCGCGCTCCATCGCCGTCATCGGGGCCGGACGTGAGCGAGGGGGCATCGGGCACGAGACGTTCCGGGCCCTCGTGGCCGGCGGCTACGACGGCACCGTGTACCCGGTGAACCCCGCCGGCGAGCACGTCGCCAGCGTGCGGGCCTACACGTCGGTGCTGGCCGTGCCCGACGAGGTCGATCTGGCGATCGTGGCCGTCCCCGCGGCGAACGTGCTCGACGTCGTCGACGAGTGCGGGACCAAGCGGGTCGGCGGCCTGATCGTGGTCAGTGCCGGGTTCGACCAGCTCCCCGACGGGACGGTGCGCCGCATCGTGGATCGGGCCCGGTCCGTGGGCATGCGGGTCCTCGGACCGGAGTCGATGGGGGTGATCAACACCGCCGAGGGCATCTCGTTGCACGGCACGTTCGCGCCGGTCGTGGTCCGACCCGGTGGGGTCGGCTTCCTGACCCAGTCGGGCACGCTCGGCATCGCCGCCCTCGAGCATGCCCATCGCCTCGGCGTGGGCATCTCCCAGTTCGTCGACGTCGGCGCCAAGCTCGACGTGTCCGGCAACGATCTGTTGCAGTACTGGGCCGCCGACGAGACGACCACGGTCGTGGCGCTGTTCCTCGAGTCGTTCGGCAACCCGCGCAAGTTCACCCGGATCGCCCGCTCGCTGGCCCGGAAGACCCCGATCGTGGCGGTGAAGAGCGGTCTGAGCGGGCCCACTCGCTTCTCCGCGGGTCCCGAGGGCCTGTCGGCGGCCTGGCCCACCGATGCCACCGTCGCCGCCCTGCTCGCCCAGAGCGGGGTCATCCGGGTCAGCACCGCGTCGGAGCTCTTCGACGTGGCCCGGGTGCTCGAGGCCCAGCCCGTGCCCAGCGGACGCAGGGTGGCGATCGTCTCCAACGCCCGAGGCGCGTCCGTGCTGGCGGCGGATGCCTGCCTGGGGGCGGGGTTGATGATGCCGGAGCTCGCTCCTTCGTCGGCTCGACGGGCTGCGCGAACGGGTCCCGGTCGGGGCGGTGTTGGCCAACCCTCTCGAGCTCACGTGGGAGGCCGGCGCCGACGCCTACGAGGCCGGCGTGGGAGCGGTGCTGGCCGATCCCGGCATCGACGCCGTCATCGTCGTGTACGCCCCGCCGGTGCCGCCCGATCACGACGCCGTGGCGTCGGCGGTCGCTCGTGCCGCTGCGGCCACCGGCGGACGCAAGCCGGTGGTCGCGACGTTCCTCGGCAGCGAACCCGGTGTCGAGGTGGTCGGGGTGCCAGGCTCCCGCTGTTCCGGTTCCCGAGCGAGGCGGCGCAAGGTGCTGGGCTGGATCGCCGACTACGGCGAGTGGCGGGCCCGACCCGAGGGCGTCGTGCCCGACCCGGAGGCTCTCGGCCTCGACATCGACGGGTCCGCTCCATCGTCGCCGAGGCGCTGGCCGACGACCCCGAGGGCTGTTGGCTGCGACGCGCGCGATGCGTCGGCGCTGCTGTCCGCCGCCGGCCTCCCGGTGTGCTCGACGGAGCTCGTCGAGACCGCCGACGATGCCGTCGAGGTGGCCGAGGCCATCGGCTACCCGTTGGTCCTGAAGGCCACCGGCGTGGGTCGGTACCACCGGGGTGAGGAAGGGGGAGTCGCCCTCGACCTCCGCGACGCCACGTCCGTGCGGGCGGCCTACGAGCGGATGGCGGCGTCGTTGGGTGACGCCATGCACCCGGCTGTGGTGCAGCGCATGGCCTCGCCCGGTGCCGACGTGCTCGTCGTCGGGCACCAGCACGCGGCGTTCGGGGCCGTGGTGAGCGTCGGCCTCGGCGGATCGATGGCCTTCGCCACCGCCGACCTCCCGGTGCGGGTGCTCCCGCTGTCCGACACCGACGCCGCCGAGGTCGTGGCCTCGTCACCGGTGCGGGCGCTGCTCGACCGTGAGGACGACGAGGGGCGGTCCCACCAGGCACTCGAGGATCTCCTGGTGGCGTTCGCGGCGCTGCTCGAGCAGGTTCCCGAACTGGCCGACGTCATGCTCAACCCGGTGATCGTGGGCGAGCACGGAGCCGTGGTCACCGACGCCTGGATCAGGCTGGCCCCCTACCGGTTCGACCCCGACGACGGCGTGCGCCGTCTGTCGTGACGGGTCTCGCCGGCGATCCGGCCGCACCCCGTTCGGAGGAGGCCCGCCGACGAGGGCGCCGTCAGCGGGGTGAGGTGGCGGCGGTGTCGGGGTCGGCGGCGAGGGGAAGCGCCAGCGACCGAGCCGCATCGCGTCCCGAGGAGGCCTGCCGACGAGGGCGCCATCATCGCGGCAGGCCGAGGATGCGGTCGCCGATGATGTTGCGCAGGATCTCGGTGGTGCCACCCATGATCGTGTAGGCGGGCGCGTAGCAGGCGTTGCGCGAGACCCGGTTCCACAGCAGCGCCTCGGGACCGAGGACACGGCAGCAGAACGCGGCCACGTCCTGCTCGAACTCCGTGCAGATGGTCTTGGTCGCGGCCGAGAACCCGGCCGGGGCCTGCCCGAGCACCTCGCGCAGCACCAGCAGCCGTCCGATCCGGTAGCCGGACTCGAGGCGGGCGATGTCGTCGCGCACGAGCGGGTCGGACGTGTCGGCCCGGGGGCGCACGGCGTCGTAGAGGGCCCGGTTGCTGAGGAGGCGATCGATGCCGCCGCGCTCGTGCTCCATCTGGCGCATGACCTGGCGGAAGCTGTCGTTCTCCACCCCGACGAGGTTCTCGGCGGGCACCCGCACCCCGTCGAAGCGCACCTCGCAGAAGTGGGCGTTCCCGGTGGCGTCGACGATCGGCCGGATCTCCACCCCCGGGTCGCGCAGGTCGACGAGGAACTCCGAGAGTCCCCGGTGCGGCGGTGCGGCCGGGTCGGTCCGGGCGATGAGGTAGCACCAGTCGGCGTGGGCGGCCCCGCTGTTCCAGACCTTCGCGCCGTCGACCACCCACTCGTCGCCCCGGCGCACCGCCTTGGTGGTGATGGACGCCACGTCGGAACCGGCGTCGGGCTCGCTCATCCCGATGCTCCACGCCGAGCGACCCTGGAGGATCTCGGGCAGGAAGCGGGCCCGTTGCTCCGGGCTGCCGTACTGGAGGAGGGTCGGCCCGATCTGGCGGTCGGCGAACCATGACGTGGCGATGGGTGCGCCGCCGGCGATCAGGGCCTCGTAGACCACGAAGCGCTCGAGGACGCTGCGGCCGTGGCCGCCCTCCTCGATCGGCCACGTCATCCCGATCCAGTTCCGTCGGGCCAGCTCGAGGGAGAACGCGCGCGACGAGCCGATCAGCCACGAATCCTCCGGCACGGGGAACCCGGTGCCCATCGGGTCGGGCGTGTCGGAGGGGTCGGTTCGGCCGGCCCACGTGGCGGCGACCTGCTCGGCCTCGGTGCGCACCTCGACGAGGGCATCGGGCCAGGAGAAGTCCATGGGGGGATGCTGGCACAGGCTCGTGCGAGCTCAGGTGCCGAGGACCCCGGCGACGGCGTAGTACAGCGGGATGCCCAGCACGATGTTGAAGGGGAAGGTCACGCCGAGGGCCAGGGTGAAGTAGCGGCTCGGACGGGCCTCGGGGATGGCGTAGCGGATGACCGCGGGCACCACGATGTAGCTACCGCTGGCCGCCAGGACCGCGAGCAACGTGAGGTCGCCGACGTCGAGGCGCAGGGCGGTCCCGATGGCGAAGGCGAGAGATGCTCCGACGAGGGGCATGGCGATGCCGAACGCGACGAGGAACGGCCCGACGTCGCGCACCTCGCGGAGCTGGCGCGCCACGAGGAGCCCCATCTCCAACAAGAAGAAGGCGAGGAGGCCCTTGAAGATGCCGTTGACGAACGGGTCCATGGCCTCGCCGCCGGCGGTGCCGCTCAACACCCCGATCACCATCGAGCCGATGAGCAGGAGATGGGCGCCGTCGGTGAAGGCTTCGCGCAGGACCTCCTTGATCGAGAGAGGAGCGCCGGCGTGGGGGTCGGGTCCTTCGTCGGGTCCCCTGTGCCCGGACGCATGGTCGGCCTCGGGCACGATGACCCGAGCGTCCTTCGTCGCCAGCTCGCCGAAGCTGGCCGAGACCTCCGCGCCGACCTCCGTCGTGCCGTTCGCCGATCCGCCCGCTGCCTCGCGACCCCGGACCCAGGTGGCCAGGAGCACCGCCATGATGATGGCCGGTGACTCCATCAGGACGAGCGCGACGGTGAGGTAGCCGCCGGCGGTGTCGCCTCGGGCCGCCACGAACTGCGACGCGGTCACGAAGGTCACGGCGCTGACCGAGCCGTAGGTGGCGGCGATGGCCGCGGCGTCGAAGGCGTTGACCCGTTTGCGCAGGACGACGAAGGCCAGGGCGGGGATCACCGTCGCCAGGACCAGCGCGGCGCCGACGACCTTGAACACCTCGCCGGACAGGCCCGCATCGCCGAGGGCCTGGCCTCCCTTGAAGCCGAGGGCCATCAGCAGGTAGAGCGACAGGAACTTGGCGACGGGCGCCGGGATCTCGAGGTTCGATCGGATCAAGCCGATGAACACGCCGAGGAAGAAGAACAGCACCGCCGGATCGGTCAGGTTCTTGATGACGCTGGCGTCCATGTGGGTCCTCTCCCTCAGCGGGTGAGGACACTAGCGGGCGCCCATCGCCGCCCGAGAGGGGCCGCTCGCCAGGCCTCCGGGCAACGGGGGCGGTCCGCCGTAGCGGCGTCCGCGGGCCTCGGGGTGGCTCAGGTGGCGGCGGCCTCGGTGGCGAGGCGCATGGCCATCCGCTGGGCCAGGATGTCGCCGCCGATCTCGCCGCGCATGACCGTGACGGCCTGGCCGGCCAGCCGCACCCGGTCACCGACCACCTCGACTCTCAAGACCCCGCCCCTGGCGGAGAGCTGGCGTCCGAGGAGGGTGGTCTTGGCGAGCCGCTCGGCCCAGAACGGCCCCAGCGTGGTGTGCGACGAACCCGTCGCCGCGTCCTCGTCGATGCCGATGGCGGGGGCGAAGTACCGCGAGACCATGTCGTGGAGGCCCTCACCGACGGCGGTGACGATCACCCCCTGAGGCACGTCGTGGGCGGCCAACGCCGCCAGCGCCCGATGATCGGGGTGCAGCTGGCGGACCGCCTCGGCGGCGTCGAGCTCGATCAGCCAGTCGTTGCGGCCGCGGGCCACGGTCACCACTTCGGGGTCGCCGAGGGCTGCGACGAGCCCGTCGGGTGCCGGCGCCTCGACCGGGGGATCGGCGGGGAAGTCGAGCTCGATCCACCCGTCGCTGCCGACCTGGGCGGTCAGCACGCCCAGCAGGGTCACGAAGTGCAGGCGGGGGGCGTCGATCCCGAGGTCGTTCACGAGGTGGTGGGTCGCGGCGAGCGTGGCGTGGCCGCACAGCTCGAGCTCGCCCGTGGCGCTGAACCGGCGCAGCGACCACGTGGGCTCGCCGGCCTCGTCGCCCAACCGGTGCAGGAACGCCATGGCTCCCTGGCCCAGCTCGCCGGCGAGGGCGTGCATCCACTCGTCGGCGAGCGGTTCGTCGGTGACGCACACCATCGCCGGGTTGCCGCCGAAGGGTCGCTCGGTGAACGCGTCGACGAGGACGATCGGGAGGCTCACGCTCCGGCGTCCGGGGGCGAAGGCCGAGGAGTCAGCGGTCAGCAGCGTCGACGTAGTCGCGCACGACGGGACCCGCGTACAGCTGGCGGGGACGGGCGATGCGACTGTTCTGCTCGAGCATCTCCTCCCAGTGGGCCAGCCAGCCCGATACGCGGGGGATGGCGAACAGCACGGTGAACATCTCCATCGGGAAGCTCATCGCCTGGTAGATCAGACCCGAGTAGAAGTCGACGTTCGGGTAGAGCTTGCGGCTGATGAAGTAGTCGTCGCTGAGCGCGGCCTCCTCGAGCTTGAGGGCGATGTCGAGCAGCGGGCTCTTGCCGGTGACCTCGAACACCTCGTAGGCCACTTCCTTGATGATCTTCGCCCGGGGGTCGTAGTTCTTGTAGACGCGGTGACCGAAGCCCTGGAGGCGCCCCTTGCCCGCCTTCACGTCGGCGATGAACGGCTCGACGTTCTCGATCGACCCGATCTCGGTGAGCATCCGGATGACGGCCTCGTTGGCGCCGCCGTGGCGCGGGCCGTAGAGCGCCGCGGCCGCGGCCGACGTCGCCGAGTAGGGGTCGGCGTGCGAGGATCCCACGACACGCATCGCCGTGGTGGAGCAGTTCTGCTCGTGGTCGGCGTGCAGGATGAACAACACGTCGAGGGCGCGGGACAGCACGGGGTCGGGCTCGTAGTGCGGTTCGGCGACCTTCCACATCATGGACAGGAAGTTCGAGCAGAAGTCGAGGTTGTTGTCCGGGTACACGAACGGCATCCCGACGCTGTGACGGTGGGCGCCCGCGGCGATGGTGGGCATCTTGGCGATCAGCCGGATGATCTGCTTGTAGCGGTTCTCCGGATCGCCGATGTCCTTGGCTTCCGGGTAGAAGGTGCTCAGCGCGGCGAGGGTGGACACGATGATCCCCATGGGGTGGGCGTCGTGGTGGAAGCCCTCCATGAAGCGCTTGCGCACGTTCTCGTGGATGAACGTGTGGTACGTGATGTCGTGCTGCCAGACGGCGAACTGCTCGGCGGTGGGGAGCTCGCCGTGAAGGAGCAGGTAGGACACCTCGAGGTAGCTCGACTTCTCGGCCAGCTGCTCGATCGGGTAGCCGCGGTAGCGCAGGATGCCGGCCTCGCCGTCGAGCTCGGTGATGGAGCTCTCGGCGGCGGCGGTGGTGGAGAACGACGGGTCGTAGAACCACATCCCCGGGAGCAACTTGGCCCACTGGCCGGCGTCGACACCTCCGTTGGTGATCGGGATCTCGATCGTCTCACCGGTGCGGTTGTCGGTGATGGTCACGCTCTCGGCCACAGGATCTCCACGAATTCGGGGGAAGGACACGTCGGGGCTCGTCACGACCCTTGCCTGGCGGATCCTATAGGGCGACGGACCTCGACCGTGCCGTCGGGGAAGCGTCGCCCCGCGTCGTCACAGAGGGGTGTTGTCGTGGGCCCGCGGTTGCAGGCGCTCGCGCTTGCCGTCGAGCACCTCGAGCGCCGCCGCGAGCTCGCGTCGCGTGTCGGCCGGGTCGATCACCGCGTCGATGAAGCCGCGCTCGGCCGCGATGTAGGGGTTGAGCAGGCGGGCCTCGTAGGCCGTCTCGAGGGCGAGGCGCTCCTCGGGGGTGGATCGGCGGTGGAGGATCTCGACCGCTCCCTTGGCGCCCATGACCGCGATCTCGGCGGCGGGCCAGGCCAGGGCGACGTCGTTGCCCATGCGCTTGGAGTCCATGACGATGTAGGCCCCGCCGTAGCACTTGCGCAGCGTGACGTTCACCCGCGGAACCGTGGCGCGGGCGTAGGCGAAGGCCATCTGGGCACCGTGGCGGATCATGCCGCGCCACTCGAGGTCCTTGCCCGGGTAGAAGCCCGGTGTGTCGACCAGCGTGACCAACGGGAGGTTGAAGGCGTCGCAGAAGGCGACGAATCGGGCGCCCTTCTGCGACCCCGGGATGTCGAGCGTCCCGGCCAGCGCGCAGGGCTGGTTCGCCACCACTCCGACCGGCCGGCCGCCGATCGAGGCGAAGGCGGTGACGAGGTTCGGAGCCCAGCCGGCCCGCAGTTCGAGCATCTCCTCGTCGTCGGCCAGCGCCCGGATGACCGAGCGGACGTCGTAGGAGCCGGTGGCCGAGGTGGGGATGACCGCTCCGGCCTCCGGGACCGGCCGGTCCTCCGGGTCGTCGGTGGCGATCCGCGGCGGCAGCTCGTCGTTGTGGGACGGGAGGAAGTCGAGCAGGGATGCCGTCGCGGCCCGTCCGGCGGCCGTGTCCGTGACGACGAGGGAGGCGACGCCGGTGGCGCGGGCATGGGCGCCGGAGCCGCCGAGCGTCGCCGCGGCCACGGGCACCCCGGTGAACTGGCGGACCATGTGGGGTCCGCTCACGAAGGCGTACGCCTCCTCGGTCATGACGACGTGGTCGACCAGGCCGAGCAGCAGGGCCGGGCCCGAGACGGCGGGACCGTTCACGAGCGCGATGGTCGGCACCGTCCCGCTGCACGCCGTGATGGCGGCGGCGGCCCGCCCCCAACCGTGCAGGGCGGCGATGCCCTCGACGACGTCGGCGCCGGAGGACGCCAGCTCGATGACCAAGGGGAGGCGCTCGGCGAGGGCGGTCCGGGCGGCGGTCTCGATGACGAGGCCGGCCGTCTCGGTGAGGGCCCCGGCCCGCTCGGTGCCGTCGACGACCACGGTGATCGTGGGACGCCGGCCGTGGATGGTCTCGACGTCGAGCGCCGCGGCCCGGGCCACGCCGGGCACCCGGGCCCGCAGCCTCAGCGAGGGTGAGCGGTCGTCGGTGGTCGACCAGGCCGGGGACTCGGTCGGGCGGACGGGGGCGTCGGTCATCGGGGGTGCGACCCGGCAGTGGGCGCTGCGGTTACCTCACGGGCCGTCGGGCCCTCGGTCGTGGGGTGGATGCCGGGTTGATGGTGGGTGGCGTCGGCGGCCAGGGCGTGCAGGACGTCCTTGAGGGCACGTGCCGGGGAGGAGAGCAGTCCCCGCCGCCTCGTGGTGAGGCCGACCGATCGGCCGGGGAGCCCGTCGACGGGGATCTGGCGCCACGCACCGTCGAACCAGGATGGCGTCGCACTGGCGGGAAGGATGGCGGCGCCGAAGCCCTGGAAGGCGAGCGAGGCCATGAGGCGGGTGCCGTCCACCTCGGCCTGGGGGCGGAGCCGGCATCCTGCGCTCCGGGTCAGTGCCTCGAGCGTCTCGCGAAACGGTGTGCCCCGAGGCTCGAGCAGCAGCGGCACGTCGTCGAGGTCGGCGAGGGTGATCCGATCCCGGTCGGCCAGTGGGTGCTCGGGTGGGGTGACCAGCAGGCGGTCCTCGTCGAAGAGCGGTTCGGACTGCAGGTCGGGATCGTCGACGGGGAGCGTGAGCACGGCCAGGTCGATGCTCCCCGACGCCAGCTGGAGCACCAGCGACGAGGTCGTGGCGTCGTACACGATCACCTGGACCTGCGGGAAGTGCGCGGCCATCTCCTCGACCAGTCGGGGTACCAACCAACGGGCGGTGGTGCCGATGAGTCCGACGCGCCCGGGACCCGAGACGAGGTCGTGCGCCGACGCGACGTCGGCGGTGAGCGCGTCGAGCTCGGACTGGATGCGCCGGGCCCGCTCGACGACCACGGCGCCCTCGTCGGTGACCTGGCCGGTGGACCGGTCGATGAGGGTGGCGCCGAGCTCGCGTTCGAGTCGGGCCACGTGGGTCGAGACGTTGGACTGGACCGTGTGCAGGGCGCGGGCCGCGGCGGAGAAGCTGCCCTGTTCGGCCACGGCCAGCACGGCGTTGAGTTGGCGGAGGTCCATCGCTTTGCATGATGGCAGGTATCGCCATGAACTGTTGGACGAATCTCGTGCTTTCGTTCACAATGACGTTCAACAACGCCGAGCCACGTTGAATCGGACCCCCCTCCGAAGTGCGCTCGACTGAGGCGCAGGTACCGATCCCCCCTCGGACCGCCCTCTCACGAGACCGACCCTCCCCCCGGGTCGGTCTCGTTCGTTTTCGCCCTCGGCGCCTCGAGCGATCGGCCTACGGTGGTGGCATGCAACGAGGGCCGGTCATCATCGAGGCAGCGATCAACGGGGGGACGACCAAGGAGGTCAACCCCCACGTGCCGCGATCGGCCGAGGAGATCGCCGCGGATGCGCTGGCCTGCATCGAGGCCGGCGCGGCCATCATCCACAACCACGCGGACCTGACCGGAACGCCCGAGGCCATCGCGGCCAGCTACCTGGCCGGATGGGAACCGGTGCTGGCCTCCCGGCCCGATGCCCTCCTCTACCCGACGGCGGCCTTCGGCGACGGAGCGGTCGGCTTCGACCACCTGGCCGTGCTGGCCGACACCGGCATCCTGCGGGTGGGGCTGAGCGACCCCGGCTCGGTGAACCTGGGCCGGACCGACGGCGGCCTGCCGGTGGGGGCGTTCGTGTACGCCAACAGCTTCGACGCGATCGCCTCGCTCATGGCGTTGCACCACGAGCACGCACTGGGTCCGAGCTTCGCCATCTACGAGCCCGGCTTCCTGCGCACGGCGCTGCTCTACTGGCGAGCAGGACAGCTGCCGGCCGGCTCGATGTTCAAGTTCTACCTCTCCACCGACCGCGGCCTGCTCGGTGCCCCGTTCGGGCTGCCGGCCACCCGCCAGGCCCTCGACATGTACGTCGCCATGCTGGGCGAGTGCCCGGTGCCCTGGGCCGTGTCGGTGGTGGGCGGCGACGTCGTCGACTCGGGACTGGCGCAGTACGCGGTGGAGCTCGGAGGTCACATCCACCTCGGGCTCGAGTTCTTCGCCGGCGAACGGACTCCGACGAACGTGGAGCTGATCGCCGAGGCAGTGGCCGTCTGCGACTCCCTCGGCGTGCCCGTCGCCACGCCCGACCAGGCCGCCGAGGTCCTCGGCCTCCCCCGGGCGGCCCTCGCGGTCTGAGCGGTCCGGCGCTACGGTGCCGGCATGTCCCAGTCGGCTGCCCCCGGTGCGGTGTTCTTCGACCTCGACCGGACCCTCCTGGGAGGTGCCAGCGGACCGGTGATCTCCGCCTCGTTGCGACGATCGGGCCTGATGCCCGAGCGTTCCCTCCCGGGAGAGGGGCTGGTGTTCGGGCTCTTCGATCTGATCGGCGAGATCCGGCCCTCGATGATGTTGACCCGCCAGGCCGTCAAGGCGGCCAAGGGTTGGGATCGCGAGGCGACCCGCGAGGCCGGCCGCCACGCCTGCGAGCAGTTGGCGGCGGCCGTGCAGCCGTGGGCGAAGGTGATCATCGACGAGCACCGAGCGGCCGGGCGACCCGTGGTGCTGGCCACCACGACCCCGTTCGACCTCGTGGAGCCGCTCGCCGAGCTCGTCGGTTTCGACGAGATCCTCGCCACCCGCTACCGGGTGGGTCCCGACGGCCGCTACGACGGCACCTTCGACGGCGAGTTCGTGTGGGGCAGGGGCAAGCTCGCGGCGGTTCGGGAGTGGGCCGACGCCCACCAGGTCGCCCTCGATCGCAGTTGGGCCTACTCCGACAGCTACTACGACCTTCCGCTGCTCGGCGCGGTCGGACGGCCCGTCGCCGTCAACCCCGATCCCCGTCTGGCCGCCGTCGCCGTCCTGCGCCGTTGGCCGGTCCAGTTCCTCGACGTGCCGCCCGGGGTGCCCAAGGTGCTCGGGGTGGAGCCTCAGACCGCCACCTTCCCGTTCATGCGCAAGGAGCTCATGCCCTACGTGCGGATCGAGGTGTCGGGCACCGACCACCTCCCGCAGGACGGTCCGGCGTTGTTGTGCTCCAACCACCGCTCCTACTTCGATCCTCTCGCAGTGGGCTACGCCGCCGCCCGCCACGGCCGGCCGATCCGCTTCCTCGGCAAGAAGGAGGTGTTCGACGCACCGGTGGTGGGGGACATCGCGAGGGCCATGGGCGGCATCCGCGTGGAGCGAGGGTCGGGTTCTGACGAACCGCTCCTCGAGGCCGCCGACTGCCTCCGCGCCGGGGAGATCGTGGCCATCCTGCCGCAGGGCACGATCCCCCGTGGGCTCGCCTTCTTCGATCCCGTCCTGAAGGGCAAGTGGGGCGCCGCTCGGCTCGCCGCGGAGATGGCGGCCGAGGGACGCCCTGTGCCGGTCATCCCGATGGGCCTGTGGGGCACCGAGAAGGTGTGGCCGCGTCGCAGCCGGGTCCCCAACGTGTTGAACGTCTTCGACCCGCCGACGGTGCAGGTGCGCGTCGGCGCCCCGGTGGAGCTGGGCCTCGTCGATCCCGCGGCCGACACCGAGGCCATCATGGCCGCCGTGGTCGATCTCCTGCCGCCCGAGGCCAGGGTGCGCCGCGAGCCCACGCCCGAGGAGTTGGCGCAGACCCTCCCGCCCGAGTGACGACGCGTGCGCTCGGGGCTCGGGCCTGGGTCTCGGGCCTGGGTCTCAGGCGCCCTGGCGGGCCCGGATGATGTTGAGCGCCCCGCCGGCGCGGAACCAACCGATCTGCTCGTCGTTCATCGTCTGGTTGGCCTGGAAGTCGATCGTGGTCCCGTCGGGCTTGACGATCTGGCCGCGCACCGGGGTGTCGGGAGCCAGGTCGGCGAGGCCGAGGATGGTGATGCGGTCGTCCTCGTCGATCTGGTCGTAGGTGGCGGGGTCGGCGAAGGTGAGCGGGAGCACGCCCTGCTTCTTGAGGTTGGTCTCGTGGATGCGGGCGAAGCTGCGGGTCAACACGACCCGTGCGCCGCGGAACCGGGGCTCCATGGCTGCGTGCTCGCGTGAGGATCCCTCGCCGTAGTTCTCGTCGCCGATGGCGACCCACGGCTGACCGGCCTCGTGGTAGTGCCGGGCGATGTCGGGGAAGGACTTGGTCTCGCCGTCGAGCTGGTCCTTGCCGGTGCCGACCTCGCCGGTGAAGGCGTTCACCGCGCCGATGAAGAGGTTGCCGGAGATGTTCTCGAGGTGGCCCCGGTACTTGAGCCATGGCCCCGCCGCGGAGATGTGGTCGGTGGTGCACTTGCCCTTGGCCTTCATGAGGACGGGCAGGCCGATGAAGTCCTCTCCGTCCCAGGCGGGGAACGGCTCGAGCAGCTGCAGCCGGTCGGAGGTGGGGGAGACCCGCACGTCGACGCCGGTGCCCTCCTCGGGGGGGGAGATGAACCCGCTCTCGCCGGGCGTGAACCCCTTGGCCGGGAGCTCCTCGCCCACCGGGACCTCGAGGCGGACCTGCTCACCGTTGCGGTTGGTCAGCGTGTCGGTGACGGGATCGAAGTCGACCCGCCCGGCCAGGGCCAGGGCGATGACGGTCTCCGGTGACGTGACGAAGGACAGCGTCGAGGCCAGGCCGTCGTTGCGCTTCGGGAAGTTGCGGTTGTAGGAGTTGACGATCACGTTGGCGTCGCCCTCCTCGACGTCGCTGCGCGACCACTGACCGATGCACGGGCCGCAGGCGTTGGCCAGCACGGTGGCGCCCAACTGCTGGAGGTCGGCCAGCAGGCCGTCGCGCTCGATGGTGGCGCGCACCTGCTCCGAGCCCGGGGTGACGAGCAGCGAGGTCTTGATCTCGAGGCCGTTCTCGACGGCGAAGCGGGCGATGCTGGCGGCGCGGCTGATGTCCTCGTAGGAGGAGTTGGTGCACGAGCCGACCAGTGCCGCCGAGATCTCCATGGGCCAGCCCTCGGCCTCGGCCTCGGCGCCGAGCTCGCTCAACGGTCGGGCCCGATCGGGGGTGTGGGGACCGTTGATGAGCGGGCGCAGATCGGAGAGGTCGATCTCGATGACCTCGTCGAAGTACGAGGCGGGGTCGGCGAGCACCTCGTCGTCGGCCCGCAGGTGCTCGGCCACGGCGTCGGCGGCGTCGGCGATCGCCTCACGACCGGTGCTGGCGAGGTAGCGGCTCATGGCCTCGTCGTAGGCGAACAGCGAGGTGGTCGCTCCGATCTCGGCGCCCATGTTGCAGATCGTCGCCTTGCCGGTGCAGGAGATGGACTCGGCGCCGGGGCCGAAGTACTCGACGATGGCGCCGGTTCCGCCCTTCACGGTGAGGATCTCGGCCACCTTCAAGATGATGTCCTTGGGGGCCGACCAGCCGCTCAGCTCACCCGTGAGCTTCACGCCGATCAACTTGGGCCAGCGCACGTTGAAGGGGTAGCCGGTCATCACGTCGACGGCGTCGGCGCCACCGACACCGATGGCCACCATGCCGAGGCCGCCGGCGTTCGGGGTGTGGCTGTCGGTGCCGATCATCATCCCGCCCGGGAAGGCGTACTGCTCGAGGACGACCTGGTGGATGATGCCCGACCCGGGCTTCCAGAAGCCGATCCCGTACTTGGCCGACACGGATTCGAGGAAGTCGTAGACCTCGGCGTTGACGTCGATCGCGGTGCGCAGGTCCTGCTTGCCCTCCGACTTGGCCTGGATGAGGTGGTCGCAGTGCACCGTGGACGGCACCGCCACCTGGGGCAGGCCGGCGGTCATGAACTGCAGCAACGCCATCTGGGCCGTGGCGTCCTGCATGGCGACGCGATCGGGGTCGAGGTCGGTGTAGCTGCGGCCGCGCTCGAGCCCGCCGGTCTCGGGGTCGCGGAGGTGGTTGATCAGCACCTTCTCCGCGAAGGTGAGGGCCCGTCCCAGGCGGCGACGGCCGACGGCCAGGCGCTCCGGGAGCGACGCGTAGACGTCCTCGATGAGGTCGATCGGGGTGTTGGCGGCGACAGCCATGGTGCGGGCCTTTCGAGGGGAAGCGATCAGGTGGCGGTGCCTTCGCCGGGCACGGTGGTCGTGGTGGTGTTGATCTGGTCGAAGATGTCGGTGATCAGATCGGGGTTGCGAATCAGGATGATGACGTAGACGAGCGAGATGAGGGTACCGATCACGCCGAGGATGATCGCCGTGGTGGCGAGGCCCTCCCCCTTCACCGCACCGTTCGAGCGGGCGACGCGCTTGCGGGCCAGCACCCCGAGGGTGATGGCGGTGGGCCCGAGGACGATCCCGAGGATGCCGGCGATGCCGCACAGCGTGGCCAGGATGCCGGTGACCAGCCCGCCGACCGCCATGCCGTCGTTCTTCGGGGCCGCCCACGGGTTGGGCTGGCCCCAGCCCTGTGAGGGCACGCCGGGGGGGATGGGCGGGGACTGGGGCGGAGGGCTCCCGCTCGGTGGCCACGCCGGGTTGTAGTCGGGCGAGGCGGGCGGCGCCGCGCCGGGCCGGTCGCCGGGGAACGGTGGCGGGTAGTCGCTCGGGCCGGGGTTGGTCGGCGGCCGGTCCTCGGGCGGCATCGGGTTCCCCCACGGGTCGCGGGGGACGTCGGCGCCGGTGCGGGGGTCGTCGCTCATGCGGGCGTGAGGCTACCGGGTCGGGCCATCGTGGCCCGAGGCCGGGGTGCCCGACGGTGGCTGACGGCGCAGGACCTGTCGTCGGGCGAGGTGCAGGCCGAGTCCGTAGAGGGCCACCCCGCCGGCGACGACTGCGATGTCCCCCGAGGTCGGACGGACCGGTCGGTCCGTGCCCAGCGCCAGCACCGCGAGGACGGACAGGCCGACGTTGCGGGCGATCTCGACCCAGGAGAGGGGGTCACGGCGTGCCGTGCCGAAGCACGCGCAGGGGACGTGCACACCGGCGCGGAGCCGTCCGATCAGGAACACCGTGAAGAAGGCCAGCGTCACGAGGGCCCCGATGGACCCCGCCGCAGGCACGATGAGCAACAACGCGACCACGGAGAGCTCGGCGACCGGCACGAAGAGCGCCATCGTCCGAGCCCGCGGGAGCCCGAGGGCCTCGAAGTCGGCGGCGGTCCCGCCGGGGTCGCGCAGCTTGGCCGCGCCGGCGACGGCGAACACCGCGGCGACCACGACCGCGGCGGTGTACCCGATGCCCGCGACCGTCATGTCCGGAGTCTCGCGTCGACGTTCACGCAGTGGCGACTCGCCGCGCCGCCGAGTCGGCCAGCGACTCGGCGGTGTTGCGGGGCACGATCTGCCACAGGTGGCCGATCTCGAGGTCCCACTGGCCGAGCAGCTCGTCGGCCCGCGTCGATCCGGTCAGCTCGCGGTGGCGCTCGACGAGGTAGCGCAGCTCCTCGAAGCCGTCGTGATCGGGCCGCACGACATCGACCAGCCCGGTGTTCACGCGGCCCAGGACCCGCTCGGGGACCGGGTCCCACACGAAGACCTGGCCACCGGTCATGCCCGCCCCGAGGTTGTAGCCCATGCGCCCCAGGACGACGACCGTTCCGCCCGTCATGTACTCCGCGCAGTGGTCACCCACGGCTTCCACGACGGCGAGCGCACCGGAGTTGCGCACCGCGAAGCGCTCCCCGGCTGCTCCGGCCACGAACAGCTCGCCGCCGGTGGCGCCGTACAGGCAGGTGTTCCCGGCGAGGACCGTCGACGATCCCGCGTGGCGGTGGTCGAGCAGGGTGGCATCGTCGTCGGGGGCCCGTATCACGATCCGTCCGCCACCCATCCCCTTGCCGACGTAGTCGTTGGCCTCGCCCACCAGGGTGAGCTCCACGCCGTGAGCCAGGAACGCACCGAAGCTCTGACCGGCGGCACCGTCGAGGTGGACGTGGGCGGTGCCTCTCGGCGGGAGCGCGCCGTACTCGAGGGCCAGCGCGCCGGACAGGGCCGCCCCGACGGAGCGCTCCCGGTTGGTGATGGTGTAGCTCAGCGCGACGTCGTCGCCGTCCCACACGGGCCGGAAGGCGTCGGCCAACAACTGGTCGCCGAGCTCGGCGCGAGGATCCTGGAGCTCGACGCGCTCGACGAAGTGGCGCGGCTCGTCGGTGTGCTCCGGCGGTCGCACCAGGACGGCCACGTCGACCGCGTCCACCCGGGGGTCACCGGTCGAGCGCTGGGCGAGCAGATCGACCCGCCCGATGACCGCGTCGAGTGACGGGGCGCCCAGCTCGGCCAGGTGCCGGCGAACCTCTTCGGCGACGAACATGAAGTACGCCGCCACGCCCTCGGGCGTGCCGGTGAAGTTCGCTCGGAGGTGGGGTCGTTGGGTGGCGACGCCGGGCTTGCAGGTGTCGCGGTGGCAGGCCCGCAACATGATGCAGCCCTCCGCGATCATCGCGGCGGTGCCGAAGCTGTACTCGTCGGCGCCGAGGAGCGCGGCGATCAGCACGTGGCGTCCGGTCTTGAAGCCCCCGTCGACCCGGAGGCGGACCCGACCCCGCAGCCCGTTGTCCACCAGGGCCCGTTGGGTGTCGGCCAACCCGATCTCCCACGGCATGCCGGCGTGCTTGATGGCCGACAGCGGGCTGGCGCCGGTCCCGCCGTTGCCACCGGAGATGTGGACGACGTCGGCGAGCGCCTTGACGACCCCGGCGGCGATGGTGCCGACGTTGTCGGTCGACACGAGCTTCACCGACACCTGGGCCGCGTTGACCTGCTTGAGGTCGTAGATCAGCTGGGCGAGGTCCTCGATGGAGTAGATGTCGTGGTGCGGGGGTGGCGAGATGAGCCCGACGCCGGGCTGGGTGTGGCGCAGGCGGGCGATCTCGGCGGACACCTTGTGGCCGGGGAGTTGGCCGCCTTCTCCGGGCTTGGAGCCTTGGGCCATCTTGATCTGGAGCTCGTCGGCATGGGCCAGGTACTCGGGGGTGACCCCGAACCGGCCGGACGCGACCTGCTTGATGCGGGAGTTCTTGTCGTCGCGCCCCGCGCCCCGGGTGTGGAACCGGGAGGGGTCCTCGCCGCCCTCGCCGCAGTTCGACAGCCCGCCGATGAGGTTCATGGCCTGAGCCAGTGTCTCGTGGGCTTCCTTCGAGAGCGATCCGTGCGACATCGCGCCGGTGGAGAACCTCCGGGCGATGGCCGCGGCCGGCTCGACGTCGGCGAGAGGGATCGGCGGGCCGAGCGGTGACCAGCCGAGCAGGTCGTTGAGCTCGGTCGGTGGGCGCTCCGTGACCAGGCGGACGAAGTCGGTGTACTTGTCGTAGCTCTCGCCGGCGATGGCGCGCTGCAGGAGGTGGGCGGCCGCCTGGTCGACGGCCTGCGGATCCCGATCCGACACCGGCGGTGTCTCGCTCGCCAGGGTCAGCACGTTGAGCGCCTCGGTGACCTCCTTGCCGTTGGCGTGGTACTCGCCGCCCTTGCGGACCCGGTAGTAGCCCGGCGAGTCGAGAGTGGGCTCGTCCTGGCCATGGGCCTGGCGGTGGCGTTCGAGCGCGTCCTCGCCCAGCTCGTGCCACCCCAGGCCGCCGATCGGGTTGGCCGTGCCGGTGAAGCACAGGTCGACCACGCTGGCGTCGAGGCCGAGGACCTCGAAGACCTGCGCGGCCCGATACGAGTCGATCGTCGAGATGCCCATCTTCGAGAGGATCTTGAGCACGCCGGCCTCGATGGCGGCGCGGAAGCGCTCCTGCGCGTCGGAGCTGACCATGTCGCCGTCATCGGAGTCGTCGGCCTCCGCGGCGACGGTCTGCAGCGCCAGGCGGGGGCACACCAGGTCGGCACCGAACCCGACGAGCGCGGCGATGGCGTGGGTGTCGCGGGCGTCGTCGGCGACGACGACCAGGCTGACGTCCGAGCGACGTCGGGTCGACGTGAGCCGTTGGTGGGCGACGCCGAGGGCCAGGAGCGAAGGGATGGGCGCCCGTTCAGGGCCGCTGGTCCGGTCCTCGAGGATCACGATGGCCGCACCCTCGGCGACCGCTCGGTCGACCTCGTCGGCCAGCTTCCGCACGGCGGCCTCCATCCCCGGGGCGCCGGCGTCGACCGCGAAGGTGGTGTCGACCCGGACCGTGGGGAACGGGTTGACGTCACGACGCAGGAGGCTCTCCACCCCGGACGGGTAGACGAAGAAGGATTCCAGCACGAGCAGGCGTGACGCGTCGGGGTGCTCGCCGAGGAGGGGCCCCCGGGGGCCGAGCAACGTGCGCAGGCTCATGACGAGGCGCTCGCGCAGCGGGTCGATCGGCGGGTTGGTGACCTGGGCGAAGCGTTGCCTGAGGAAGTGGGCGATGGGTCGGGGTCGCGTGGCCATCGGCGGGAGCGGCGAGTCGTCGCCCATGGCGAAGGTCGGCTCGTAGGCGTCGGTGACCATGGGCTTGAGCACCATGGCCAGCTCCTCTTTCGTGTAGCCGTTGGCGACCTGCCGGCTCGACGAGGTCGTCGGGAGGCTCCGCCACCGGCTCGCCGGGCTCGAGCCGGTAGAAGCCGTCCGCGGCCCATGCCGCGTAGGGGGCCTGCTTGATCGCCAGGTGCTCCTTCACGGAGTGGTTCCGCACGATCCCGAAGCTGGGGCTGACGACGAGCATGTGGCCCGGGCCGAGTCGACCGCGATCGACGCTCCCGTGGCCGCTCGTCGGCACCGCTCCCATCTCCGAGGCGCAGACCACCAGTCCGTCCTCGCAGACCACGTAGCGCAGAGGTCGCAGGCCGTTGCGGTCGAGGGTGGCTCCGACCCGTTTGCCGTCGGTGAAGATGACGCCCGCCGGCCCGTCCCAGGGCTCCATGAGGGCCGAGTGGTACTCGTAGAAGCCCCGGACCTCGGGATCGAGGTCCCTCGTCTCCTCCCACGCCTCCGGGATGAGCATCGCCATGGCGTGGCTCATGCTGCGACCTCCGCGCACCAGGAGCTCGGCGGCCTCGTCGAGCAGCGCCGAGTCGCTCCCCGAGGGGTCGAGCACCGGCCGGAAGATGTCCTCGGGGCCGAGCCCGGCCGCAACGGTGCCGAGGTGGCTCCGCGAGCGCATCCGGTTGTGGTTCCCGTCGATGGTGTTGATCTCGCCGTTGTGGCACAGCATCCGGAAGGGCTGGGCGCGCTCCCACGTCGGGAGGGTGTTGGTGCTGAAGCGCTGGTGGAAGACGGCCAGCGGGGCGCAGAAGCGTGGGTCGGCGAGGTCGGTGTAGAAGTCGCCGAGCGCATCGGCCGCCACCAGCCCCTTGTGCACGATGGTGCGAAACGAGCACGAGGCCACATAGGTCCCGTCGGTGACGGCGTCGATGCGGCGCCGCAGACGGAAGGCTCGGCGCTCGAGGTCTTCGTCGGCCGCATCGAAGAGGGGGTCGTCGGTGGGCCGTCGGTCGAGGACCTCGAGGGCGGCCGATGTCTCCGCGGTCGGCCGGAACACGGCTTGGACGATCTCGGGGCGGGTCCTCGTCGCCAGGTCACCGAGCGCGCCGTCATCGGTCGGAGGGGTGCGCCAGTCGACGAGCTCGAGCCCCTCGTCGACGAGGAGTTGCTCGATGGCGGCGCGAGGATCGTCGCCGCGCACGAACAGCATCGCCACACCGGTGCCGGCACCGAAGATCCCGTCGGGGATCGTGGTCAGCAGGCCGGTGCCGTCGGAGGTGCGGGCGTCGGCGGCGACCGCACCGCGGTGCTTCACGTTGGCCAGACCCTCGAGGGCGGCGAGGACGATGGATCGGGACGGGCGTCCCTCGGCGTCGGCGACGAAGCCGATGCCGCAGGCGTCGAGCTCACGCATGGCGAGCCTCCAGGTACGTCGTGGGGCGGGTGCGACTGGCGACCTGGGAGCTCCATCGCCGTTGGTGGGCGAGGCCCCGTTGCCCCTGCATCCCCTGGTCGGCCCTCTTCACGTTACCCGGGCCTCGCGCCGCGGGACCCGGCGGTTCCCCCGGCGCACCCCACAGGGAGCGAGTCGGTGGCCCCTCCAGGATCGGGTGGCGTGCTCAGCCGGTGAACGCGGGAGTGGCGGTCACCGGTGTGGCGGTCGCGACCACCACCAGCTCCACCGTCGTCGGACTGCTCGTCCCGTGCGGGTCGGCGGCCACGTAGGTGAAGGTGTCCGTGCCGACGAAGCCCTCGTTCGGGGTGTAGTCGAAGCTCCCGTCCGAGCGCAGGACCAACGTCCCGTTGCTCGGGCCCTCCACCAGCCGGGCGGTGAGCCCGTCCTCGGGCAGCACGATGCGCAGGTCGTCGCCCTCCGCGAGCATCGTCGAGCCGTCGGCCCGAGCGGCGGCGCCGGGGATCAGCACGCCGATGCCGGTGTCGTTGGCCAGCACACCCGGAGCGGCGACGGTGGCGGTCGGCCCACCGATCTCGAACCGGTCGGGTGACCCCGTCGGCGCAGTGGGGCGGGTGGCTGCCTCGAGTGAGACGTTCGGTTCGCCGCGTTCGTCGAGCCCGGTGCCGCGCACGCAGGTGCCGCCCCTCGGTGTGCCGTCGTTCCAGACCTGGCGCAGGCAGCTGCGCAACGCCAGCTGGGCCCAGTAGTCGGGGTGGAGCGACTCCTGTTGGAAGTGCTCACTGTCGACGGTGTCGATGTAGATCTCGTTGACCCACTCGGTGAGGTCGACGGCATCGGGGTCGGTCCAGCTCGTGATGCCGCCGGCCTGCAGCTGGTCGACCCCCGTCTCGCAGAGGCGGCGCCCTTCGACGAGCGTGGTCAGCTCCAGCGTGACGATGTCACCGCCGGCCTCGGCCACCGCGGCGCGCACGGTGGCGTTCACCACGCCGAGGACGTCGTTGACCATCCAGTTGGCGTCGACGTTCCAGAAGCCGCAGCCGCCGGTGCTCTGGCGTTCGTCGGTCTCGGGGTAGCGGAAGCGGCTCCCGTTGGGGAGTGGTTGGGGGTAGTCCTGCACGACGAGGGTGTAGTCGGCGTCGGTGTGGCCGGCGTTGGTCATCGCCGTGCGGATGTTGGCGATGGCGCCGACGATCCTGCCCCGGACGTCGTCGGCCGCCGCCTGGGAGACCTTGGCCTGCTGGGTGGGGTCGGTGTGGCAGTAGCTGTCGGAGAAGACCGACTCGAGGAAGTCCTCGACGCAGGCGGTGGCGATCCCCGAGACGTCGAAGTCGTTGCCGCCGATGGACAGCACCACGATGCCGACGTCCCGGCCGGTGGCGGCCTGCTGGAGCATGAGGGCCTGCCCGATGTTGCCCTTGCCGTCGTCGTAGAAGTCGATGCCCGGCTTGAAGTAGCCGTCGGAGTCCGTGTACGTCGACGTCTCCGCGCCGCTGCAGGCCAGGTTGAGGGTGTCCGCCGAGGTGGCGGCGTCGTCGTTGGCGGTGGCCCGGATGTTGACCTCGGCCGACTGGCTGCGGTGGCAGCGGGGTATCAGCTCGGCGGTCTGGGTCGGGTTGTCGAAGTAGGCCTTGGGCCCGAGCGCGTCGTTGGCGCTGGTGTCGAGGGTGGAGGTGTTGCCCGCCCACCGTCCCGCCTCCCCGGAGATGTAGGAGTCACCGAGGGAGATGATGAGCGGCTCCGCGGCGCTCGGGGTGCCGGGGGGACCGGGTGTCGTGTCCGCCGACGGGTCGACCGGGGTCGACTGGGCGTCCGTGGGGAGCGTGGGGAGCACCACCCCGGCCGACACCACGACGACCAGGAGTGCTGCCGTGGACAGGGTTCGGGCGCGGTGGGCACGCATCGGGCCTCCAGAGGGTCGGGCTGGGGGAGCAGTCTCGCGTCCTCCCGGTCGGCGGGGCGGACGCTTGGTCGGCATCCGGTGGGCCGGGGTCGGGCGGTGCGGTGGGGTGCGCCCGGCGTCGTCGGCCGTTCCCCGACCCTCGCTAGCCTCGGAGGTCCATGGGCAAGCTCGACGATGCCGAGCAGGTGCACCTCGAGACAGCGGCGCAGTGGCGGACGTGGCTCGAGCATCACCACGACACCAGCGACGGCGCGTGGTTGGTGTCGTGGAAGAAGCACACCGGGCGTCCCGCGCTGACCTACGACGAGGCCGTCACCGAGGCGCTGGCCTTCGGATGGGTCGACAGCGTGGTCCGCAAGCTCGACGAGGACCGCTCGATGCTCTGGTACGCGCCCCGCAAGCCCGGGCTCGGGCTGGTCCCGCCCGAACAAGGAGCGGGTGGCGCGACTCGAGGCCGAGGGTCGCATGGCGCCGGCCGGTGCGGCGGCGGTGGCGGCGGCTCGTGCCGACGGCTCGTGGTCGAAGCTCGACGACGTCGAGGACCTGGTGGTGCCGTCCGACCTCGCGGACGCCTTCGCCGCCCACCCGGCGTCGGCCGAGGAGTGGGAGGCGTTCCCACGCTCGGCCAAGCGGGGGATCCTCGAGTGGATCGTGCAGGCCAAGAAGCCCGAGACCCGGGCCCGGCGCGTGGCCGAGACCGCCGAGATGGCGGCTCGGGGCGAACGCGCCAACCAGTGGCCTCGCACCAGCTGACGTCCCCGCGCCACAGGAGCATCGGCCGTGAAGATCGCTCGTCCCTCTCCGTGGGATCGGTCCCGGGTGCGGTGCTCGAGGCTGGTGTCGACTTCATGGCGGCGTCGCCGCTCGGACGTGGGTGTTCTTCCCGGTTGGCCGCCCCGGGGCCCATTCGCCGAGCCCGTCGGGTGGGGCTTCAGACCTCGGGCCAGCTCCGGCGAGGGCGGCGACGTCCGGCGCGACGGTCACCGAGGGCCCAGGTCCGACGCCATGCTCCCGTCGACGGACCCTGCAGCGAGGGGGTGTCGCCCGATGCGGCGCGGCGGCGGGCCTGCCACCAGTCGCTGCCGGCCTCGTCGGCCAGTTGGGCGACGGCGTGCTCGATCCGTACGGCCATCCGCCGCGAGTCCTCGCCGTCGCCGGGCACCAGCGGATCGCCGAACGTGACGGTGGTGGGAGAAGGTCGAGGCACGCTCTTGCCCTTGCGCAGGATGCGACCGGTGCCCTCGACGTGCACCGGCACGACCGGGACCTCGCAACGGATCGACAGGTAGGCGGCACCGCCGCGGAAGGCCTGCCCCCACCCGTCGGGTGAGCGGCCCCCCTCGGGGAAGATGAGCATGCTCCAACCGTCGCCGATGAGCTCGGCGGCCTGGTCGGCTGAGTTCCGGGTGACCTTGGTGCGCTCGATGGGGATGGCCCCGATGGCCAGCGCCGACAGGGTGGAGGTCACCTGGTTGGCGAAGAAGTAGTCGGCCGCGGCACCGATGAAGAGGTGGTGGCGCCAGGGCTCCGGGATCACCGAGAGCATCAGGGGCGTGTCGAAGTGGCTGTGGTGGTTCGCGGCGAACACCACCGGCTGCTCGCCCAGGTCGGCGAGGCGGTCGAGGCCCTTGACGGTGGGTGTGGCCAACAGGTCGATGGCGGGGCGGATGAGGCCTTCGACGAGCAGCACCCGAGCGGCTCGGGCGGGGTACGAACGGGCCCACTCGGTGTCGTAGTCGGCGCCGACCTTGCTCTTCTCGTCGAGCAGCTCGACCCCGCCCGGTGCCGTCGGGGTGCGCAGCGCTGCCGGGAGGGCCCGAGTCAGCGCCCGGGCTCCCGCCCGCCCGGCGCTCGACGCGGTCGAGCGGTTGACCGGGATCCGCCTGATCAGCTCGGTCGCCTGGCGGGGTGTGATCGGCATGCGTCGACCGGTCCAGTCGCCGAGACCGCCCGTCGGTTCACTGTCGTGGCTCATGGTCGGGCCTCCGCCTCAGGTGACGTCGGCCATGAGGATGGGCGGGTTGTGCAGGTGGGTGATCGAGGCGTCCGGACCGACGGTGTCGCTGGCCATCTCCAGGGCGTCCTGCAGCGTCGAGGCGGCCTTGAAGCCCAGCCGGCGCACGGCCCGCACGTCGCCGCCGACGATGATCACCTGGCCGACGTGCTGGAGGGCGTGGGCGCACCAGTACCACATGTAGAACGGGTGCACGCCGTGGTAGGCGTAGCTCGTGCGGTAGAGGTGGCGGTACCACTCGTCCTCGGCGAAGCCCTTCTCGAACTCGGCCTCGATGCGGATCGGATCGGTGGTCTCGGACAGCACCTGCTCGAAGAAGTCGATGTAGCTCGGGTGGTGCACCGGGTGGAACTCCCACGGTGTGGGGTGGCTCATGATCACCACGCCGCCCTCGCGCACCGGAGGCTTGCCGCGGTACAGGTTGAAGAAGTACCCCAGCCCGAGGCAGGCCACCAGGATCGGGTTCAGGATCGAGTTGACGTTGTAGGGGCTGATGTAGGGCAGCCCCATCGTGAGGATGTCGGTCTGGCCCTTCGACGCCGACGAGGTGCTGCTCGTAGACGTTCTCCGTGGTGACCTTGTGCACCGCCTCCACCTCGCCGGCCTGCACCGAGGTCATGGCGTGCGGGGCCTGCCAGGACTGGAAGGCCGAGCGTCGGGTGCGCTGGGGCAGGCGGTCGAGCCCGGCCTTCATCGCGGCGAACGAGATGCGGTCCTTGGCGTTCCACTCCCACTCGCGCTTCTGCAGCACGCTCAGGGGGCCGTCGGTGCCGAAGACGTTGTTGTTCATGGTCGTCTCGATCTGGAAGACCTTGACGCCGGAGTCCTTCAGCACCTTGCCCATCCGCCAGTTCGACGAGTGCAGCTCGGAGGCGTGCTGATCCATGAACGACCGGGAGTGCCGCATGGTCTTGACGTTGTGGTGGTGGCGCAGGCTCCGGTAGCTGGCGAGGCCGGTGGCGGTCGACTTCCAGCCGCCGTCCATCGAGACCAGGTTGATGTTGACGTACACGATGAGGTCGCTGGTCGCGGCCCGCTTGTTGATCTCGACCTCTTCGCCCTGCTCGGTGGTGCCGAGGTACTCGAGGTTGTCGGGGTCCTCGGCGTCGTGGTTGACGAGCAGGCCGTGCGGGGCGAAGGCGTCGTACACGCGGTCGCCGACGGCGTGGCGCAGCTCGGCTTCGGTCATGCGGCGGTGCAGCGCCAGCGCGGCGATCAACATGACGTCGTCGACGCCGGCCGCGGCGGCCAGGTCGAGCACCGCCTCGATCACCCGTTGGCGGATGTCGGGCCGCTTCATCGGGGGCAGCGGCAGTGAGATGTCGTCGAAGGCGATGGTCAGCTTCATGCCGGGCGTCAGCAGGGCGGCGAGCGGTTCGCTGTCGCCGAGCGGGTTGACCAGGGCATGGCGGATGGCCGCATCGGGGTGCTCGAGCGCCTCGAGCGGTTCGGCCGGGTAGATGACCCGGCTGCGACCGGCCGGGAGCTTCTCGAGGCGGAAGCCCTCGCCGTGGTGGAAGAGGATCGGCGGCGTCGACCGATCGACGTCGAGCACGAAGCCTGGTCTAGGCACGGTTGCGGTCCTTTTCGTTGCGGAGGTCGAAGGCGATGCGCACCGCGCCACGCGACCCGGCGTTGGCGGCGTGCCCGATGGCGTCCTCGAAGCGGGCCAGGGGATAGGTGGCGCTGACGAGTCGCCCGAGGTCGGCGGCGTCGACCAGCTCGAAGGCGAGGTCGAACGTGCGGCGGGGGGCCGCATCGGCCAGTGACTCGGTGCCGTAGGCGTAGGCCCCGGCCAGCGTGATCTCCCGCTGCCAGAGCCCGGTCAGGTCGACCTGGGTGTGGCCGGGCATGCCGACCATGGTGATGCGCCCCTTGGGGCGCACGACGGCGAGGCCCTGGGCGAGGCTGGCGTCGCTGCCCACGCAGTCGATGACCACGTCGGCGCCGCCGGCGAGGCGCACGATGTCGCCGTCGCCCAGCGCCATGGTGCCGGTGGCGCGGCGCACGGCCCGGGGCACCTCGCCGGGAGCGACGACCGTGTCGGCTCCGAGGTCGAGGGCCAGTTCGCGCTGCACCGGGTGCTTGGCCACCACGAGCACCGTGCACGGCGGGGCGAAGCGGCGGAGGGCGGCGACGACCAGCAGACCGAGGGCGCCGGCGCCGAGCACGACCACGAGGTCGCCCTCGACGACCCGGGCGGCGAGCGCCCCGTGCACGGCACAGGCGGTGGGTTCGACCATCACGGCGGCCTCGTCGGACCAGTCGTCGGGGACGGCGTGGAGCTGGCTGGTGTGGGCCACCATCCGGGTGGACCAACCCCCGCCGGTGTCGCAGCAGAAGCCGGTCTGGAGGCCCGGTTCGATCGACCCGAAGGAGATGCGCTCGCAGTTGCCCAGGTCGCCGCGCGCGCAGGCGTCGCACACGGGGTCGATGCCCCGGGTGACGCAGCCGAGCACGGGCTCGACCACGACCCGCCCGGCGGGGACCGCCCCCACGGGCTCGTCGAGGTCGGCCACGACCTCGTGCCCCGGGACGAACGGGAACGAGACGATCGGTTCGAAGTAGCGCGAGCTCCTGCCGTCGATCGTCGACAGGTCGGAGCCGCAGATGCCCGCCAGGCGGGGGGTGATCTCGGTCCAGCCCGGGCCCGGGAGCTCGGGCGGATCGATCGAGCGCAGGCGCAGCGGCCCCACCTTCGCCCCGGAGCCGCCGGCGAGGCGGCCGGCCACGGTGGCCGCGGCGAAGCGTGGCAGGTTGCGCTCGAAGCGCAGCGCCTTCACGCGGTCCCCCCGGGACGAGCGGGTTGGCCAGCCCGCCGAGGCGGGTGCGGCGCGGGCCGATCGGGATGAGCTGGCGGGGAGAGCCCGGGGCCTTGGCGAAGTTCTCGACCAGCCATCCGCGCTTGCGGGCGAGCGCGGCGAGGCGGGTCTCGGGGTTCACCGCGACGGGGAACCCGACGGCCTCGAGCATGGGGAGGTCGCTGGTGGAGTCGGCGTAGGCCACGGTCTCGGCGAGATCGAGGCCGTGGGCGGCGGCGTAGTCCATGAGGACCTGGGATCGCGACTCCCCGGTGGGGGGCACGTCGGTGAGCTCGCCGTTGTAGACCCCGCCGTGCGTGCCCATCTCGGCGGCGACGATGTCGTCGAACAGCGGGCTGAGGGGCTTCACCACGAAGTCGAGGGCCCCGGTGATGAGCAGCGTCCGGTGCCCGGCGGCACGGTGCTGGCGCACCCGGCGTATGGCCGCCGGGAACGACTTGGCGATGATCAGCCGGCTGAACATCTCGGCGGCGTCCTCGTCGATCTGCTGGACCGGCGCTCCGTCGTACCGGCGGTAGAAGAACCGAAGGAAGTCGCTGCGGTCCTGGCGGTCGAGGCTGAGCAGCGACGGCCCTTCGGCCAACAACGACGCCGCGAAGCGGAGGCGCTCGTCGCGAGGCATCCGTCGAGTGGCCAGGAACGCGTAGCTCGCGACGACGTTCGATGCGATGAGCGTGTTCTCGAGGTCGAAGGCGGCGAGCTGGCGCTCGGGGGCCAGCACCTGCGTGCGCAGGCGGTCCTCGCGTGTCGGGCCGGTGCGGCCGCCGGGGGTGGTGCGGACCCGGGCCTGTTGCACGACCGACGGGCAGGAAGACGTTGACGGTGAAGTCGTCCCAGTCGATGACACGGGGGTCGAAGCAGAACTCCGTCCGGTCCTCGGGGGACTGCGCGTCCCAGAGGGCCAGGAGACGATCGAGGCCGTAGACCGCCTCGCACTCCGCGTAGGCGCCGTAGAGCTCGACGTAGCTCAGCGCCTGCTCGGCTTCTTCGCGTCTTGGCCTCGATCGAGGCCGTCCACTCTGCCTGCTTGCCCCGCAGGGGGAGGGCGCCCAGGACGTTCTCGGCCCGCTCGAGGGTCTTCTTGGCCCGGGTGAGCTGGTCCTGCACCCGTCCCCGCTTGGGGAAGGACCACTTGGGCATGACGATGGGCTGGCCCTTGGCGTCGTAGAGCGGGTGCTCGAGGAACCAACCGCTCACGAGGTCGACGAGGCGGCGGTACCGCAGCGGGTTCTGCGAGCCCGAGGCCACCTGGACGACCTCGGGTTCGGGCTCGGGGCCCTTGGCGGCGACGGCGATGATGGCGGCCGACACGAGGTCCACCGGGATCACGTCGACGATGCCCTCGGGAACCCCGGGGAACTCCTTCAGCAGGCCCCGGGCGTAGCTGATGATGACCGGGTCGGCCATCCGGAAGCCGCGGATCCATCCGGGACGGGGTTCGGCGAGCGCGGTCTCGATGATGGACGGGCGCACGATGCTGACGGGCACGTCGCCGCGGGTCTCGACCAGGGCCCGCTCGCCGAGGGCCTTGGTGTAGGCGTACGCGTCGGGCCAGCCGAGCGACGCGGCGCGGGCTCGCCCGGCGCTGACCATGCGCTCGCTGACCCACCGGGTGCGGTTCTGCTCGGTCTTGTCGGCCAGGGCGGGCGTGCCGGCCGCACCGAGCGCCTTGCGGGCGTGGGTGCGGAACTCCGCCAGCATCTCGGGGGTTCGGCTCTGCGCCTCGGCGTCGCGGCGGGCCTGACGGGCCCCTTCGACTTCCCGGCGCCAGTCGACGTCGACGAAGAACGGGCTCTCGTCGACGAGCTGCTCGGGGGCCGACCCTCGCCGGTTGCCGGCGACGTAGCAGGTGGAGACGGCGACCAGGTGGGGGGTGACGCCCATCTCGGTCAGCACCGCGGCGATGCGGCTCGGCCCGAGGAGGTTGACCTCGACGGCGCTGTCGAGCGGGGAGTCGAAGCTCACCGTGGCGGCGGAGTGGATGACGGTGTCGCACGAGGCGAGCGCGGCCCGTCCGTCGTCGTCGAGGCCCAGGCCGTCGCGGCCGACGTCGCCCGCCACCGCGGTGATCCGCCTCGCCGTCATCTCGGCGAAGCCGTCCTTGCCCAGCTCGGATCGGAGCCGGTCGAAGGCGTCGTTCTTCAAGATCTCGCGGGCGACGCGTTGCTGCACCGTCGAGCGCTTGCCCGGCCGCACGAGCAGGACGATCTCGCAGTCGGGGACCGCTCGCAGGAGGCGCTCGAGCAGGTTCGTGCCGAGGAAGCCGGTCGTCCCGGTGATGAACAGGCGCTTCCCGGCGAGCGACTCACGGATCACGGGGCAATGTCTACCACTTGGTAAGTGAGCCGGTCTAGCATCGTGTCGTGGCGACGACCGTGGAGCCGACGAGAGCAGGTGGGGCACGGGCGGCGCGGACCCGTGAGACCGAGGACCGGATCCTGGTCGCAGCCCTGCAATCGTTCGGGGGCAGGGGCTTCGAGGCGACCTCGCTCGATCAGGTGGCGACCGAGCTCGGTGTGACCAAGCAGACGATCCTCTACCACTACCCGTCGAAGGCGGCGTTGCTCGACGCCGTGATCGACCGGGCCACCGGGGACCTGGTCGACACCTTCGACGCCGCGCTGGCCAGCGCCGGACCGGGCTGGGATCGCGTCGAGACCGTGGTCCGGTCCGTGTTCCGGCTGGCCCTGCGACGCCCCGAGCTCCTCGGGCTGCTGCGCGAGGTCAGCCGGCTGGGGCCGCCCGCCGCGACCCGCGTCGCCGGGAACCTCGGGGTGCTCGTGGACCGGGCCCGGGCGTTCCTCGAGGCCGAGATGGACGCGGGCAACGTGCGCCGCAGCGATCCCGACCTGCTGTTGGTGTCGGCCTATTCGACGGTCATCGGCGTGGCCACCGAGGTCGAGGTGCTCCGTGCCGTCGGCATCGAACCGACGTTGCGCTCCACCGTGCGCCGTCGTCAGGAGCTGCTGGCCTTCCTGCGCTCGGCCCTGGTGACCTGAGATCCCGACGGCCCGAGGCGCTGGCGCGGCGAGGGCCCCGGCGGTGGTGCGTCAGAAGCCGGGTGCCGGAACGCCCACCCGCACGGCCTCGATGTGGCCGCTGCGCAGGGCCATCGTCTTGGCCGGGTCGGTCGACTGCCCGGTGCTCATGAACAACGTCTGGCCGTCGGAGCCCCCGAGGGCGCAGGAGTAGACCGAGCGCTGGCCGGTCGGCACCCATTCCACGACGCCTTCGTGCTCCAGGACGCGCATGAGCCCGTTGTAGACCGGATCGGCCACCCAGAGCGCGCCCTCGGCGTCGAGGCAGATCCCGTCGGGGACGTTGGGCCGGAGATCGGCCCACACCCGGGGGTTGCTGAGCGATCCGTCGGATTCGACGTCGTAGGCGGAGATGCGCTGGCCGAAGGTCTCCGCCACGAGCAGGACGTCGAGCGCGTCACCTGGGGTCGGCATCACGACCGACCCGTTCGGGAAGAGCATCTGTTCGGCCACGACCCACGCCTCACCGTCGGGTTCGACGCACACCATGCGGGCGCCGGCAGGCTCGTCGCCGCGCTCGGCGTCGTAGCCGTAGTTCCCGATGTAGGCGCGGCCGTCGGTCGTGACCGCCATGTCGTTCCAGGGGTGGAGGGCGAAGCGTTCGAGGTCGCAGACCTCGGTGAGTCCCTCTTCGTCGAGGCGCAGGAGCGCGTGGCTCGAGCATCGACACCACCAGCAGGCGGCCGTCGGGCAGCCAACCGAGGCCGCCGGGTTGCTCCACCACGCGGACGACGGGCTCGGCCTGGCCGTCCTCGGTCATGGCCCAGATGCGTCCGTCGTGGACGTCGGAGAACCAGAGGCGTCCGTCGTGCCAGCGCAGGCTCTCGGGGTAGGCGAGGCCGTCGAGGACGACGGAAGGCTCCATCGAACCCCAGCTCATGTGGGTGGCGCCTTTCGCGCGTGGCGCTCGACCGCGAGGGCGATCAGCTCGTCGAGCAGCGAGCGGTAGGTGAGCCCGGAGGCCATCCAGAGCCGGGGGAACATCGAGATCGGGGTGAACCCGGGGATGGTGTTCATCTCGTTGAGGAGGAACCCGCGACCGTCGTCGGCGAGGAAGAAGTCGACACGGGCCATGCCCGATCCTCGCAGGCCGGTGAAGACCCGACACGCCAGCTCCCGCACGGCATCGGATCGCTCGGGGGACAGCGGAGCCGGGATCCGCAGCTCGGCGGTGCCGAGCGCGTACTTGTCGTCGTAGTCGTAGAAGTCCGAGCCCGGCACGATCTCCCCCGGCACCGACGCCCTGGGCGACTCCGTGTGACCCAGGACGGCGACCTCGATCTCCCGACCGTCGATCCCTTCCTCGACGACCAGCCACTCGTCGTGGTCCAGCGCCGTCCGCAGCCCGTGGACGAGGCCGGCCTCGTCGGCGGCGCGGGTGACGCCGATGGACGACCCCATGTTGGCCGGCTTGACGAACATCGGGAACCCGAGCTCCTGCGACCAGCGAGGCGATGAGCTCGGGTCGGACCCCGTGCGGGTCCGACACGGTCGACGACCTCGGAACGGTGCAACCCGCGCCAACGCGCCTGGTGGATCCCGAGGGCCGCGGTCATGTGCTTGGCCGCGATCTTGTCCATGGCCAGCGCCGAACCCAGCACGCCCGAGCCGACGTAGGGGACCCCGGCCAGCTCGAGCAGGCCCTGCACCGTGCCGTCCTCGCCCATCGGGTCCGTGCAGCAGGGGGAGCACGACCGTCGCCGGGGCTGCGGCTCCCACCGTCGTCGTCGCCCGGCCGTCGAGCAACGGGAGCGGATCGACCTCGGGCCCGTCAACCGCGAGCGCGTCCGGGAGGGCCTCGATGGCGAAGGCGGCGTCGCCGGCGAGCAGCGCCGGGCGCGGCGCTCTCGGCGACGACCCAGGTGCCGTCGCGGGTGATGCCGACCGGCACGACCTCGAAGCGGTCGTGGTCGAGCGCTGCGACCACGTGGCGTGCGGTCACCCGCGAGACGTCGTGTTCGGCCGACTGCCCACCGAAGAGCACCACCAGGCGGGTCTTGGCTCCCGGCGGCGGCGGAGGGGGCGGGGGGACCATGGACTGCGAAGCTACCGCCGTCGCGGGCGTCGCCGATGGTCCGTGGGTGGTCGGTACGGTGGCGCCGTGGAGTTCACCGCCGCCGAGATCGCCACCGCCGTCGGCGGCGATCCTGCACGGGGACGACGTCGCCGTCGACGGCGCGTCGATCGACTCGCGCACGATCGAGGCGGGTCAGCTCTTCGTCCCTGCGGTCGGCGTCCGCGACGGTCACGACTTCGTCGCCGCGGCCGTCGAGGCGGGAGCCGCTTCGGTCCTGAGCGCACGGGGCGCCGTCGAAGGTGTCCCGACCGTGGTGGTGGACGACACCGAGGTGGCCTTCGCCCGCCTGGGCGCGCACGCGCGTGAGCGGCTCGCCGACCGGGTGGTGGGCATCACCGGATCGGTGGGCAAGACCTCGACGAAGGACCTCTGCGCCGCCGCACTGGGCACCCGCCTGCGGGTCAGCGCCAGCGAGAAGAGCTACAACAACGAGCTCGGCGTCCCGCTCACCTTGGTCAACGCGCCCGCCGACACCGAGGTGGCGGTGATCGAGATGGGAGCGAGGGGACCGGGACACATCGCGTCGCTGTGTGCCGTCGCTCGACCCACCATCGCCGTCGTCACCGCCGTGGAGCTCGTGCACGCCGAGCTCATGGGCGACCTCGACGGCATCGCCCGGTGCAAGAGCGAGCTGCCCGCGTCGCTCCCCGACGACGGCGTGGCGGTGCTCAACGCCGGCTACCCGCGTGTGCTGGGCATGGCCCGGCGCACCGGGGCGCGGGTCGTTCGCTACGGCACCGACGACAGCGAGGTGCGCGCCGAGGGCGTGGAGGTCGACGATCAGCTCCGACCCCGTTTCCGGCTGGTGAGCGAATGGGGGTCGGCCGATGTCGTCCTGGCCGTGCGCGGAGCCCACCAGGTCGCCAACGCGCTCGCCGCGGCCGCCGTGGCGCTCGTGTGCGAGGTGCCGGTGGAGGACGTCGCCGTCGGCCTCGGGCGTGGCGAACTGTCCCCCTGGCGGATGGACCTGCGCACGGCGCCGAGCGGGGCTCGGGTGCTGAACGACGCCTACAACGCGGGGCCGGCATCGGTGGAGGCCGCGCTGCGTTCGCTGGTGGCCCTCGATGCCGTTCGGTTCCAGGCCGTGCTCGGCCCGATGGCCGAGCTGGGCGATGCCGGACCGGCCGAGCACCGCCGCATCGCGGCGGTGGCCGAGGAGCTCGGGGTGGGTGTGGTGGCGTTCCGCACCGAGGACTACGGGGTTGCCGCGGTCGACGACATCCATGCCGCAGTGGCCGCGCTCGGGCCGCTCGGGCCGGGCGATGCGGTGTTGGTCAAGGGCAGCCGGGTGGCGGGGCTCGAGCGGCTGGCCGAGGCCCTGCTCGGCTGAGACCCGTCACTCAACCGATCACCGGACCGGGATCGTCGGCCGGAGGGCGCAGGTCCGCGAACCAGGCCAGGAACCCGGCCACGGCGGCACCGATGAGCACGATCACGGTCACGTCGGTGCGCTCGACCACCCAACCGGCGATGAGCCCACCGATGGGCACGGTGCCGCCGAAGGCCATCATCCACACCGCCAGCACCCGACCCCTGACCCGGTCGTCGAGGCGCTTCTGCAGCACGGTCGACAGCGACGTGATGGCGGCGAAGTAGAAGAAGCCGAGGACGAGGCCGACCGGGTAGGCCAGCGCCGGTTGGCGCACGAGCCCGTAGGCGGCGAGCAGCACGGCGAAGCAGGCCAACGAGACCCGCAGCACCTTCTCGAGCGACCGATCGGCGAAGACCGATCCGATCGACAGCGCCCCGGCCAGTGCACCGACCCCGAACACGGCGTACAGCACGCCGTACGCGGTGCTCTTGGGGTTGATCCCGAAGTTGGCCGAGGCCAGGACCGGCATCTGGGTGAGGAAGGTCAGCGAGAAGAACGAGAAGAGCGCGACCGACACCACCGCCCGGCCGACGACGGGGTCGCGCCGGGCGACCACGAAGCCTCCGAGCACCCTGCGCAGGCCCTTGGGTTCGTCGGACGACGTGACGACCCGGGGCACGTGCACCCTGGACATGGCGAACACGATGAACAGGTAGGTCGCCGCGTTGAAGAGGAAGACCCACTCCGCACCGACGCTGGCGTAGAGGACGCCGCCGATGGCCGGGCCCACGATGCGCGAGATGTTCATGTTGGCCGAGTTGAGCGAGATGGCCCCGCTGAGGTCGCGGCGGGGCACGAGGTTCGGCAGGAGGGACGCGAAGGTCGGGGCCTGCAGGGCGTTGCCGACACCCACCATCAACGCGGCGAGGAAGAGCCCGACGCGGGACGGGTCGGACTGGCCGGCGATGAGCGCCAGGACCACCGAGAACGCCATCTGCTCCACGGCCATCACGACGATCACCTTCCGGCGGTCGAAGGAGTCGGCCAGCGCCCCGCCGACCAGGGAGAGCAGGAGCAGGGGCCCGAGCGTGGCGAAGGTGATCAGCCCGACGAACGAGGCGCTCCCGGTGAGCTCGTAGGCGAACGCAGCCAGCACCACGTTCTGCATCCAGGTGCCGACGTTGCTGAGCACCGATCCGGTGAACACGATGCGGAACTGCCGGTTGCCGAGCGTCGAGCGGATCGGGCCGCTGATGGTGCGGTCGCCCTCCTCGAGGGCATCCTCGGCGTCTTCGACGACGAAGTGGACCGCCGGGTCGTCGTCCGGACCGGGCCCCTCGGGGCCCGTCTCGTCCCCGGGAGGGCCCGGCGGGCCGGTGCGATCGAGCATGACCAGCCCAGGGTAGGAGCGGCCTGGACGAGTTGCGAAAGGGATCTGTTTCGCTCCGACGATGGCGTCCGACGGTCGTCGATGCTCTCGCCGGAAGCGGGGCCGCCACCCCCTCGACCTCGCCTGGTGCGGCCGAACCCGGACGCCCACCGGCGCCCGGAGGGGCGACATCGGTGAGGACCCGCGGCTCGCACGGCGGGGAGGGGGTGGCGGCCACGGTCGCCACGACCTCGGACGCCCACACTCCGCCCGTTCGGGCCCGGTGTCAAGGGTCGTCGGGGGCGGCCCGTCGACCCCGAGGCGATCGTCGTCGTCCCGCTACGGTTCGGGTGGTGGCCAGCTCCGTTCCGCTTCCGTTCCGCGGCTTCCCGCCCGAGGCGTTCGACTTCTACGCCCGGCTGGTCCTCGACAACTCGAAGTCGTTCTGGACGGCGAACCGCGAGGTCTACGACCAGGCGGTGCGAGAGCCGTTCCGGGCCCTTGCCGCGGAGCTGGAGCCCGAGATCGGGGCCTTCCACATGTTCCGCCCCCATCGCGACGTGCGCTTCTCGAAGGACAAGAGCCCGTACAAGACCGGCCAGGGCATGGCCACCGAGGGCGAGGGCGGCGAGGTCTACTACCTGCACCTCGACGCCGACGGGCTGTTCGCCGCGACCGGCTACCACCAGATGGCCCGCGACCAGCTCGCACGGTTCCGGGAGGCCGTCGACGACGCCGAGACCGGCGAGGCCCTGGTCGGGATCGTCGCCGGGTTGGAGGGCACGTACGAGATCGGCGGACGCGAGCTGTCGACGGCACCGCGTGGCTACCCGAGGGACCACGATCGGGTGGAGCTCCTGCAGCACAAGGGGCTCACCGCGGCGCGGCGTTTCGGTACCCCGAAGTGGACGTCGACCCGACGGGCCAAGGGCAGGATCGTCGACGCATGGCAGGGGGCGGCGTCGTTGAACGACTGGCTGAACGCCCACGTCGGGCCGACCCAGGAGGCCCCACCCGACGCCTTCTCCTGAGAGGCCCCGCCGTCGGGCCGTCCAGTCGCCCGCCGCCTCAGCCCATGAGTCCCATTGTTGCGGCCGCCGGGTCTTCGCGACCGGTCCCCACGTTGTAGGCGATGTCGTCGGTGAGGAACTCGAGGTAGGCGAACTCGCCCTCGGGGTCCGGGGCGTGCCAGCGCGCCTCGCCGATGCCGGCGATCCGGCGCGCGCCGAAGCTCCGGTAGCCGCGCAGCGGGGTCGACCAGCGCTGCGGCGTGAACGTGGTGCCGTCCGACGACGAGCGCGAACGGTCGTCGGAGACGAAGTCCACGAGCTGGTCGTCGTCGTCGAACACCAGACGAGCCGACACCGTCTGCTCGCCCCTGGTGAAGATCCCCTCCACGGTGCGGGCATCGATCTCGCGCCACGAGATCGCCGCGTCGACGAGAGCGGCGGGGGCGAAGACGCACATGTCGTTGAAGATCGTCACGGTCTCGCTGCGGTCCATCTCCGGGCCGTGGGCATCGGCCATCGACACGAGCGAGCAGACCTTCACCTGCATCGTCGCCGACGGGCCGACGAAGTGGTGGAAGACGTCGACGGGCAGCCCGAACATCCGGGCGTCGATGAAGAAGAGGCGGTTCGGCCACGTCCCGTAGGTGTTGACCTGCTCGCCGGTGAAGGGCATCCACGGCTGGTCGGCGCCGGCTCGGATACGGCCGTGGATCCGCGCCCGGAAGCTGGTCACCCGGGGCTGCCCGATCGCTCCCGATCGGCGCACGTAGGCGGCCACCGGCTCGGGCAGCGCGGCCAGGTCCTCCTCGGTGAGGATCGTCGTCGGGCTCGGGGTCGGCGAGGACGTCGTCGGCCATCCGCCGGTACCGCGCCCGCGGGCTGGTCGGGCCCCGCGACGCCCACCCGTAGAGCGCCGCGCCCACCGCCAGGAACCCCATCAGCCACTTGGCGAACGATCCCATGGTCGCCTCCTCCTTCGTTCCGACGTCACGATCGTGCTGGGCCCGATGCCCTGCCCACAAGCGGCGGCTCCACCGCCCCGCTCGCGTTCGTCGTCGGCTAATGTCTGTCGGCGTTCGCCGAGAAGCGATTCAGCCGCCCTGCACCGGGGTGCCGACACGGGAAGATCCCTGAGAGACGAGGAGCCCGATCCATGGACGTTCAGATGCGCAGGCCCGGTGGGCTGAGGATGGTGGCGGGTGGCGCCGCGGCGGCGTTCGTCGCCGGACTGCTGGCCTTCGCCGCCCCGGCGTCGGCGGGCGGGCAGATCGTCCAGTCGGCGTCGGCGACGGCGTTCTGCGACGGCGGTGAGGGCGGCATCGACGTCGAGATCTTCGACAACTTCAGCACCGACGTACGACGTCTTCATCTTTCAGGGCGACGTGGAGGTGGACTCGGTGCTCAACGTCACCGACACCGATGAGGGCCTTGATCCGATCATCTTCGAGCCGCTCCCCGACGGCGTCTACACCGTGGAGGTCCTCGAGGTCGAGGGCGACTTCCAGTCTTCGACGACGTGACCGTGGATGTCGACTGCGTGCCGGATGTGCCGGTGACGGAGCCCGCTCCGCCGGTCACCGACACGACGCCGGCGCCAGCTCCGGCGCAGTGGCGCTGCGACCGCCAGCCCCCGGTTCACGGGCTGATCCCGAGAGTGGAGCTCGCCGTCGCCCGCTCCATCAGATGTTCGACGAAGCGCTTCGAGGTCGCTCGGGGCGCTTCGTCGTTGTGGGTGGAAGGTCGTCGGTGAGTCAGTCGACGACCAACCGGGCCGCCCCGCGTGCCTCGCACGGTCGTCTCGTGGTCGATGCCCGGCAGGGCCCGGGCGAAGACGTACGCCACGTCCCGGACGAGTCGGACCTCGACCGTGCCGTCGGCGTCGATCGTCACCGCGGGCGGCGCCGCGAGGCGATCGAGGAGCCCCTTCGCGTCGAGCGAGGCCAGTACGGCGTCCTCGGCCCGACCGGCGTCGAGCACGTAGCCCCGCCCCGCCCGAAGGGCGGACTCGTCGAGGCCGTAGGTGGCGGCGTCGTTGGCGGCGTCACCGGCCGCGGCGATCAGCTCGCGTTGGCCGAGGCGCACCACGGTCAGGTCGACGGTGATGGCCCCGAGCAGGAGGATGATGAGCACGGCGGCGGGCATGAGCATCAGGACGCTGCCTCGATCCGGTCCCGCAGGGTTCGCGTGTCGACCGACGGGCCGACGGCCGGACCTCAGCACCGCGGCCTCGCCGGCGAGGCCGGAGCGGTAGGGGTCGATGATCTCGCTCTGGCTGGCGGCGACGTCGAAGCCGTCGCCGTACCCGCCGAGGAACGGCAGGCTGAGCGCCGGCACCCGATGACGGACGGTCACCGTCGCCCGGGTGCACCGGGCGTAGGCGCCGCCGTCGGCGTGGGCGATCTCCACCTCGGTCGCGCTCGGCACGGCGCCCGTGCCCGGCGATGGCCGATCGCGCCGCCGCCTCGGCCGCCTCCACGGCAGCTTCGCCGCTGTCGGCTTCGACGTAGCTGCGCACCGCTTCGCGGGCCGCGCTGGTGACCGCGAGCTTGGCGTCGACCACCGCCCAGGCGTTGGCGACCAGGAGCGTCCCGATGACGAAGACGAGCAGCCCGAACGGCAGGACCTCGATGCCGCCCACCTGCCCGCGATCCTCGCTCCAGTCGATGCGACGGCTCGACGTGCTCATCGTGGTCGCTCCACCCGCACCGTCACGGTGCGATCGACCAGCGCCGAACCGGGCCCTCGGAGCGCCTCCCACAGGAATCCAGGTGGGCGGGCCCGCACCCGCAGCGAGACCGTGTCGGCGGTGCTCGCCGTCCAGTCGATGCTGACCTCGTCGCCGAATCGCCCGAGCAGGCGACGGACCTCGTCCTCGGCGGCCACTCGGGCCTCGTCCGACGCCACGCCGCCGGTCTGGTCGACGCGAGCGCCGGCCACCCGACGTGCCCCTTCGTGGGCGGCGTCGGTGACCACCGAGCGGGTGTAGAGCCCGACCAGCGTCTGGACCGCGAACAGCAGCATGGCGAGGAACACCAGGAGCCCGGCGATCGAGCTGATCAGCGCCGTCCCCTCGTCGCCGGGCGCCGCGGATCGGCGTCGACGGCTCACTCCGAGCCGATCTGCTCGATCTTGTCGTTGGTGGTGGCTTCCGTGGACTTCCACATCTGCTGGAAGCCGACCCACATCGCCGCGCCCAGGAACGCCATGATCAACACCGCGATGGCCGCCGAGATGACGCCTTCGCCGTGGTCGCCCCGACCCGTGCCGCCGGGTGGACGAGACCGAGTGTCGGGTGCTGTCGCGCCGCGAGTGCACCGTGAGCCCAGTGGAGGCCGGCCCACATCGGTGACACGGTGAGATCCTCTGATGGTTGCATGTCGAACTGCCTTCCTGTTGGTGGTGGTTGTGAGGCTTCGGTCGTCGGCTCACCCGCTGGTGAAGAGGCGCATGGCCTCGATGAACGGGACGGCGAGGAACAGGACCCCCGGCACGAGCGTGGCCACGGTGACGGGGATCCAGACCTGCTGGCTGCGACGTTCGATCGAGGCGATGAGCTCTCGGTGCACGTCGGCGCGGATCGAGCGGGCTTCCTCGGAGATGAGGCGGCCGAGGTCGCTGGCCTCCCGATTGAGGGCCAGGACGCCGACCAGGCGATCGACCGCCGGGACCTGCTCGATCGCCGCCCATTCCCGAAGCGCGGTGATCTCCTCGACGCCCTGTTGGATCCGGCTGATCACGCCGGCGAGGTCGGTGGCGACCGCCCCCTCGCCGCGATGGGCGAGGCGAGTGAGCGCCGAGCCGAGCGAGTACCCGGCGGAGAGCAGCATGCCGAGCTGCTCACTCGACACCGGGAGCTCCAGGAACACCCGGCGCTGCCACTCGCTCGACGCGCGCGACAGCTGCTGCTCCACGACGAGGAAGGCCAGCAGCGGCGCCCCCACGACCACGAGGAGGACGACGGGCACCGGGGGGCGCAGAGCGGCACTGGCCAGGACCGCGATCGCCAGCGCGGCGAGCGCCCAACCGAGCTGACGGAGTCGGAACGCGGTCGGGTCGAGCGGGGAGTGGGTGCGGCGCAGCCGGGCCGACACGTCCTCCGAGACACCGAAGAGGCGGGCCACGTCGCCGCCGTACTGGCTGGCCAGCGGTCCCAGGACGGCGACCAGGGACCCGGCCCAGCCCGGCGCGGCCCCGGTCAGGTCGTTGCGCCGAGCCTCGCCGCCGGGGACGTAGGGGCGCAGCCTCTCGGTGAGGCCCACGCGTCGCATCCAGCGCAGCTCGCCCAGGACGAGGGTCGCCCCCACCCACACGACCGAGCGCCGCCACCACGAGGAGCCGGGTCATCGGGTGAACACCCGATCCTCGGTCGGGAGCCTCAGGATCCGCCCGGCCCACATCCAACACACCGCGACCATGGCGATGGCGACGAGCACCGCGGCCTGTCCGAGGGGTGTCTGGTAGGCCTGTCGCCCGTTGCCCACCGACAGGCCGGCGGCGGCCATGCCGAGCGGGACCAGCAGGACGAACCGGCGGGCGAAGCGGACCCCGGCCTGGCGGGCGCGGGCGTCCTTGCGGTACCGGGTGTCCTCCCGGCGGTCCTCGGCGAGATCGGCGAGGCGCCGGTCCACGTCCGTGCCGCCCAGCTGGTGGGCGATCAGCAGCGTCTCGCACGTGGCGTCGCACGTGGCGTCGGCCAGCTGGTCGCGCAGGACGTGCAGCGTCCGCTCGAAGTCCGTCGTGAGGAGCCACTCCCGCTGGGCCGCGGCGAACGCCGGGCGCAGCTCGACCGGGCCGGCCGCGCCGACCTCGAAGAGGGCCTGGGGGATCGATCGCCCCACCGACCCGGTGAGGATGCGCAACTCCTCGATCATGCGAGGCCATCCGTCCTGCGCGACCGCTCTCGACGTGGTCCTGCGCTGGCGGTAGGCCGCCACCGGGAAGGACGCGGCGAAGACCCCGCCGACGAGCGCCGGGAGCGGGCCACCGAACAACGCCAGCGCCAGCGCCGCCCCGAGCACGAAGACGGCGGCGAGCACGGCGGCGAACTCCCTCACGGCGACGTGACCGAGCCCGGCCTGCGCGAGCCAGTCGCGGAGGCGGTCGGCCAGGCGGTGGTGGTGACGTGTCGTCGTCCTGGGACCGGCGCCCAGGCCCCGCCAACCGAACGAGTACGCGGTGTAGAGGAGGTAGACGCCGTAGCCGGCCCCGAGGGCCGCCAGCGCGGCGATCACTGCCCGTCCCCGGTGTGTGCGACCTCGCCTGACGGCGATCTCAGCGAGGTGCTGAGGTCGAGTCCGTGCGCCGCGAACGCCGTGCTCAGCCGCACCGGGACGTTGCCCGTCCACTCGAGCCCGGTGTCATAGGCCCGACGACGGAAGACGTCGGTCGTCGTGAACGCGACCGTGTCGGCGCCCCCGGCGAGGTCTTCGACCGCGAGCACCTCGCTGATCCGAGGTCCGTCGGGGCCGCGTTGGCTGAAGACCACCAGGTCCACCGCCTCGCTGACCAGCGTCGTGAGGGCGCCATGGGGGAGGTTGCGTGACGCCTCGGCCAGCTGGGCCAGGAACCGCAGGCGGGACAACGCCTGTCGAGCGCTCCCGGCGTGGATGGTGGCGAAGCCCTTCACGCCCGACGACAGCGTCAACAGCAGCGGCAGCGCCTCCCGATCGCGCACCTCGCCGACCACGGCCACGTCAGGTGCCATGCGCAGGAAGCCCGCCACCAGTCGGCGCAGGTCGATCTCCGGGCGGTCCGGCCGCCCCGGACGGGTCTGCATCTGCGCGACGTTCGGCAGCGGGGCGTCGATCTCGAACACCTCCTCGGCGATGACCACCCGTAGGGAAGGGTCCAACTCGCCGGCGCAGCACGACAGCAAGGTGGTCTTGCCCGAACCTGGAGCCCCGGCGAACAGGATCGACGACCCGGCCCGCACGGCTTCAGCGAGGAACTCGGCGACGTCGGGGCTCAGGGTGGCGCGCTCGACGAGCTCGTCGAGACGAGTGAAGGCGACACCGGTGAAGCGACGGATGTTGACCATCACGTGGCCCCCGCGGCTCAGGTCGCCGTGCACGATGTGCAGGCGTGAGCCGTCGTCGAGCTGGGCGTCCTGGAGCCCCTCGGTGGGGTCCAGCTTGCGGTGGCTGGCCGAGGAGTCGTCGAGGAGCTTGGTGAGGGTGCGCACGCACGTGGTCGTCGTCGTGGAAGCTCTCGTGGTGGTATCCGGACGGCCCGCTGTGGCGCTTCACGAAGATCGAGTCGGGGGAGTTCACCTCGATCTCCCACACGTCGGGATCGGCGAGCAGGTCGGTGAGCGGGCCGGCTCCGGCCAGGTTCCGCCACGCCCGCTCGGCGACCAGCTCGGGGCTGGCCAGTTCGTGGCTCCGCCGACCTCGGCGCACGTCGTCGTCCCATCGGAGGAGCTCCTCGTCGATCAACGACCGGAGGCCGTCCCGCCCGGCGGGCGACCCCATGTCGAGGTCCATCTCCTTGGCCCGCTCCTGGACGTTGCGCTCGATGAGGGCCAGCGGGGCCTCGACGTCGCCGGTGCCGGTCATCGTGCACCCCCGGCCGACCGGGTGGTCCCGATCGGGACCGCCATCGGGGCGAAGCGCGCCGTGCCGGTCGTTCGGGGCCAGGTGTTCCAGCAGGGCGGTCACCGCCGCCGTGCTCGGTTCGACGAGTGCGCGGGGGAGGGGGGCGGCGTCACGGTGCACGAGGTCGATCTCCTTTCGGAACGGCAGGTGCAGCGGCGACGACATCGCCGCGGACGTCACGGGATCGAGCAGCTCGGCGAGGGCGCGGGTGAGGTCGGCCCGGCCCCGTGACGACTTCGGCGAGCGGCCGATGACCGGCAGCAGCCGGGCCGGATCGATCCCGTGCTCGGCGAGGGAACCGAGGGTCCGCACCAGCCGGTGCAGGCCGGTGACCGAGGCCGCGGACGTGACCAGGACGACGTCCGCGGACCTCGTGAGGTGTCGGGCCAGGAGGTTGCGGTCCTCCACGTCGACGGAGCCGGTCAACCCCTCGCCCTCGACGTCGGCGTCGACGTCGGCCACCACCACCGAGTAGGCCCGGCGCAGCGACCCCACCGCCGCCTCGACGGCTCGGGGCCGCAGCACGGTCCAGTCGCGGTGGCGGCGAAGACCCAGCACGAGGTCGTAGCCCTGCTCGGCGCAGTGCCAGGTGAGCGCCCGCGTCTGGTCCCGATCGAGCGTCCCGGACCGGTGGGCGTCGACCAGCTCCTGCAACCCCGGGATGACGTCGCCGGTGTCGTGCAGGATCGCCTGGTCGGCGTCGAGGGCGCCGTCGAGCAGGACGACGCGACCGCCGCGGGCGGGATCGGCGGCCAGGCCCTGGGCCAGCGCCGCGGCGACCGTCGATGGTCCCGGAGCCGCCGTGTCCGGCCACGGCGACGAGGCGACCCTCCCAGGACGGCAACGGCCGGATGTCGGCGAGGTCGGCGCCGCTCCCGGCCAGCCGCGAGACCGGCGAGGCGCACTCGCGCAGGACGGCGACGAGCGCATCGCGGTGGATCGGAGTCGGGAGCACCGCGGACAGCGCCGAGGGCCACCCAGTCACGATGAGGGGAGCCGTCGAGCACGACGACGGTGGCGCAACCCACCGCTCGGGCGGTGTCGATGAGGTCGCGGTCGAGGCCGGGCGCCCAGATGATCGACGAGCAACGCCGACCACGCCCGCCCGCCCGTGCAGGCGAGCCCGCACCTCGTCGGCGGACACGCAGCGCACGAAGTCGGCGGGATGGAGCGCCGACGTGGCCCACCGCCCGATCTCGGTGAACCAGGGGACGCGGGGGCGGGCCACGCCGAGCAGCGCGTAGTGCTCGGCGCTCATCGGTCCGGCTCCCGTCGACGAGGACGCCGTCGCGGCCGCCGGTCGGGTGCTGGACCGTGTCGCGGGTGGGTGTGCCGTCGCCGGCCCGCGTGGCGCGGATCACCGTGAGGTCGGCCACCCGGGCGGCGTGGGCCACGTCGAGCACCGCGTCGGCCGATTCCAGAGCGACGGTCAGCACGAGGTCGCCTCCGCCGCCGATGGTGGCGCGGCCGCTGCTCTGGACGGCGACGACCGTGGCTTCTCGGGCCAGCACGGAGGTGGATGCGCCAGGACCGCTGCCGAAGGTCCCGAGCAGGTCGACGGTCTCGCCGGGCTCGAGGTCGCCGTCCACGGCGCGCTCTCGTTCGACCGGGAACGAGAACTCGTGCGCCGGAGGTCGGAGGCGCCCCTCCGTCAGCACGGCACTGCGTTGGATGATCTCGTCGGCGGCCAGCGGAGCGATCGTCGTGGCGCCGACCAGCTCGTCGACCGTGGCGAAGGTGGTCTCCGCGGTACCGGGCGGGAGCTCGACCGGGCGGGCCGTCAGGTCGCCGGCGGTCAGGGTCGTGCCCGGGCCGCAGGGCGGTGCGGGCCGTGACGGCGAGCGCCGAGGGCTTCTCGCCCGCTCCGGTGGTGACGGCGAAGACCGACGACCATGGCGCCGGTGACCAGGAGACCACCGATCACGGCCCGGCCGTGGGGGAGACCCAGACCGGCCCGGAGCGGTCGTCGCCGGGGGCCTGCGTCGGAAGGGGTGGAGCTGGGGGTGGGTGAGTCCGGGGCCGCCGCCTTCGAGGGCGTGCGAGGTCCGGCCACCCGGGAGGGCAGCTTGCGCATGATGTCCGTCCTGTCGGTTTCCGCTGGGCGACGCCGCCGTGCTCGTCGCCGATCGGGTGGACGGTACGGAGGGTCGACCCGCCGCACAAGGGCACCGATGGCCCTGATGATGCCACGGGGGACGCATGGAATCGACCGAAATGCACGCAGATCCGTCGAGGCCGACCCTAGAGTGAGCCGTATGGCCCCCACCCCGGTCGAGTGGATGACGAGCGGCGAGGCCGCCGACTACCTCGGCATCACCACCCGGACCCTCTACAAGTTCATCGACGACGGGTCATTGCCCGGCTATCGGTTCGGGCGGGTGATCCGCTTGAAGGCGGTCGACGTCGAAGCCTTCATCGAGTCCCGGCGCATCGCGCCCGGCACCCTCGAACACCTCTACCCCGACGCTGCGGAGCGCTAGCCCGCCGTCGTCGCTCGAGCGGATCCGGCCGCCGGTCGTCGCTCGAGATCAGTTCGGGGACGGGCGCGTCGTCACCTCGTCGGCCGTGGCCAGGCCCACGTAGGCGGTGTCGCCGTTGTCGAGGCGGAGCACGGCGACGTGGCCCCCCGCCGACTGCAGCGCCCCGCCGAAGGTCGAGGTCCCCGACGCCACGAGCACCCAGTCGCCGGGCTGGGCCACCGCGAGCGCCAGGCGTTCGAACCGGCTCGTGGTCGACGGGTCGCTCGTCCCCGGCACGGGAGGGGAGGTGATGGTGCGCAGCGCAGCCACCGCCGACAGCCGTGCCGCCAACCACTGCCTGGTCTCGAGGTGCAACACCACCGCGTCGGGTCCGACCAGCCGGATCGATCCTCGGTGCTGGCGGCCCGAGCGCATCATCAGCCCGACCGACTCACCCCGGCCGGCCAGATCCATCAGCACGCCGGCCAGGGTGCGCGTCCTCGGCCTCGCGCTCACGTTGCTCGGCTGTCCGGGCCCGGCTCCTGGCGGCTTCGTCGACCTGGGCCTCGGCCAGCCAGCGGGCCAGCGCGGCATCGTCGGTGGGCGGAGTCGTCTCGGCGTGGTCGTCCATCCAGATCTCCATCGGTCGACGCGGGTCGTCATCCTGTCACCCGCCTCTCGCTCGCGCGACCTTCCCGACCGCTGAACAGGGGCAGGTATCGGCGGCGCCCGGCCCTACGATGGGCAGGCCATGGCCGACACGCAGGTCAAGATCAACGTTCCCGGCAATCACCTGATGGTCGGCCTGCTCGGCGAGCGCGACGAGTTGCTCCGCCTCGTCGAGGCCGCCTTCCCCGGCGCGGTCGTGCACGTGCGGGGCAACGAGATCACCGTCGACGGCACCGACGCCGAACAGGTCGGCCGGCTCTTCGACGAGCTCGTGGTGCTGCTCCAGCAGGGCCATGTGCTCGAGGAAGCGGGGGTGCGGCGCAGCATCGACATGGTCAAGGCCGACGAGCGACCGTCGGAGGTGCTCAGCGCCGACGTCATGCGTGCCGCCAAGGGCCGGGTCGTGCGCCCCAAGACCAGCGGCCAGAAGCGCTACATCGACGCCATCCGCGACAACATCGTGACCTTCGGCGTCGGCCCGGCCGGCACCGGCAAGAGCTGGCTGGCGGTGGCCATGGCCGTGCAGGCCCTGCAGGCCAAGCAGGTCGATCGCATCATCCTCACCCGGCCCGCCGTCGAGGCCGGCGAACGCCTCGGCTTCCTTCCCGGTGACCTGATGGCCAAGGTCGACCCGTACCTGCGCCCTCTCTACGACGCCCTGTACGACATGGTCGAGGCCGAAGGCGCCCAGCGTCTGCTCGATCGCGGCATCGTCGAGGTGGCACCGCTGGCCTTCATGCGGGGCCGCACGCTCAACAACAGCTTCATCATCCTCGACGAGGCCCAGAACACCAGCCCCGAGCAGATGAAGATGTTCCTCACCCGCATCGGGTTCGGTTCCAAGTGCGTCATCACGGGCGACACCACCCAGGTCGACGTGCCCGGGGGTCGCAGCGGGCTGCTCGGCCTCGAACCGGTGCTGTCGGGGATCGACGGTCTGGGCTGGGTGCGACTCGGCGCCGCCGATGTGGTCCGCCATCGCATCGTCCAGGACATCGTCAGCGCCTACGAGGCGCACGCCGAGGCCTCGGCGGACGTCGACCCGCCCGGTGGGTCGCGGTGACCGACCGCCCTCCGAGTCGCCGCCGGCGTCGCCGGGGTCCCGAGGACGGCGAGACGACGGTCTTCGTCGCCGACGAGCAGAACGTGGAGCCCGTCGACGCCGAGCGTTGGCAACGCCTCGCCGGTCGGGTGCTGGACGCGGAGGGCGTGGAGGGCGAGTGCGAGCTGTCGCTGCTGTTCGTGTCGGCCGAGACCATCGCCGAGCTCAACGACCGGTTCATGGGCCACGACGGGCGCCACCGACGTGCTCTCGTTCCCGATCGACGGCGAGGCCAACCCGCCCGGGCGCTGGCCCGACAGCGGTGGGGCCGGACCCGACCGTCACGACGAGGACCCCGACGGCGTGCCGCTGCTGCTCGGCGACGTCGTGATCTGCCCGGCGGTGGCCGCGGCGAACGCCCCCACCCACGCCGGCAGCTACGACGACGAGCTCGCCCTGCTGGTCGTGCACGGCATCCTCCACCTGATGGGCATGGACCACGCCGACGACGCCGGCCGGGTGGTCATGCAGGACCGCGAGCGCCAGCTGCTCGCCGCTCACCACGGCCCTCTGGCCGCCGACCCCTGGGCCGCGCTCTCCTCCGAGCCGACCACCGCGCCGACGACCGGATCGGCCGACGGGGCCACCACGGATCTCGGGGCGCCGCGGTGACCACGGTGGTGCTGGCGCTGTCGAGCCCAGACGGCGATGATCGTCACGATCGTCGTCATGTTGCTGGCCTCGGTGTTCCTGGCGCTGGCCGAGACGGCGCTCACCCGCATGACCCGGGCCAAGGCGTTGGCCCTCCAGGAGGACGGACGTCGAGGAGCCAAGCGGCTGGTCGAGCTGGTCTCGCACCCGGAGCGGTTCCTCAACGTGGTGCTGCTCGTCGTCCTGGTCTGCCAGCTCGTGCAGGCCACCCTCACCGGCATCGTCTCCGACCAGCTCTTCGGTGCGTGGGGGGTGGCCGTGGCCACGTTCCTCAACGTCGTCGTCGTCTTCGTGCTGGCCGAGGCCGCGCCCAAGACCTGGGCCATCGAGCACCCCGAGCGGGCGGCGCTCATCGCGGCCCCGCCGGTCTCCGCACTCTCACGGTTCGGCCCGCTGCGGCTGCTCTCCCGCGGCCTCATCGGCCTCACCAACGTGATCCTCCCCGGGAAGGGGCTGAAGGAAGGGCCCTTCGTCTCCGAGGAGGAGCTGCTGGCGATGGTCGACGCCGCCGTCGAGGAGGAGGTGATCGAGCGCGAGGAGCGAGAGCTCATCAGCCAGATCATCGAGTTCGGCGACACCATCGTCCGCGAGGTCATGGTGCCCCGCCCCGACATGGTGACCGTCGACACCGACTTCCGCGTCGCCGACGTGATGGAGGTCGTCCTGCTCAACGGCCGGAGTCGGATCCCGGTGCTGCGGCGAGGGGATCGACGACGTCGTCGGCGTGGTCACGGCCAAGGACCTCATGCGCGCCGAACGCGACGGGCGTGCCAAAGAGGCCGTGCTCGCCTTCGTGCGCCCCGCCGAGTTCGTGCCCGAGACCAAGCGGGTCGCCGCGCTGCTGCCCGAGATGCAGGCCCGCACGTTCCACATGGCCATCGTCGTCGACGAGTACGGCGGCACCGCCGGGCTCGTCACCATGGAGGACCTCATCGAGGAGCTGGTCGGCGAGATCGTCGACGAGATCGATCGCGAGGAGCCGATGGTCGAACCGCTGCCGGGTGGCGCCGTGCTCGTGCAGGCCCAGATGGCCGTCGACGAGGTGAACGACCTGCTCGACCTCGAGCTCCCCGAGGGCGACTGGGACACGCTCGGCGGGCTCGTCTTCCACCTCGCCGGCCACGTCCCGGCCGAGGGCGAGATCGTCGAGGCCGACGGGCGCCAGCTCCACGTCGAGCGGGTCAAGGGCCGACGCATCCACACCATCCGGATCGAGCCCGTCGGCGCCGGGATCCGAGAGCGCCTCCATCGGCGACGACGTGAGCGATCGCCGGACCTCCACGTGAGGAGCGGATTCGCCACCCTCGTCGGGCGACCCAACGTCGGGAAGTCGACCCTGCTCAACGCCATCATGGGTACGAAGGTGGCGATCACCTCCGACAAGCCCCAGACGACGCGGTCGCAGATCCGCGGCGTGCTCGAGCGCCCCGACGCCCAGGTCGTGTTCGTGGACACGCCGGGCATCCACAAGCCCCGGACGCTGCTCGGCGAGCGCCTCAACGCCACGGCCAGCGAGGCGGCCGGCGGGGTCGACGTGGTCTGCCTCGTCGTCGACGCGACCGCCGCCGATCGGCCCCGGCGACCGGTTCGTGGCCGGACGCGTGCCGGCCGACGCCATCGTGGTGGTCAACAAGACCGACATCGCCTCGCCCGACGAGGTGATGGGCCAGCTGGCCCGCGCCGCCGAGCAGCTCGACCGCTCCGCCTACTTCCCGGTCTCGGCGGTCACCGGCGAGGGTGTCGACCGCGCTGGTCGACGAGATCGTCGCCCGGCTGCCCGAGGGCCCGGAGTGGTACCCGCCCGGCACGGTGACCGACGTGCCCGAGGCCTTCCACGTCGCCGAGCTCGTGCGCGAGCAGCTCCTGGCCGTCACCCGGGACGAGCTGCCTCACTCGATCGCCACCCGGGTCGTCGAATGGGAGTGGCCCCGCATCCGGGTGGAGATCCTGGTGGAACGCGATTCCCAGAAGGGCATCGTGATCGGTCGCAAGGGAGCGGTGCTCAAGGCGGTGGGAACGGCCGTGCGCGAGCAGCTGGCGCCCGGCGCCTACCTGGAGCTCTTCGTCAAGGTCGACAAGGACTGGCAACGCCAGTCGGGCTCACTCGACCGCCTCGGCTTCTAGAGCTCCGTCGGGGCGCTGCGGAGAGGCGATCGGCGGTGCACCCGACAGCGAGGCCCCCCACCGTCGCGGGGACGGGGAAAACGGTCGCGGGTGGTATGACAACCGGTTAACGATGTCGTAGCGTTCTCGCCATGCCCGAAGAGCGCCGTGCGATCCACGCCTACCTCAGCCCCGACGGACACGAGGAATGGCACAAGGTGTCCCAGGAGGCCGGTGTCTCGGTGTCGGGGCTGCTCGAGGCTCTCGCCGCCGACATGGCCGCCAACTCCCCTGATCAGGGCGGCCATCCACGGTGGGACGAGATCGTCCGCAGCGCCCGGGCCATCGATGCCCAACGCCGCCGGCGCAACCGGGCCGCGGCCGCGGCGGCGTCAGTCGCGGATCGCGCGGAGGAACCGCTCGGCATCTGAGCGGTCACGTGTGCGACGCATCGGTGGCAGCGCCCGCACGATGTCCCAGCGGTAGCTGGCGTTCGTCGCCAGCCGAGGGTCGAACACGGCCACCACGCCCCGGTCGGTGGCGGTGCGGATCAGGCGTCCCGTGCCCTGGGCGAGCAGCGTGGCCGCCCGCGGGAGGTCGACCAGCCGGAAGGCGTCGGCCCGGGCACGTTCGCGTCGGGCCTGCAGCAGCGGATCGTCGGGCCGGGGGAACGGCAACCGGTCGATCGTGACGAGGCTCAGCGTCGCTCCCGGCACGTCGACGCCCTGCCAGAAGCCCATGGTGGCGAACAGGCAGGCTCTCGGGCTCGTCGGTGAACCGGCTCACGAGGGCGGCCTTGGTCAGGTCGTCCTGGGCCAGGACGGGCACGTCGAGGCGCGGCCGCAACGCCTCGACCGCCGCGCGCAGGGCCCGGTAGCTGGTGAACAGCGCCATCGTGCGCCCCCCGGCCGCCGTGATCAGCGCCTCGAGCTCGTCGTGGACCGCGTCGTCGAAGTCGGGTGACCGGGGGTCGGGAAGGTCGGCGGCGCAGTAGAGCAGCGCCTGGTGCTCGTAGTCGAAGGGGCTGCCGACGTCGAGCACCGTGAACGTGCCGTCGACCAGGCCCAGCCGGTCGGGCAGCGTCGCCGGGAGCGTGGCGCTCGTCAGCACCGCGGTGGTGTCGGCCCAGGCGGTGTCGCGCAGCAGCTCGGCGACGTCGACCGGCGCGACCCGCAGCACCGGGTTCTCCGGTGTCCCCTCGACCCAGGCCACGTCGCTCACCCGGAACTCGGCGATGGCATCGAGGTCCTCGACCAGGGTGGTCGCCGCCTTCATGGCCCGCTGCTTGCGGGCCCCCACGTCGCCGGGGCCCTCGTCGGCGACCGCTCGCAACGCCGACATCACCAGGTCGAGCCGGTTGCGGGCCAGGTCGCGCACCACGGCGGCATCGCCGTCGAGGCCCCGCCGCAGCCGCCGACCGAGGTCGTCGACCAGCGCGGCCTTCCAGCGGTCGCCGAGGGCCTCGATCGAGTCGACCATGTCACGGTCGTCGATGATGGCGGCGACGGTCCGGGCGAAGGCCACGAAGCGGCCGCCCGTGACCTCGAGGCCGGCCGTGGCGGCGATCGTGTCCTCGAGCTGGTGGGCTTCGTCGACCACGACCACGTCGTGCTCGGGGAGCACCGCCCCGCCGGTGGCCAGGTGCAGCCCGTACAGGTGGGTGTTGACCACGACGATCTCGGCCTCGGCGGCGGCGCGACGAGCCTGCTCGGTGAAGCACTGCTCCCCCTTGGGGCACGCCGATGCGCCCGGGCACTCCCGGGGTCCGACGCTGACCGCCGCCCATGCCCGGGTCGATGGGCTCCTGGGTCAGCTCGGCACGGTCGCCGGTCTCGGTGCGCCCCGCCCAGGCCACCAGCGCCTTCACCTCCTCGGTCGGGGGTCGAGGGCCCACGTCGAGGGCCAGCTGCTCGCCGCCCTCGACCTCGCGCACCCGTTGGAGGCACACGTAGTTCGAGCGGCCCTTGAGCACGGCCCAGGTGAACGGTTCCTCCAGGTGCTCGGCCAGGAACGGCAGGTCCTTCTCCGCGAGCTGGTCCTGCAGCGCCTTCGTCGCCGTGGTGACGACGACCCGTCGTCCGGCCAGCACGGCGGGCACGAGGTAGGCGAAGGTCTTCCCGGTGCCGGTGCCCGCCTGCACGACGAGGTGGCGGCGGTCGGCGATGGATCGGGCGACGGCTTCGGCCATCTCCACCTGGCCCGGACGGGGTTCGCCTGCCGGGAGGGCCTCGGTGATCGTGGCCAGCGCGGCACGGGTGTCGCCGGCGAGGCGGTCGGCGTCGGCCATGAGGCGATGGATCGTAGTGCCGGGCCCGACGGGTGCCGGGGCGATCGCAGGCCCGGCAGTAACGTCGGTCCGTGCACGTCCCCGGCCTCGATCCCGATCGCATCCCGGCGCACATCGCCGCCGTGATGGACGGCAACGGCCGGTGGGCGCAGCGGCGTGGGCTGACGCGCACCGACGGTCACGCCGCGGGTGAGGAGGCCCTCTTCGACGCCGTCGAGGGCGCCCTCGACCTCGGTGTGCGGTGGCTCACCGTCTACGCCTTCTCCACCGAGAACTGGCGTCGCCCACGCGACGAGGTGCGGTTCCTGATGAACTTCAACGAGTCGCTCCTGCTCCGCCGCCGCGACGAGCTCAACGAGCGTGGTGTGCGCATCCGCTTCCTCGGCCGGCGTGACTGGCGGGTACCCAAGCGCCTGCTGCGCCGCATGGACGAGTCGCTCGAGCTCACCGCGGACAACCGCACGCTGACCCTCTCCATCGCCTTCAACTACGGCGGTCGGGCCGAGATCGTCGACGCCGTGCGCCAACTCGTGGACGAGGGCGTGCCGGCGGCGAAGATCGACGAGCGGGCGATCGCTCGGCGGCTGTACGACCCCGAGATGCCCGATCCCGACCTGGTCGTGCGCACCTCCGGTGAGTTCCGGCTCTCGAACTTCCTGCTCTGGGAGGCGGCCTACAGCGAGTTGGTGTTCACCGACGTGCTGTGGCCGGACTTCCGCCGCGAGCACCTCTTCGCCGCCGTGCGGGAGTTCCAGGCCCGCGACCGTCGCTTCGGTGGTCTCAACGAGTGAGCAAGGGGACGCTGTACCGCGACGAGGCCATCATCCTGCGGACCTACAAGCTCGGTGAGGCCGATCGGATCGTGGTGCTGTTGACCCGTGGCCGGGGCAAGGTGCGCGCCGTGGCCAAGGGGGTCCGCAAGACCCGCTCCAAGTTCGGCGCCCGGTTGGAGCCCACCAGCCACATCGCCGTGCAGCTCTACGAGGGCCGAGACCTCGACATCGTCACCCAGGCCGACAGCATCGATCACTTCCGGGTCATCCGCGACGACCTCGACCGCATCACGAGGGCTTCGGCCATGCTCGAGACGACCGATCAGCTGGCCCAGGAGGGGCAGGTGAACCCCCGCCTGTTCCAGATGCTCCTCGGTGCGCTGCGGACCCTGTCGGCGTCGAGCTCGTCGCTCGTCGTGCCGGCGTTCTTCTGGAAGGTGCTGTCCCTCGAGGGCTACCGGCCCGAGGTGGACGTGTGCGTGGCCTGCGCCTCGCCGGGCCCTCTGGTGGCCTTCGACCTCGAGAGCGGCGGGATGCTGTGCCGGGACTGCCGTCGGGGCGACGCCGTGTCGCCCGAAGCGGTCGGGCTGATGCAGCAGATCCTGGGTGGCCGGCTCAACGAGGCGCTCGCGGTCGGCGACTCACCCGCCACCCACGAGGTGGATCACCTCGCCACCCGCGCCGTGGAACACCACCTGGAGCGCCGGCTCCGATCGGTCTCCGTGCTCGATCGCCACTGACCGCCGGTGATCGGAGCCCCTGGTCGACCGCCGGGAACTCACTCGTCGATGGGCAGCCACGCCGTGGCGGTCTCGTCGAAGACCTCGCGCCGGCCCGTGGCCGGGTCGGTGCGCACGTAGGCCTGGCGGAGGTCGTCCCACGAAGGGTCCGGTCCCGCCTGCAGCTCACCGGCGGCGCCGCCGACGAGAGGGCGACGGCCCACCTGGCCCTGATCGACCACCCACGTGCCCGCGACCCGGTCGCCCACCCGGCGCTGGTCGGCGTTGGTGAAGACCATGAAGAAGGCCACGAGGGGCACGCAGTAGGGGAAGCCGTCGACGATCCAGAGGACCCAGCGGGTGGCGGCCTTGCCCGCGCCGCAGGGTTGGCCGGTGGCGTCGACCACGCGCAGGCCCACCAGCTGCTTGCCGGGCGAGGCGCCGGTGCGGCCCTGCCACCACACGAAGGCGGCGAGGGAGTAGGCCGAGCGCGATGATCGACGCCGCGAAGCTGATCTGGCGGAAGATCACCGTGGCCAGCACGGCGACGACGAACAGGATCCCGACGTCGATGATGCCGGCGCCGACCCTGCGCCAGAGCAGGTCGGGGTACTGGTTGCCCGGGATGGGTGCGCTCATGTCGGGACCTCCTCACCCCATGATCGCAGCCGGGGTCGCGCCGGGGCGGTCACAGCTGACGCCACAGGCCGACGCTCTGGTCGAAGGCCAGCCACTGCCGTCGGCTCGGGTCCCACACGACGTAGGTCCCTCGCGTGGCGTCCCACTGGGGCTCGGTCGCCGATGGTGCGCGTGGTGCCCCGGGGGGAGGCGGCGCCCAGCCCCCGTCTGCCGGAGGCGGCGGTGGGGTCGCGGCTGATGGGAGCCAGGTCGACGGAGGGTGCGGTGGTGCACCCGGTGCGGGTCCGGGAGGGTTCGGCGGGGCCGGCGCGGCGGGCATGACGATGGCCCGACCCGTGGCCGAGCGGTCGACGACGAAGGTGTGCGCCGCCATGTCGCCGACGCGGCGGTGACCCCGGCTGGTGAAGGCGGCGATCGGCCCGACGAGCGGGACGACGCAGCCGATCAGGTCGATCGGGAGCAGGAGCGTGCGCACGAACGCCCGCCCGATCCCCGGACCCCGACCGTCGGGGTCGACGACCCGAACCCCGAACGCGGCCTTGCCGGGTGTGGCGCCGGTCCGCCCCTGGACGAGCACCGAGACGACCACGGCGTAGGCCAGCGGCACCAGGACCAACGACCACGCGGAGGCGCCCTCCACGAGGTACACGCGGCCGCCACCCTGGAGGCAGATCGCCCCGTCGACCGAGGGGCACCCGGACAGCCCCTGTTGCTCGTCGAGCCCGCCGGTGGCCAGCACGGCCAGGAGGGTGAGCAGGAGGGCGAGCAGCCCGTCGAGCACGTAGGCCCCGATGCGACGCCCCATGACCGCGGTCGGGTCGGGCGCCGTGCCGAGGACGAACGGCGCCGGAGGGTCGGGCGCCTCGGGCCCGATCGGGTCGGTGGTGGTCACCGCGTCGGCCCCGGCGCGGTTCCCGGGGGCGGCCCGGAGACGACCGGACGCCAGAGCGCGGTGACCGCGTCGTACTGGAGCCATTGCTGCGACGCCTGGTCGAACTGCAACCACTGCCTGCGTCGGGGATCCCAGGCGACGTAGGCCTGGCGAACCGGTTCCCACTGCGGCACCGGTGCCGCGTCGGCGAGGGCGTCGGCGGCACGCTGGTCGGGAAGGGATCGCTCCATGCAGGCCGGGCCCGATCCCCGGGTGCGACACCCGGGCTCGTGGGGATCGGCGACGCAGGGGCCGACCATGCTCCGGCCGTCGGCGCGGGCGCCCCTGGTGCGGGTGCCGCAGGGACCGTGGGGGTCGTCGAACCCGGCGAGGGCACCGGCGATCCGACCCATCGCGCGTCGACCACGACGCTCGACGCGGCCATGTCGCCCACCCTGCGGTGGTTGGGTGTGGTGAACGTGGTGATGATCCCCACCAACGGCAGGCAGCACGGCAGGTAGTCGACGATGCCCGCCACGCTGCGCAGCAGGGCTCTCGGCGCGCCGAGCGGGAGGCCGTCGTTCCCGACGGTCGCGATCCCGAGCGCCATCGTGCCGAGGGTGCGACCCGTCAGTCCTCGCTGGAGCACGAAGACCCCCAGGTTGTAGGCCAGCCACGCCCCGTAGAAGAGGACGGCGCCGGCGCCGCTCAACTCCCGCGACACGACGATGGCGTCGCTGCCCGTGTCGAAGCGGTAGGTGTCCTCGGAGAGCACGACGAACAGCACCAGCCCGATCACCGCCCCCATGCCGACGTCGATCGCCGCGGCCGCACACCGACGCCACGCGACGTCGGTGGGGTCGACCGGTGCGCCGGGCGGGAGGGCCATGCCCTCATCCTTCCCCACCGCCGACGGCGGTGCCGCCGGGGCCTGCCGGGAGCGAGCCGGACGAACCCGTCGGGCCGCTCGCGGGGCACAAGTAGGATCGGCCCCCATGTCCGTCCCCCCCGAGACCGCCGCCGACGACGGGCCGAGACCCCTCGACGTCCCCAACGACCCGTCGCTCATGGAGAAGATCGTCAACCTCTCCAAGCGGCGCGGGTTCGTGTTCCCGTCGGCCGAGATCTACGGGGGATTCCGCTCGACCTACGACTACGGCCCCATCGGGGTGCTGCTGTTGCGCAACGTCAAGGACGCGTGGTGGCGGTCGATGGTCCAGATGCGCGACGACGTCGTCGGCCTCGATGCGTCGATCCTCTCGCCGCCGGCGATCTGGGAGGCGTCGGGCCACCTCTCGAACTTCACCGACCCGCTGGTGGACTGCAAGGAGTGCCACGAGCGGTTCCGCGAGGACCAGCTCGACGATCCCCGGCACTGCCCGAACTGCGGCGCCGAGGACAGCTTCACCGAGGCCCGCCAGTTCAACCTGATGTTCAAGACCCAGGCCGGGCCGGTCGGAGTCCGAAGGCGCCGTGGCCTACCTGCGACCCGAGACGGCGCAGGGCATGTTCATCAACTTCACGAACGTCATGAACGCCAGTCGGAAGAAGCCGCCGTTCGGCATCGCCCAGATCGGCAAGTCGTTCCGCAACGAGATCACCCCCGGCAACTTCGTGTTCCGCACCCGCGAGTTCGAGCAGATGGAGCTCGAGTTCTTCGTGCCGCCCGACGAGGCCGCCGCAGTGGTACGAGTACTGGTGCCAGCAGCGCTACCAGTGGTACCTCGACCTGGGCATCCCGGCGGACAAGCTGCGCATGCGACCCCACGACGCCGACGAGCTCAGCCACTACTCGTCGGGGACCTCCGACGTGGAGTTCCTCTTCCCCTGGGGTTGGGGCGAGCTCGAGGGCATCGCCAACCGTGGCGACTACGACCTCACCCAGCACGCCTCGCACTCCGGGCGAGAAGCTCGACTACTTCGATCAGGCCACCAACACCCGCTACACGCCTCACGTCATCGAGCCCGCGGCCGGCGCCACCCGCACGATGATGGCGTTCCTGCTCTCGGCCTACGACGAGGAGGAGGTGCGCGGCGAGGTGCGCACGGTGCTGCGCCTGCACCCGCGCCTCGCGCCCTACAAGGTGGCGGTGCTCCCGCTGTCGAAGAAGGACACGCTCACGCCGGTCGCCCGTGAGGTGCTGGGCCTGCTGCAGCCGTCGTTCATGTGCGACTACGACGAGACCCAGGCCATCGGCCGTCGCTACCGCCGCCAGGACGAGCTGGGCACCCCCTACTGCGTGACCGTCGACTTCGACAGCCTGGAGGACCGGGCCGTCACCGTGCGCGACCGCGACTCCATGGCCCAGGAGCGGGTTCCCATCGACGGGCTCGTCGCCCACCTCGCCCCCGCCTGGCCTGACCCCGGCCTGCTCCCCCGTCGACGCCCGGGTCTGGTCTCCGGACTCGCTCGGATCTGTCGGGACCAACGGACCTAGTCGCCGAGTGGTGCGTGGCTAGCGTGCCCGGTGAGGGTTGACGTCAGCCGGAAGGGGCCTCGCCATGACCTGGGTGTACGGGTTCGCGCATCGTCACAGCCGGGCACCGAGGGATCTCAAGGCCCTCCTCGGGGGCAAGGGCGCCAACCTGGCCGAGATGACCTCCGTGCTGGCCCTGCCGGTGCCGCCCGGGTTCACGATCACCACCGAGGCCTGTCGCGCCTACATGGCCACGGGCTGGCCGGTGGGGCTCGACGACGAGATCGAGGGCCACGTGCGCAGCCTGGAGCGGTTCATGGGCCGCCGTCTCGGTGACCCCGACGATCCGCTCCTGGTGAGCGTCCGGTCGGGAGCGGCGTTCTCGATGCCCGGGATGATGGACACCATCCTCGACCTCGGCCTGAACGACGACTCCGTCAGGGGCCTCGCCGCACGGACCGACGAGCGGTTCGCCCTCGACTCCTATCGCCGGCTGCTGGCGATGTACGGGCGCATCGTGTTGGAGGTCCCGGGGGAGCGCTTCGACGATCGCCTGGAGGCAGCCAAGGTCGATGCCGGCGTCCGCACGGACGCCGAGGTGTCTGCCGACGCCCTCACGGCGTTGGTCGCCGACTACCAACAGGTCATCCTCGACGCCACCGGAGCGCCGTTCCCCCAGGACCCCCGACAACAGCTGCGGGGAGCCGTCGAAGCGGTCTTCCGGTCGTGGGAGTCGCCGCGGGCCCAGGCCTATCGGCGCCGCGAGCACATCGCCGACGATCTCGGGACAGCGGTCAACATCCAGTCGATGGTGTTCGGCAACCGCGACGAGCAGTCCGGCACCGGCGTCGCCTTCACCCGGGATCCGTCCACCGGCGCCGCCGGGGCCTACGGCGACTTCCTGGTCAACGCCCAGGGCGAGGACGTCGTGGCCGGCATCCGCACCACGCTCCCGCTCGACGCCATGGCCGAGATCTTCCCGGCCGCCCACACCGAGCTGATCTTCATCCTCGAACGGTTGGAACGCCACTACCGCGACATGCTCGATTGCGAGTTCACCGTCGAGAGCGGCCGGCTCTGGATGCTCCAGACCCGGGTGGGCAAGCGCACCGGCGCGGCCGCGCTGCGCATCGCCGTGGCCCTCACCGAGGATCCCACCATCCGCATCTCGCGGGCCGAGGCGGTGCAGCGGGTGCGGCCGGAGCACCTCGACCAGGTCCTGCACCCCCAGCTCGGCGACGTGAAGGCGCCGTTGCTCACCACCGGGCTCCCCGCCTCGCCCGGCGCGGCCGTCGGCCACGCCTACTTCGATGCCGATCGGGCCGAGGCCGCCGCGGGACGCGGCGAGCGGGTCGTCCTCGTGCGCCAGGAGACCTCGCCCGAGGACGTCCACGGCATCGCCGTCGCCGCAGGGCGTGCTCACCTCCCGTGGCGGTCTGGTCAGCCACGCCGCCGTCGTCGCCCGTGGGTGGGGCAAGCCGGCGGTGGTCGGCGCCGAGAGCCTCACGATCGGGCCGGACTCGATGACCACCTCCGACGGCACGGTGGTCCGAGAGGGCGACTGGATCTCGCTCGACGGCGCCCACGGCACCGTCTTCCTCGGTGAGCTGGCCCTCAAGGAGGGCAACGTCCCCAGCGAGTTCGGCATCGTGCTCGGGTGGGCCGACGAGATCCGCGCCGGTCGTCTCGGGGTGCGGGCCAACGCCGACACCGGCCCCGACGCCGCCCGGGCCCGCGAGCTCGGCGCCGAGGGGATCGGCCTGTGCCGCACCGAGCACATGTTCCTCCAGGAGGACCGCCTTCCCGTCGTGCGCCGGATGATCCTGGCCGACGAGCCCGACGAGGAGAGGGCGGCGCTGCTCGAGCTGCTCGAGGTGCAGCGAGCCGACTTCGAAGAGGTCCTGGAGGCCATGGACGGGCTGCCCGTCACGGTGCGGCTGCTCGACCCGCCGCTGCACGAGTTCCTCCCCTCCGTCGAGGAGCTCATCGTGCAGGACGCGCAGGGCCGACTCCCCGCCGAGGGCAAGGCGTTGCTGGCTGCGGCGCGGCACTGGCAGGAGCAGAACCCCATGCTGGGGCTGCGCGGCGTGCGTCTCGGGATCGTGAAGGTCGGCCTCTACCGGATGCAGGTGCGGGCCCTGGTGGAGGCGGCGCTCCGACGCCAGGCCCTCGGCGGGCGACCGGTGGTCGAGATCATGATCCCTCTCGTGATCAACCTCGCGGAGCTCGACCTCACCCGCCGCTGGGTGGAGGACGAGGTGGCCACGGTGCTCGCGGAGCACGACGCCCGCCTGGACGTGACCATCGGCAGCATGATCGAGACGCCACGGGCCGCCATCCGCGCCGCCGACATCGCCAGGGCCGCCGACTTCTTCTCGTTCGGCACCAACGACCTGACCCAGATGACCCTGGGGTTCAGTCGCGACGACGTGGCCCCGATCCTCGAGAGCTACCTCGAGCAGGGTCTGCTCGCCGTCGACCCCTTCAAGTCGATCGACCAGCCCGGGGTGGGCGAGCTCGTGTCGATGGCCGTCGAGCGCGGCCGGTCGACGAAACCGCACCTGAAGATGGGGGTGTGCGGCGAGCACGGCGGCGACCCCGAGTCGGTGGCGTTCTTCCACGACCTCGGCATCGACTACGTGTCGTGCTCACCGTTCCGGGTGCCCGTGGCCCGTCTCGCCGCCGCCCACGCCGTCCTGGCCTCCACCACCGGGCCGGCCGGATCGGTCGGGTCGGCCGGGTCGGCCGGCACCTTCGACGATCGCTGACGATCACCGGCCGCCGCGTCTCCCCGGCGTCTCGCGGCGCCACCCCGGGCGCCGGTGCGGAGCCGGTGTGAGGGGGTCGCGTCCGATGGGCCCGCTGCTACCGTCCGCCCGAGGCGGAGCGCTCCGTCGCGGAGGGCCAGCGTGGGCATCGAGGACGACGACATCGCCAGCGTGCGGGCGGCCACCGACATCGTCGCGGTGATCAGCGAGCACGTCGCCCTCAAGCGGGTGGGTCGCCGGTGGCAGGGGTTGTGCCCGTTCCACAGCGAGAAGAGCGGTTCGTTCTCCGTGAACGCCGAGGAGAAGCTCTACTACTGCTTCGGATGCGGTGCCAAGGGCGACGTGATCACCTTCGTCCGCGAGATCGAGCACCTCGACTTCGTGGGCGCCGTGGAGAAGCTGGCCGCCAAGTCGGGTGTCACGCTGCGCTACACCGACGAGGGCCAGAACGAGGGGCGCAAACGGCGCACGAAGCTCCTCGACGCCGTCGCCCGGGCCGTCGACTGGTACCACGAGCGGTTGCTCTCCGCGCCCGACGCCGCCGCGGCGCGCAGCTACCTCCGCTCGCGGGGGCTGACCGGCGAGGACGTGCGGGCCTACCAGGTGGGCTGGGCGCCCGGAGGGCTGGGATCAGCTGGCGACCGCGCTCCGCCTTCCCGACGACGTGTTCGTCGAGGCAGGGCTCGGCTTCATGAACAGCCGCGGCCGACCGACCGACGCGTTCCGTGGTCGGGTGCTCTTCCCGATCTTCGACGTGAGCGGGAACGCCGTCGGGTTCGGCGGGCGGATCATGCCCGGGGCGGACGGTGCCAAGTACAAGAACTCCGTGGACAGCGCCATCTACGGCAAGTCGAAGCTGCTCTACGGCCTGAACTGGGCCAAGGCCGACATCGTCCGCGCCGACGAGGCCATCGTGTGCGAGGGCTACACCGACGTCATCGGCTTCGCCAAGGCCGGGGTGCCGCGCGCCGTGGCCACCTGCGGGACGGCGCTGACCGAGGACCACTTCCGCCTCCTGCGCAGCTTCGCCCGACGGGTGGTGCTGGCCTTCGACGCCGATGCCGCCGGCCAGAACGCCGCCGCTCGGGTGTACGCGTGGGAGCGGGCCTACGACCTCGACGTCGCCGTCGCCGTGATGCCCGGGGGAGCCGATCCGGCCGACCTCGCACAGACCGATCCTGCCGCGTTGGTGGCGGCGGTCGCCGACGCGCAGCCCTTCTTGAAGTTCCGCCTCGACCGGGTCCTCTCCGGAGCCCGGTTCGACACGCCCGAGCAACGGGTGCGAGCCGCCGAGGCGGCGATGGCGGTGGTGTCGGAGCACCCGAGCGAGATGGTCCGTGACCAGTACCTCCTCGAGGTGGCGGCGCGCTGTCGGGTGGATCCGGAGCAGCTGCGGGGCCGGACCTTCGAGGCGCCTCCTCCGCCCGGCGGGATGACGAAGCGGGGAGGTGGCACCGACCGGGGGTCGGTGGTGAGAGAGGACCGACCCCGGCCGGCGCCGCGGCCGGTGCGGGACACGGCCGAGACCGAGGCCCTGCGCCTCCTCATCGCTCGCGGCGACGAGATCGGCCCGTTGCTCGACGAGGCGCTCTTCGGGGACCCCACGGTGCTCGAGGCCTATCGGGCGGTCGTGGAGTGGCCGACGCTGTCCCAGGCCGTGGACGCGCTCGGCGACGGCCCCGGCGCCGACCTGCTCCAACGCCTCGCCGTCGAGGAGACCGACGCCGATCTCGATGACGTGATGACCCGGTTGGTCGACGAGGCCGCAGGCCGCGCCATGGCGGCGTTGCAGGCCGAGGCCAGGGTGGCCGACGACCCGCTGAGCGTGGCCGGTGACATCGCCTGGGTGAAGCTCCGGATCCTCGAGCTGCGCGAGCCCCTCACCACGGAGGAGGCCCGAGGCCTGTTGCTAGGGTGGCTGACGGGCCGTGCGGAGGAGGAGCGATGATCGACAGCGACGCGTCGCCTTCCTCGCCGGCGCACATCCCGGACAGCGTGCTGATCGCCCTCGTCGAGCGCGCCGAGACCCGCGCCGAGCGCTTCGTCACCGTCGACGAGATCATGGGTGATCTGGCCGTGATCTCCGCCGGGGATGCCACCGAGCAGGCGCTCGAGTGCGCCAAGCAGGCGCTGGCCGAGCGGGGGGTGACCGTCGACGAGCGCGAGCCCGATCCGGACGCGCTCACCGACGAGGCCCTGCTCGGGGCGGCCATCGAGGCCGGCGCCGACCATCCCGTCGCCGTGATCCTCCACGACCCCGTCGTCGACGGCGACGATCTCGTCGAGCGCCGCCATCGGGCCCGGTTCAAGGGGGCGGCGTCCCGCGATGCCCTGCGCCTCGGGTCGCAGGCCGGTGCGGGCGGCTCGGCCGATCCGGTGCGGATGTACCTCAAGGAGATCGGGCGGGTCTCGCTGCTCACCGGTCCCGAGGAGGTCGAGCTGGCCCAGATCATCGAGCGGGGCAGCGCGGCCGCCGAGCAGCTGGCCGACATCGCCGCGAGGGGTGACGCCGCGGAGCTCTCCACCACCGAGCGCCTCCAGCTCACCCGCCTCGTGCGCAAGGGCGAGGACGCCAAGGCCGAGCTGACCCAGGCCAACCTGCGCCTCGTCGTGTCGATCGCCAAGCGCTACGTCGGGCGGGGCATGTTGATGCTCGACCTGATCCAGGAGGGCAACCTCGGCCTGATGCGGGCGGTCGAGAAGTTCGACTGGACCAAGGGCTTCAAGTTCTCCACCTATGCCACCTGGTGGATCCGCCAGGCCATCACCCGGGCCATCGCCGACCAGGCCCGCACCATCCGCATCCCCGTGCACATGGTCGAGTCGATCAACAAGGTGCACCGCGTCCAGCGCCAGATGATGCAGACCCTCGAGCGCGAGCCCACGGTGGAGGAGCTGGCCGAGCGGGTCGACATGACCCCGGCGCGGGTGCGCGAGATCATGCGCATCTCCCAGGACCCGCTCTCGCTCGACTCGCCGGTGGGGGAGGAGGACGACTCCAACCTCGCCGACTTCATCGAGGACCAGACCGCCGAGGCCCCGGCCGAGATGGCCGCCCGGATGATGCTCAACGAGGCGGTCGAGGAGGCCCTCGACGACCTGAACGACCGGGAGAAGGCCGTGGTGCGGATGCGCTTCGGGCTCGATGACGGCCAGGCCCGCACCCTCGAGGAGGTCGGTCGCGAGTTCGGCGTGACCCGCGAGCGGATCCGCCAGATCGAGTCCAAGACGCTGGCCAAGCTGCGCCACCCCCAGCACAGCCAGAAGCTGCGCGACTACCTCGACGGCGAGTGACCGGACTCGGTCCGGGCCCGGGCTGCCCCGTTCGTGCCGCGCAGCGCGGCGGCCCCGTGTTCCGACGTTCTGGCGTTGCCGGCATCTGAACGGCGCCGGCGGGGTAGACACGGACCATGAGGTTCAAGACCGGTTTCGTGATCGGCGCTGCGGTGGGTTACTACCTCGGCGCGAAGGCAGGGCGGGAGCGCTACGTCCAGATCGAGCGGACGCTCGATCGGGTGCGGGCCAACAGCGTGTACCGGGGGGCAGCCGATCAGGTGGCGTCCCGGGTCGGTGACGTGCGGGGCATGGCCCGTGACAAGGCCTCCGCAGTGGCCGGTGACGCCCTCGACGCCGTGCTCGGCTCCGAGCCCGAGGCCAGTTGGGAGCCCGGCCTCGAGTTCAACCCCGACTACCGCCCGACCGCGGAGGAGATCGAAGCCGACCTCGTCGGTCGAGAGCCCGGCGCCTGACCGGTCGACCCGATCCGTCGCCCCACACGCCCCCCAGGGCGAAGGCACCGAACACGATCTCGTTGTCCCACCCGACTGGGACAGTTCGGCCATGGGCTATCGAGGCAAGACCGTCGAGCAGGAACGGGCCAAGGAGCTTCGGGCCGACGCCTGGACGCTTCGGGAGATCGCCGCAGAGCTGGGTGTCGCCACGTCCTCGGTGTCGCTGTGGGTGCGCGACGTGCAGTTCGAGCCCCGTCCGCGCCGTGGCGCGAGACGGCGGGGTCCGAACGCCCTCCAACGACGCAAGGCCGCAGAGATCGCCGACCTTCGAGAGGAGGGGCGACGGCGCCTGGCCGGCCTGACGGATCGAGAGCTCCTGGTCGCCGGCACCGCCCTCTACGCCGGCGAGGGCGACAAGCGAGGCGGCATGGTCTCGTTCGTCAACAGCGATCCGAGGATGATCGTGTTCTTCCTGGGTTGGCTCAGGCTCTTCTTCGAGATCGACGAGTCCCGACTCCGGGCCCGCCTCTACCTGCACGAAGGGCTGGATCTCGATGGGGCGCTCGGTTTCTGGTCGGAGCTGACCGGGATTCTCCCCGCCAGCTTCGGCGACGCCGTATCGGGCCGTCGCCGATGGTTCGACCCGACGAACGAAACACGTGATGGGGTGTCTCACGCTTCGCTACAGCTGCACCAGGACCCACCGTGCCGTGATGGGCTTGGTCTCCGCGCTGCTAGATTCCGACCCGTCCTTCCGGGGTAGCTCAGCTGGCAGAGCGCCGCACTGTTAATGCGATTGTCGTGGGTTCGAGCCCCACCCCCGGAGCCCCTGATGCCCCGAGCCCCACGGCCGGGGCATCGTCGCGTCCGGTCGTCGCGCCCGGTCGTCGCATCACGGGTGGGCCGTGCCCGCTCGTGCGACCGACCACGGCGGTCGAGTCCGTAGTGTGAGCGGATCGGGGCGGTAGCTCAATGGTCAGAGCAGGCGACTCATAATCGCTCGGTCGTGGGTTCGATCCCCACCCGCCCCACGAGCAGGGATCTTGCCGAATCGAGTGCGTGCGACGCCGGGCCCCCGGGATGTCAGCCGTCGGCGCGAGGCGTGATTCGGAGGATCGTTCCGAGCGTCCCCTGGTAGAGCACATGGTCGGGCCCCAACGTTCCGGCAAGCTGCAGCGGATCCGACACGTCGGCTGGTAGCTCCCTGCTGGCGAGGACCTGGCCGTCCACAGCGGAGATCACGGTGGACGAGTACCGGACCGGTCCCGAGGCGGATGTTGCTCCGTCGGTGTCCGGCGGCCGGGTGATGGTGAGGATCGTGCCGTCAGTCGTCGACAGCTTTGGCACCGCGACCGACGCCACGGCGGCGTTCCACACCACATCGCACCCGGTGCCGTCCGTCCGCACGTCGATCCGGGTCATCCCGCCCTCGAACGGCGCCGACGTCGGTTGGCTCGGGCCTGCATCGTCCGGCAGCCGGGGGTACTGATAGCCGTACGTGCTGGCGACGACCACGGTGCGACCGGCGCCGATCGGGGAGTTCTCCGAGCCGGCTCCACCCTCGGGTAGCACGGTGGGCGCGCAGATCTGCTGCCCGGCGCGGTCACCGCCGACCCCGATGACCACCAGGTGGACCTGGGGGTCGGCGTTGTCGACGATCGCCACGTAGTCGGCGCCATCGGTGGGTCCGAAGAAGGTGGGTGTCGATCCTGTGCCCCAGCTGAGCTGGCCGGGCTTGCGGGCCGGGCCTCTGTCGTAGGCGTGGCGCCACCGCTGCACCGGTCGTCCGCTCCCGTCGAGGTCGAAGAGGTAGACGGCGTGATCGCTCGCCACGGCGGTCCCGGTGGGGGCCGAGGAGATGTTGTTGGTGATCCGCTCGTCGCCGGGGAGGGACGTGGTCGACACCGATCCGTCGTCGGGGTCGACGGCGCCGACCGTCCCGTCGGCGGTGGCGAACCAGACCACGCCGTCGTAACCGGGGGTCACGCTGGTCACCTCGTCGTCGGTCGGGATCGCGCCCGCCATCGGGACACGCTCGTCGACGTGCAGTGCCCAGGCGCCGTCGTCGACCCGGTGGCTGATGCGAAGCAGGTCGTCGTTGCCGTCGACGAGGACCATGCGGTCAGCGTCGTCGAGGTAGCCGTACACACCGCCGAAGAGGCTGCCGGGCGCGATCTCCATCGAAGCGAGCTGTTGCCCGTTCGCCGGATCGAGCAGCATCACCACCGGCCGGACGTCCGCCACACGCGTGCAGAGCGCCACCGGAAGTCCGTCACTTCCGATGAGGACCGAGGGGCACACCGCCCCCACATCGATGCGGGTGACGTCGATGGGCCCGGTGCCCGGGCCGGCGAGGGGTGTCGCGTCGGACGAGCCGCTGTCGCCGTGCGAGGTGGCGGTCCCTGCAGGTCCGAGCTGCGGGTTCGGGGCCAGCAGCGGGCCGAACGCTGTCGTCTCCTCGGTCGACGTCGTGGTCGAGGAGGTCTGCGGGTCGCCGGTGCATCCTGCGAGGAGGGCGACGGAGACGAGCAGCCCGACGGCGCAGGTCCATCGACTCATCGAGACGGGCTGGCGACGCATCGCTCTGTGGCTTCGACCATGCGACACCCTCAAGCCGCCCCCCGGCAGCGGAAGGGCAGCGACTCGTACCGCCGCACGAACGGTCCCGGCGCGTAGCTGCCCCGGGCCGGGTCCACTGAGAATTCAGGGAAGCGGGCCAGCAGGCGCTCCAGGGCGATGCCTCCGGCCAGCCGGGCGAGCGCCGCGCCCAGGCAGTGGTGCGCGCCGTAGGCGAAGGACAGGATCCGCTCGGGCCGTCGGCGCACGTCGAGGCGACCGGCGTCGGGCCCGTACTCCCGTTCGTCGCGGTTGGCCGACGCGTACAGCAGCATGACCTTCTGCCCCTCGGCGATGGTGACGCCGCCCACTTCGACCTCGCGGGTCGCGGTGCGGGCCAGGTTCTGCACCGGGCTGCTCAGGCGCAGGAACTCGTCGACGGCGGGACGGATCGTGTCGGGCTCCTCGATGAGGATCCTCCGCTGATCGGGGGCCGCGTCGAGCAGCTCCAGGGATCCGCCGAGCAGTCCGGTGGTGGTGTCGTTGCCGCCCGTCACCATGGTGAAGAAGAACCCGACGATCCACTGGTCGTCGACGGCGTCGACGGCGGCGAGCTGGGACACCAGGTCGTCGCCAGGCTCGACCCGCCGGTGAGCGATGAGGTCGTCCGCGAAGGCGAACAGCTCGGCGAAGGCCTGGCCGGCGGAGGCCAGATCGTCCGAGGCGTTGGCGGCGACGATCGCGTCGGTCCAGCGGTCGAAGCGCTCCCGGTCTGCCTGGGGCACGCCGAGGTAGTGGGCCACCAGGAAGTTCGGCAGGGGCTTGAGCAGCGCGTCGACGATGTCCACCTCGGCGTCGCCGGCTGCGGCCACTCGGTCGAGGCAGCGGTCGACGAAGGCGGTGATCTCGGGCTCGAAGGCCCCCACCTGGCTGGGGGTCATCGGCTTCGACACCAGGCGTCGCATCGCGGTGTGGTCGGGTGGATCCATCATCACGATCGGGGCCGCGTGGGCCTCGAAGACGTCCATGAGGTCGGGGTCGAGGGTCAGGCCGCGTGCGGAGGAGAACGTGGCGGTGTCGCGCACGGCGTCGAAGACGTGCTCGAAGCGCGACAGCACCACGTAGGTGCCGAAGTCGGGGTGTGTGGCCCGGTGGACCGGATCGTGGTCGCGTAGCCAGCGGTAGTCCTCCCACGGGCTTCGCCAGGAGTCTCCGCCCCTCAGCACGTAGGGGCGGCGGCCGACATCGGTCGTGGTCATGGTGCGGCACCTCGCAGGAGGAGATGGACGGTCTGGTGGGCGCGCCGAGCGCGAGCGGCAACTGCCTCGCTCTCGATGAGCAGGAAGCCGCCGAGCATGGTCAGCACGGCGCGAGCGAGATCGTCGGCGTTCAGGTCTGGGTCGATCTCGCCGCGGGACTGGGCCGAGGCGACGGCGTCGGTCACGAAGCGGAACAGGGGTTCGTCGAGCCACTCCCGTACATCGACCCCGCGGGCCAGGTAGGCCGCGATCTCGAGGCGGAGGTTCGAGTCGTCTGCCTCCATCTCGCCGAAGAGGGTGTCGACGAGAGCGTCGAGCACCTCGACAAGCGAGCGATCGCCCCCGGCGTCGAGGCCCGACGCCAGCCGCGACGCGACGCGGTCGCGGTAGACGCCGAACGCCTCGGCGACGACATCGTCGAGGGTTGGGAAGTGGTCGTAGAAGGTCTGGCGGGAGACTCCGGCCGCCTTGGCGATGGCGGCGACGCTGGTACCGGACGAGCCGTGAGCGCGCAGGTTGGCCGCTGCGGCTTCGAAGATGCGGTGGTGGGTGTCGGCCCGCTTGCGGCTGCGGGTGGTCGGTGCGACCTCGGTCACGGCGTCACCGTCCCGTCTCGTCTGACATCTGTCAAGTCACGCTTCGGGCAGACCTGAAGGGTGGCGTTCGGCTGG
>CAVQSE010000006.1:0-69444 GCA_963715425.1 uncultured Iamiaceae bacterium
GAACCCACGGTGAGTTTCCCCACACACGCTTTCCAAGCGTGCCGATTCGGCCGCTCTCGCACCCCTCCCGGGGACCCCGTACGGCACGCCGGCCGGGGAACGCAGCCGAGAGGGTATCGTGTGTCTCGGCCCGCTCTCGCGTGTGGCGGTCGGGTCCTGTGCAATCGGAGCCCGTGAACCGGGTCAGGGCCGGAAGGCAGCAGCTCTCACCGGGACCTCCGATGTGCCGCAGGTCGCCTGACCGTCACACGGGGGAGCGGGCCCTCTCGCGGGCGCCCCGCAGAGCGATCGGTAGGCTCGGCGGCGATGGCCTACCAGTCGCTCTACCGCCGCTACCGGCCGCAACGCTTCGCCGAGGTCCGAGGCCAGGAGCACCTCGTCTCGGCGTTGCGCAACGCCGTCGTCGAGGATCGGGTGGGTCACGCCTACCTGTTGAGCGGACCTCGCGGCACGGGCAAGACCTCGACCGCCCGCATCCTGGCCAAGGTCCTCAACTGCGAGAGCCCCGTCGACGGCGAGCCCTGCGGCGTGTGCGCCTCGTGCGTGGCCATCGAGGCCGGCACCAGCTTCGACGTGCACGAGCTCGACGCGGCGTCGAACAACGGCGTCGAGGCCATCCGTGACCTGATCGCCAAGGCGTCGTTGGGCTCGCCGGGGCGCACCAAGGTGTACATCCTCGACGAGGTGCACATGCTGTCGACGCCGGCGTCGAACGCCTTGTTGAAGACGCTCGAGGAGCCGCCGGAGCACGTGGTGTTCGTGCTGGCCACCACCGATCCGCAGAAGGTGCTGCCCACCATCCGCAGTCGCACCCAGCACTTCGAGGTGCACCTCCTGCCGGCCGCCGACCTGGCGGCGCTGGTCGACGACATCGCCATCGACGCCGGGCTCGACATCGACGACGACGCCCGGGCCTACGTGCTGCGAGCCGGAGCCGGCTCGGCCCGCGACACGCTGTCCGCGCTCGACCGGGTGGTCGCCGCCGGGGGCGTGCCCGAAGGGGTCGACGCGCTCGACGAGCTCGTCGAGGCCGTCTGCGACCGTGACACCGCCCGGGCCCTCGTCGCCGTCGAGGCGGCGACGACACGCGGCCGCAGCCCACGGGTGCTCGGCGAATCGCTCGTCGCCCGTCTCCGCGACGTGTTCCTCGCCGCCGTCCACGCCGACCTCTCGCGCCTGACCGAGGCCGACCGGGACCGCTGCACCGACCAGGCCCAGCGCCTCACCGCCGCCGGCGCCACCCGGGCCCTCGAGGTGCTGGGCGACGCCTTCGTCGGCATCCAGGACGCCCTCGACCCACGGGTCCCCCTCGAGGTGGCGTTGGTGCGGATCACCCGCGCCGACACCGACACCTCCCCCGCGGCGTTGGCCGAGCGCATCACGCGCCTCGAAGCCGGCGCGGGTTCGATCCCGCCGAGCCGGGCCACGGCGGCAGCGCCGGCAGCGCCGACCGCACCACCGATCCCTGCGCCGACTGCGCCCGAGGCGAGCGCCTCCCGCCGCCGGAGCTCCCGCCGCCGTCGACGACGCCGTGCCCCCCTCGCCCCGTCCGGCGACGGGGGGGCGCCCCGCCGATGGCGCCCGTGACGTGCTGGCCCAGCGGCGCACCGGCGGCGCTGCGCCCGCTCGGCCCGCCCCCCAGACCGCACCCTCCGCCGGTGGCACCCGCCGGCCACCCGCCCCGAGTCGGGCCGCCGGCACCCCGGCATCGGCGCCTGCCGAGGCCCCCTCGGCCGCGCGCGCCCGACGAGACCACGCCGCCCGCGGCCCCACCAGCGGCACCCGGGCCCACCCCGATGTCGGATCCTCCGGCCGCTCTGCCCGACCTGGCCGGCTTCGTGGCGATCTGGACCGACGACGTGCTGGGCGCCCTGCCCCAGAAGCCCCGGGTGCGCTTCGCCGGCGGGCGGTGGCTGTCGATCGACGGGGACACCGCCGTGTTCGGTCTGCCCAACCCCGTGCACGCCCAGCGCTGCGAGGAGTGCCGCCCGGAGGTCGAGGCCGGGCTCCGGGCCCGCTTCGGTCGACCCGTCGCGGTGCGCATCGCGGTCGACGACGACGCCGTCGACCCGTCCGCTCCCTCCACGCCCGAACCGATCGAGGTCGATCAGCCCTCCGACGTCGACCTCGCCGAGCTCACCGATGCCGACGACATCGCCGAGACCGGTGTCGACCGGGTGGCGGCGATGTTCCCCGGCGCCGAGCTCGTCGACCCGCCCTCCGACCGGCTCCTCTGAGCCCCCCGCCCACCACCCCCCAGGGAGTCCCCGATGTCCGACTCGTTCGACCTCAACGCCATCCTCGGCCAGGCCATGGAGATGCAACAGCAGCTGCTCGACGCCCAGGCACAGGCCGCCGAGGCCGAGGTCACCGGCCACGCCGGCGGCGGCGCCGTGGCCATCACGGTCAGCGGGGGGATGGAGTTCCGACGCGTCGAGATCCGCCCCGACGCCGTCGACCCCGACGACGTGCCCATGCTGGAGGACCTCGTCCTCGCCGCGCTCAACGACGCCATGACCCAGATCGGCGAGATGCAGCAGAGCTCGCTCGGAGGGCTCGACCTCGGCGGGCTCCCCGATCTCGGGGGCCTCGGCGGGATCGCCGGGTTGGGCGGCCCGGAGGGCCCCGCAGGAACCGGTCCCGGCGGTGGCTTCTCGCTGGGCGCCCTCATGGACAGTGGCGCCATCGAGGTCGGGACCACCGACGCGGCCACCGAGGACGCCCCACCCGACGACCCGACCCCGGCGTGACCTTCTACGCCGGTCCGGTCCAGGACCTCATCGACGAGCTCGGCCGGCTCCCCGGCGTGGGCCCCAAGTCGGCGCAGCGCATCGCGTTCTACCTGCTCAAGGCGCCCGCCACCGACGCGCTGCGCCTCGCCACGTCCATCACCGTCGCCAAGGAGCGCGTCACCTTCTGCCCCCGCTGCTTCAACATCGCCGAGGGCGCCGAGTGCGGCATCTGCGGCGACACCCGTCGCGACGGCTCGGTGGTGTGCGTCGTGGAGGAGTCACGCGACATCGTCGCCGTCGAGAAGACCGGCGAGTTCAAGGGCCGCTACCACGTGTTGCAGGGCGCCATCAGCCCCATCGAGGGGATCGGGCCCGATCAGCTCCGGGTGAAGGAGCTGCTGGCCCGCATCGACCCGGAGGGGATCACCGAGGTCATCTTGTGCACGAACCCCAACATCGAGGGTGAGGCCACGGCGATGTACCTGGGTCGGCTGCTGAAGCCGCTCGGGCTGCGGGTGACGCGCATCGCCAGCGGCCTGCCCGTCGGCGGTGATCTCGAGTACGCCGACGAGCTGACGCTGGGCCGCGCCCTCGAGGGGCGTCGCGAGGTGGAGTAGCGGGCCCGCTCAGATGGTCTCGAGCAGGATGGCGTCGCCCTGACCGCCGCCGCCGCACAGAGCGGCCGCACCCTTGCCGCCGCCGCGGCGCTTCAGCTCCATGAGCAGGTGCAGCGCCAACCGGTTGCCGGACATGCCGATGGGGTGGCCGAGGGCGATGGCGCCACCGTTGACGTTGGTGACCTCGTCGGTGATGCCGAGGGTCTGCATCGAGGCCACGCCGACGGCGGCGAAGGCCTCGTTGAGCTCGAACAGGTCGAGGTCACCGACGGTCATGCCGGCGCGGGCCAGCGCGACGTTGATGGCGTTGGCGGGCTGGTCGAGCAGCGACGCGTCGGGACCGGCCACCTGGCCGTAGCCCAGGATCCGTCCGAGCGGGGTGACGCCGAGGCGCTCCGCGGCGGCTTCGGAGCACACCACGACCGCGGAGCCGCCGTCGGAGATCTGCGAGGCGTTGCCGGCGGTGATGTTGCCGGCCTTGTCGAACGCCGGGCGCAACGCGCCGAGGCTGTCGACGGTGGTGGCCGGTCGCACGCCTTCGTCCTCGCTGAAGACGATCGGATCACCCTTGCGCTGGGGGATCTCGACCTGGACGATCTCGGCGTCGAAGAGGCCGTCCTTCTGGGCCTTGGCCGCCCGCTCGTGGCTGAGCGCGGCGAGGGCGTCCTGGGACTCACGCGACAGGCCCTTGGTGGCGGCGTACTTCTCGGTGCCGGCACCCATGGCGCACTGGTCGATGGCGCAGAACAGCCCGTCGAACATCATCGAGTCGACGACCGTCTGGTCGCCCATGCGGTACCCGGCCCGCGCACCCGGCAACAGGTACGGCGCGTTGGTCATCGACTCCATGCCCCCGGCGACGACGATGTCGGCTTCGCCGGTCTGGATCATCATGTCGGCCACGTGGATGGCGTTGAGACCCGAGAGGCAGACCTTGTTGATGGTCGTGGCGGGGACGCTCAGCGGCAGTCCGGCGGCGACGGCGGCCTGGCGGGCGGTCAACTGGCCGGCCCCGGCGAGGAGCACCTGGCCCATGAGCACGGCGTCCACCTGATCGGGGGACACCCCGCCACGGGCCAGCGCCTCCTTGATGGCGATGCCGCCGAGGTCGGTTGCTGCGAACCCGGCCAACGCTCCGGAGAGCTTGCCGATCGGCGTACGTGCGCCGCTGAGAATGACGGATCCGGCCATGGTTTCCCTCCCGAGGGTGACAGGTCCGTCAGTGTAGGGACCCGAGCCGTCGCGGGGCCAACGACCGTGGAGGGGCTAGGCGAGGTCGCCCCGGTTGTTGCGCAGGGCCTCACGCTGGTCGGCGGGGTTCGACGACCACACCGGCGACTGCGTCGCCGAGCGGGCGGCGCGCTCGATCGCGGAGCGGACCATCCGGGTGACCGGATCGTCGAGCTCCTCTTCGGTGTCGGCCTCGTCGGACGCGTTGGCCACCGAGGGAACGGGCGGAACCGGGCGCACGGACGTGGTGACCGAGGCGCCGAGGGGAACGACCTCACGCTCGGCGAGCGCGTCGGCGTCGAGGTCGTCGACCGTCGCGGCGGACACGGCGTCGTCGTCGCCGAGGGTGAGGGAGGCGTCGCCGTCGTCGGTGAGGTCGACCACGGCGTGCGGGAGACGAGCGAGACGTTCGATGACGGACTCCAGTTCGCGTCGGGTGGCCACCAGTCGCTCGATCGTACCGTCTGCACCGCGCCGGATCTCTTCTGCTTCCTCGAGCATCGTCGCCGCCCGGAGCTCGGCGTCGGCGAGGATGCGCGCCGCGTGCTCGCGATCGTTGCGGGCCCGGGTCTCGAGCTCGGAGGCCTCGACCTGGGCGCGGGCCCGGATCACCTTCGCCTCGGCCTCGGACTGGCCCTTGATGGCCAACGCGTCGACCTCGGCCCGGGCGATGACCGCGTCGGCCTCGGCCCGCGCTCTCGCCACGATCGCCTGGGCGTCGATCTCGTCGGGCACGGATGCCATGGAAAGCCTCTCCTCGTGCCGGAACCCTTCCCGCGCCGGCCGACGAAATTGTAGCCGTACGGCCACGCCCCGCGTTCGATGCTCCCGGGGCCGGCCGTCCACCCGTCGACCGCCCGTCACCGGCGTTGGCTGACGCCCCCGTCAGCTCCTTGGCGCCGGACCACCGCCCGCCACTACCTTGCCGCCATGCTGCCGATCCTCGACGCCATCTCGTCCGGCGCCTCCGCCGACGACTTCGCCGCCCTGCCCCTCCCCGAGTCCTACCGGGCCGTGGTCGTCCGCAAGGACGAGCAGACCATGTTCGAGGGCCTCCCGTCCCACGAGAAGGACCCACGCTCGTCGCTGCACCTCGAGGAGATCGCCCTACCCGAGCTGGCCCCCGACGAGGCGGTCATCGCCGTCATGGCCAGCTCGATCAACTTCAACACCGTCTGGAGCTCCATCTTCGAGCCCGTCTCGACCTTCGGCTTCCTGTCACGCCTCGGTCGGGAGGGCTACTGGGGCGCCCGCCACGACCAGGACTTCCACGCCGTCGGGTCAGACGCCTCCGGCGTCGTGTTGCGAGTCGGCTCGGCGGTGCGCAAGTGGAAGCCGGGCGACAAGGTCGTCGTGCACTGCAACTACGTCGACGACCAGGACCACTCCGGCCACAACGACTCGATGCTGTCGGACAACCAGCGCATCTGGGGTTTCGAGACCAACTACGGCGGCCTCGCCGACCTCAGCGTGGTGAAGGCCAACCAGCTCATGCCGAAGCCCGCCCACCTCACCTGGGAGGAGTCGGCGGTCAACGCGCTGTGCAACTCGACCAGCTACCGCATGCTCGTCAGCCCCAACGCCGCGCAGATGAACCAGGGCGACGCCGTGTTGATCTGGGGCGCCACCGGCGGCCTCGGAGGGTACGCCGTGCAGTACGTCCTCAACGGTGGCGGCACGCCGGTCGGCGTGGTGTCCTCGGCCGACAAGGTCGCCCTGCTCAACGACATCGGCTGCGACGCCGTGATCGACCGCAAGGCTGCCGGCTACCGGTTCTGGGCCGACGCGCACACCCAGGACGAGTCGGAGTGGCGACGCCTCGGCAAGGACATCCGAGGGCTCATCGGACGCGACGTCGACATCGTGTTCGAGCACCCGGGTCGCCAGACCTTCGGCGCATCGGTGTTCGTGACCGCTCGCGGCGGCACCATCGTCACGTGCGCGGCGACCAGCGGGTTCATGGTCGAGTTCGACAACCGCCACCTCTGGATGAAGCTGAAGAAGATCATCAGCTCGCACTTCGCCAACTACGCCGAGGCGTGGGCCGCCAACGACCTCATCTGCCAGGGCCGGATCCAACCGATCATGTCCGCGGTCTACCCGCTCGACCAGACCGGTGAGGCCGCCTACCAGGTGCACCGCAACCTGCACGAGGGCAAGATCGCGGTGCTGTGCATGGCCCCCGAGGAGGGCCTCGGCATCGACGATCCGGCCTTCCGGGCCGAGGTCGGCGAAGATCGCATCACCGCCTTCCGCCGCCACGGCGCCTGAGACGAGGAGACACCATGAGCATCAACGTCCGCCGACCCGGCGAGGACGACCAGCAGGCGCAGACCACCGAATCGGCCCAGATCCGACCGCTGCTGACCGAGATCGACCACATCGCCATCGCCGTGCCCGACCTGGGTGAGGCCATCGACTACTACCGCGACACGTTCGGTGCGGTCGTCGACCACCGCGAGGTGGTCGAGAGCGACGGGGTCGAGGAGGCGCTGTTGAAGGTGGCCGAGAGCTACGTGCAGCTCCTCACGCCGACCCGTGACGACTCGACCGTGGCGAAGTGGCTGGACAAGCGCGGAGGGCCCGGCATCCACCACGTGGGGTACCGCGTGTCGAGCTGCGCCGATGCGCTCGACGCCGTCAAGGCACAGGGCTTCCGGGTGCTCGACGACGCCCCCCGACCTGGTTCCCGCGGCACCACCGTGGCCTTCATCCACCCCAAGGACGCCCTCGGCACGCTCATCGAGCTCGTCGAGGAGTGAGGCGTCGGGTCAGGCGCAGTTGACCCTGACCCAGCGGTCCACCTCGACGGTGGCCGCGGCCACCTCGCCCTGCTGGGGGTAGCCGTCGATCGCCGCCTGCGCCGACGCGACGTCGCTCGCGGCCTGCGCGGTGTCGGCCACGAACGTGGAGAACAGCCGCAGTGCGGTGAGCGGCCCCAGCAGCGACTCGGGCGCTCCGCCCGCGGCCTGCTCGTAGAGCGACGCGTTGCGCCGGGCGTCCACCACCACGCGCTGGCGCTCGTCGGGCCAGCTCCCCAGGTCGCGGGGCAACAGGTCGGCCACGGGGAGGGCCTGCGCGAGCGAGCCGCACGTGATCGCCGAGTTCGGCGCCCCCGGTTCGGTGACCGGAGGCGGCAGCACCGACGCCGGTGGCGGGAGCGCGGCGGTGGTCGTGGGCGTCGGCTCCGTGACGGGCACGGAGGTGCCCGGCTGCGAGGTGGCCGCGCCCACCGAGGTGGTCGACGCGGAGTCGACGTCGTCGCCGGCGTCGCTGCAGGCCCCGACCAGCAGCACCACGAGGAGGCCGGCGACGGCGACGGTCGGACGGAATCGGAGCATCCCTCACGACTGTGGCACAGGCCGACGTCACGACCAGGGCACCCGCCCCTCCGGGCCCGGCCCGTCGGCGTGATGGTCGACCACTACCGTGCGCCGGATGCCGGATGCCACCTTCACCGTGACGGAGCTGGCCGATGCCATCGCCGACACCGTCGAGGCCCGCTTCGGCCGGGGCTTCTGGGTCGAGGGCGAGGTGGCGTCCATGACCCGCAGCCGTCAGGGCCACGTCTACTTCGACCTGGTCGACCGGACGGCCCCGGGTGCGACGCCGACCGCCAGCGTCCCCGTCGTGCTCTGGTCGTCGACGCGCGACCGGGTCAACGCGCTCCTGCGCCGCCACGAGAGCATCCGCATCGTCGACGGCGTGCGCATCCGGATCGGCGCACGACTCGAGTTCTACGCCCCCAAGGGCCGGCTCCAGGTCCAGATGCACGACATCGACCCCACCTACACCCTGGGCCTGCTGGCGTCCGAGCGAGATCGGGTCCTCCAGCTGCTCGAGGCCGAAGGGCTCCTGCACCGCAACCGCGACCTCGTCCTGACCGCGGCCCCGCTGCGCCTGGGACTGGTCACCGCGGCCGGGAGCGCGGCGGAGGCCGACGTGCTGGAGACGCTCACCGAGAGCGGCCTGGCGTGGCAGGTCGTCCACGTCGACACCCGGGTGCAGGGGGCGGGGGCCGAGCGGGACGTCGTCGCGGCGCTGCGCACCGTGGTGCGCCACCGTGTCGACGCCGTCGCGCTGGTCCGGGGCGGAGGGGCGCGCACCGACCTCGCCGTCTTCGACCACGAGCTCGTGGCCCGCGCCATCGCCGGGCTCGGGGTGCCGGTGATCACGGGGATCGGGCACGAGACCGACCAGAGCATCGCCGACCTCGTGGCCCACGGCAGCGAGCGCACCCCCACGGCGTGCGCCACCGCGCTGGTCGACCACGTCCGCACGAGCAGCCTGCGCGCCGAGCAGGCCTGGACCGACATCGCCCGCCACGCCGTCTCCGCGCTCGACCGGGCCGGGGTCGACGGCGTCAGCCGGGCCCGCCGGGCGGCCCGCTCCGCTCGGGCGCGGGTCACGCTGGCCGAGCACCGGCTCGACGCCAGCGACGTGCTGCTTCGTCGGCGGGCTCCCGACGCCGTCGCCGCGGCGTCAGCCCGCCTGGAACGTGGAGCCGGCCAGGCCGCCGCCTCGGTCCGCGCCCATCTCCGACTCCACGACCAACGGCTGACGGCGTCGACGAACGACCTCGCCGTGCGATCGACGCGCGCCCTGCGCGACGCCGGGCGCCACCTCGACACCCGGCGGGTGCGGGTCGACGCGCTCGACCCCGAACGCGCCCTGGCCCGGGGCTGGACCATCACCCGAACCGTGACCGGTGCCGTGGTCCGTGGCACGATCGACGTCGCACCAGGAGATCGCATCGTGACCACGGTCCACGACGGCAGCTTCACCTCGGTGGTCGTGCCCGACACCAGTCCCACCCCCGGAACGGAGAACGAGTCCGATGCCCGCTGAGGACCCCGGCGACCCCGACGACCTGGCGTACGCCGATGCGGTGGCCGAGCTCGAGGAGATCCTCACCGAGCTCGACGGCGACGACGTCGACGTCGACCAGCTGGCCGGGCAGGTGCAGCGAGCCGCCGCGCTCATCGCGTCGTGCCGCCGGCGCCTCGCCGCCGCCCGTCTCGACGTCACCCGGATCGTCGCCGACCTCGACACGCTCGACCCGGTCGACGACGCCGCGACGGAACACGACGCACCCGACGACGAGGCCGCCCGGTGAGCGACACCGTGCCCGACACCGGCGGCCGGTCGGCCGCTGACGCACCCCCCGCTCTCCTCGCCGTCGCCGGGCCGGTCGAGCGGCGCCTGCGCGACCTGCTGGCCGCCGAGACCGAGCGATGGCTCCAGGTCGATCCCGACCTGGGTGCCCCCCTCGACGTGCTCACCCGGTTCGTCCTCAACGGCGGCAAGCGCCTCAGGCCGGCGTTCTGCCACTGGGCCTTCGTGGGCGCAGGCGGCGCCCCCGACGATCCGATGGTCGTCGATGCCGGAGCGGCGTTCGAGCTGCTGCACGCCTTCGCTCTGGTGCACGACGACGTGATGGACGGCTCGCACACCCGGCGCGGCGAGCGGACCGTGCACCTCGAGTTCGAGGACCTCCACGGCCGCCACGACTGGCGCGGCGAGCCCCGTCGCTTCGGCGAGGGGGTGGCCATCCTCGTGGGCGACCTCGCCGACGTGTACGCCGACCAGCTGATGGGGACGACGCCGCCCCCGACCTTCGCCGTGTGGAGCGAGCTCAAGATCGAGTTGAACGTGGGCCAGTACCTCGACGTGCTGGGGACGGCCCGCCCCGGCACCGACCTCGCCACCGCCCACCGGATCGCCCGCTACAAGTCGGGCAAGTACACGATCGAGCGGCCGCTGCACGTCGGCGCCGCCCTCGCCGGGCGCTACGAGGAGCTGGAAGAAGCCCTCTCGGCCTACGGCGCACCGCTCGGAGAAGCCTTCCAGCTCCGAGACGACATCCTCGGGGTCTTCGGCGACGCCGCCCGCACCGGCAAGCCCGTCGGCGACGACCTCCGCGAGGGGAAGCCCACACCACTGCTCGCCACCGCCGTGCAATGGGCCGGTCCGGCCGACGCCGCGCTGCTCGAGCGGGTCGGCGCCGCCGACCTCACCGACGACGAGGTCGCCGCCCTGCAACAGGTGCTGGTGGACAGTGGGGCCAAGGACCACATCGAGGCCACGATCGGCGACCTCACCGACGTGGCGCTGCACACGCTGGAGCGCTCGCCGCTGCACCCTGACGCGGTGGATGCCCTCACCGACCTGGCCCACTACGTCGCCGCCCGCGACCTGTAGCAGCCCCACGACCGACCCGACACGATCGGCCGATGCAGGATCAGCGCACGGCGAGCAACGCCTCGTCGAGAGGGAGATCGAGCACACCCAGGTCGCCGGCGACGGCGACCAACCAGTCGGGCCGGACACGGGCGCAGACCACGATGGGGTTGGCCACCACCGCGTCCTCCACCGCGAAGCGCACGAAGTCGAGGGCGTAGTCGGGCGGTCGGACGTCGCGGGACAGCTCGAGCAGCGCGTACGGGTCGGGGCGTGGTGTCGGACGGGTCGAGCAGGGTCACGTAGGGCGACGGGGGCTGGTGGCCACCTCCGGCCAGACCGGGGCCGTCGGCCAACACGGCGCCGTGCACGAGCGCTGGGCGTCCGCCGGCCACGAGCAGGGCGATCCACGCACCCACTCCCCGGCCCACGATCGTGAGCGGACCGCGCGCCTGCAACACGGTGTCGACGTCGGCCATCAGGCCCTCGGGCGTGTAGCCGCCGCCCCGAGGGGAGCTCGACTCGCCGTGACCGGTGAAGTCGAGCCCCAGGACGGGCCCGGGCCAGGCGGCGGCCCACTCGGGGGCCTGCGTCGGCGTGGCCTCGCCGAGGCCGTGGAGCAACAGCAGCGGCCGACCCTCGCCCGCTCGCAGCGTGTGCAGGGCCAGACGGAGGCGCCCCGACGCCAGGTACTCGGTCGTGCGGCTCATCGGTAGGGCTCCAGGAAGTCGATGACCAGGTCGGCCATGGCCCGGGGCTGCTCGATGTGCAGGAAGTGCCCGATGTCGTCGTAGAACTCGAGGCGCCCGCCGGGCGGCAGGTACGGGGCCACGTCCGAGCGACGGCTGTTCCACCCCATCGGGTCGTCGGTGACCCCGGAGAGCACCCCCAGGAACGGCATCGGGAGCGAGGCCAGGTGATCCATCGACCACTGCGGCCGCCACGGACCGAAGCCCCCGAGGTGCAGGACGGGATCGATCTTCCAGCGCCAGCCGTCGTCGTCGCGCCGGGCGCCGACCGTGACGAGGTACTCGAGCCATTCCCTCGTCAACCGGGGGTTCATGGTGGCCCGGCGCCCCGCCAGGCCCTCGATGGTGTCGGGGCGCCGCTGGAGCTCGTTGCGCCGCCGCCGACGGTCCAGCGTCGACTCGAGGTCGACGCGGCGCATCCGCCGGCGTTCGCGGTCGCTGATGTCGGGCGCCGAGGTCTGCGAGGGGAGCCCGTCGAAGTTGACGAAGGCCTTGGCCAGGCCCGGGCGGGCGTCGAGCAGGTCGAGCATCTGCCCCCCGCCCTTGGAGTGCCCGAACACGCAGATCGGCTCGTCGGTGAGCTCGGTGATCACGGCGAAGTGGTCGCGGACGTCGGCCGCCCAGCTGTAGAGGTGCGCGTGCTCCGAGTCACCGTGGCCGCGCGCGTCCCACGCCACGACCCGCCAGCCGGCGTCGGCCAGCATCGGCGCGAAGACGTCGAAGGTGCGGGAGAAGTCGAAGCCCCCGTGCACGACGGCGAGGATCGGGGCATCCGCCTCGCCCCACTCGTTCAACGCCAGACTCAGCCCGCTGCGCGAGAGGCGCCGACTGCGGTCCGGCGCCCTGGCCCCGGGGACGGTTCGGGTCTCGGGGTCGTCCGCCACGATCGGGCACCTTAGGGCAGTGGGTAGCCTCGCTCCCGATGCCCTCCCCTGCGGCCGAGGCCGCCCGGCGTCGCACCTTCGCCATCATCAGCCATCCCGATGCCGGCAAGACGACGCTCACCGAGAAGTTCCTGCTCTACGGCGGCGCCCTGAACGCCGAGGCCGGGGCCGTGAAGGCGCGGTCGGGCCGTCGATCGGCCACGTCGGACTGGATGGCCCTGGAGCAGCAGCGCGGCATCTCCATCACCTCCACGGTGCTGCAGTTCCCCTACCGCGACTGCGTGGTGAACCTCCTCGACACCCCCGGTCACCGCGACTTCTCCGAGGACACCTACCGGGTGCTGGCCGCCGCCGACGCCGCGGTCATGGTGCTCGACGCGGCCAAGGGCATCGAGCCGCAGACCCTCAAGCTGTTCGACGTGTGCCGTCAGCGCGAGATGCCGCTGCTGACGTTCATCAACAAGTGGGATCGGCCGGGACGCGAGCGCGTTGGAGCTGATCGACGAGATCGAGGCACAGATCGGACTCGTCGTCACGCCGGTCACCTGGCCGGTCGGCATCCCCGGCGACTTCCGGGGGGTGGTCGATCGCCGTGACGGGCTGTTCACCCGCTTCACCCGCGTGGCCCGCGGCGCCACCGAGGCGCCCGAGGAGGTGGTGCCGCCCGAGCAGGCGGCCGCCGAGGAAGGGGCGGCGTGGGAGGCGGCCCAGGACGAACTGGCCCTGCTCGACGAGGTGGGCGCCGACGTCGACGTGGAGCTGTTCGTGGGCGCGCAGTCGACGCCCACGTTCTTCGGCTCGGCGCTCACCAACTTCGGGGTGCGCAAGCTGCTCGACGCCATCATCGACCTCGTCCCCGCGCCCACGCCTCGACCCGACGTCGAGGGGCGACCCCGCCCGCTCGATGCCCCGTTCTCGGGGTTCGTGTTCAAGGTGGCGGCCAACATGGACCCCTCCCATCGCGACCGCATCGCCTTCCTGCGGGTGTGCTCGGGGCGCTTCGAGCGCGGCATGGTGCTCACCCACGCCACCACGGGCAAGCCCTTCACCACCAAGTACGCCCACCAGGTGTTCGGCTCCGAGCGCGAGACCATCGACGAGGCCTTTCCCGGCGACGTGATCGGGCTGGTCAACGCCACCGACGTGCGCGTGGGCGACACGCTGTGGCTCGACGAGCCCGTCACCTTCCCGGTGATCCCCAGCTTCGCCCCGGAGCACTTCAGCGTGGCCCGCGTCCGCGACACCGCCCGCTTCAAGCAGTTCCGCCGCGGCATCGCCCAGCTCGACGAGGAAGGGGTCGTGCAGGTGCTGCGCGACGCCGACCAGGGCGACCAGGCCCCGATCCTGGCGGCCGTGGGGCCGATGCAGTTCGACGTGGCCACGTACCGCCTCGAGAACGAGTTCGGAGCCCCGGTGGAGCTCTCGCCCACCAGCTACCGCATCGCCCGTCGCACCGATCCGCCCAGCGCCGACGCCCTGCGGGGCATGCGGGGTGTCCGGGTGCTGGGCCGGGCCGACGGTACGCTCATGGCGCTGTTCGAGAGCCAGTTCTGGCTGGAGCGTCTCGAAGGCGACCACCCCGAGCTGGTGCTCGAACGCCTCGTGGCCGAGGGCAGCGCCGGCTGACGCCGAACCCGCGAGGTCCGATGGCCGATCCGAACAGGCCCTACCCGTCGGTCGGTGCACACGGCGGGCCTCCTCGTCCGAGCCGACCGCCGTGGCTGGCGCCCGTCGCCGTGCTCGTCGTCCTCGTCGCCCTCTGGGCCGGCTACGCCGTGGTGAGCGGCGACGACGGCTCGAGCACCGCCGAACAGCCGACCCCCGCCACCGACGACGCCGAGGCGGTCGAGGTGGCGACGACCGACACCACCGAAGCGCCCCTCCCGCCCTTCGACGGCTGGGTGAACCCGGCCAGCTCCGGTCGGATGTGGAGCGAGGAGGTCCCGGGCATCCTCACCTTCCGGGGGAACCCGACCCGCTCGTACTACGGCGAGGGGCCCGTCCCCTCCGCGCCCCAGGTGGTGTGGACCTACCCCCAGGGCACGATGTGCGGGAACTCGACCGACGGCGGCGGCACCCAGACCTGGTGCGGCACGGGCTGGACGGGCCAGCCCAACGTCTACGAGCAGGACGGGCGCACCGTGGTGTCGTTCGGCGCCTACGACTACGGCGTGCACTGGCTCGACGCCGAGTCGGGCACCGACCTGCTCCCTCCGTTCACGACCGGCGACATCATCAAGGGGACGGTCACCACCGACCCCGACGGCTTCCCCATCACCTACTCGGGGTCGCGCGACAACTACTACCGGGTGCTGGGCACCGACCGTCCGGGAGAAGCGGTCGAGCTGTGGAAGCTCGGCGCCACCGACTTCGGGGTGCAGAAGGTGTGGAACGACGACTGGGACGGCTCCGGCCTGGTCATCGACGACTACCTCTTCGAGGGCGGCGAGAACAGCTGGTTCTACATCGTCAAGCTCAACCGGGCCTACGGCCCCGACGGCCTCGTGACGGTCGACCCCGAGGTGGTCTTCCGCACCCCGAGCTGGGATCCCGAGCTCGAATCGCTCATCAGCGACCGCCAGTTCAGCATCGAGAACTCCGTCGCCATCTCCGGCAACACCGTGTACTTCGCCAACTCCGCCGGGCTGGTCCAGGGTTGGGACATCACCGGGCTGAAGGACGGCGTCGAGCCCACCCGGGTCTTCCGCTTCTGGACCGGCGACGACACCGACGCCTCGATCGTGATCGACCCCGACGGCTTCCTGTACGTCGGCTCGGAGTACGAGCGCCGCAACACCCGCTCGACCGAGGTCGGCCAGATCATGAAGCTCGACCCTCGCAACGCCGAGAACCCCCTCGTCTGGTCGGTCAAGGACCAGGCCCCGCGGCAAGCAGGGCGTGTGGGGCACCCCGGCGCTGGCCAACGGCGTCGTGTACGCCGACACCAACGTCGGCCGCGTCATGGGGATCGACCAGCAGACCGGTGCCGTGCTGTGGGAGAAGAACCTCGGCTCCCAGACGTGGCAGTCACCGGTGGTGGTCGACGACCGACTGATCATCGGCGACTGCCAGGGCGTGCTGCGGGCCTACGACGTGTCCGATCCCCGCATCGATCCGCCCGAGGTGTGGGCGGTCCAGCTCGACGGGTGCATCGAGTCCACCCCGGCCGTGTGGAAGGGCCGGATCTACGTGGGCACGCGGGGCGGGAAGATGTACGCCCTGGCCGACCCGTCCGCGGCCGCACCGCCGGTGAGCGAGACGACGAACGCCCCGGGTTGATCACCAGGTGATCTCGTCGCACCCCACGTGCGTCGCCGGCTCGACCTGCAACGTGGTGTGCCCGATGCCGTAGCGGTCGCGCAGCAGGTCCCGGGCCGTGTCGAGCACCCCGTGGACGTCGGCGTCGGACGCCACCACGAGGTGGGCGCTCATGACGTCCATCTCCGACGTGAGCGTCCAGACGTGCAGGTCGTGCACGTCGACCACGTGGGGGACGGCGGCGAGGTCGTCGTGCAGCGCGTCGACGTCGAGCCCGGCGGGAGCAGCCTGGACGAGCACCCGGACCGCTTGGGCGGCGAGGCGGAACGTGCGCGGGAAGATGAACAGACCGATGCCGGCGGCGATGATCGGGTCGGCGGCCTCCCAGCCGGTGACCAGGATGATGACGGCGGCCACCACCACCCCTGCCGAGGTGAGCAGATCGGCCAGGACCTCGAGGTGGGCGCCCTTGACGTTCAGGCTCTCCTTGGCCCCGTCGCGCAGCAGGAGGAGTCCGACCAGGTTGGCGATCCCCCCGAGCACCGCGACGACCAACATGGCACCGCCGGCGACCTCGACCGGGCTGCGGATCCGGTCCACCGCCTCGTAGAGCACGAAGGCGCCGACGCCGAACAGCAGCACGGCGTTGGCCAGGGCGGCCAGGATCTCGAGGCGGTACAACCCGAAGGTGCGATCGGAGCGCCGACTCCCCCGGTTGGCCACGTGGATGGCGGCCAGGGCCATGGCCAGGCCCACCAGGTCGGTCAGCATGTGGCCGGCGTCGGACAGCAGCGACAGCGAGTTCGTGGCGAAGGCGGCCACCACCTCGACCACCAGGAACACGGCGATCAGCGCGAAGACCTGCCACAGGCGGCGGGTGTGACGGGCCCCGGCGCGTGTGGCCGCGGCCACGCCGCCGCCGTGGGAGTGGGCGTGCCCGGTGGCCCCGCTGTGCCCGCTGCGGCCCCCTCGGAGAGGGCTCGTCGGGGGGCTCGACCGGATTCACGCCACCCATCCTCGCGCCGCCCCTGCGCCGTCCGAAGTTGACACCCCGGTCTCCTGACGGCTGGACTCTCGGCGCCCATCGGCACCGGGGAAGTGCCGGTGGAGCACCGAGGCGCCGGCGGTACCGGCGACGAGAGAAGGAACGCACCACATGATCGAAGTCCTCGCCGCGGCCGAAGGCGGCTGGCAGACCTTCACGCTCGACAGCGCCGAGTGGGGATGGCTCATCTTCCTGGTCGGCGTGGCCCTCGTGGCACTCGTCGTCGGCGGGTACCTGATGCGCGGCGTGCTGGCCCAGGAGCAGGGCACGGCCGAGATGCAGGAGGTCGCCGGAGCGATCCAGGAGGGCGCGCTGGCCTACCTCAAGCGCCAGTTCCGCACCATCGGGATCATCGTGATCCCCCTGGCCATCGTCGTGTTCGCCACCTCGACGGCGGTCGACAAGCCCGACGGCGAGACCGCGCTGACCTTCGCCCAGTCGGGCTTCTGGCGCACCGTGGCCTTCCTGATGGGCTGTCTGTTCTCCGGCGCCATCGGCTTCTTCGGCATGTGGCTGGCCGTGCGCGGCAACGTGCGCACCACCGCCGCCGCCCGGCGAAGCGACTTCCCCGCCGCCCTCCAGGTGGCGTTCCGCACCGGTGGCGTGGCGGGCCTGCTCACCGCCGGGCTGGGCCTGCTCGGCACCGTGATCATCATCATGGTGTTCCAGAACACCGCCTCGGCCATCCTGGTCGGATTCGGCTTCGGCGGTTCGCTGCTGGCGCTGTTCCTGCGCGTGGGTGGCGGCATCTTCACCAAGGCCGCCGACGTCGGCGCCGACCTCGTGGGCAAGGTCGAGGCCGGCATCCCCGAGGACGACCCCCGCAACCCGGCGACCATCGCCGACAACGTGGGCGACAACGTCGGCGACTGCGCCGGCATGGCCTCCGACCTCTTCGAGAGCTTCGCCGTCACCCTGGTCGCCTCGATCATCCTGGGCGTCTCGGGCTTCCGCGGCATCGGCCTCGGCCCGGAGGACGCCGCCAAGGGCCTCATGTTCCCGCTCATCGTGATGGGCATCGGCCTGCTGGCCTCGATCGTGGGCATCTTCATGGTGCGCGCCCGAGCCGGCGAGACCAGCGCCCTCAAGGCCATCAACCGCGGCATCTACATCGCCCAGGCCCTCGCCATCGTCGGCGCCGGCGCCGTCGCCTTCTTCTACGTCGGCGACCCGGCCGGGGCCACGGTCTCCAACCCGGGCGCCCGCCTCTTCGGCGCCATCGTCGCCGGCGTCATCCTGGGCTTCGCCGCCTCGAAGATCACCCAGTACTTCACCTCCACCGAGACCGAGCCGGTCCAGGAGATCGCCAAGGCCGCCCGCACCGGCCCCGCCACCACGGTCCTCGAGGGCATCTCGTCCGGCCTCGAGTCCGCGGTGTGGGCCATCATCGCCATCGCGGTCGCCATCGGCGTGGCCATCGCCCTCGGCGGCGGCAACATCGGCTTCGCCCTCTACCTCGTCGCCCTCACCGGCATCGGCATGCTCGCCACCACCGGCATCGTGGTGGCCGAGGACACCTTCGGTCCCGTGGCCGACAACGCCGCGGGCATCGCCGAGATGTCGGGCGAGTTCGACGGTGAGCCGGAGAAGATCATGGTGAGCCTCGACGCCGTGGGCAACACCACCAAGGCCGTCACCAAGGGCTTCGCCATCGGCTCGGCGGTCATCGCCGCGGTGGCCCTGTTCGCCTCGTTCTCCGAGACGATCGCCAAGGGCACCCTCGACGCGGCCCAGGTCGCGGCCGCCGAGGTCAGCGGCACGCTGGCCAGCCTCGTCCAGATCAACGTGGCGGACCCCAAGACCTTCATCGGCCTGCTCATCGGCGGGTCCGTGGCCTTCCTCTTCTCGTCGCTGGCCATCCGTGCGGTCTCGCGGACCGCCGGCACGGTCGTGCAGGAGGTGCGCAAGCAGTTCCGCACCAAGCCCGGGATCATGGACCGCACCGAGAAGCCCGACTACGGCGCGGTCATCGACATCTGCACGTCGGCGTCGCTGCGCGAGCTGGCCACGCCTGCCCTGCTGGCCGTGCTGACCCCCGTGATCATCGGTTTCGGCATCGGCTACCTGGCCCTGGGCGCCTTCCTGGCGGCGGCGATCGTGACCGGCCAGCTCATGGCCAACTTCCTGTCCAACTCCGGTGGCGCGTGGGACAACGCCAAGAAGTACATCGAGGACGGCCACGAGGGCGGCAAGGGCTCGGAGGCCCACAAGGCGGCCGTCATCGGCGACACCGTCGGCGACCCGTTCAAGGACACCGCCGGTCCGGCGCTCAACCCGCTGATCAAGGTCATGAACCTGGTGTCGCTGCTCATGCTGCCGGCGATGCTGAGCCTCGAGGACAACAACTGGCGCTTCGTCATCGCCGGCGTGGCCCTGCTCGTCGTGCTGGGTGCGGTGCTGTTCTCGAAGCGCCAGGGCTCGAACATGGTCGACGCCGAGGCCAACGCCGAGGACGATGCCCAGGCCGTCGCCGTCATGGCGGGCGACCGCAACGCCACGCTGCGCCAGGCCATCGACCTGTGGGTCGACGACCTGGGCCACCGCGACCACGAGCTGCGTGAACGCCTGATCGAGGTCAAGTCGTCGCTGCCGGAGCCCGACGACGCATAGCCCTCCCCGCCTCCCCGCCGGGAGGTGGGACCGGACTCAGACGGGAGCGGCCTCGGAGCTCGTGCTCCCCGCCGGTGGCCGCTTGCGGGCCCGTGGCGCCGCCGGACCGGCAGCGTCGGTTCCGGCGACGCCGGCCCCGTTCGGTCCCAGGAGCTCGGCGTTGACGAGGTCCGTCCGGCGGAACGATCGCCGCACCAACAACGCGTTGCCGCCGAGGGCCAGCACGATGCCCAGCGCGATCGGGTGGATCAGCGAGGCGGCGACGAGGGCGGCCACCGCCAGGATCGGGAACCAGGCCCAGAACCACCGGTACCAGGCCCTCGAGCGCTGGTAGGCGGCGAAACCCGAGGCGAGGCGGGCATCGGTCAGGGTCTCCTGGGGCCGGCCGTTGCGCACGAGGCGTCGGATCTGCTTGCGGCGCACCTCGTCGGTGCGGTTCCAGCGATCCGTGAACTCGGGATCGGGCCGGTGGGGTGAGCGGGCGGCGGGCGTCGAAGAGCGGGGCACCCGCCGACTCTGCGCCTCGTTGCCGCGTCCCGACAAGCCCCCTGGCCCGTTGGTCACAGACCGTTCACATTTCCGCGGCGGGCCGGGGTCGCGGTGACGGCCGGGGGAGGACGCGGAAGGGCCCGGCGGGCAGTGCCGCCGGGCCCTTCGAGGCCTGGGTCTTCCGAGTGACTCAGGCCTCGGGAGGAGCGGTGAGCACCGTCCCTCCGTCGCTGTACCCCTCGTGGGTCCCGGAGAAGTCCGGGTAGGCCAGCACACCCATCTCGGGGAGGTCGAGGCCGGTCTCCTCCTCGCCCTGGTCGGAGCGGATCCCGCCCTTGGTGAGGGCGTTCTGGATCTTGAAGAAGGCGAAGGCGATGCCCAGCATCACGGTCCACAGGACCACGATCCCGGCCAGCTGGGACAGCAGCTGGCCGCCACCGTTGCCGCCGTAGAACAGCCCGGTGACGCCCTCGGCCACGCCGTCGGCGTCGACCGACGTGGTGGTGCCGTTCCAGCCGGCGCCGTAGGCCCCGTTGGCCACCAGGCCGACCGCCAGCACGCCCAGGGTGCCGCACACGCCGTGCACCGAGATGGCCCCGACGGGATCGTCGATCTTCAGCTTGCGCTCGATGAAGAACACCGACTCGATGACCACGACGCCGGCGACGATGCCGAGGACCATGGCGACCCAGGGGTCGACGAAGGCACACGGTGCGGTGATGATCACCAGACCGGCCAGCATGCCGTTGGCCATCATCGCCGGGTCCGGCTTGGTGGTGCGCTTCCAGATCCACAGCATCGACGTGAACCCGCCGAAGGCGGCGGCGATGGCGGTGTTGGCCGCGATCAGGCCGATCTGCGGATCGCTGGAGGCGAAGGTCGATGCGGCGTTGAACCCGAACCAGCCGAAGAGCAGGATGAACGTGCCCAACATGGCCATGGGGATGTCGTGGCCGGGCAGGCCCCTGGGCTTGCCGTCCTTGGTGAACTTCCCGAGGCGGGGCCCGAGGACGATCGCCCCGGCGAGCGCCGGCGACGCCGCCCATGGCGTGGACGATGCCGGAGCCGGCGAAGTCGACGTAGCCGTTGCCCCACTCGAGGCTGTTGCCCAGCTTGGCCAGCCAGCCGCCGCCCCAGGTCCAGGCCCCGAACAGCGGGTAGAAGATCGCCCCGCAGAACAGGCCCCAGATGATGAACGACTTGAACTTCCATCGCTCGGCCATCGAGCCCGTCGGGATCGTGGCCGTGGTGTCCATGAAGGCGACCATGTACAAGAAGAAGGCCATGATGGCCCCGCTGTTCACCAGGTCGCCGGCGTTGAAGGCGCTACCGGCCCAGCCGCCCTGCCAGAGGAACACCCAGTCGCCGCTGCCGATCAGCGAGCTGCCGGCGGCCTGGGTGAAGCCGTAGTCGAAGCCGGGCAGCACGTAGGAGTACCCGCCGAACATCAGCGGGAAGCCGACGAGGAAGAAGGCCACGAAGCCGACGAAGAACACCGCCAGGTTCGTGCTGACCACGTGCGCCGCGTGCTTGGCCCGGCAGAAGCCGGTCTCGACCATGGCGAAGCCGGCCTGCATGAAGATGACGAGGGCGGCGCCGATGACGATCCAGACCAGGTTCCCGGCCTGGATGGCGTTGTTGGCCGTCGTGGCCACGGCATCGAGCGTCGGCGCCTCCTCGGCCTCCTGTGCGAACGCCGTGCCGGCGCTGAGCACGAGGGTGGTGAGGGCGACACCGGCACCCACGGCCAGTCGCTTGGGTGTCACGAGGGACCTCCGGTGAGTGGGGCTCTCGGTCGAGAGCGCTTCGATGGACGACGCGAGAGGCATCAGATGGCCTCCATGTCGCGTTCGCCGGTGCGGATGCGGATGACCTTCTCGACCACGGAGATCCAGATCTTCCCGTCGCCGATCTTCCCGGTGGACGCCGCCGTGGCGATGGTCTCGGCGATCTGGTCGGACGCCGTGGGGTCGGCGAGGACCTCGATCTTGACCTTGGGCAGGAAGTCGAGGGTGTACTCCGCCCCCCGGTAGGTCTCGGTGTGCCCGCCCTGGCGTCCGAAGCCCTTGACCTCGTCGACGGTCATCCCCTGCACGCCGATGCCCTTCAGTGCGTCCTTCACCTCCTCGAGCTTGTGCGGCTTGATGACCGCGGTGACCATGTGGACCACGTGCTTCTCCTCTGTTCGGTGCAACACCCCGGTGCGCTGCGGGGGACGTCGATGTCGCCCGTACACGTCAGGAGCCGGTCCTCCGACTGACGCGTTGCTGACCGTAGAGAGGCGTGGTTTCGCCTGGGTGCACGCTCTGTTGCCGCACCGAGGCGAGTTGCTGACCGTTGTCTGACTCAGCAGAAACGGGTCTCCGGCATCACTCGACCGGCGGTACGACGAACGTGAACACGGCCCCGCCGTCGGGGGCGTCGGCCACCGACACCGAGCCGCCGTGATCGGTGGCCACCTGCTCGACGATGGCCAGCCCGAGCCCCGAGCCGGGCTGCGACCGTGCGCCGGGCGCCCGGTAGAAGCGCTCGAAGACCCGCGACCGGTCGGCGTCGGCCACCCCGGGACCGTGGTCACGCACGACGACGCGGCCCCGGACCCACCTCGATCTCGATCGGCCCGTCGTCGGGGCTGAACTTCGCCGCGTTGTCGACCAGGTTGCCCACCGCGCGGGCCAGCGCGCGGCGACGCCCCATCACCCGCACCGGGGCGTCCTCGATGGTCACGGACACCACGCGACCGGTTCGCCGTCGCACCCGCTCGGCCACCTCGTCCACGACCTCGTCGAGCGCCACCTCGGCCACCGACTCGTCGGCGTAGGTGTCGGTGGCCAGCTCCACCAGCTCGTCGACCAACGCGGCCAGCTCGCGGCTCTCGCTGTCGAGGTCCCCCAGGATGGCGGCACGGGTCTGGGCGGGGAGGTCGTCGTAGCGCCGGAGGGTCTCGACGTTCGTGCGCAGGCTCGTGAGGGGCGTGCGCAGCTCGTGGCCGGCATCCTGGACGAGCTGTTGTTGCTGGTCGCGGGACCGTCGCAACGCCGTGAGCATGGTGGCGAACGACCGGGAGAGCCGACCCGGCTCGTCGCGCCCGGGGGGTGGGAGGTCCACGTCGAGTCGCCCCGTGTCGGCCACCTCCTCGGCGGCGGCGGCGAGCTCGACGAGGGGGCGGGTCGCCCGGCGGGCGATCCACCATCCGGCCAGCGCCCCGCCGGCGATGACCACGACCCCGATCACGAGCAACTGGGTGCGCAGGCCGTCGAGGACGGCCTGGGTCTCGCTGTAGTTCCGAGCGATCTGCACCACCCCGCCGGTGGGGACGGCCACTGCGGTGACCCGGTACGGCTCGTCGCCGTCGCCGTCGCCGTCGACGCTCGAGACGGTCGTGGTGCGCGTCCCACGTCCCGCCGCGGCCGAGCGCCAGGTCGGCCTCGTCCACCGGGAGGCGAACCGATCCGACCGTGTTGGCCACGTCGCCGTCGGGGTCCACGCACTGGACCACGACGTCACGGGCCACGAGGTCGTCGAGCGGGCCTCGCCCACGGGGCCCCTCGGGGCTGCACAGCGCCACGAGCGCGCGCCCGTCGGTGCCGAGGAGCCGCCGCGCCGTCTCGTCGAGGTTCTGGTCGACCTCCTGGCGCAGCCGGTTGTCGGTGGCCACGTAACCAGCCACGGCCACCGCGAGGACGGCCACCCCGGCGAGGAGCCCGAGCGCCAACGCGATCCGTGCCCTGAGCGTCATGCGGGACGCAGGGTGTAGCCGACGCCGCGCACCGTCTGGATGACGCGTGGCTCACCCGCCTCCTCGGTCTTGCGGCGCAGGTAGCCGATGTAGACGGCGAGCGCCTTCGAGTCGGGGCCGAAGTCGTAGCCCCAGATCCGGTCGTAGATGGTGGCGTGGGAGAGCACCACGTCGACGTTCTCGACGAGGAGCAGGAGCAGATCGAACTCGGTCTTGGTGAGCTCGAGCTCTCGGTCGCCCCGCCAGGCCCGGCGCGCGGCTTCGTCGACCACGAGGTCGGCGGCCCGGACCGTTCGGGGCTCCTCGTCGTCGGGCATCGATCGTCGGAGCAGGGCCCGGAGACGGGCGAGGAGCTCATCGAGGGAGAAGGGCTTGGGGAGGTAGTCGTCGGCCCCGGCGTCGAGACCGGACACACGATCGGAGACCTCGGTGCGCGCCGTGAGCACGAGGATGGGGAGCTGGGAGCGCGACGAGCGGAGGCGGCGGCACACCGTGAGGCCGTCGACGTGGGGCAGCCCGAGGTCGAGCACGAGCAGGTCGACGTCGTCGGCCGACGCCGCGTCGAGCGCGGCGGCGCCGTCGCCGACCGCCGTCACGCGATAGCCCTCCAGCTCGAGGGCACGGGCCACCGACTCGCGCACCGCCCTGTCGTCCTCCGCGATCACCAAGTGCCCGGGCATGCCCAGAGTCTGCTCGCGCCGGGTGAGAGCCGGGTGAGAAGGGCCCTTACCTCACCTTGCCCGCCGAGGTCGTAGCGTGGCGGGGTGCCTCAGACATCTCCCCCCTCCCGTCGCCGCCGCTTCGTGCTCGCCGGCTCCGCCCTCGCCCTCGCTGCGCTCCTCGTCGGGGCGTGCAGCTCCGACGGCGACGACAGCTCGTCCTCCACGACCGAGGACGCCACCACGACCACGATCGTGAACACCTCGTCGCTGGCCGACGTGGAGGTCTCGACGGACACGGCGGTGGCGCCGGTCGTCACCTTCGATCCGTCCTTCGCCGAATCGGACACGACCGTGACCGACTCACGGGTGGTCGTGCCGGGCACCGGTGCCACGGTGGCCGACGGCCAGCGCCTCAGCGTCGACTACGTCGTGATCAGCGGCGTCGACGGCAGCGAGCTGGAATCGACCTGGGGCCAACAGCCCGAGGTCGTGCCCCTCGACGCCAACCTCCAGGAAGGCATCAAGGGCGCCCTCATCGGCCAGCAGGTCGGGGCGCGGATCGTCGCCACGACGTACGCGCAGGGCCAATGGGTCATCTTCGTGTTCGACATCCGCGACGCCGTCACCGTGCCCACGAGCGCCTCCGGGACCGAGGTGCCACCCGTGCCGGGCCTGCCGACGGTCGCCCTGGTGGAAGGGGTGCCCACGATCACCCTGCCGGGGACGCCGCCGCCGACCGAGCTCGTGGTCCAGCCCCTCATCGTCGGCGACGGACCGGCCGTCGAGTCGGGGCAGACGGTCACGGTCCAGTACGTGGGCGTGAAGTGGTCCGACGGCTCGGTGTTCGACTCGTCGTGGGAGCGAGGCGAGCCCGTCGACTTCCCGGTCGGGACCGGTGGTGTGATCGCCGGCTTCGAGGAGGGCCTCATCGGCCAGACCGTCGGCTCCCGCGTGATGCTCATCATCCCGCCGGACAAGGGCTACGGCGAGCAGGGCAACACCCAGGCCGGCATCTCCGGCACGGAGACCCTGGTCTTCGTGATCGACATCCTGGCCGCCTCCTGAGCGGCGGTCAGGCCACGGCGTCGGGGCCGTCGAACCCGGCGGGCAGGTACAGGCCGGCGCAGAGGTTCTCGAACATCCCGTAGCCGACCCGACCGTCGCTGGTCTCGTAGCGGCTGAGCGTCTCGTTCAGCCACGACGCCTCGGCGCGGCCCTCGGGCGTCGAGATGTCGTGGGTCAGCCCTTCGACCACGAGGCCGCCCTGGTCGACGCCGTGCCCCCAGCGGCCGTCGTACAGGTAGCCCGAGCCGGCCTTCAGGTACACCGTGCGCAGCGGCGTCACCCGCACCCGCAGGTCGGAGGCCCCCGCGCCGCTGAACGACACCTCGGCGCTCGCGACCTCGCGGGTCCCGGGGATGTAGTCGATCTCGATCTCGGGCCGTCCGAGGTGGTCGTCGGGACGGTCGGCGGCGAGGTCCCAGACCCGCACGGCCTCCTGTTGCACCCGGGTGCCGTCGTGGATCTCGTCGATGGTGATCTTGACCATGTGGTCGTCGAACTGCATGGGCAACCAGTTGTGGAAGAACCCCATGGGGGCGTTCGCCGGGCGGGGGGCGGCGGGGTCGACGGGCGCCGGGCGGCCCACGGGTCGCACACCCCACGAGTGGTCACGCGCCCCCTGCCACCGGTCGGGGGTGACGGCGAAGGTGCGGCCCGGCACCTCGAGCGTGCCGGTCCAGGTGCCGACCTGGGCGAAGCGACAGGTCTCCTGGGTGCGCACACCATCGGCCTCGGTGATGGTCTTGGGCTCCTCGAGGGCCCGCACGCTGCCGTCGTAGACGAGGTCGTAGGCCACGCCCCACTCGTTGGGCTCGCAGACCACCCGCAGCGACCGCAGGCCCTCGATGACCTCGACCCGCAACGGACCCACCGACGTGTCGAGGCGGTCCTCGGTGAGGTGGCGCGAGGCCCGCACCGTGTGCTGGGTGCCACCCACCGACACCGAGACGAAGGCGTCGGTCACCCCCAGGTTCGGGTACTGACCGAGCCCGGTGACGAGGAAGACCTCGTCGGAGCTGCCGTGGAGGTTGAAGTAGTGGCGGTCGTAGAAGTTGGGGTCCGCCGCCGACACCGTGCCGATCGGTTCCGGGATCTGGTGCACCAGGTAGTCGTCGAGTCGGCTGATCGGCATGTCATGTCCCCCGGGAGTGGCACCCGACGGCTCCGGGTGCAGACGACCGACCCTACCGAGGCCGTGCCCGACGCCGTGCCGGCGATGCCATCATGAGCGGGCACGAACCCGGACCGACCGGGCTCGGCCGCACGGGGGACGACGATGAGCGAGCACGACTACGAGGACCTGACCCGCCAGTTCATGAAGACCTGGGAGCTCGGCGACACCGCTGCGGTCGTGGCGTGGTTCACCGAGGACGGGACGTACCACAACATCCCCGTCGATCCGCTCGTGGGCCACGAGGCCATCGCCGGCATGGTGGCGATGTTCACCACCGGCCTGAGCGTGGTCGAGTTCAAGATCCTCGAGATGGTCTCGCGGGGGTCGACGGTGGTCACCGAGCGCGTCGACATCTTCCGCAAGCCCGACGGCAGCCTCGTCGAGCTGCCGGTGATGGGCATCCTCGAGTGGGACGGCGACAAGCTGGCCAACTGGCGCGAGTACTTCGATCTCAACCAGTTCATGACCCAGGCCGCCGACGCCATCGGCTGAGCCCGGGCCCTCCCGGGCCGGCTCCGCGGAGCTCAGCGCTCGAGGAAGGCGAACAGATCCGGGAACGCCGCCGGGTCCTGGGCGAAGAAGGCGTGGCCGCCCTCGTAGAGCCGCAGCTCGGCACCGTCGATCCGCGCGGCGATGGCCTCGCCGTTGGAAGGGGGGGCGATGCCGTCGTAGCGGCCGCTGCTCACCAACGTGGGGCACGTGATCCGCGGGAGCCGGTCGAACACGTCGTGGCCACGACGTGCCTGCATCTGCTCGAACTGGCCCCGCTCGGCGTCCGAACCCGGCTCGGGCGGGCGCCGGTCGGCGATGGCCTGCACGAACATCCGGTCGTTCGGGTGGTCGACCAGCCACTGCTCGTCGAAGCGGGTGTCCATCACCTGCATGGCCGTGCGGGCCCGCTCGTCGGGCGGGAGGTCGGCCAGCTCGTGCAGGGGGTAGCTGGCCCCGCCGGCACCACCGGGGGAGGTGCACAGCAGCGCCAGGCGCTCGATGCGCTCGGGTGCGGTCACGGCGACCTCCTGGGCGACCATGCCGCCGAAGCTGATGCCGACGAGGCGGAAGGTGTCCCACCCCACGTGGTCGGCGACGGCGAGGGCGTCGGCGGCGTAGTCGGCCATGGTGTACGGACCGGGCGGCACCTCGGTGCGCCCCAGTCCCCGCTGGTCGTGGGCCACGGTGTCGAAGCGTGACGTGAACGCCTCGACGAGAGGTCGGCTGGTGTCGACGCTCTGCCCCGAGCCGTTGCAGAACAACAGGCGGGGTCCGTCGCCGGCTCGTTCGTAGTAGACGTCGATCCCGTTGAGGTGGGCGGTGGGCACGGCGGCGACGCTAACCGGCGCTCACCCGGTGGGGCCGGTGAAGCCCTGCAGCATCGACCGCATCACCGGTGAGGCTGACGGGGTGACCTCGGTGGTCGGGCCCGACATCACCTCGTCGAGGTGGTCGGCGATCGACTCGATGGTGGCGTCGCGGTCGAGGTAGCCCTCGTTCACGGCCAGCGAGACCCGGGCGACGTGGCCACCGCCGACGCTGAAGCACTCGCCGCTGACCGGGCACGACGGGTGCGACAGCCACCCGACCAGCGGCGCCACCAGCCGAGGGTGGAGCCACTCCCCCAGCTCGTCGCTCCACGGGATGGGCCCGAAGCCCGTGCCGATGCGGGTCTTCGCGTAGGGGGCGACCACGTTGGCGGCGATGCCCACCGGTGCGCCCTCGACCGACATCTGCCGGGTGAGCCCGACCACGCCCATCTTGGCCATCCCGTACACGAGCCCGCCCGGCACGCCGTTGAACGCCGCGCCCGAGGCCACGTTGACGATGCGCCCGCCGCCCGCGGACTCCATGGCCCTCCACGCCGGTCGGCTCACGTTCAGCGTGCCCCGCAGCTGGGTGCCGATCACGGTGTCGATGTGCTCGTCGGGGAAGTCACCGAAGGGGTGCAGGCGCACCTGCCCGGCGTTGTTGACCACCACGTCGACCCGACCGAACGCCTCGAGGGCGGTGGCCACGATGGCTTCGCCGCCCTCGGTGGTGGCGATGGTGTCGTGGTTGGCCACGGCGCGGCCCCCGGCGGCGGTGATCTCGGCCACCACCTCGTCGGCCGGGTTCGTGGCGGGGGCCTCACCGCCCTCGCCGGTGTCGGTGATGGCCACGCCGAGGTCGTTGACCACCACGTTGGCACCGCGGGCGGCGAACAGCAGCGCGTACTCGCGGCCCAGGCCGCGTCCTGCGCCGGTGATGACCGCGGTGATGTCGTCGAATCGCAGTTCGTCCATGCGGTCGAGTCTGGCCGAGGCGCTCAGCTCCCGTCGGCGCTGCCCGGTCGGGTGAGGTCGAGCGGCACGACGACCCGGTCGAACAGCTCGGCCTCGACCCCCGAGCGCAGGGCGGCCTCGCGGAGGGTGAGGCCCTCCTCCACCGCCAGGTGGGCGATCCCGGCGGCGCGGTCGTAGCCGATGACCGGCGCCAACGCCGTGACCGGCATGACCGAGTCCTCGACGTACCCGCGGATGCGCGAGCGGTTCACCTCGGTGCCCTCGATCATGAAGCGACGGGCGTGGTCGCACACGTCACCGAGGATCTGCATCGAGTGCACGACGTTGGCGATCACCACCGGGCGGAAGGTGTTGAGCTGGAGGTTGCCCTCCCGCCCGGCCATGGCGACGGTGGCGTCGTTGCCCATGACCTGGGTGGTGACCATGAGGAGGGCTTCGGCCTGTGAGGGGTTGACCTTCCCGGGCATGATCGACGAGCCGGGCTCGTTGGCCGGCAGGTGCAGCTCGTCGAGCCCGGCGCGGGGGCCGGAGGCCAGCCAGCGCAGGTCGTTGGCGATCTTGAACAACGACACCGCGAGGTTGCGCAGGCCCCCGGAGCAACGGACCATCGCATCGAGAGATGCTTGGGCGGCGAACTTGTTGGGCGCCGTGACGAAGGGGCGCCCGGTGCCCTCGGCGATGGCGGCCGCGATCCGGGTGTCGAAGCCGGCCGTGGTGTTGAGGCCGGTGCCCACCGCGGTGCCGCCGACCGCCAGCTCCCAGAGGCCCTCGCTGTCGGCGACGAGGCCACGGCGGGCGTCGTCGATCATGGCCACCCAGGCCGACCACTCCTGGCCGACGGTGAGCGGGGTGGCGTCCTGGAGGTGCGTGCGACCCACCTTGACGACGTCGGCCCAGGTCGCCGCTTTCCGGTCGATGGCGTCGCGGAGCTCGTCGAGCCGAGGGAGGAGGTGGTCGTCGAGCATCGCCCGCGCCGCGATGTGCATGGCGGTGGGGAAGGTGTCGTTGGACGACTGGGACATGTTCACGTGGTCGTTGGGGTGCACCGGGTCCTTCGAGCCCAGCTCGCCTCCCACCAACTGGATGCACCGGTTGGCGATGACCTCGTTGACGTTCATGTTGGTGTGGGTGCCCGACCCCGACTGCCAGAGCGCCAGCGGGAACTCGGTGTCGAGCTCGCCGGCGATCACCTCGTCGGCGACGTGCTCGATGAGCCCGCCCAGCCAGACCGGTAGGCGACCGGCGTCGGCGTTCACGTCGGCCGCCGCCTTCTTCACGTGCCCGAAGGCCCGGTACACCTCGACGGGCATCGGGTCGCGTCCACCACCGATGGCGAAGTGCTCGAGGGAGCGCTGCGTCTGGGCCCCCCAGTAGCGATCGGCGGGCACCTCGATCTCGCCCAGCGAGTCGGACTCGGTGCGTGTGCCCCGGGCATCGATCCCGACCGGGAGGTCGAGGATCGGTGGCGCTGCGTCGTCGGTCATGGTCGCTCCTGGTCCCCGGTGGGCCGAACGTACCCGGCCGGAGCCGCGAACGGGCCTCCACCGGGCAGGAAGGGGCGGCGATGCGGCGGTGATGGCGTGCGACCACCGGAGGGGACCCGGATCTCGGCTGCGCCCACGGGCCGGGGAGTACCGTCCGGCCATGGCCGACGATCCCTCCGCCCGTGTCGCTGACGTGTTCCACCGGGCGGCCGCGACCTACGACGCCGTGGGGGTCGACTTCTTCGTCCCCATCGCCGCGGGACTCGTCGCCGAGCTCGATCCACAGCCCGGCGAGCGGGCTCTCGACGTCGGGTGCGGGCGTGGAGCGGCGCTGTTCCCACTGGCCGAAGCGGTCGGAGCGGGCGGTCACGTCACGGGCATCGACATCGCGCCGGGGATGGTGGAGCGCACCACCGCCGATGTGGCCGCGGCCGGGCTGGACGACCGGGTGTCGGTCCGGGTGGGGGACGCCACCGCCCCGGACCTGGAGCCCGAGCAGTTCGATCTGGTGGCGTCGTCGCTCGTGCTGTTCTTCCTCGCCGACCCCCTCGCCGCGGTGGTGGCCTGGTACCCGCTGCTGGTGGCGGGCGGTCGGGTCGGGGTCACGACCTTCGCCCCGTTCAACGCGGAGTGGCAGGCCGTGGAGGCGGTGTTCCGGCCCTACCTGCCCGCCGAGATGCGCGATGCCAGGGTCAACACGGGCGGGCCGTTCTCGTCCGACGCGTCCATGGAGGAGCTGCTCACGACGGCGGGATTCAGCGACGTGCGCACGGCGACGGCGACGGTGCCCGTGCGCTTCGCCGATGCCGACGCCTGGTACGAGTGGACGATGTCGCACGGACAGCGCCAGATGTGGGACGCCGTTCCTGCCGCCGAGGTCGACGCCGTGCGGGCGGCGGCCGCGGTCGCCCTGGAGGAGGGGCGTCGGCCCGACGGGCAGATGGGGTTCGACCAGCAGGTGCGCTACACCCTCGGCCGGAAGGCCTGAGCCCGGTCCGTTCGAGGTCTCGTCCGGAGCCACCGCTGCGCCCTGCGCGGTCGGTCGGACCGTCCCGTCTCCGTGCGGCCGTCTCGGCGACGTGGAGCAGGGGTGGTCGCGCGCCCGGGGCTCTCCGCCATCGGAAGGCTCTCCGACCGGCTCACCACGCCCCTGTCGCTCCGCTCGTTCGTTCGACGTCGCGTCCGTGTCGGTGACGTGACGCTCCCCGCCCGGACGACGAGGAGAACCCGAGTTCGCTGCGTCGATCAGTGAGCAATTTCCTGAGGTATTCCTTGTGTCTCGTACGTGTGTTCGCTATACTCGTCAATATGGTCGACGAGTTGATCTCGGGCATCGAGGACATCGATGCGAGTGGGGGTGACGGTGAGTTGGCCCGGTCGTTGTCGGTGGCCCGGGATCGCCTCGAGGCCCGGTTGTGCGAGACGCTGGTCGGGTTCTTCTCGGCGGGGCGTCACGACGTGGAGGGGTGGCGCTCCCCGGTGGGGTGGTTGAAGGCCAACGCCGGGCTGACCGATCGTGACGCCAAGCGCCTCGCAGTGCGTGTCGACCGGTTGGGCCGGTGGCCGGTGCTGGCCCGCGCCTGGTTCGACGGGGAGGTCTCGGGCGCGCAGGTCGAGGTGGTCGTGGCCCTGGTCCCGCGCCCGGTTGGTCGACCTGTTCGCCGAGCACGACGCCGAGGTCTCGCCCTGTCTGATCGGGCTCAGTGCGGCCGACACGCGGAGTGCGGTGCGCGAATGGGTGCTGCGCGCCGAGGCCGTCACGCTCCCGACCCGGCTGAGGTGCCGACGACCCGACGAGGTCGATGCACGGGTGCGCCTGTCACGCACGCTGGGTGGTCGTGGGGTCCTCGACGGTGACCTCGACCCGCTGACCGCGGAGCTGTTCGAGACCGCGCTGCGTGTCGTCGAGCGTCCCGACACCCCCGGGGAGTTCCGCACCGCCGCCGAACGGCGCGGCGAGAGCCTGCGCCGGATGGCCCGTTTCGTCCTCGATCACTTCGCGTCGAACGGCGACCGCCCCGGGCGCCGGCACCCCCACCTGCTCGCGGTGATCGACCTGCCCGACCTCTACGCGACCATGCTCGCCGGGCTCGGCGTGCACAGCGCCGCCGATCTCGAGGTGTTCCTGGCGCTGCGGTCCACGTCCGTGGTCGAAGAGGGGCTGTTGCGCCACGCTCTCGCCGTCGGCACCGGGGCGGCCAGCACCCTCGACGGCCACCGCCTCCCCCCGACGCGGTGCGCGAGGTCTTCGGGCCCGGCACCACCATCGAACGGGTCCTCACCGCCGAAGGGCCGGGTCCTCGACCACGGCCGCAAGGTCCGCCTCGCCGACGCCCCGCTACGAGACGCCCTCGCCGGTGCGCGACCAGGGCTGCCGGTTCCCCGGCTGCGACGCCCGCGCCGAATGGATCGACGCCCACCACCTCGAGCACTGGTCGAACGGCGGCACCACCGCCCTGGCCAACCTGGCCGGGTTGTGCTCATCGCACCACGGGATGGTGCACCGCGACGGCTGGTCACTCACATCCGCAGCCGACGGCACCCTCACCTTCACCCGACCCGACGCCAGCGTGCTCACCAGCCCCCCACCACGGCGGCGACGACCCCCACCCCTCCCGCTGCGCCTCCCCACCATCGACGAGTTGTTGCCCGAACCCGTCGACGCGGACGCGCTCCCCGGGGAACCCGAGCTCAGCCCCTTGCACCGCAGCGGGGTGCACACCGGGCGCCGCTGGCACCTGACCATCTCGTCGGAGCCCCTCGCCGAAGAACGGGCGGCCGAAGCGCTGGCCCGCAGGCGAGCCGCCGCCCTCACCCTCGCCGCCTGAGCGCCCGGCCGGCGGGCACGTGCCAGCATCGTCGGGCACGTCGTCCGACACCTCGGTCGACGACACCGATCGGGGGACGCACATGGACCTGGGGCTCGACGGACGTACCGCGCTCGTCACCGGATCGTGGCGGGGCACCGGAGCGGGGATCGCCCGGGTCCTGGCCTCCGAGGGCTGCACCGTGCTGGTGCACGGTCTCGAGCCCGGCCAGGCCGACGGGGTCGTCGAGGAGATCACCGACGCCGGAGGCATCGCCCACGCGGTGCACGGCGACCTGCGCAACGACGAGGGCGCCGTCGCGCTGACGGCCTCGATCAGGGCCGTGGCCGACGGCGTGGACATCCTGGTGAACAACTACGGCGCCGCCGACGGCACCACGTGGCCGGCGTCGACGGGGGCCAGCTGGCACGCCAGCTACGACACGAACGTGGTCTCGGCGGTACGGGCGGTGGACGCCGTGGTCGACGGCATGCGCGAACGAGGCTGGGGTCGCATCGTCTTCGTGGCCACGGTGGGGGCCACCCGTCCCGGGGACCGGATCCCCGAGTACTACGCGGCGAAGGGCGCCCTTCCGGGCATGACGGTGAGCCTGGCCAAGCACCTGTCGGGCACCGGGGTGACGGTGAACTGCGTGAGCCCGGGCATCATCGCCACGCCCGAGGTGGTCGAGCGCTTCACGGCGCACGCCGCGGAGCGTGGGCTGCCGACCGACTGGCCGAGTGTGGAGCGCATGGTGCTCGACACGACCTGGTCGAACCACACCGGGCGGATCCCGACGCCGGACGACATCGGCCGGGTGGTGGCCATGGTCGTGAGCGAACCGGCGTGGCACCTCGACGGCATCCACCTGCGTGTCGACGGCGGCCACTGCGACACCGTGACCTGAGCCGGAGGGTTCGACGGTCTCCTGTGGCCGGACGGGATGCGAGCCGGGGCGGGCTACCGTGGTCGTTCCCGCGCCGCCTGCTCGCCACGGCGGCTCACTCGGGGCTGTAGCTCAGCTGGCTAGAGCACCTGCTTTGCAAGCAGGGGGTCGTGGGTTCGAGTCCCATCAGCTCCACTGGTTGTCGGACTCACGACGTTCTCACCGGCGGGGGGCGTCTCGGCGTGATCGACCCGGCCGTGCCCGTCGCCACATTGTGCGCAAACCGGCGTGCGTGTGCCCGCGCTCTGCCCGCGCGCCGAGCGATGTCCGTACGAGACACGTCATGCCTGCGGACCCCTGACCTGCGGTTTCGCGGGCCCCAAGATGACACCAAGCACCGGAAGATGACCGGTCGACCGCTTTGCCGGGCGGCTCCATGGCCACCAGCTCCGCCACATGCCCCGCCGCGTGCTTGGCCGGCCAACCACCCGAGATGCCTACGATCACGCGACACCGATCGCCTGAGCGTGCCCCTGACGCGAATGGAGCATGGATCATGACCAAGCAACCCAACATCCTGATGGTCGTGACCGATCAGGAATATGCACACCAGCCCGTCCCGACGGATCTCGCCTTGCCGAGCAGGGACCGCATTCGCGCTCGGGGTGTCTCGTTCAACAACCACCACTGCACCACCACGGTGTGCACGCCGTCCCGCTCGGTGATGTACACCGGGCAGCACACGCCGCACACCCGCATGTTCGACAACACCAATTTCGCCTGGATCGACGACATGAAGGCCGATCCGGAGACCTTGCCCACCATCGGCCACATGCTGCGCGATCTCGGCTACCACACCGTCTACAAGGGCAAGTGGCACCTCTCGGAGTTCCCGACGGAGGGGACCCGCGACGCGATGGAGCCCTACGGCTTCTCCGAGTTCCAGGACTTCGGCGATGTGATCGGCGGCCCGTTGGATGGAGCCCTGAAGGATCCGAAGATCGCGGATGAGGCCGTCGACTGGCTGGCGACGCGCGCTCCCGACGTCGCCGCCGCCACGCCGTGGTTCATGGCCGTGAACTTCGTGAACCCTCACGACGTGATGTTCTTCGACACGGACGCGGAGGAGATGGTCCAGGTCAAGGGCGATGTTCCCGATCTTCGATGCGCCCGATACGCCGCTCTACCACCAGCAATGGCAGACGACCTTGCCGGCCTCCTTCTTCGACGACCTGGAGGGCCAGCCGCCGGCGGTCCGCGACTACAAGCGCCTGTGCGACATGTACTACGGCCGGATCCCGATGGATCGCCGGGACATGTGGCACAACCACGTGAACTACTACCTCAACTGCATCCTCGACGTCGATCGGCACATCGGTGCGGTGCTCGATGCGCTCGAGGCAAGCGGTCAGGCGGACGACACGATCGTCATCTTCACCGCGGATCACGGCGAGCAGGGTGGCGCCCATCACCTGCGCCAGAAGGGCAGCGTGGCGTTCCAGGAATCCGTCAACGTGCCGTTGGTGATCGCCGATCCGCGCCACCCCGACGCGAACAGGTCCGATGCGGTCGGTTCCCATCTCGACCTGGTGCCCACGATCCTGGCGTTCGCCGGCCTGTCGGAGGACGAACGGCGGAAGCGCTACCCGCTCCTGAAGGGCCATGACCTCTCGGGCGTGGTTCGCGATCCCGCTTCCGACGGGCCCCGCGGCAGCAGTGCCACACCCGGCAAGGGAAGCCTGATCACCTACGACATGATCGCCACCATCGACGCGGAATGGTTCGTCCGCAACGCGACCAAGGTGTTCGACGCCGCCGCCGCCGCCGCCGGACAGGAGTTCCATCGCGGCATGGAGGAGTTCAAGGGCCTCGTCAACGAGATCGGTACGCCGAACCCTGAGGCCCGCGAGTTGTTCCGCGGCATCTTCGACGGCCGTTACAAGCTGGTCCGCTACTTCGGGATGGGCGACTACCACCTGCCGGCATCGGTCCAGCAGCTTCTGGCCGACAACGATGTCGCCCTCTACGACCTGCACTCGGATCCCGAAGAGATGGACAACCTGGCCGACCCGGCCCATCCCAGATACGACGAGGCCCTGCTGTCGGCCATGAACCAGAAGCTCAATGCGCTGATCGACGGAGGAGATCGGGGACGACAAAGCCATGTTCACCCCGCCGGAACCTGTCTCGCAGAAGTAGGGGGCTGACGCGGCCAGACGAGTCGTTGTCGTTGTCCGAACGCGTCCAGATCGAGGTCGATGTATCGGCCGGAGAGCTGAACGAGGTGCGACCGACCCTGTCCCGACAGCCCGCCGACGAATCGCTCAGCGGTATCCCAGTCGGGCCGATCTGGTTCGCTTCCATTGTCGACACCATGTCGCGCGATCTGGCCGGTCACGGTCGTCCCTCGCCGGTCGAGACCTATGCTCGGCCTCGAACTCGCCGACAGCAGGAAGCGAGGGATCCGTGGACCCGAGCATTTCGGGATACACCGACGTCCCGGCCGACGAAGCGATGCTGATCGCACGAGGGATCGCGTCGGCGGTCGAACCCGAGGGCGGTCTGGCCCCGATCCAGGTCAGCCTGCTCGGGGCGGTCCACGCCGCCCTGACGGGGACCGACCTCGATGCCGTCGACCTCGAGCCGCTCGGTCCCGAGGAGCTTGCCGCAGCGCTCGCCGCCCGGCCACCAGAGTTCCGTCACCGGGTGCTGCACGACATGGTGCTGGGCGAAATGATCCTCAGACCGATCCCACCCGAGGTCGCCCGTCGCGTCGAGACCTACGCGAGCGCCCTCGGGATCGACGACCGATTCGTCCGCATCGCCCGCCGCTACTCCCAGGGCGCCTTCGGGCTGGCCTGGCTCGACCTGCACCACAGCGGCTTCGCCGAACACTGGGAGCGGGCCCGAAGAGACCAGCTGAAGACCACGGTCAAGCTCGAGCACCAGCTCGCGGCCGGTGTCGAGGACCGGCAGCTCGCCGAGCGGTGGATGGGCTTCGCCGAGCTCGGCCCCGGCACGCTCGGTCGGGAGGTGTGGGAGATGTACCGGAGCCGGGGGTTCGGGCTGCCGGGATCGGTCGGCGGGGCCTCCGCCTACCTCGCCCAGCACGACTTCGTGCACGTGATCGCCGACTACGGCACCAACCTCGACGGCGAGCTCGAGGTGTTCGGCCTCATCGGTCGCGCCGACCCCGATCCGAAGGGCTTTGCCTGGTTGGCGACGCTCATCGGGCTGTTCGAGACCGGCTATGTGGAGAACGCCGGCTTCTTCACCGGTGACCTGCGGGAGCGGCGACTGGAGAGGCCGGAGATGCACGTTCGTCTGGCCGATGCTCTTCGGCGGGGGCAGCGCCTGTGTGACCGGCTCGGCGTCGACCTGCTCGATCTCGACTACCACGAGTTCGTCACCAGGCCCGTCCAAGAGGCCCGCGACGAGCTCGGCGTCGACCCGAAGAGCGACGAGGCGATGTCGGCCGGGTCAGCAGGGGCCTTCGATCTGGCGGGCATGTCCCGGATTCAGCAGGACTACGCAGCATCGATCGACGAGGGAGCGACAAGACGATGAGGTTCGCACAAGAGATCAGGGTTCGGTGCGAAGACCCGGAGGGTCTGATGAAGCTTCTGGCGGAGTGGGACGAGGGCCAGGCGACGACCGACGTGATGGGCTACATCGGCACCCGCCTGCTCGCCGACCGAGACGAACCCGGTTGCTACACGATCCTCGCCGAGTTCGCCGAGGTGGACGGCGACCTCACCCCTGCCGAGGAGGCCGAGCGGAACAACCAGCGCGAGGAGACCGAGCGCTGGGCCGAGAAGCTGCGCTCGATCGTCGCCGGCGAGCCGGAGTGGGTCCACTACGACGAGCTGTACCGCACCGGCATCACCGGAAATCTCCGCACCGGTTGAACGACGCTGGACGAGGAGCCTCCGACGCCACGGGGACCTTCGACGCGGCTGTCCTTCGCGCCGCGGCTCGAAGATGCCACTGGTGATCATCGGCCACCTGCGGGTGGAACATGCCGAACTCGACGGTGTGGTCGCCCTCGACGAGGCCGGGGAGACATCGTGATGGACGTTCCTCCAGCCCAGCAGGCGCGGGCCATGGGACGCACCCACCATCTGGAACCTGTTCGGCGAGCTCTGACAGGCCGATCCCCCGCACGACGTCGACTACCCGATGCTGCATCGCATGGCCCGCCTTGGTCTCGAAACATCGCAGCCGATGCCGGGGACCTGTGGCCCTTGCCCCACGGAGCTGACCAGCGGCATCGTCACCACCGATGAACCGGACCGACGGAAGGGCCCGCGGAGCAGCAGCGACCGCAGGCATCGCTGCGGCAGGTGCCTACGCGGCACTCCAGTGGCTCGGTCGCACGTCGGGGTCCACCCGCTCAGAGCGCCGGGAAGAACTCCCTGGCGATGACCTGGTCGCTCGCCCCGATTCGTCACCGATCACGCCATCAACCGGCACCTCGTGCTGCAGTCGACTCCCATCTCCCGCCGAGTTCCGTGACCGATTCGGCGCCTGGTTGTCGTGGTCGTGGGTGTTGGCACCCAGGACCGACTGTGCGGCGGCGGAGTGTCGAGCCGGATCCTGACCGGCGCGCGCCTCTCCTGCGCGAACAGAGCGGTGCGACCTCGTCCGGCTGAACACCCACCGGGGGCATCGGGACTCGACCGATTCCCGCTCCCCGCCACGGGTCAAGTTCCGGAAGGGAGCACCTGGGTGTCCCTGCGCCCGATGTGGGGCAACACCTCCGCCTCGAACGTGGCCAGCATCCGTGCTGCCTCGGCGGGGTCGATGCCCGAGAGCAGCGGATTCAGGTGGAGCTCGCCGCCGGGACCGAGGGTCGCGGCCAGCTCGACCGCCTCGTCGGGGGTCACGACCTGGTAGGCGCCTCCCTGACGGATGCTCTCCATGTCCTCGGTCGGGACGTACGGACCGGTGACCCGACCCAGGCCCTTCTGGGTCCACTGCCCGTAGGAGTCGATCTGATGGCGGATGTGCGGCGCGAGCTTCCGCCAGGTCGCGTCCTTGTCGTCCGTGGTCACCCACAAGAAGATCGGCCCCCGAGGTGCCCACTCCCCCGGATCGGGCTTGCCCGACGCAACACAGGCGCGTCGATAGGCCTCCCATGGCTTCGGCATGCCGGGAGGGAAGAAGCCGTCGGCGATCGCCGCTGCCCGTTCGATGCTCCGGCGAGCTGCTCCCCCGCCCAGGTAGATCGGCATCGGATCCTGGAACGGTCGGGGCGTGACCCTCACCGTGGCCCCTCGATGCTCGAACGGCTCCCCGGTCCACGCCCGACGGAGGAACGGCACGAGCGCGTCGAGGTCGCGCCCCCGTCGGTGGTAGTCCTTGCCGAAGGCCACGTAGTCGTCCTCGACGTAGCCGATCCCCAGCGCGAGGTCGAGCCGGCCCTGCGTGCAGAGGTCTGCCACCGCCACCTCCTCGGCGAGGCGCAACGGGTCGTAGAGCGGGGCCAACAGGACCGAGATCCGGACCCGGATGCGCGAGGTCCGCGCCCCGACGGCCGCGGCGAAGACCAACGGCGCGGGGAGGTAGCCGTCGTCGGATTGGTGGTGCTCGCCGAACCCGACCCGCTCGAACCCGAGGCGATCGGCCCACTCGATGATGTCGAGCGCGGCGGCGTAGGTCGCCGGACCGGTCGCCCCGAGCTGCGGCGGGTGGCGCAGATCGAAGTCGAGGACCAGCTTCGGTCTCACCACTCCCGCCGAGCGATCCGCGGCGTCGGCCATCAGTGGCGCCACCGGGTGGTGACGATGCCGATCGTGCCTGCGACCATCTGCTGCCCTCGATCCGGGTCGTCGACATCGGATCCCCGACCAGACGGTCGCCGGCGCCGATCCCTGCGGTGACCTCCGACGGTAGCTCCGGGGCCCGTCCCCCGCGGGGCCGTCGTCGCCGGTGACGGCCACCACGGAACCGTCGAGGTCCGGGACCGATCGAGCCGACGACCCCGTGACGAGCTGCGGGTCCGCGGCGCTCGCACCGCCCCGTCGACGAACTGCGCGAGGATCGATCGTTCGCGGATCTGACAGGGAGCATCGACACCATGAGAGACATCCGGAGCCGAACCGGGCGCGCTGCACTGCTCACGATCGGTCTCACCCTGGCCCTCACGGCTGCGGCGTGCAGCAGCGACTCCGACGAGGAGTCCACGACGTCCACCACCGAGGCCGCGGCGACGACCGTGCCCATCGTGACGGCCGAGGTGACCGCCTCCTTCGACGGACCGGTCAGCCCGACCGAGGCCGAGCAGGCGGCCGACACCATGGAGCGCCGCCTCACCAAGTACTTCGCGCTCAAGGGCGAGTCGGCCGAGGGCAGCCAGGTCGTCGTCGACGACACCGGCACCGGCCTGGTCATCACCGTGCCCGGGACCGACGACACCGCCGAGGCGGCCGCGCTCGTGACCGACCTGTCGTTCCGCGGCGACCTCTACTTCCGGCCCGGCATCGTGCAGTACCCGCCCGAGCCCGGTCAACCGCTGGCCCCGGTGGACGTCACCCCGGAGGCGCCGGCTGAGCCCGACGCCTCGACCACGACCTCCGGCGTCGAGACGACGACCACCGCGCCGACGACGACGACCACGACGGCCCCGCCGGCCACCATCCCCACACCGGTGGCTCCGGACGACGACGACCCCAGCGGCACGTCGGTGCTCGAGTGGCGCGACGTCGAGACCCCCGCGCAGCTCATCGACCCGTCCTCGGCCGAGGTGCTCGGCATCTGGGAGATCGGGCCCTCGGCGCTGTCGGGATCAGCGGTCGAGGACTCCCAGCTGACGACTCTCGGCGGCGATCCCGCGGTGAAGGTCGTGCTGGCCGACGACGACGACGGGCTCGACGCCTTCAACTCCCTCGCCGAGTCGTGCTTCTCACGGGCCACGACCTGCCCGAGCGGCGCCTACACGGTCACATTCGACGGCACCATCGTGGTGGCCTCGATCCCCCGACCGAACAGCTCGACCTTCCGGCCCTTCACCCAGGACGACGTCATCATCTACTCCTCGGAGTGGACCGAGGACGTCGCGCTGACCCTCGCCATCGCCTTCGAGGCCGGCGCCCTGCCCGTGCCGCTCACCGTCACCAGCTGAGCGGTCCGACCGGGGACCTGCCGCGGCCCGGGTAGCGTCGAGCTCCATGGTCGAGCAGAACCGGTGGGTCGAGCTCACCACCCGGAACCCCGACCACTCCACGTGGTACGTCGAGCGCTTCCGGAAGATGGCCGCCGACGGCGACGACCTCGACGGCGAGGCCCGCCTGGTCGACGCCATGGCTCCCCGCGGCGCCCGGATCCTCGACGCGGGTTGCGGTCCCGGTCGGGTCGGGGCTGCGCTGTTCGCGCTCGGGCACACCGTGGTCGGCGTGGACCTCGACCCGATCCTCGTCGCCGCGGCCGAGCAGGACCATCCCGGCCCGACGTGGCTGGTCGGTGACCTCGCCGAGCTGTCGCTGTCGGCCCACGGCATCGACGAGGGCTTCGACGTGATCGTGAGCGCCGGCAACGTGATGGCCTTCCTGGCCCCGAACACGCGGCGCGACGTGCTGAGGCGACTCGGCGACCACCTCCGCGACGGCGGTCGCATCGTGACCGGCTTCGGCGCGGGGCGCGACTACGACTTCGACGACTTCCGCGCCGACGTCGCCGCCGCCGGGTTGACGACCTCGGTGGAGCTGGCCTCGTGGGACCTGCGTCCTCTCACCCCCGACAGCGACTTCCTGGTCGCCGTCCTGGAACGAGGCTGAGCCCACGACGTCACGACGGCGAGGCCGAGCGCCCTCGGGTCAGACCGTCTCCCACCGGAGGTCGCCGGCGTAGCGGTGGGTCGCGGCGCCGGTGGCGTCCATGGCGAAGAGGTTCAGCCAACCGTTGTCGACGAGGTCGCGCACGCCGTCGTGGCGGGCCAGCACGTCGGTCATGGCCTCGATCGGGGCCTCGATCACGACGTTGAGGTGCAGGGGCTCGTGCTGGTAGCGCTCACCGTCGTGCACCGACTGCCACGGCAGGCCCGGACGGAGGTCGCCGCCGTTGCCCTCGAGCACCCCGAGGCGGCCCACCACGTTGTGCAGCGTCTTGTTGCCCGATCCGAAGCGCTCGTTGTCGACCGTGGAGGCGTAGTACTGCAGGCTGATCCAGCTGGCCACCACCATCGGTGCGGTCATGATCAGCTCCAGCACGCCGAAGCCCTGGTCGCGGTGCCAGTCGTAGGAGTGCAGGAACGAGCGCCCTTCGAGGTCGAGGTCGCGGGTGCGCGAGCGGGGTGCCACGACGAAGGTGCGGCAGCCGGCGAGGCCCCACTCGGGCCGCACCTGGGCCCAGTCGGTGCTGCGTGCGACGACGGCGTCGTCGAGATCGGGGTCGGTGGCCGAGATGCCCATCCGTCGCGCCCGCTCGGCGCGGGTGGCGGCGCCGGCCGCGGCCAGCTGCGTGTCGAGGACGGCCAGCTCGGCGACACGAGCCGCGGGGATGCTCGCCCGGTCGAAGAGGGTGACGACGTCGGTGGTGGTGTCGTGCAGTCCGGCCACGAACCAGGTGTCGCCGGGGATCTCGATGCCGCGGGTGCGCAGCACGGCTCTCACCTCGTCGTCGTTCAGGATGGCCACGGCGATGCGGGCGTTCGACTCGCCGGTGTGGCCGCCGCAGGCCCCGCAGTCGAGACCGGTGGCGTACGGGTTGTTCACGGTCGAGGACCCGTGCCCCGCCACGAGCACGAGCGGCGCGAACCCGGACGTGAGCGACATGGCCCGCAGCGCTCCCTCGGCCAGCTCCACTCGGGCGTCGAGCGGGATGCCGGCGGTCGACGGCGCCGGACCTTCGGCATCCAGGCTCGGGCCCCTGCCCTGCCGGGCCCACTCCGGCAGCCCGTCGGTCTCGGGATGCGGCACCGGCCGGGTCCGGCCGCTGCTGTCGGTGAAGAGCTTGGGCAGGTAGAGCAACCCGACCGGCCCGACGAAGCTGAAGCACGAGATGGCGCCCATCTTGAACGACTTCCACGCCCGGCGGACGTGACGCGAGAGCTGGCGGGCCCGGACCGCGTCCTCGGTGCGGGCGGGACCGCCCACGGTCTCGCGGACGGTGCTCGACGGGGTGAGCAGCACGGGGCACTGGGCGTCGCCGCTGGTGTGGGCGAGGGGCAGGTACTCCACGGCCACGCCGAAGAAGCCGGCGAAGCCGATCGTGTCGACGTCGCCGGCGGCCTCGAGGTGGCGCCGCAGGACCTCCGAGCGCACGTCGATGCAGAAGACGGCCTGGGCCGCGGGGACCGAGCCGGTCGTCGAGGCGTCATCCGGCGCGCCGTCCGACGCGGTCGACGCGTTGGCCGCCAGCTGGGCGAGGAGTCGACGCTGCTCGGAGCGGTCGAAGGCCTCCTGGAGCACCAGGGAGATGGCCAGCTCGGGCCGCACCTCCTCGGTCAGCCCCACCGTCGTCAGCTCGGCGAGGGCCTCGTCCCAGGCCGGTCGCGCCGCCGGGAGAGCCTCGAGGAGGCCCAGCTCCCAGGCGGTCAGCACGGCCACGAACTGCACCAGGGAGTCGTCGTCGTGATCGACGAGCCGGTGGTCCCACACCACGCGTGCGGCGATCCCGGCCCAGCCGCCGAGGCGCAGGAGGAGCGTGTGCAGGTAGATCTCGTGCGCCTCGGCGGGGACGGCGAGGCGTTCCAGGGCCTCCTCGATCGAGGCCATCGGATCGTCGGGGAGCCCCGCCACGACGCGGCGGAACCCGCGCAGCCCCATCACCTCGGGGGTGCGATCGATCTCCGCCTCCTCCTTCCACGCCGCGAAGGGCGCGAGGTCCGGATCGGCCGAGCTCCAGAGGGCCTGGCCGTCGTCGTAGTAGGCCGCCGCCCACGACGAGACGCGATCGACGCAGAACCGGTCCCAGTCGTGACCCGTGGCCCTCGTGGCCACCGCGGCGACCGTGGGCACCACCGCACCGGCGGCGGGGGCCGCAGGTTCGTCGGTGGCCATCGCCCGGGCCGTCGCCACGAGCTCCTCGGCGCTCGCCACAGGCGCCGGCAGAGCGGACGCGGCGAGCGCCGCCTCCAGGTCCGCTCGGGTGATGCGACCGTCGTCGACGGCCGCCAGGTAGAAGTCCACCGACAGCGTGCTGCGGGCACCGGCGACCCGGTCGAGGAGGGCGGCGACCTCGGCGAAGGGTCGGTCGACGAGGCCCAGGTAGGGGTTGACGGCCACGAAGCGCTCGAGGGGCCACAACGGGGCGATGCGACCGCAGGCGGCCGCGACGGCCGCCTCGACCGGACGCGCGACGGGGTTCACGGCGAGGTCCACGGCGGGGTCTCCTGACGGGTGCGGGTCCACAGGGTGAGGATCAGGACGGGAGGGATCGAGGGCATCAGTCGTGGTCGGCGTCACGACAGGCGCTCCGCCGGTGCGGGCGCGGGCGCCGGCGCGAGCCGCAGGGCGCCGATGGCCCGGTCGTAGAGGGCGTTGGCGTAGAGGCCGTTGCGCATGTGCACGGCGATGGCCCGACGACGACGGCTCTTCGCCCGCGACGGCTCGAGGATCTGCAGGACCACGACCGAGGCGAAGGCCACGAGCACCATCGCGATGAGGCTCAGCTGGATCAGCCCTCGCGGGACGCTCACCGGCAGGGTGCTCTCGAGCAGCACGTGGGCGCCGGCCTCGAGTGTGAAGAACGACAGGGTCACGGCGAGGGCCAGGCCGGCGGCGCGCACGGTGCCGGACCAGCCGCCCGTGGAGTCGAGGGCCGGCGCCACGAGCTGGGTGGTGCCGATCACGAGGATGCCGCCGATGGCGATCAGCACGGGGTCGCCGCCGAGGTCGATCCCCCAGACGAGGGCGAGGGGCAGGTAGAAGGCGAGCGCCACCAGGGCGGACCCGACGATGCGGGCCGGGCTGCCGAGCCGGGCGGGCAGGGCCACGCGGGCGGCACGGCGCTCGTCGACGACGCTGCCCGAGGAGAGGAAGGCATGCGCCTTGTAGAAGGAGTGGGCCACGAGGTGCAACAGGGCCGCGGGGTACAGGCCCATCCCGCACACCATCAACATGAAGCCCATGTGGGCCACGCTCGAGTAGGCGAGCCCGACCTTGACCGAGGGTTGGGTGAGCAGCGCCACCGAGGCGAAGACAGCGGTGAAGCCGCCCACCACGAGCAACAGCATCGTGGCGAACCGGGCGTCGTCGATCACGAAGGCCATGCGGATGGCCAGGAAGGGCCCGGCGTTCAGGATCCCGGCGTGGAGGAGGGCGGAGACCGGCGTCGGCGTCTCCATCACCTCGATCAGCCACCCGTGGGTGGGGAACTGCGCCGACTTCAACAGGCGGCGACGGCGAGGCAGGCTGCGGCGATGGCCACGGGCCCGAGGGACCACTCCCCCCGGGTGGCCTGGCCGATCCCGGTGAAGATCTCCTCGAGGTTGCCGGTGTCGAAGTGGCGGAAGAGGAGGGCCGCGCCGAGGATCAGGAAGCCGTCGCCCACGCGGGCGGCGATGAACTTCTTGCGCGCCGCGATCCTCGCCCGGGGCCGGTCCCGGTTGAACACGAGCAGCTCGTGGAGGGCGAGGCTCGTTGCCACCCAGGCGACGACCAGCACGAGCAGGTTGCCCGACAGCACGAGGACCTCGACGGCGGCCACCGTGAGGGCGAGTCGACCGAGGAAGACGCCCTGTCGCTCGTCGCCGTCGAGGTAGGTGGTCGAGTACCGGAAGATGACGACGGCGAGCAACGAGATCATGCCGAGCATCAACGTGCTCAGCGCGTCGAGCCGGAGGGAGAAGCCCAGGTCGGCCACGCCGAGGGTGGGGCTCTCCACCAGGCCGTCGAGCGCCACGGCCAGACCGGCGCCGGCGGCGACGAGCACGCCGAACCACGAGGCGACCGCGCCGAGTCGTTCGACGGATCGGGGCCGCGGGCCGGGGTGGGTGGCGGCCACGCCGGCCACGGCCACGAAGGCCAGCGGTGCGAGCAGCACGAGGAAGGTGGCGGAAGAGGTCATCGTGACTTCCTCTCGGTCGTGGGCCGATCGGCATCGGCGGCCGTGGGATCCAAGGGCACGGGACGACCATACACCCGATTCACATTGCGTGAATACGTTTTCTGTCACACCCCGTCAGGGCGGCTCTCGTGCGGGCGGCGCGGCAGCTGCTCCGCGGGGATCCAGCCGGTCTCAGCGCTCGAAGCGCCGACCCAGGTGCTCGATCTGACCGTCGTCGGAGTCGAGCAGCACGTCGTTGTAGTGGCGACCCCCCCGGTGATGGCCGGACTCGTCGGGCACGAACGCCATGAGCACGCTGATGCGGTGAGGACCGAGCGACGACGTGGGCGGCAGCGACGCGTGCATCACGTCGGAGTAGTGCAGCGACACGTCACCGGCGGCGACCTCGACCGGTACCCCCTGCGGCGCCGACGCGTCACGGCCGTCGATGAAGGGGTAGCTGCCACGGTGCGAGCCGGGCAGGACGCGGAGCTCGCCGGCCTCGGGCGTGCCCTCGGTGAGGCAGATCGTCATGATCACCGTGGGGCAGTTGAGGGCGTGCCCGCCGAGGCCGCAGTCGCGATGCCAGGGCAGGTCGGCGAGCCCCTCGACGACGTCGGGCTTCTTCCACAGCACGGTCCGGCTGTCGAGGCCCCCCGGATCCCGGGCCTTCAGGTGCTCGGCCGGGAGCTCGGAGAGGCGACGGACGCGATCGTCGTCACCCAGGCCCTGGAAGCGCTCGAACCGAGCGGCGTCGAGGACCCGGGTGAGGACCTCCTCGCCGGCGTCGTTGCGCCCCCACCACGAACGACCGTCCCCGGGGGCGGCCTCGTCGTGCATCACGGCCGCGTCGTCGAGCAGCGCCTCCACCTCGGCGGCGGTGAACACGCCACGCACCACGACGTAGCCCGCCGTCGACAGGAAGTGGCGCACCTCCTCGGGTCGGGCCTCGACGTCGGCGAGGGTGAACGACGTCGTCGGGTCGAGCGGCGCTCCGTCGCGGTCGCGCAGGTCCACCGACTCGGGGTCGAACACCGGGAGGCCGTGGAACATGGCCCGCAGGCCCGGCTCCCAACGCACGAAGCGCAACGGCTTGCCGTGGGTCGCCTCCACGCGGCCGCTGTAGAAGAGCCCGGGCGCGGTGTCGAGGTCGGACACCAGACCGAGCCACGACTCGAGGTCCATCTCGATGACCGTGTCGGCCCGATCGACGCCCTCGATCACCTCGACGGTCCCGTCGCGAGGCACGTAGGTGTAGGCGCCGGCCGGCGTGGCGAGGCCGAGCGTGCCGAGGCGGGCGACGTCGGCGAACGCCAGCGCACCGTTGCCCTCGGCCAGGAGCCGAGGCAGCTCGACGGTGTGGAACCGGTGGAAGGAGCCGGCGTCGGCCCCGAGGTCAGCAGTGGTGACGGCCATCACACGAGCGTACGGGTTCCACCGGATCGCCGCCTTCCGCGTCCCCCGAGCGGAGGAACGTCGCACCACGCACGCAACGCGAGCAAGACTGTCCGGGTGACACCCCCGGGCCCCATCGACCGCATCCTCGGCGCCATCGTCCCCCCGGTCATCGGCGCGGTGCCCGTGGAGGACGTCGTCGGGCAGGTGGACATCGACCAGCTCGTGTCCGAGGTCGACGTCGACGCCGTCGTCGCCAAGGTGGACGTCGACGCCGTCGTCAAGCGCGTCGACGTGGACGACGTGATCTCCCGGGTGGACGTCGACGCGGTGATCGGGCGCGTCGACATCGACGCCGTGATCCAGAAGGTCGACATGCAGGGTGTCCTGGCCCGCGTCGACCTCGACGAGGTCCTGGGCAAGGTCGACATGGACGCCCTCCTCGCCCGGGTCGACATAGGAGCGCTCCTCGACCGGATCGACGCCAACGCCCTGGTGCAGCGCATCGACCTGGACGCGCTCATGCAGCGGGTGGACCTCGACGCCATGCTCGCCCGGGTCGACATCGAGGACCTCATGGCCCGCGCCAACATCGACTCGATCGTGCGCGACGCCAGCAAGGGCGTGTTCGCCCGTTCCATCGACGCCATCCGCCGCCAGGTCGTGGGCCTCGACGCCATCCTGATCGGCGTGGTCACCCGGCTCTTCCGCCGCCAGCGCGACGCAGGAGCAGATCGTGGCGGCCGGCACGATGACCGGCCAGACCGCCGGTGGGATCAGCCGCCTGGCCGCCTATCTCATCGACGTCCTCTTCCTGACGATTTCGTTCTCCCTCACCACCGCGGTGATCACGCTACCTCGCCGACCTCTTCCTCGGCGAACCGCTCGACCCCTCGCTCCCCGGGCTCCTGGCCTTCGGGGGCTTCGCCGCCTTCAGCTTCACGTACTACGCCATCGGGCTCATCATCACGGGTCGCTCGATCGGCAAGGGCGTCGTCGGCATCAAGGTCGTGGCGCTGGACGGTTCACCGATCACGCCGGGTCGGGCCATCGTGCGGGGACTGGTCTACCCGTTCAGCTTCATCCTCGGGCTGGGCCTCATCCCGATCGTGCTGGGCAAGCACAGGCGGGCCCTGCACGACTGGGCCGGGCGCGACAAGGTCCTCTACGACTGGGGTGACCGGCCCGCGGAGATGCCCGCACCGCTCACCGACTGGGTGCGGCGCAAGGCCGACCTCTCCGAACAGGTTCCTGCCGCCGATACCGCCGGGACGGCGGCCGACTCGGGACCGACCTCGCTGTCGGCGTGACGGCCGAGCCCCTCTGACCGGCAGCTGCCACATGGACCGATGAGCGAGTCCGAGCCGTTCCTGTTGCCCGACGTGCCCGTCCACCTCGGGCCTGGGCGCCACCGCCCGCCCCCAGGAGCCCTTCGACGGGACGATGGAGTGGTACGAGCGCTACGTCGAGGCGAACGCCGCGGACGGCCACGAGGGCCGGCTGGTGTCGATGTACAGCTTCGACACCCCATGGGCGATGTGGGAGGTCCACCCCCACGGTGAGGAGCTCGTGGTCTGCACCGCAGGGTCGATCACCCTGCACCAGGAGATCGACGGAGACGTCACGACGGTGCAGCTGCGCGCCGGCGATGCCGTGGTCAACCCACCCGGCGTGTGGCACACCGCCGACGTCGATGCCCCCTGCACGGCGCTGTTCATCACCCCCGGCGTCGGCACCGAGCACCGCCCTCGCTGATGTCGTTCACCCGATGACGGCGACGACCGACGTCAGGGCTCGAGCACGACCTTGATGGCTCCGGCGGCACGGTCCTGGGCGACGGCGAACGCCTCGACGGCGGCGTCGAGGGGGAACCGGTGGGTGACCACGGCGTCGACGAACTCGGGCCGCTGGGCCAGGATGGCGGCCGCCACGTCGATGTCCCGCGAGGGCCCGACGCGGCCGTACATCATGGCCGGCACGAGGGAGACCTCCTTCATGGTCACCGACAGGCCGGGCATGGTGACGTCGCCGTCCCAGTAGCTGCCCAACAGCACCACCGTGCCGCCGGGGCGGGCCAGATCGACCGCACGAGCCAGCGCCGACGCGGTGCCGGCGGCCTCGACGACCACGTCGTACGTGCCCTGTGACGCATCGCCGACCTCGCCCGCGCCCAGGCGCTGGGCCGCCTCACGCTGGCGGTCGTGGCGGGCCTCGAGGTCGACTCGCGCTCCGGTGGCCTGTGCCGCCACGAGGGCGGTCTGCCCGATGCTGCCCCCACCGACGACCGCCACCCGGTCGGCGGCCTGGATGCCCCCGCGCCGCACACCGTGCACCGCCACCGCGAGCGGCTCGACGAGGCTGCCGTCGCGGGGATCGACTCCGGCAGGGAGCCGCGACAGGGCCGACGCCGGCACGAGGCACTGTTCGGCCATGCCCCCGTCGCGGCCCACGCCGAGCACGATGGACGGGCCGAGCACGCACCGGGGGTAGTCGAGGACGAGACAGGCGGGGCACGCACCGCACGGCGCCAACGGCTCGACCGCCACGGGGGTGCCGTCGGACAGCCGTCCCGCGAGCTCGTGGCCGAAGGTGAGGGGCAGGCCGAAGCCGAGCATGTGCAGGTCGGACCCGCAGATGCCCGCCGACGCCACGTGCACGACCACGTCGTCGCCGGTGCCCCGGGGTTCGGCGACGTCGACCACCGTCGGGGCGCCCTCGGGGCACCGCACTGCTCTCACAGGTGTTCTCCTTCTCGGTCGGTCGGATCCGGCGTGGTCGTCAGAGCCAACCGGCCTTGCGGAAGCGCCGGTACATGAAGGCGCACACCGCCACCATGAAGCCGATGACGACGAAGTAGCCGTACTCGTAGTCCAGCTCGGGGAGGTTCTGGAAGTTCATGCCGTAGATGCCGGCGATCATGGTGGGCACGGCGGCGATGGCCACCCAGGCCGAGATCTTGCGCATGTCCTCGTTCTGCTGCACCGAGATCGTGGCCAGGGAGGCGTCGAGGGCGCTGGTGAGCAGGTCCGACAGCGTGCGGGCCCGGTTGACGCTGCGATCGAGCAGGTCGGCCGCCTCCTCGAGCTCGGCGATGGCGTCGGGCGGCCAGAACACGCGACGCCGGCGGATCAGGCGGTCGAGCGGCTCGTCGAGCGCGTCGGTGGCCACCGAGAGCTCGCGGACCTGGCGCTTGAGCTGGTACACCCGCTGCACCGGCCGGCGCAACGACTCGGCGAAGACCTCCTTCTCGATCTCGAGCGCGGCCCGTTCGAAGGCGTCGAGGACGGGGCGGTAGTCCTCGACCACCCGGTTGACGATGGCCGCCAGCACCGCCGGGCGGGCCCAGGGCCAGCTGCTCGGGGTCGTTCTCGAGCTCTCGTCGGGTGCCGGCCAGCGGGCTGGCCTGGCCGTGGCGCACCGAGAGCACGAACGAGGGGCCGGTGATCACCGACAGCTCGCCGAGCTTCACCTCGGACAGGGCGCTGTTGTAGTCGCGCGGTGCGCAACACGAGCGTGGACTGGTCACCGTCGACGGCGAAGACGGGACGCTCGTGGGGGGCCAGCACCTCGTCGACCTCGAGGTCCTCCACACCGCACTGGGCGAAGCCCTCGGCCAGCTCCTCGACCGACGGCATGCGCAAGCCCGAGCCACACGAATGTCTCAGGCCGGGTGACCCAATCGCCGATCTCTGACAGATGCAGTTGATCGGTGACCCGCTTCCCGTGCTCGTACGCGGCGCAGTCGACGATCACGCATCGAGCGTACCCGGCACACCAGGCCCGCCCCGGGTCTCCCCGACCAGCGAGGCGCTGCCGGCCATCCCCTGCCCCGATCGACGGCATCCGTAGCGTTGCCCTCGTGACCCCTCCCCCGGAGACCATGCGCGCCCCCGACGAACCCAACCCACCGACCGCCTCCACCTCCCTCGGCTACCTGGGACGCCTCGGGCGGTGGGTGGCGCGCCACCACCGCTGGGTGGCGCTGGTCTGGCTGGTGGCGCTGGTGGGCGCCGGCGCACTGAACGCGGCGTACAGCAAGAGCCTGTCGGACAACTTCCGCATCCCCGGCACGGACTCCCAGGCCGCCTACGAGCTGCTCCAGCAGCGCTTCGACTCCCAGAACGGCGCCGGCGCACAGGTCGTCTACACGGTCTCGGAGGGCAAGGTCACCGATCCCGCCAACGCCGCCACCATCGCCGCGGTGACGACAGCGCTGAGCAAGGTCGAGGGGGTCACCTCGGTGCCCGACCCGCTCACGTCGAACCCGGAGACGGCCCTGGCCCAGGTCGCCGGGACCCTGCCCCCCGCCGAGGCCCAGGCCGCGACGGCCATCGCCAAGGACCTCCCGCCCTCGGTGTCGGCCGACGGCCGGGTGGCCTACACCTCGATCAGCTTCGCCAAGCCCCTCCCCGAGCTCATGAAGGACTTCCCCCCGAAGCCCGACCAGGAGGGGAGCGCCTACCCGAACCCGTACTCGGCGCTCCAGGACGCGGTCGACAGCGTCCCGGCGGGTGACGTGCGCGTCGCCGTCGGCGGCGTCGTGGCCGACACGTGGAACGCACCGGTGTCGTGGTGGGCCAACCACGCCGACGAGGTGGGCCTCGGGATCGGGGCGATCCTCCTGCTCGTCGCCTTCGGGTCGCTGTGGGGCATGGCCATCCCGATCGCCACGGCGCTGCTCGGCGCCGTCACCGCCAGCGGCCTGGTGGCCCTGCTGTCGACGGTCACCGACGTGTCGTCGGCCGCACCGCCGGTCACGCTGATGATCTCGATCGGCGTCGGGCTCGACTACTCGCTGCTGATCATGACCCGGTACCGCGCCTTCATCGCCGAGGGGCACGACCCCCACGAGGCCGTGGGTCTGGCCATGGCCTCGGCGGGCAAGGCGTCGCTGTTCGCCGGCCTGACCGTGTGCGTGGCCCTGCTGGGCCTCGTGCTGGTGCCCATCCCGCTGGTGCAGACCCTCGGCCTCGCCGCGGCCATCGGCGTGGGCACGATGATCGTGGCGGCGTCGACGATGCTGCCGATGCTGCTCGGGTTCGCCGGCGGCAAGATCGACCGGTTCCGCCTCCCCTTCGGCAAGGAGGACCCCGACGTCGACCCCCGGACCACGTTCTGGGGACGTTTCGCCAGCCGGATGTCGAGCCGGCCCTGGCTGGCCGTCGGGCTGGGCACCGTGTTCCTGCTGGTGCTGGCCACCCCGTTCCTGCGGGTGCAGTTCGGCATCCCCGACGACTCGTCGCTGCCCACGGACCTGTCCCAGCGCGAGGCGTTCGTGGAGGTCAGCGACGCCTTCGGCCCCGGCACGAACGGCCCGCTCGTGGTGGCCGTCGGCCTGCCCACCGAGAACCCCGGGAACTTCCAGGCCGCCCTCGAGACGGTCGGCCCGGTCAGCAAGGTCCTCGGTGCCCTCGAGCCGGCCAACACCGTCCCCGGCATCGAGTACTCGGTCGGCCCCATCCCGAACGACGCCAACGCCACGACGGCGGTGATCTACCAGATCACCCCGACCACCGGCCCCGACGACGAGGCCACGAAGGCCCTGGTCGAGACGCTGCGCCGCGACCTCGACCAGGCCACCGCGGGCACCGACCTCGTGGCCCACGTGGGCGGGGCGACGGCCACCGTCATCGACCTGACGTCGATCGTGGTGCAGTACCTGCCCATCGTGATCCTGGCCGTCGTGGCCGGGTCGTTCGTCCTGCTCATGTTGGTCTTCCGGTCGATCCTGGTGCCGCTGAAGGCGGCGTTCATGAACCTGCTGTCGATCGGCGCGGCCTACGGCGTGGTGGTGGCGGTGTTCCAGCTCGGTTGGGCCAAGGGCGCCGTGGGGCTCTCCGAGACGATCCCCATCGTCTCGTTCGTCCCCTTGGTGATGTTCGTCATCCTCTTCGGCCTGTCGATGGACTACGAGGTGTTCCTCATGTCGCGGATCCGCGAGGAGTGGGACATCACCCACGAGCCGCGGACCTCGGTGGTGCTCGGCGTGGCCAACACGGCACGGGTGATCACCACCGCGGCGTTGATCATGATCGCCGTGTTCGCCTCGTTCATCACCAACCCGAGCCCGACGGTGAAGCTCATCGGCTTCGGCATGGCGGTGGCCGTGCTCATCGACTCGACCGTGGTGCGCATGGTGCTGGTGCCCGCGGTGATGGAGCTGTTGGGCAAGCGGGCGTGGTGGTTCCCGTCGTGGCTGGAGTGGCTGCCGAAGCTCAACGTCGAGGGTCCGGCGGCGCCGCAGCACCCCCGACGCCCGAGCCCGACGGCCCACTGACCCAGGCGCACCGGGAGCCCGTGACGACGGGCTGACCGACGGGGTCAGAAGACGATGACGCCCCGGATGTTCTTGCCGTCGCGCATGTCCTGGTAGCCCTCGTTGATCCCCTCGAGCGGGTAGGTCTTGGTGATCATCCCGTCGAGGTCGAGCTGGCCCTTGCGGAACAGCTCGGCCAGGCGGGGGATGTCGGAGCGGGGGTTGGCCGACCCGAACAACGAGCCCGACGAGGGACTTCTCCGACAGCGTCATGTCGGTCATCGGGATGTTGTTGCTGGCCTCGTCCCACGGGTGGATGTTGGTCAGCACGACACGACCCCGCTTGGACGTGATGCCCATGACGGCGGCCATCTCGTCGCCGCGACCCACGCCCTTGGTCAGGATGACCTTGTTGCACATGCGGCCCCAGGTCTCCTGCTGGATGAGCTCGAAGGCCTCCTCCACGGAGGTGGCGGTGTGGGTGGCCCCGAACTTCTGGGCCGTCTCGCGCTTGAACTCGACCGGGTCGATGGCGAAGATCCGCTCGGCTCCGGCGAGGCGGGCGCCCTGCACGGCGGCCGAGCCGAGCCCGCCGACGCCGACCACGGCGACGTTGTCGCCGGGGCGCACCTCGGCGGCGTAGACGGCCGAGCCCCAGCCGGTGGTGGCGCCGCAGCCGAGCAGGCAGAGCTTGTCGAGCGGCAGGTCGTCGAGCACCTTGACCGCCGACCACTCGTGCACGACGCAGTGCTCGGAGAACGTGCCGAGCCCGGCCATCACCATGGCGTCCTGGCCCCGTGCCCGGATGCGGGAGGTGCCGTCGAGCATGAGCCCACCCATGATGGCGGCACCGTTGTCGCAGAGGTTCGAGTGGCCGTCGGCGCACAGCGGGCAGATGCCGCAGGCGGCCACGAACGAGTAGACGACGTGGTCGCCGGGAGCGAAGCCCTGCACGTCGGGGCCGACCTTCTCCACGATCCCGGCGCCCTCGTGGCCGCCGATGTAGGGGAAGCCGGCGAGAGGGAAGTCACCGGTGATGAAGTGCTCGTCGGAGTGGCACAGGCCCGACGCCACGTTGCGCACCAGGAGCTCGCGACCCTGGGGGTCGTCGATCTCGGTCTCCTCCACCGTCCACCCGGTGTCGTCGTTGCTCCACAACATGGCTGCTCTGCTCTTCACGAAGCTCCCCCTCAGGAACTGGTCGACCGGCGCGACGCGCCGGCACCGGGTCCGCAATCTAGTGGCGACCCGAGGTCGTCGCCTCAGCCCAGTCGGTAGGCCACCAGCTGCGGCGGAGCGGCGTTGCCGACGGGCACGACGAGGAGGTCGCCGGCGGCGCTCATCCAGCCGTTGACGCCGCCCGGAGCCTCCTTCTGCCAGACCATCTGGCCGTCGGACCGGTCGAGCGCGATCAGCCGGCCGTCGAGCATCGCGGTGACCACCACGTCGTTGAGGACCAGCACCCCGCCCAGGGGGTCGCCGGGGACCGAGACCGACCACAGGACGGCACCGTCGGCGGCGTCGACGGCGACCACCTGGCCCTCGTTCACCCCGAGCTCGGCGCCGAAGTACGCCGTCTCGTCGGGCGAGAGCACGGCGGGAGCGTCGAGCACCGCCGCATACACCACGCCGTCGGCGGTGGCCGGCGGGGTGAGGATGCCCCCGTAGGTGCCGGGCACGACCTCGGTGGGGCCCGTCAACGCGTCGAGGTCGTCGTTGCGGTGGGTTCCCACCGGGGTGGTCCAGAGGCGCTCGCCCGAGTCGGGGTCGATGCCCACGACGACCGCGCCCTTCCCGGCCCCCACGACGACCTCGGGACGGCCCGGCGGCCGAGCGATGAGCGAATGCACGAGGTCCCGGTCGAAGAGGTCGTGGGGGTGCACCTGGTCGAACCAGCGCAACTCCCCGCTGGCGATGTCCAGGGCTACGACGGAGTCGGTGTAGAGGTTCGCCCCGGGCCGGCTCGAACCGTTCGGGAACTCCGGGGTGCCGGGGAAGGGCGCGGGGTTGGCGACGCCCCAGTAGACGAGCGACCGCTGAGGATCGATGGCGGGCGGGTACCAGGCCCCGCCGCCGGAGTTGACCTCGGGGTTGCCCCACAGGTCCGGGGAGGCGACCGTGTCGAAGCGCCACCTCGTCTCACCGGTGTCGGCATCGAGCGCATGGATGATGCCCCGATCACCACCGGCGTAGATGCCGCCGATGCTGATGGGGACCGTGCTCACGAACACGAGCCCGTCGTAGACCGTGGGCTGGATGTCGATGCCCGCGGTCGGCGGTGTCGGTGATGTCGCGCGCCCAGATCTCCGCTCCCGTCGCCGCGTCGAGCGCGATCACGCCCTTCGAGCCACGCACGCCGAACACGCGCCCATCGGCCACGGCCACGCCGAACGGCCCGATGTTGAACCCAGTCCCCTCGCTCTCCCATCGGGCCACGCCCGTGTCGCGGTCGAGGGCGCTGATGGCACCACTGCCGTCCTGCACGTAGACCGTGTCCCCGACGATGAGCGGGACGGTCGAGAGCGCGCCGCCCAGATCGTGGCGCCAGGCCACCTCCAGTTCGCGGATGTTGGTCGCGTCGATGGACGACGATGCCCGCCGGGTGTTGTCGTAGTCGTGGCCGGGGAGCACCCAGTCACCGGGGTGCGCGGCGAGCTCGGACGGCGCCCCTTCGGGGATCGTGCTCGTCGTCGTCCCGACCGCCGACCCGTCGTCGCTGCCGTTGCAGGCTGCGAGAGCCAGCGCCACCACGACGAGGACCCCGAGCGAGGTCGCGCGACGTCTCACCCGGCGACCGCCGACAGCGGGCCGCCGGGGATCGACGTTCCCGGCTCGTCGACCTCGGTCTCGCGCGCCGTCCCGACACAGCGCCGGGCCGTCTCGGCCACACCGGTGCGGTAGGTGTGGCACGACTCGTCGGCACCACGGACGTCGGCGGCGACGCCGATCACGTCGAGGTCCATGAGACGACCCATGCTGATCGTGCACGCCCGTCGCAACACGACGACGGGCTCCCGATCGGCCGGGGGCACCTTGGCCACGAGCCAGCGCGCGAACGCCGCCCGATCGAGGGTCTCGTCGGTGCAGGGACCGCCACGGACGATCCGCTGGCCGTCCAGCTGCCAGTCGAGCAAGGGCTCACCGTCACGCGACCAAGGTGGCCCGCCGTTCGAGGAAGGTCGTCAACTCCACCCGGATCTCGTAGACCGTCGGCTCCTCGTCACGGGCGTGAGCTGCCGCCACCGCCGCGAGGTCCACGGTGTGCACGCACTGGGTGCGCCGATCGTCCATCCACCGCTCCGCGAGCGGAGCGTCGTCGAGGGTCGTCCCGGCGAGGGCGCCGAGCCCTGCTGCCCCCGTGGGGCAGGTGGTCCACGGCACCCGGACCCCTGTCGCCTCTGCCGCGAGGATGACGGAGCCGTCGTGGGTCAGGCGTACCCGGAAGTGGTGGATGTAGTCCTCCATGGCTGCCTCGACGAAGCCCTCACCGGGCACGACCTCGATGCGCCGTCGATAGGTCGCCGGCCCGGACCGGAATCCCACTCCCAGCTCCGGATGCGTCGAGATCTGTTCAGCCATCGCTCCCCCTCCGCCGACAGACTGGCACCTCGGCGCCGATCCCGCGGACGGGACCGTCTGGCCCGGGCCCGCGATCACGTTCGCTCACCGAGCCGACGGAGAACGTGGTTGGCTGAGGAAATGGACGACACCGCGCCGACGCACCCGGAGAGCTTCTGGGCCCTCGTGGAGGGACGGGCCGACGCCAGCCCGGACCACGTGCTGCTCTCCGACGACCTCGGCCGATCCCTCACCTCGGCGCAGTTGCGCGACGCGGCGCTCGAGGTCGCCGGCGGCCTGGCCGAGATGGGCATCGGCGAGGGATCGACGGTGAGCTGGCAGCTCCCCACCTGCATCGAGGCGCTCGTGCTGTCCCTGGCCCTGTGTCGCCTCGGGGCCGTGCAGAACCCGATCATCGCCATGCTGCGCGAGCGCGAGACGGGTGCCATCCTCGACCAGGTCAGTCCTGACCTCGTGGTCGCGCCGCCCGTGTGGCGGGGCTTCGACCACGCGGCCATGTTCCGGATGCTCGCACCGGAGACGCCGCTGCTGCTGGTCGATCATCGCGGTGCCGTCGACGACCCGCAGCGGCTCGCCCTTCCGGTCGCCGACCCGCACGGCCTCGCACCGGCTCCCACACCGAGGGCGAACGCCACCCGCTGGATCTTCTCCACCTCGGGCTCCACCGGCTCCCCCAAAGGGGTGCGCCACACCGACACCTCGGTGATGGCGGGCTGCAACGGCATGATCCCCCGTCTGGAGATGGGAGCCACCGACGTCTACCCCATCGCCTTCCCGATTCCCCACATCGGCGGCCCGATCATGCTCGCCATGGCCCTGCACTCGGGCTGCCGCCTGGTGCTGCTCGACAGCTTCGATCCGGCCACGAGCCCGGAGTTCATGGCGGAGGTGGGCGCGACCCTCCTGGGGTCGGCACTGCCCTTCCATCTCGCCTACATCGCCGCCCAGGAACGTCACGGCCCCGAACCGCTGTACCCGCGTCTCAAGGCCTGCACCAGCGGCGGAGCGGCCAAGCCGCCCGGCCACCATCGCCGCGTCAAGGCGGCGCTCGGCGGGGCGGGAACGGTGTCGGCCTGGGGTCTGACCGAGTTCCCGTTGGCCACCCAGGCCGCGCTCGACGACACCGACGACCAACTCGACGGCACCGAGGGAAGGCCCTCCGCCGGGACCGAGCTCAGGGTCGTCGCTCTCGACGGCCGAGTGTGCCCGCCCGGCGAGGAGGGCGAGCTGTGCCTCCGCGGCGCCCCGATGTTCCTCGGCTACGTGGACCCGGCCCTCGATGCCGACGCCTTCGACGACGACGGCTGGTTCCGCACCGGCGACCTCGGCGTGCAGTGGCCGTCGGGTCACGTGGCCATCACCGGACGCCTGAAGGACGTGATCGTGCGCAACGCCGAGAACATCTCGGCCAAGGCGGTCGAGGACGCACTGCGAGCCCATCCGTCGATCGTCGACGTCGCCGTGCTGGGACTCCCCCACGACCGCACCGGCGAGCAGGTCTGCGCGGTGCTCGTACTGGCCTCGGGTCAGGCGGAGGGCGATGGTCCTCCGCTCGGCGTCACCGAGCTCCGCGAGTTCTGGGAGCACCAGGGCATGACGCGCCACACCTGCCCGGAACGCGTCGAGGTGGTCGAGGTCATCCCCCGCAACGCCATGGGCAAGGTGCTCACCCAGGACCTGCGCCGGTCGCTGATCGCGCCCTGACGTCGGTGGCGGCTAGTGCGGCTGGCGTTGCACGAGGAGCTTGCAGTTGTCGTGCATGATCAGACGCTGCTCCTCCTCGGTGTAGCCGGCCTCGGTGAGGTCGACGGTGAACGACAGCGGGTCGACGAGGCCCTCCGTGTGGGGCCAGTCCGAGCCGAGCAGGAGATGGTCGGCGCCCATGATGTCGCGCAGCCCGGCGAGGTCGTTCTCGTAGAACGGCGACACCCACACGTTGCGCTTGAACGCCTCGCGGGGGTCCTCCGGGAAGGCCATCGGGGTCTGGCTGTACATCTTGCCGAGGCGCTTGAGCAGGGGGGCCACCCAGTCGGCCCCGGTCTCGATGGCCGCGAAGCGCAGGTGCGGGAACCGCTGGAGCAGGCCGTGCAGGACGATCGCCGCGAACGTGTCGGCCACGGCGTCGTGCGACAACGCCGAGCGCAGCGGCTCGAAGCGGTGGGCCTCCATCTCGGCCGACTCGCCCCACATGGTGATGAGGTCCTGGTAGGCGTTGCCGCCACCGTGGTAGACGACGGCCACGCCGGACTCCTGCACCCGGGCCCAGAAGGGGTCGAAGCGAGGGTCGGCCGGGCTCTTGAAGCCCTCCGCCGTGCTCACGGGGCCGGTCTGGATCAGCACGGCGCGGGCGTCACGGTCGAGGCACCACTCGAGCTGCTCGATGGCGTTGTCGAGGTCGGACAGCGTGAGGTAGGGCACGCCGAAGATGCGCTCCTCGTAGGCGAAGCCCCAGTCCTCGTCGAGCCACTTGTTGAAGGCCCGGAAGGCGGCGCGTGCCGCGGGGAGGTCGTCCTTGAGGGCCTGCTCCATGCCGACGCCGAGCGTGGGGAAGAACAGCGCGCCCTCGATGCCGAGGCTGTCCATCGTCTTGAGGCGGATCTCGCGGTCGCGGTAGGCGGGGTCGCAGGGCACGAGGTCGCCGAAGAGGTCCTTGACGCTGTCGCCCTTGGGGTTGTTGCCCCGGAAGTACTGCTCGAGGCTGCCCGGCGCCGACAGTCGGTCGAAGGTGGGGTTCGGGATGAAGCGGTTGATCTTCCCGCCGACCAGGAGCATCTGGCGGCCGTTGACCTCGGCCCACTGCATGGCCCGCTTGGCGTACTCGGGCTCGATGTAGCGGGTGAAGGCGTCGAGCGCCTCGTAGTAGTGGTTGTCGGCGTCGAACGCCTTGAGCTCCTCGGTCATGGTGGATCCCCTCGTTGATCGGGCCGACCCCGCGGCCCGAGCGTGCTCGACCGCCCCGACGGGCTCTTCCAGCGTACGCCGTTGCTTGACCTGGTGCAGCATGCCGCCCGGGGTCTACCGGACCGGCAGCCCCCCGGCGACCGCCGATAGCGTCGCCGCGAGGTGCCGGCCACCCGGCCCGGCCACGATCCAGGGGGAACCGACCGTGAGCGAGCTCGAGCTGGTGCCCGAGGACTGGGAGCGGGGGCTGGCCATCGTGGCCCATCCCGACGACCTCGAGTACGGCGCGGCCAGTGCCGTCGCCCGCTGGACCGGCCAGGGCAAGTCGATCACCTACTGCATGGTCACGTCCGGCGAGGCCGGCATCGACTCGATGCCGCCGGAGGAGTGCGCGCTGCTGCGCCAGCAGGACGAACGCGACTCCGCCGCGGCGGTGGGCGTGCACGAGGTGGAGTTCCTGGCCCACCCCGATGGGCTGGTCGAGGCGTCGATCGTGCTGCGACGCGATCTCGCCGCCGCCATCCGTCGACACCGCCCGGACGTGCTCATCAGCATCAACTACCGCGACTCGTGGGGCGCGGGCTTCAACCACGCCGACCACCGAGCGGTGGGCATCGCGCTCATCGACGCCGCCCGCGACGCCGGCAACCGCTGGGTGTTCCCCGGGGCCGGGGGACCGCCGTGGTCGGGAGCTCGCTTCGCCCTCTTCGGCGGCTCACCTCAGGCCACACACGGCGTCGACATCACCGACACCATCGACGCCGGGGTGGCCTCGCTGCGCGCCCACCAGACCTACCTCGACGCGCTGCCCGAGGGCACCACCGGCAAGGACCCCGAGCCGTTCCTGCGGGGCATGGCCGAAGCGGCCGGCCCGGCGTTGGGTGTGGCCGCGGCGACCACCTTCGAGCTGGTCGAGCTGTGACGGGCTCGCCGACTGGCATCATCGGCACCGACCCGACCCAGGAGGACCGATCGTGACCATCGACTCGCCGCCGGTGTGCGACGCACCCGAGGACCTCACCCCCGAGTGGGTCACGGCGGCCCTGGCCACCCGCGACATCACCACCCCGGTGACCGGGGTGCGCTTCGAGCGCGTGGGCACCGGGCAGATGGGCACCAGCTACCGGCTCTGGCTCGACTACGCCGACCCGGCGGCGGCCGAGGCCGAGGGTGCGCCGGCCACGCTCGTGGCCAAGATGGCCGCGGGCGACCCGGCGTCGCGCGACATCATCGCCGAGGGCTACCGCAACGAGGTCGGCTTCTACCGCGAGCTGGCCGACACGCTGGCCGTGCGCACCCCGAGGTGCTGGTTCGCCACCATCGCGGACGACTGGAAGTGCTTCGTGCTCCTGCTCGAGGACCTGGCCCCGTCGGTGCCCGGCGACCAGGTGCGCGGCGTCACCGTCGACGAGGCCCGCCACGCCGTGGTGAACCTGGCCGGGCTGCACGGCCCGCGCTGGAAGGACGACTCGCTGCTGGAGATCGAGTGGCTGAAGCGCCACGAGCGTGAGGGCGCCGAGTTCTACGCCCAGGTGCTCGACGGGGCCATCCCCACGTTCCTGGAGCGCTTCGAGCCGGGATGGGCCCCGACGATCCCGCCACGCTGCGCGAGGTGCCGTCCCACCTGGCCGACTGGCTGCTCACCCGACCGGAGCGGTTCTCGGTGATCCACGGCGACTACCGCCCGGACAACCTGATGTTCCCCGCGCACGGCGCCGGGGTGAGCGCCGTCGACTGGCAGACCCTGGCCCTCGGCCTGCCCGGGCGCGACATCGGCTACTTCCTGGCCACCAGCCTGAGCGTCGACGACCGGCGGGCCCACGAGCGCGAGCTCGTCGCCGCCTACCACGAGGCGCTGCTGGCCCACGGAGTGACGGACCACGGCCTGGACGAGTGCTTCGACGACTACCGGCTCGGGGTGGTGCAGGGGCCGATGATCACCGTGCTGGGCGCGGTCTACGCCACCGATCCCAACGACGCCAGCGACGCCATGTTCACGGCGATGATCACCCGGTCGTTGGCCGCCATCCGCGACCTACGGCCCTTCGACCTGCTGTAGCCCCGGCGCCGCCGAGCGGCCCTAGAGCACTTCGAGGACGAGCGCCGAGCCCATGCCGCCGCCGGCGCACATCGAGACGCAGCCGGTGGTGAGGCCGCGACGGCGCAGCTCGTGCACCATCGTGACGACCATGCGCGCGCCAGTGGCGGCGATGGGGTGGCCGAGGCTGCAGCCGCTGCCGTTCACGTTGAGGATGGTGGGGTCGATGCCCAGGGTCCGGTAGGCCGCGACGGGCACGGAGCAGAACGCCTCGTTGATCTCCCAGAGCTCGATGTCGTCGATGCTCATGCCGGCCCGCTCGAGGGCCTTCGGGATGGCCAGCGTGGGCGCCATGCCGGTGCGGGCGGGCTCGATGCCCATCGACGCCCACGACACGATGCGGGCCAGGGGCGTGAGCCCGTTGGCCGCGGCGTAGTCGTCGGCGGTCACGACGACCGCGGCCGCGGCGTCGTTGATGCCCGCGGCGTTGCCGGCGGTCACGGTGAAGCCCTCGATCTCGGGGTGCAGGGGCGCGAGCTCGGCGAGGGTGTCGACGGTGACGCCCCGACGCGGATGTTCGTCGACGAAGAACTCGATGGTCGAGCCGTCCATCTGGGGCGCGGTGACCGGAACGATCTGTTCGTCGAACCAGCCGTTGTCGATCGACTGGATGGCCTGGCCGTGGGTGTAGGCCGCCCACTCGTCGACGTCGCGGCGGGTGAGGCCGGCCTCGACGGCGGCGTTGTTGCCCACGGTGATGGTCATGTCGAAGGGCGGGGCATCGGGCGTGGCCGGGTGGCTGGGCGACATCCACTGCACCGGGTCGGCGCCGAGCTCGAGACGCTTGGTCGACATCGGCATGGACGACGCGCTCTCGGTGCCGCCGGCGACGACCACTCGATCCATACCGGCGCGGATCGACGCCGCCCCTATCTGCACGGCGGACAGGCCGGCCGCGCAGTGGCGGTTGTCGGCCAGGCCCGGGACGTCGGTCAGGCCGAGCTCGACGGCCACGTAGCGGGCGATGACGCCGCCACCCTGGAGCGATTCGGCCACGACGACGTCGTCGATGTCGGCGGCGGGTACACCGCTGCGCTCGATCGCGGCGCCGACGGCCACCTCGGCGAGCTGGAAGGCGTCGACCCCCACGAGGGAGCCCTTGCGGGCCCGTCCGATGGGTGTGCGGGCGGCGGCGACGATCACGGCTTCGGTCATGGGGCTTCCTCGGGTCTCGGTCTCGGGTCTCGGGTTGCGTCGGTGCGGACGGGAACTCGCGGCCGGTCAGGCCTGTTCGAACTTCAGGCCCTGGGGCTGCACGCCGAAGACCTCGCCGCCCATGCGGGCACCGAGCTTGGTGGCGTCCCACTTGGTCTGGTCGTTGGAGATGGTCTTGCGCTCACGCCAGCCCTGCATCCAGATGATGCGATCGTCGAGGGCCCGGATGACCTGGCCGTTCACGTAGCCGGCGTCGTCGGAGGAGAGCCAGGCCACGAGCGGCGAGGCGTTCGCCGGGTCCATGGGGTGGAACTCGTCGTCGCCGATCTCGTCGGGCTCGAACGAGTCGGGCATCCCCGGCATGGTGGCGGTGATGCGGGTGAGCCCCGACGGGCCCGACGCAGTTGACGGTGACGCCCGGAGCTGGCCAGCTCCTGGGCCAGGGTCAGCGTGAGCCCGACGATGGCCGCCTTGGCCGTGGCGTAGCTGGTCTGGCCGAAGTTGCCGGTGAGCCCGGCGCCGGAAGTGGTGTTGATGATGCGCCCGGCGACCGGTTCGCCGGCTTTCGACATGGCCCGGAAGTGCTTGGCGGCGTGATGGCACATCGACCAGGTTCCCCGGAGGTGCACGGACAGCACGAGGTCGAAGTTCTCGACGGGCATGTTCCAGATGGCGGCGTCGCGCACGATGCCGGCGTTGTTGACCACGATGTCGAGGCGTCCGTAGGCGTCGAGGGCCTGTTGCACCAGCGCACCGCACTGCTCGTGGTCGGAGACGTCGCCGTAGTTGGCCACGGCCGTCCCGCCGCGGGCCTCGACCAGCGCCACCGTGTCGTCGGCGGCGCGGGAGGTGCCCTCGCCGTCCACCGATCCCCCGAGGTCGTTCACGACGACGGTGGCCCCGTGCTTGGCCAGCTCCATCGCATGGCCGCGTCCGACGCCGTGACCCGCTCCGGTCACGATGGCGACCTTGCCGTCGAGCATCCCCATGAGTGTTCCGACCTCCGACAGGTTCCCCGGCCGATTCGGCCGGGTAGCGGCGGATACCTTATACATCTCGACCAGAGGGGGTCCCATGAGCGACGTCGAGCCGACCACGTCCGAGTCCGAGCCGACCCGGGCGACGCCTCGCCCGCCGGAGGGCGACTGGCTGGGGTCCCCGTACCTGCGCTTCGAGCGCCACGGGAGCCTGGCCCACTGCACGGTCGATCGACCCGAGCGGCGCAACGCCCTCACCGGGGCCATGTACTTCGGCATCCGCTACGCCATCGACCGCGTCAACGCCGACCCGACGCTCGCCGGTCTGCTGATCACCGGCACGGGCGACGTGTTCATCCCCGGCGGCGACCTGGGTGGCGACCCGATCGACGACTGGGGTGGGCCCGGACTGCTGGGCATGGACACCGTGCCCTTCGACGCCGTGCGCCGCTCGGCCAAGCCGGTGGTGTCGGCCGTGAACGGGCTCTGCCAGGGCGGTGGGCTGCTCATCGCCATGCTCTCCGACGTGGCCGTGGCGAGTGAGCGGGCCACGTTCCGGGCTCCCGAGCTCTACCGGGGCATCGCCGACACCGGCTACGCCACCTACCTCCCCGCCCAGATCGGTCCGGGGCGGGCCAAGGACATGTTGTTCACCGGTCGGGTCGTGTCGGCCGTGGAGGCGCTCGAGTGGGGGCTCGTCACCCGGGTGGTGCGCGCACGACACGGTGCTGGCCGCCGCGGTCGAGGCCCTCGAGGCCTGCTGTCGCTGCGGGCCCAACGCCTACATGGAGGTCAAGCGCATCATCGGCGACAGCTACGGCAGCTACGACCGCATGACGATGGAGGCCAGCCTGGGGGCGCCAGAGGCGGTCGAGGGCTTCGTGTCGTTCAAGGAGCGCCGCAACCCCTACTGGGTGGCCGAGGACCTCCGCACCGACGGCCGGCTGTAGGACTGGGCAACGGCGTGGGCCCACGCGACCGATCGACTCCTCGGGGAGCGCAACGTCTGGTTGGCCACGGTGCGAGCCGACGGCCGACCGCACCTGGCTCCGGTGTGGTTCGTGATGGTCGACGAGCGGTTCTGGATCGGGACGGGCGCCGGGAGCGTGAAAGCCCGCAACATCGCCGCCAACCCGTCGGTCGTGGTCAGCCTCGAGGACGGCGACGACCCGCTCGTCGCCGAGGGACGTGCGGTGACCGTGCCTCGACCGTTCCCGGGACCCGTGGTGGCGGCGTTCCTCGAGAAGTACGGCTGGGACCTCGCCGTCGAGGTCGACGACGACATCGGCGAGGTGGCTCTGCTGAGGATCGATGTGACCCGCTGGCTGCTGGGGCGCCCCTGAACCGACCGTCACGTGCTGGGCATCGTCACCGCCCGTCGGTCTCGGACTCGGTCCCGATCGAGGTGCTCGGACCCGGTCGCAGCGATGCGCGGTGAGCGATCCCCATGTCGTGCGCCGGCGTCGCGCGGATCTTGGTTCAGTGGCCGCGGAGAAGGCCGCGACGTTATTTCTGGGAAATTGGTTGCGTACTGGTGTTCGATCCGATAGTCTTGGTGTTCTTCCCCTTCGGTGCCTCCGGGTACCCCCAGACGTCGTTCGTCGCGTGGCCTGAGCCCGGCGATTCGTGAGGGGTGGATCGACATGAGCGCAGCAGCGGCGACTGGCGATGCCGGCACAACCGGCCTCCCCGCCGAAGATCTTGCGACCGCCGACCCGTCGACATCGCCTCACGGGACCGGCGCCCGGGCCGGGCGGATGGATGCGTCGACCAGCCCGGTGCCAGCTGTCCTGGCTGTCCTTGGGCGGGCCTTCTCGGTGCTCGAGGCCGACCGCGGCGGCACAGCCGAGGTGCTCCCCGAGCTCGGATGGGACCGCCTCGGCCCCGAGGGGCTGCGCGCCGCCGCGGCCGAGTTGCAGAAGGTGATCTCCGCCGTCGAGCACCAACAACGGCGCCTGCTGGCGCTGATCGACGAGCGACGGGCGTTCACCGTCGACGGATCTCGTGATGCCGCCGACTGGGCGGCCAACGGGCTCGGCGTCAGTCGACGGGCAGCCAACGACCAACTTCGCCTGGCCCGCCGGCTCGACGGGCTCCCCAACCTCGCCGACGCCGCCGCCCGCGGCGACCTCTCCACCGCGCAGGCCAGACCGGCGGCCCAACTGGCCGATCCGACCACCGACCGGCAATGGGCGGTCCAGGCTCCAGGACTTCCCGTGGGCGTGCTCGATCGCCAGGCGGCGAAGAGGTCTCGTCCCACCAGCGCCGACCACCGCGCCGCCCGCAACGCTCGTCACTTCCGAGCCTGGACCGACGGCCTCGAGCTCCGCTTCAGAGGTGCGATGCCCGTCGACGACGGCCATCGGCTCCTGGCCGCCATCGACCGCGCCGCTGCCACCTCGAGGGCGCACCGATCCGGCAACCGATGCCGCAACGCCATCCCTCAGCCCCGACCAGCGCCGCGCCGACGGCCTGCTGGCCCTGGCCAGCGCCACCATCGCCGACGATGCCGACCCCGACCGGGCCAACGTGGTGCTCATCGCCGACCTCGACGCCATCGATGCCGCAACAGCAGCCACGGCAGCCACAACGGCGATCGACCGGGATGCGCCATCAGAGGTCAGCGGTACGAGACGACGCCCGGCCCTCGGGAACAGCGCTCACTCGATCACGCCCGACCCGCCCGACCCGCCCGACCCGCCCGACCCGCCCGACCCGCCCGACCCGCCCGACCCGCCCGACGAGAGCGGAACCGACGACGAGGCGACCGCCGAGCTCGATGACGGCACGCTGCTCCCGGTGGAGACCGCACGGCGGCTGCTCTGCGACAGCCGCGTCCAGGTGGTGGTCCAGGACCGAGCCGGCATCGCCGTCGGGGTGGGCACGACCTCACGAACGGTCAGCCCGGCCATGCGGCGCGTGGTGATGCGACGAGACGGGAGATGCCGCTTCGGCTCGTGCACGGCCACCCGCTTCCTCCAGGCCCACCACGTGATCCCCTTCCCCGGGCCGACCGTGCTCGGCAACCTCACCATGTTGTGCTGGCACCATCACCACGCCGTCCACGAGGGAGGCTGGCAACTCGCCGGCGATCCCAACGGTGAGTTGCGGGCCACGTGTGCCGGAGTCACCGTCACCAGTCACCCCCACCACGAACCAACGCGGGCGCCCTCCCCGGCGGCGCGGTCGGCTCGCGCGAGGCCGTCGGTGCCGCGGACGTCGCTCCGGACAGGGGCAGATGCCGCGGCAGAAACAAGGACAGAAGCAGCGGCAGAAGCAGCGGCAGAGGCGAGATCGGATCAGGGAGAGGAGGATCGGGACGAGGAGAGGACCGGATCACTGTTCGACGACTCCGGGTGACGACGGGCCGGGCCTGTGGCATGAGCTCGCGGGCTGCCCGACCGGCGACCCCATCCCGCCCCGGGACGGAGAGCGCAACGCATGCCCTCGACCCGGGGGATTCGACCCACAGCTCGGAGCTCCCAGGGCGGAGCCACGAGCCGACGGCTCGGTGGCCTTCGCGGCGACCATCCGAGACTCACCGCTCCCACTCCGAGGGACGCAACGGCTGGTGGGCGACGACTGGTGGGCGACAGCTGGTGGATCGCGGCTGGTGACTGCTCTCAGGTGAGGCGGGCTTGGAGATCGCGGGTGAGGACCTTGCCCACTTCGCTGCGGGGGAGCTCGTCGAGCCAGTGCAACGCCGCCGGCACCTTGTAGGCCACGAGGTGCTCCCGGCACAGCGCCAGCAGCTCGTCGTCGGGCACCGGGCGGCCGACCAGGAAGGCCACCGGCACCTCGCCCAGGCGGTCGTCGGGGCCGGCCACCACCGCGGCGTCATCGACCGCCGGCGAGAGGCGCAGCACCTCCTCCACGGCAGAGGGGGCGACCTTGTTGCCACCGCGGTTGATCATGTCGCCGGCCCGTCCCTCGATCCACACGAACCCGTCGTCGTCGACCCGCGCCAGGTCGCCGGTGTCGATGAAGCCATCGGCGTCCATGCGCTCCTCGATGCCCACCGCCGTGTTCGGCGGGCGGACCCACAGGTGGTCCTCGTCGTCGATCCTGATGGCCACTCCGGGATGGGGCCGACCCACGGCGCCCACCTTCTCGGGATGGGCCTTGGCATCGGCGGCGGTCCAGCCGATCACCTCGCCGATCTCGGCCTGGCCGTAGCCGTTGAGCACGAACACCGGGAACCGGTCGGTGAACCGTCGGGCCTGCAACGGCGAGAGAGGGGCCGTGATCGACCGCACGTAGCGCAACGGACCCAGGTCGGTGACGTCGGACTCGGTCAGCATCACCATCGCCGCGGGAGGCAGCACGGTCGAACGGATCTCGAAGCGGCGCACCAGCTCGGCGAAGCGGTGGGCATCGAAGCGGTCCATCATCACCAGCGCCGCCCCGGCGCGCAGCCCGAACAGGGCGTTGTAGAGACCGGCGTTGAGCGCCATCGACACCGGGATCAGGTTGGGGGTGGGGCTGGGCCGTCCGGTCGGTCTGCTCGATCCGGTCGGTCTGCTCGATCCGCTCGCATCCGATCGAGCTGGAGCGCCGGCGTCATCCCCGAGAGCAGGAGGGATCGCGGCCGACTCGGGGTCCGCTCCCCCCTTCGTGGCGCGCAGCGGCTTCAGGACCCGATCGAGGAGCTCGAGGTACGCCGTGTGGGTGTGGCGGATCGCCTTGGGTCGACCGGTCGTGCCCGACGTCCACATCACGAAGGCGACGCCGGGCTCATAGGGCTCGGACCCGGCCACCAGCACCTCGATGCCGGCCTCGGTGACCAGCGCGGCCGGCCGGGTCGTCTCGAGGACCAGGTCGACCTCGGCTCGGGGGAAGCGGGGGTTGACCGGCACGTACACACCCCCGGCCAACCACACCGCCACCATCGTCGTCACCAGCTCGGGCCCGTTGGGCAGTTGCACCGCCACCGCACGGCCCGTCAGGTCCCCGACGGCCTCGCTGAGCTCCCGGGCCACGCTCCGGGCCGCCGCACGGGCCTCGCCCGCGGTCATCGACCGGTCGACCGTGTGCAGCAGCGGTTCGTCGTCGGCAAACGGGTGATCGAGGAGCAGCGACGCCAGCGTCACGAGGACATCACCGGTGGATCACGTGTCGGTCGGATGCTCGGCGGCGGGCTCGTCAACGGGACGCACGGGGTCCACCCACACGGGATCGCGCTTCTCGGCGAAGGCCGCGGGGCCCTCGGCCTGA
>CAVQSE010000007.1:0-79681 GCA_963715425.1 uncultured Iamiaceae bacterium
CACGAAGCTCCCCCTCAGGACTGGCTCGCCGGCGATACCGCCGGCACCGGCTCCGCAATCTAGTGGCGACCCGAGGTCGTCGCCTCAGCCCAGTCGGTAGGCCACCAGCTGCGGCGGACCGGCGTTGCCGACGGGCACGACGAGGAGGTCGTCGGCGGCGCTCATCCAACCGTTGACGCCGCCCGGAGCCTCCTTCTGCCAGACCATCTGGCCGTCGGACCGGTCGAGCGCGACGAGCCGGCCGTCGAGCATCGCGGTGACCACCACGTCGTTGAGGACCAGCACGCCGCCCAGGGGGTCACCGGGGACCGGGACCGACCACAGGACGGCACCGTCGGAGGCGTCGACGGCGACCACCTGGCCCTCGTTCACCCCCAGCTCGGCGCCGAAGTAGGCCGTCTCGTCGGGTGACAGCACGACGGGGGCGTCGACCACCGCCGCGTAGACCACGCCGTCGGCGGTGGCCGGTGGGGTGAGGATGCCCCCGAAGGTTCCGGGCGCCACCTCGGTCGGACCGGTCAACGCCTCGAGGTCGTCGTTGCGGTGGGTTCCCACGGGGGTGGTCCAGAGACGCTCACCCGTGTCGGGGTCGATGCCCACGACGACCGCCCCCTTCCCGGCTCCCACGACGACCTCCGGTCCGTCCGGCGGCCGGGCGATGAGGGAGTGCACGAGATCCCGGTCGAACAGGTCGTGGGGGTGCACCTGGTCGAACCAGCGCAGCTCGCCGGTGGCGATGTCGAGCGCCACGACGGAGTCGGTGTAGAGGTTCGCCCCGGGCCTGCTCGAACCGTTCGGGAACTCGGGGGTGCCGGGGAACGGCGCCGGGTTGGCGACGCCCCAGTAGACGAGCGACCGCTGAGGGTCGATGGCGGGTGGGTACCAGGCTCCTCCCCCGGAGTTGACCGTCGGGGTTGCCCCACAGGTCGGGGGAGGCGACGGTGTCGAAGCGCCACGTCGTCTCGCCGGTCTCGGCATCGAGCGCGTGGATGATGCCCCGGTCACCGCCGGCGTAGATGCCGCCGATGCTGATCGGGACCGTGCTGACGAAGACCTGCCCGCCGTAGACGGTCGGCTGGATGTCGATGCCCGCGGTCGCGGTGTCGGTGATGTCGCGCGCCCAGATCTCTGCTCCCGTCGCCGCGTCGAGCGCGATCACGCCCTTCGAGCCGCGCACGCCGAACACGCGCCCGTCGGCCACGGCCACGCCGAACGGTCCGATGTTGAACCCGGTGGCCTCGCTCACCCACCGGGCCACGCCCGTGTCGCGGTCGAGGGCGCTGATGGCGCCGCTGCCGTCCTGCACGTAGACGGTGTCGCCGACGATGAGGGGCACGGTCGACAGCGACCCCGCGAGATCGTGGCGCCAGGCCACCTCCAATCGACGGATGTTGGTCGGCGTCGATGGACGACGATGCCCGCCGCGTGTTGTCGTAGTCGTGACCGGGGAGCACCCAGTCACCGGGGTTCTCGACGACCTCGGCCGGTGCCCCCTCGGGGGCGACCGTGGTCGTCGTCCCGACCGCCGACCCGTCGTCGCCGCCATCGCTGCAACCGCCTGCTGCGATGGTCACGACCACGGCGAGCCCGAGTGCGGTCGCACGCACCGCCGCTCGCCGCCCACGGACGTCCGGTCGGCGGCCGTACCCCGCTCTCCGTTCAGTCATCGCCCACCCCCGCCGTCCAGACTGGCACCTCGTGGCGGTCGTCGCCGGGTGTTGCGTCGCCCGGGCGTCGAGTCGGGCTCACCCACCGGGGTGGTCGCGTACGTGGTTGGCTGAGGTGATGGACGACTCGACCACGACGTACCCGGAGAGCTTCTGGGCCCTCGTCGAGACCCGAGCCGCCGCCACGCCCGACCACGTGGTGCTGGCCGACGACCTCGGCCGCTCGCTCACCGCCGAGGAGCTGCGCCAGACCGCGGAGCGCGTGGCCGCCGGGCTCTCGGTGCTGGGGATCGGCGAGGGGTCCGCGGTGAGCTGGCAGCTGCCCACCTGCCTCGAGGCGCTCGTGCTGTCGATGGCGCTGTGCCGCCTCGGCGCGGTGCAGAACCCGATCATCGCCATGCTGCGCGAGCGGGAGACGGCAGCGATCCTCGAACAGGTCCGCCCCGACCTCGTGGTCACCCCGCCCGTGTGGCGCGACTTCGACCACCAGGCCATGTTCCGGATCCTCCTCCCGGCCGAGACCGCCGTGGTGGTGGTCGACCATCGGGCGGCTGCGGCCACGGGGCCGGGCGCCTACGACCTCCCGACGGGTGATGCCTCGGGGTTGCCCGCGGCACGAGCACCGCACGCAGACGAGACCCGGTGGGTGTTCTCGACGTCGGGCACGACCGGCACGCCCAAGGGCGTCCGCCACACCGACGCCTCGGTCATCGCCGGGTCCGATGGCATGGTGGACCGCCTGGCCATGGGGCCCGACGACGTCTACCCGATCGCCTTCCCGATCCCCCACATCGGCGGACCGGTGATGTTGGCCATGGCGTTGCGGTCGGGGTGCCGCCTGGTGCTGCTCGACGCGTTCGACCCTGCGACCAGCCCCGAGCTCATGGCCGACGTCGGCGCCACGCTGCTCGGGTCGGCCCTCCCGTTCCACCTCGCCTACATGGCCGCCCAGGAGCGCCACGGCCCGGAGCCGCTGTACCCGCGCCTGAAGGCCTGCACCAGCGGCGGGGCCGGCAAGCCCCCCGGGCACCACCAGCGGGTGAAGGCCGCGCTGGGGGCGCGGGCACCGTGTCGGCGTGGGGCCTCACCGAGTGCCCGCTGGCCACCCAGGCCGCGCTCGACGACACCGACGAGCAGCTCGAGCAGACCGAGGGGCGGCCCACGTCTCGAACCGAGCTACGGGTGGTCGACGCCGACGGCCGAGTGTGCGCGCCCGGGGAGGAAGGCGAGCTGCGGCTGAAGGGGGCGTCGCTGTTCCTCGGCTACGTCGACGCCGCCCTCGATGCCGACGCCTTCGACGACGCCGGCTGGTTCCGCACCGGCGACCTCGGGGTGCAGTGGCCGTCGGGGCACGTGGCCATCACCGGGCGGTTGAAGGACGTGATCGTGCGCAACGCCGAGAACATCTCGGCCAAGGCGGTCGAGGATGCGCTGCGCACCCACCCGGCGATCGCCGACGTCGCCGTGCTCGGGCTCCCCCACGAGCGCACCGGCGAGCAGGTCTGCGCCGTGCTCGTGCTGACGCAGGACGAGGGGGACGATGCCGGTGCGCCGCTCGGCGTCGCCGAGCTCCGGGAGTTCTGGACCCAACAGGGCATGACGCGCCACACGTGCCCCGAGCGCGTCGAGGTGGTCGAGGTGATCCCCCGCAACGCCATGGGCAAGGTGCTCACCCAGGACCTGCGGCGGGACCTCCTCGGAGGCTGACGGCGCCGACGCCGCGGCGCCGACGTCGGAACCGACTCAGTGCGGCTGGCGCTGGACCAGGAGCTTGCAGTTGTCGTGCATGATCAGCCGCTGCTCCTCCTCGGTGTAGCCGGCCTCGGTGAGGTCGACGGTGAAGGACAGCGGGTCGACGAGGCCCTCGGTGTGGGGCCAGTCCGAGCCGAGGAGCAGGTGGTCGGCACCCATGATGTCGCGCAGGCCGGCGAGGTCGTTCTCGTAGAACGGCGACACCCACACGTTGCGCTTGAAGGCCTCACGGGGGTCCTCCGGGAAGGCCATCGGGGTCTGGCTGTACATCTTGCCGAGGCGCTTGAGCAGAGGGGCCACCCAGTCGGCGCCCGGTCTCGATGGCCGCGAAGCGCAGGTGCGGGAACCGCTGGAGCAGACCGTGAAGGACGATCGCCGCGAACGTGTCGGCCACCGCGTCGTGCGACAGCGCCGAGCGCAGCGGCTCGAAGCGGTGGGCCTCCATCTCGGCCGACTCGCCCCACATGGTGATGAGGTCCTGGTAGGCGTTGCCGCCGCCGTGGTACACGACGGCCACGCCGGACTCCTGCACGCGGGCCCAGAAGGGGTCGAAGCGAGGGTCGGCCGGGCTCTTGAAGCCCTCCGCCGTGCTCACGGGGCCGGTCTGGATCAGCACGGCGCGGGCGTCGCGGTCGAGGCACCACTCGAGCTGCTCGACGGCGTTGTCGAGGTCGGAGAGGGTGAGGTAGGGCACGCCGAAGATGCGCTCTTCGTAGGCGAAGCCCCAGTCCTCGTCGAGCCACTTGTTGAACGCCCGGAAGGCGGCGCGGGCCGCGGGAAGGTCGTCCTTGAGGGCCTGCTCCATGCCGACGCCGAGGGTGGGGAAGAACAGCGCGCCCTCGATGCCGAGGCTGTCCATCGTCTTCAGGCGGATCTCACGGTCGCGGTAGGCGGGGTCGCAGGGCACGAGGTCGCCGAAGAGGTCCTTGACGCTGTCGCCCTTGGGGTTGTTGCCCCGGAAGTACTGCTCGAGGCTTCCCGGTGCCGACAGGCGGTCGAAGGTGGGGTTCGGGATGAACCGGTTGATCTTCCCGCCGACCAGCAGCATCTGGCGACCGTTCACCTCGGCCCACTGCATGCACCGCTTGGCGTACTCGGGCTCGATGTAGCGGGTGAAGGCGTCGAGCGCCTCGTAGTAGTGGTTGTCGGCGTCGAACGCCTTGAGCTCCTCGGCCATGTGGACCCCCTGGTCTGGTCGGGCCGACCCCCGTCGACCACGTGCGGCTCGCCGCGTCGCCACGAGCACCACCCAAGGGTAGGCCGATACTTGACCGTGTGCAGCGTCCGCGTCCGGGGTGAGCGCCGCCGCGGCCGCCCGGGCGCCCGAAGTCGCCTCGCCGGTAGGGTCGCCGCAACCGTGACGCGGCGCCCGTCGCCGCCAGGAGGCACCCATGACGACGCTCGACGCGGTACCCGAGGACTGGGAACGAGGCCTCGCCGTCGTCGCCCATCCCGACGACCTCGAGTACGGCGCGGCCAGCGCCGTCGCCCGCTGGACCGGCCAGGGCAAGACGATCACCTACTGCATGGTCACGTCCGGCGAGGCCGGCATCGACACGATGCCACCCGAGGAGTGCGCACGGCTGCGCCAGCAGGACGAGCGCGACTCCGCGGCCGCGGTGGGCGTGCACGAGGTGGAGTTCCTGGCCCACCCCGACGGGCTGGTCGAGGCGTCGATCGTGCTGCGGCGCGATCCTCGCCGCCGCCATCCGTCGACACCGCCCGGACGTGCTCATCAGCATCAACTACCGCGACTCGTGGGGCGCGGGCTTCAACCACGCCGACCATCGCGCCGTGGGCATCGCCCTCATCGACGCCGCCCGCGACGCCGGCAACCGTTGGGTCTTCCCCGGGGCCGGAGGACCGCCGTGGTCGGGGGCCCGCTTCGCCCTCTTCGGCGGCTCACCGCAGGCCACGCACGCCGTCGACGTCACCGACACCATCGACGCCGGGGTGGCGTCGCTTCGCGCCCACCAGACCTACCTCGACGCGCTGCCCGAGGGGACCACCGGCAAGGACCCCGAACCGTTCCTGCGGGGCATGGCCGAGGCGGCCGGACCGGCGCTGGGTGTGGCCGCGGCGACCACCTTCGAGCTGGTCGAGCTGTGACGGGCTCGCCGGCTGGCATCATCGGCACCGACCCGACCCAGGAGGACCGCTCGTGACCATCGACGCACCGCCGGTGTGCGACGCACCCGAGGAGCTCACCCCCGAGTGGGTCACGGCGGCCCTGGCCACACGCGACATCGCCACCCCGGTGACCGGGGTGCGCTTCGAGCGCGTCGGCACCGGGCAGATGGGCACGAGCTACCGGCTCTGGCTCGACTACGCCGACCCTGCCGCCGCCGAAGCCGAGGGTGCGCCGGCCACGCTGGTGGCGAAGATGGCCGCCGGTGACCCGTCGGCGCGCGACATCATCGCCGAGGGTTACCGCAACGAGGTCGGCTTCTACCGCGAGCTGGCCGACACCTTGGCCGTGCGCACCCCGACGTGCTGGTTCGCCACCATCGCCGACGACTGGAAGTGCTTCGTGCTGCTGCTCGAGGACCTGGCCCCGTCGGTGCCCGGCGACCAGGTGCGCGGCGTCACCGTCGAGGAAGCCCGCCACGCCGTGGTGAACCTGGCCGGGCTGCACGGCCCGCGCTGGAAGGACGACTCGCTGCTGGAGATCGAGTGGCTCAAGCGCCACGAGCGCGAGGGCGCCGAGTTCTACGCCCAGGTGCTCGACGGGGCCATCCCCACCTTCCTCGAACGCTTCGAGGCCCGGATGGGCCCCGACGATCCGGCCACGCTTGCGCGAGGTGCCCGTCCCACCTGGCCGAGTGGCTGCTCACCCGCCCGGAGCGGTTCTCGGTCATCCACGGCGACTACCGACCCGACAACCTGATGTTCCCCGCGCACGGTGCGGGGGTGAGCGCCGTCGACTGGCAGACCCTGGCCCTCGGCCTACCGGGCCGCGACATCGGCTACTTCCTGGCCACCAGCCTCGACGTCGACGACCGACGGGCCCACGAGCGCGAGCTCGTCGCCGCCTACCACGAGGCGCTCGCCGCCCACGGGGTGACCGACCACGACCTCGACGAGTGCTTCGACGACTACCGGCTCGGGCGTGGTGCAGGGGCCGATGATCACCGTGCTGGGCGCGGTGTACGCCACCGACCCCAACGACGCCAGCGACGCCATGTTCACCGCCATGATCACCCGCTCGCTGGCCGCCATCCGCGACCTGCGTCCGTACGAGTTGCTGTAGCCCAGGCCCCGCCGAGCGGCGCTCAGAGCAGTTCCAGGACCAGCGCGGAGCCCATGCCGCCCCCGGCGCACATCGAGACGCATCCGGTGGTGAGGCCGCGGCGGCGCAGCTCGTGGACCATCGTCACGACCATGCGGGCGCCGGTGGCGGCGATGGGGTGGCCGAGGCTGCAGCCGCTGCCGTTCACGTTGAGGATGGTGGGGTCGATGCCCAGGGTCCGGTAGGCGGCGACGGGCACGGAGCAGAACGCCTCGTTGATCTCCCAGAGCTCGATGTCGTCGATGCCCATGTCCGCCCGTTCGAGGGCCTTGGGGATGGCCAGCGTGGGCGCCATTCCGGTGCGGGCGGGCTCGATGCCCACCGACGCCCACGACACGATTCGGGCCAGGGGTGTGAGCCCGTTGGCGGCGGCGTAGTCGTCGGCGGTCACGACGACCGCGGCCGCGGCGTCGTTGATGCCGGCGGCGTTGCCGGCGGTCACGGTGAAGCCCTCGATCTCGGGGTGCAGGGGCGCGAGCTCGGCGAGGGTCTCGACGGTGACCCCCCGGCGCGGATGTTCGTCGACGAAGAACTCGATGGTCGAGCCGTCGATCTGCGGCGCCGTGACCGGCACGATCTGGTCGTCGAACCACCCGTTGTCGATCGACTCGATGGCCCGACCGTGGGAGTAGGCGGCCCACTCGTCGACGTCGCGGCGGGTGAGGCCGGCCTCGACGGCGGCGTTGTTGCCCACGGTGATGGTCATGTCGAAGGGCGGGGCATCGGGCGTGGCCGGGTGGCTGGGCGACATCCACTGCACCGGGTCGGCGCCGAGCTCGAGGCGCTTGGTCGACATCGGCATCGACGACGCGCTCTCGGTGCCGCCGGCGACGACCACTCGATCCATGCCCGCCTTGATCGACGCCGCCCCTATCTGCACGGCCGACAGACCGGCCGCGCAGTGGCGGTTGTCAGCCAGGCCCGGGACGTCGGTCAGGCCGAGCTCGACGGCCACGTAGCGGGCGATGACGCCGCCACCCTGGAGAGATTCGGCCACGACGATGTCGTCGATGTCGGCGGCGGGTACCCCGCTGCGCTCGATCGTGGCCCCGACCGCGGTCTGGGCGAGCTCGAAGGCATCGACCCCGACGAGGGAGCCCTTGCGGGCCCGTCCGATGGGGGTGCGGGCGGCGGCGACGATCACGGCTTCGGTCATGGGGTTTCCTCGGGTCTCGGGTCTCGGGTTGAGTGGCGTGCGGGGCGGACGGGGATCTCGTGGCCGGCGTGGCCGGTCAGGCTTGTTCGAACTTCAGGCCCTGGGGCTGCACGCCGAAGACCTCGCCGCCCATGCGGGCACCGAGCTTGGTGGCGTCCCACTTGGTCTGGTCGTTGGAGATGGTCTTGCGCTCGCGCCAGCCCTGCATCCAGATGATGCGGTCGTCGAGGGCTCGGATGACCTGGCCGTTCACGTAGCCGGCGTCGTCGGAGGACAGCCAGGCCACGAGCGGCGAGGCGTTCGCCGGGTCCATCGGGTGGAACTCGTCGTCACCGATCTCGTCGGGCTCGAAGGAGTCCGGCATGCCCGGCATCGTGGCGGTGATGCGGGTGAGGCCCGACGGCCCGACGCAGTTGACGGTCACACCGGAGCTGGCCAGCTCCTGGGCCAGGGTGAGGGTGAGGCCGACGATGGCCGCCTTGGCCGTGGCGTAGCTGGTCTGACCGAAGTTGCCGGTGAGGCCGGCGCCCGAGGTGGTGTTGATGATCCGCCCGGCGACCGGTTCGCCGGCTTTCGACATGGCCCGGAAGTGCCTGGCGGCGTGGTGGCACATCGACCAGGTGCCCCGGAGGTGTACCGCCAGCACCAGGTCGAAGTTCTCCACCGGCATGTTCCAGATGGCCGCGTCGCGCACGATGCCGGCGTTGTTCACGACGATGTCGAGGCGACCGAACGTGTCGAGGGCCTGCTGGACGAGTGCCCCGCACTGGTCGTGGTCGGACACGTCGCCGTAGTTGGCCACGGCGGTGCCGCCGCGGGCCTCGACGAGCGCCACCGTGTCGTCGGCGGCGGGGGACGCGCCCTCACCCTCCACGGATCCCCCGAGGTCGTTCACGACGACGGTGGCCCCGTGCTTGGCCAGCTCCATGGCGTGTCCCCGGCCCACGCCGTGACCGGCGCCGGTCACGATGGCCACCTTGCCGTCGAGCATCCCCATGGGTCCTCCGACCTCCGACTGAGCCCACGGCCGATCCGGCCGGGTAGCGGCGGATACCTTATACATCTCGACCAGAGGGGGTCCCATGAGCGATGTCGACGCGACCGGCGCGCAACCCGAGCCCACCCGGACGCCGCCTCGCCCACCGGAGGGCGACTGGCTGGGGTCGCCGTACCTGCGCTTCGAACGCCACGGCAGCCTGGCCCACTGCACCGTCGATCGACCCGAGCGGCGCAACGCCCTCACCGGGGCCATGTACTTCGGCATCCGTTACGCCATCGACCGGGTCAACGCCGACCCGACCCTCGCCGGTCTGCTCATCACCGGCACGGGCGACGTGTTCATCCCCGGCGGCGACCTGGGTGGCGACCCCGTCGACGACTGGGGTGGGCCCGCGCTGCTGGGCATGGACACCGTGCCCTTCGACGCCGTGCGCCGCTCGGCCAAGCCCGTGGTGTCTGCCGTGAACGGCCTCTGCCAGGGCGGGGGGCTGCTCATCGCCATGCTCTCCGACGTGGTCGTGGCCAGCGACCGGGCCACGTTCCGGGCACCCGAGCTCTACCGGGGCATCGCCGACACCGGCTACGCCACCTACCTCCCCGCGCAGATCGGCCCGGGACGGGCCAAGGACATGTTGTTCACCGGTCGGGTCGTGTCGGCCGTGGAGGCGCTCGAGTGGGGGCTGGTGACCCGGGTCGTGCCGCACGACGCGGTGCTGGCCGCCGCGGTGGAGGCCCTCGAGGCCTGCTGTCGCTGCGGGCCCAACGCCTACATGGAGGTGAAGCGCATCATCGGCGACGGCTACGGCACCTACGACCGCATGACCATGGAGGCCAGCCTCGGTGCACCGGAGGCGGTCGAGGGCTTCGTGTCGTTCAAGGAGCGCCGCAACCCCTCCTGGGTGGCCGAGGACCTCCGCACCGACGGACGGCTCTAGGGCTGGGCGACGCAGCGTGGGCCCGCACGACCATCGACTCCTCCGGGAGCGCAACGTGTGGTTGGCCACGGTGCGAGCCGACGGCCGACCGCACCTGACCCCGGTGTGGTTCGTGATGGTGGACGAGCGGTTCTGGATCGGGACCGGGGCGGCGAGCGTGAAGGCCCGCAACATCGCCGCCAACCCCGCGGTCTCGGTCAGCCTCGAGGGCGGCGACGACCCGCTGGTGGCCGAGGGTCGGGCCACGGCGGTCCCTCGACCGTTCCCGGAACCGGTGACGGCGGCGTTCCTCGACAAGTACGGCTGGGACCTCGCCGTGGAGGTCGACGACGACATCGGCGAGGTGGCCCTGCTGAGGATCGACGTTGCCCGCTGGCTACTGGGGCGCCCCTGAACGGACCGCCGCCGCAGGCGAGTGTCGCCGGTCCTGGGGTGTCGCCGGTCGTGCGGGTCGCGTCGCCGGCCGTGCGGTCCCGTCGCTGATCCTCGTCCGACGTCCGGTCACGGTCTCGTTGCCGATCGCGGGACGAGATGGGCGAGCTCTGCGAGCCCCCGCCGTGACAGAGCAGAGGCGGTCACGAAGATTTCACCGAGAAACCGCTTGCGTACTGGTGTTCGATTATGTAGCATCATGCTTCTTCCTCTTCGGTGCCTCCGGGTACCTCCGGTAGGCGTTGCGTTCCGTGGCCTGAGCCCGGCGACTCGTGAGGGGAGGATCGACATGACCGCAGCCGCGAAGGCTGGGGGCGCCGGTGACAGCGACCTCGGTGCCAGTGGTCTCTCCCCCGCCGGAATGGCGGCGGGGCTGCGGAGACTCGGCGAGCCGGCCCGTCGAGGGGATGCGTGGACCAGCCCGGTGCCGGCGGTCCTGGCGACCCTGGGGCGGGCCTTCTCGGTGCTCGAGGTCCACCCGGGCGGTGCCGACGGGCAGCTTCCCGAGCTCGGCTGGGACCGCCTCGACGCCGAGGGGTTGCGCGCCGCCGTGGCCAAGTTGCAGAAGGTGATCTCCGCCGTCGAGCACCAGCAGCGGCGCCTGCTGGCGCTGATCGACGAGCGTCGGGCGTTCACCGTCGACGGGTCTCGTGATGCCGCCGACTGGGCCGCCAACGGGCTCGGCGTCAGTCGACGCACCGCCAACGACCAACTTCGCCTGGCCCGACAGCTCGACGGGCTCCCCAACCTCGCCGAGGCTGCCGCCCGCGGCGACCTCTCCACCGCCCAGGCGCGGCCTGCGGCCCAGCTGGCCGATCCGACCACCGACCGCCAGTGGGCCGCACAAGCCCCGGCCCTTCCCGTCGGGGTGCTCGATCGTCAGGCAGCGAAGAGATCTCGCCCGACCAGCGCCGACCACCGCGCCGCCCGCAACGCCCGTCACTTCCGGGCCTGGACCGACGGTCTGGAGCTCCGGTTCAGAGGGGCGATGCCCGTCGACGACGGCCACCGGCTCCTGGCGGCCATCGACCGCGCCGCGCCACCTCGGGGGCGCACCGATCCCAGGACCGATGGCGCCGAACGCCGCGCCACCGCTGGCCCCGCTGATGGCACCAAGGGCACCGCTGAGGGCAACGAGGGCAACGCGCCACCGCTCACCCCGGACCAACGCCGCGCCGACGGTCTGCTGGCCCTGGCCGGCGCCACCATCGCCGACGACGCCGACCCCGACCGGGCCAACGTGGTGCTCATCGCCGACCTCGACACCGTCGACGCGGCGACCGCAGCGATCGACGGAGGGGCGACCGCAGCAACCGCAGCGACCCACGGCGGCGCGCCACCCCGCCATGCCCGCGCGGCACCGCAGGGTCCCGCCCGTGCGCCCGACGGGTCCGCGGCCCTCGCCAGTGCCACCGCCGAGCTCGAGGACGGCACGCTGCTCCCGGTGGAGACCGCACGGCGGTTGCTCTGCGACAGCCGGGTCCAGGTGGTCGTCCAGGACCGAGCCGGCATCGCCGTGGGCGTGGGCGCCACCGCACGGACGGTCAGCCCGGCCATGCGTCGCGTCGTGCTGCAGCGAGACCGAGGCTGTCGCTTCGGGTCGTGCACGGCCACCCGGTTCCTCCAGGCCCACCACGTGGTCCCCTTCCCCGGGCCGACCGTGCTCGGCAACCTCGCCATGTTGTGCTGGCACCACCACCACGCCGTCCACGAGGGCGGCTGGTGCCTCTCCGGCGATCCCAACGGCGAGCTCCGGGCCACACGCGCCGGGGTCACGGTCACCAGCCACCCCCGCCACGGCCCGACCGGACCGCCGGCCACCTCGCCGGGTCCCCTGCGGATCACGGCGCCATGGCCGGCACGTCGGCCCGGGAGGGCCGGGGCCGGGGCAGGAGCAGGAGCAGCGGCGGACGGACGACGGAAGCGCCCGCGACAGCCGAACGTGCCGGGAGGCAGGCGTCAGGACAGTCGCTGCGCCGAATCGGCACGCAGGCGCCGCGCCAGCAGCAACCGGCGGGAGAGGTGCCGGCCCACGGGCAGGGGCGTGGGGTGGGATCGCTGCGAGGGCCGACCGGGGCGTCGAGCGGACCGGCACGCTGTTCGACGACTCCGGGTGACGATGGCCCCGACGCCGGGGATGAGCTCGGAGGTCGTCCGGCCGACGGGTGGTGGTTGCCTCTCAGGTCAGGCGGGCCTGGAGGTCGCGGGTGAGGACCTTGCCCACCTCGCTGCGGGGGAGCTCGTCGAGCCAGTGCAACGCCGCCGGCACCCTGTAGGCGACGAGGTGCTCCCGGCACAACGCCAGCAGCTCGTCGTCGGGTACGGGGCGACCGACCAGGAAGGCCACCGGCACCTCGCCCAGGCGGTCGTCGGGCCCGGCCACCACCGCCACGTCGTCGACCGCCGGCGAGAGGCGCAGCACCTCCTCCACTGCGGACGGCGCCACCTTGTTGCCACCGCGGTTGATCATGTCGCCGGCTCGGCCCTCGATCCACACGAACCCGTCGTCGTCGACCCGGGCCAGGTCGCCGGTGTCGACGAACCCCTCGGCGTCCACGCGTTCCTCGATGCCCACGGCCGTGTTCGGCGGGCGGACCCACAGGTGGTCCTCGTCGTCGATCCTGATGGCCACGCCGGGATGGGGCCGACCCACGGCGCCCACCTTCTCGGGATGGGCTCTGGCATCGGCGGCGGTCCAACCGATCACCTCGCCGATCTCGGCCTGGCCGTACCCGTTGAGCACGAACACCGGGAACCGGTCGGTGAACCGTCGGGCCTGCAGCGGGGACAGGGGCGCGGTGATCGACCGCACGTAGCGCAACGGGCCCAGGTCGGTGACGTCGGACTCGGTCAGCATCACCATCGCCGCGGGAGGCAGCACGGTCGAGCGGATCTCGAAGCGGCGCACCAGCTCGGCGAAGCGGTGGGGATCGAAGCGGTCCATCATCACCAGCGCCGCCCCGGCGCGCAGCCCGAACAGGGCGTTGTAGAGACCGGCGTTGAGCGCCATCGACACCGGGATCAGGTTGGGGGTGGGGCTCGGCCGAGCGGGCGCGGCGCCGGGGAGAGAGACCGCGGCCGACCCGGGGTCCGTGCTCTCCTTCGGGCCGCGCAGCGGCGTCAGGACCCTGTCGAGGAGCTCGAGGTACGCCTCGTGCGTGTGGCGCACGGCCTTCGGTCGACCGGTGGTGCCCGACGTCCACATCACGAAGGCGACGCCGGGCTCATAGGGCTCGGACCCGGCCACCAGCACCTCGACCCCGGCCTCGGTGACCAGCGCGGCCGGGCGGGTCGTCTCGAGGACCCGGTCGACCTCGGCTCGGGGGAAGCGCGGGTTGACCGGCACGTACACGCCGCCGGCCAACCACACCCCCACCATCGTGGTCACCAGCTCGGGCCCGTTGGGCAGCTGCACCGCCACCGCCCGACCGGCCAGGTCCCCGACCGCGTCGGTGAGCTGGCGAGCCGCTGCACGGGCCGAGACGCGGGCCTCGCCGGCGGTCATCGACCGGTCGAACGTGTGCAGCAACGGCTCGTCGTCGGCAAAGGGGTGCTCGGTGAGCAGCGCGGCCAGCGTCACGAGCAGACCCTGCTGCCGAAGACCGAGGGGACCGAGCGGCACGAACCGACAGACCCCGCCGCGAGTGCCACGGAACGAACCACGCCGGAACAGGCCACGCCGGAACCGACCGAGCACATCACCGGTGGATCACGTGTCGGCCGCGGTCTGGTCACCGGGCGCCACCGGGTCGGCCCACACCGGATCGCGCTTCTCGGCGAAGGCTGCGGGGCCCTCGGTCTGGTCGGGATGGCCCCACATCGACACCAGGTCCTGCGCACCGGCCCGGCAGGCGTCGGTGAGGCCCATCTCCAACGCCCCCCACAACGCCCGCTTCGATGCCGCCATGGCCGCGGGCGAGTTGCGGGCGATGGTCTCGGCCAGCTCCTGAGCCCGCTCACGCAGCCGCTCCGGCGGGTCGACCACCTCGCTGATCATGCCCAGCTCGTAGGCCCGCTGGGCCGACATCCGTTCGTGGCGCCCGACCAGAGCCATGCGCATGACGGCCTCGAAGGGCATCTTGCGCAGCAGGCCGATGGCCTCGATGGCCACGACCTGCCCGACCGACACGTGGGGGTCGAAGAACTGAGCGTCGCTGGCCGCGATCACCACGTCGGCGTCGGCCACCCAGTGGAAGGCCCCGCCGGCGCACAGGCCGTTCACCGCGGTGATGACCGGCTTGGCCACGCCCTGGTGCCAGGCCGTGAAGTGCACGTCGAAGTTCTCCATCGACTCGCGGTAGCGCTCCATGCCCACCCCGTCGCCGGCGATCTCGCTCACGTCGACCCCGGTCTGGAAGGCCCGGCCGTTCCCGGTGTGCACGATCACCCGCACCGCGGGATCGGCATCGAGTTCCAGCCAGGCGTCGGCGAACTCGTCACGCATGGCGTTGTTCATGGCGTTGAGCTGCTCGGGACGGTCGTTGATCAACCAGCCGACGGGACCGTGACGCTCGAGTTGCAGGCAGGTGTACGGGCTCATGGGCGATCTCCTGGGAGTGACGGGTCGACGGCCCACACGGGCTCGCGCTTCTCGGCGAAGGCTGCGGGGCCCTCGGTCTGGTCGGGGTGCCCCCACATCGACACCAGGTCCTGCGCACCGGCCCGGCAGGCGTCGGTGAGGCCCGTCTCCAGGGCCCGCCACAGCGCCCGCTTGCTCACGGCCATGGCCGCCGGGGAGTTCCGGGCGATCGTCTCCGCCAGCTCCTGGGCCCGATCGTGCAGGCGCGCGGGGGGATCGACCACCTCGCTGACCACACCCAGCTGGTGGGCCCGATCGGCCGAGACCCGCTCGTGGCGGCCGACCAACGCCATGCGCATGATCGCCTCGAAGGGCACCTTGCGGGCGAGGGCGATGGCCTCGTAGGCACTCACCTGGCCGACCGACACGTGGGGATCCACGAACGAGGCATCCGACGCGGCGATCACGATGTCGGCGTCGGCCACGAAGTGCAGGCCGCCGCCGGCGCACGTGCCGTTCACGGCGGCGATCACCGGGGTCGCCACCTGGTTGTGCCAGGCGCTGATGCGCAGCTCCGCCCGCTTGGTGCGCCGCGACTGCTCCCGCAGGGCGTCGGGGTCACGGCTCAGCTGCACCATGTCGAGGCCGGTCTGGAAGTTCCGGCCGTGGCCGGCGTTCACGATGACCCGCACCTCGGGGTCGTCGTCGAGCTCGCGCCAGGCCCGTTCGAGCTCGGTGAGCATCGTGGCGTCCATGGCGTTGCCGGCGCCGGGGCGGTCGAAGACCAACCAGCCGACCCGGCCCCTCCGCTCGACGAGCAGGGTCTCGTAGGACGAGGGGGGCACGATCAGTTCCTCGGGATCTCGCGCCAGGGTCGTCCCTGCCAGGGGTCGGGCTCGCGGGGCAGGTCGAGGACGCGCTCGCCGAGGATGTTCTTGTTGACCTCGGTGGTGCCGCCCTCGATCGTGTTGGCCCGGCTGCGCAGGAAGCCCTTCACCTCACGGGGCAGACCCGCGGCGTAGGCCTCGGGGGCCGACACGGAGAGGCCGGCCGCGGGACGCTCCCATGCCAGCGCGTCGGCTCCGAGGAGGTCGGTGGCCAGGGCCTGGATGCGTTGGTTCAGCGAGCCCTGGTGCACCTTGCCGATCGAGCTCTCCGGACCCGGCGACCGCCCGGCCTTGACCCCGGCGCGCACCCGCTGGTTCGTCCAGCTCCTGATGCGCTCCTCGCTCAGGAGGCGCACGATCTGTTGGCGCACCAGTGGGTCGTCCCACGCCCCGGTGGCGCGGGCCAACTCCACGAGGTGCCCGGCGCCCGAGCCACCGATGCGATCGACGCCGCCGGAGCCGGCACCCGACACCATCTGGCGCTCGCCGGAGAGCGTGGCGTTGGCCACCTTCCAGCCCTCGCCCACCGCGCCGACCCGGTGCGCGTCGGGCACCACGGCGCCGTCGAGGAAGGTCTCGTTGAAGTCGACCTCGCCGGTGATGTGGCGCAGCGGGCGTACCTCCACCCCCGGCTGGTGCAGGTCCACCAGGAAGTAGGTGATGCCCCGCCGCTTCGGCTCGTCGGGATCGGTACGCGCCAGGATCACGCCGAAATCGGCCTCGTGAGCCCAGGTGCTCCAGACCTTCTGCCCGGTCAGCGTCCAGTGGCCGTCGGCGGCACCGTCCCCTTCGACCCACTCCGCCCGGCAGGCGAGAGAGGCGAGATCGGAGCCGGCCCCCGGTTCGCTGAACAGCTGGCACCAGATCTCCTCGTTGCGCACCATCGGGGGCAGGAACCGCAGCCGCTGCTCCTCGGTCCCGTGGGCGAACAGCGCCGGCGCGGCCAGGTTCAGACCCAGGGGGTTGAGGCGACCGAGGTTGAACGGGGCCAGCTCCGCCTCGACCGCTCGGGCGACGCCGGGGGCCAGGTCGAGGCCCCCGTAGGCCACCGGCCAGGTGGACACGGCGAGGCCCGAGCGGGCGAAGGTCGGGTACCACGCTCGATAGTCGGCGAAGGGGCGGACGGATCGGATGGCCGACGTTCCCCCGCGGGCGGCGGCATCACGCCACGTCGACGGGACGTGGTGCTCGATCCACCGACGCACGGCGGGCACGGCCTCGGCCGCGTCGGCGCCCGGCACCATGGCCAGCTCGGTGGGGTCGGCGAGATCGACCGAGTCGGCGCTGTTGCCGACGGCCATCGCTATCGGCCCCCGTACTCGGGTGGTCGCTTCTCGCGGAACGCGGCCAGGCCTTCCTTGAAGTCCTCGCTGCGCGACGACAGCTCCATGGCGAACGCCTCGTCGCGGAGGTGGTGGTCGAGCGGCGAGGTGGCGCCGCTGTGCAACAGCCACTTGGTGAGCCCGAGCGCCACGGTGGCCGCGTCGGCCAGGCGACCGACGATCTCGTCGGCCGACGGCGTCGAGCTCGTCCGCGTCGACCGCCCGATGGACCAGGCCCCACTGCTCGGCCTCGACCCCGCCGACCACCCGGCCCAAGAGCAGCATGTCGCGAGCACGTACTTCCCCGACACGGCGAGGGAGCATCCAGCTGGCACCGCTGTCGGGGGTGAAGCCCCGTTCGACGAACGGGGCCCAGAAGCGGGCGTCCGCAGCAGCCACGGTCACGTCGGCGGCCAGGGCCAGGTTGAGCCCGATGCCCGCCGCCCACCCTCGCACCACGCACACGACCGGCGTCTGCACCGAGACGATGAGGGGGATCAGCCGGTGGGCCTGCGACGGCAGACGCCGTTGGATGCTCCCCACCCGGGGACGCGCGCCACCCTCCGCGTTGCGGGCCACGATGTCGAAGCCCGAGCAGAAGTGCTCGCCGGCGCCGGAGAGCACGATCACCCTCACGTCCTCGTCCCGTCCGGCTGCGTCGATGGCGTCGATCAGGGCCGCTACGACGGCGTCGTCGAGCGCGTTGCGCCGATCGGGCCGATCGAGGGTCAGCCGCAGGACTCCGTCGGCGAGCGCACACCCCAGGCCGGGCGAGTCGCGGTAGGCGCGGTCGTTGGCCGGGCTCGAGGCCTCGTCATCGCTGGATGTCGCCATCGCCGCACCCCGTTCCGGACCCTCCGCGTTCCGCCGGGCAGTGTATTGAATATACGATCTGCCCGATCGTCAGTCGAACGCGGGGGACCATGAGCGAGCCGGGAAGCCACGCAACGGGCAACCACAAGGTGTACACGCACGAGCTGATCGACATCATCGGGCCGAACCGGCCGAACTACATGCACCACATGACCGCCAACTGGAGCCCCATCGGCCAGGAGGAGCGCAACCAGCTGTGCTTCGGCGTGTGGGGCACGGTGGGCACCACCGGCCGGTGGCCCCAGGTCGTGAACATGTGGGAGGAGGACGGCTTCGACGGGCTCGCCGCGGGGCTGGGGCACGAGCTGGGCCGGCCCAACCTCCAGGACGCCAAGCTCGAGAAGTGGTGGAACGAGGCCGCGGGCTACCGCCGCGGCGGGTTCGACCGGGTGATGATCCCGGCCCCCTGGACCCGCACCATCACCGAGCTCTGCGCCGACGGGGTGCGCGGCACCGCCTACGCCCACGAGACGGTGAAGGTGCCCGTCGGTGGCGCCGACGACTTCCTCTCCGCCGTTCGTGACGAGGGCATCGCCGCCCTCGAGCCGTTCGGGTGGGAGCTGGTCACGGCCATGAAGACCTCGATGCACGCCGACGACGAGTGCATCGTCATCTGGGCCATCCCGACCTGGGAGCACTGGGCCGAGACCGAGAAGGCCGTGGCCGGCGGGGCGCCCGGGCTCCGCGCATGGATCGACCGGCAGCGCGCCGGTGGCGGCTTCGAGCGGTTCCTGATGTGCGACGCGCCGCTGTCGCCGATGAAGATCGGTCGTCAACCCGCCCGCAGCGACCGCGCCGAGGGCTGGTCCGAGCTGTAGCAGGAGGGTCAGCTGCGGTCGCGCTCGCGACGCACGGTGGCCTTGCGCCCCTTGATGAGGGCGCGGCGCATGATCCACACCACCTCGTCGACGGCGGCGTCGGGCACCTCGACCAGCGAGAAGCGGTCGAAGATCTTGATGGCACCCACGTCGCCGCCCGTCAGGTTGGTCTCGCCGGTGAGGGCACCGACCAGGTCCTGAGGTCGCACGCCGGCCTCCTTGCCCGCCCCGATGAAGATCGACGTCATGTCCGAGGCCGGGTGGGCGAACTTCTTGCCCTTGCGGGCCTTCTTGTCCTGCTCCCACTCTTCCTTGCTGGCCCAGTTCGTCTTGGTCGACTTGGTCTTGGCCGGCTTGCCCGAGTCGCCGGACTTCCCGCCCTTGCCGGGCTTGGCGAACTTCCCCGGCTTCCCCTCGCCCCAGGCCTTCGACGGGCTCTTGTCGCCCTTGAGGCTCACGTCGGCGATCTCGTGGGTGTCGTCGACCACGCCGCCCGCCTCGTGGGCGAGGCGCACGGCGGCCAGCGCCACCTCCATCACGTCGAACTCGTCGGCCAGTTCCTCGACCACGCCCCGGTAGGCCTCGGAGTCGGCCTCGGCGATCGCCTCGCGCAACGCCGACGCCGTGGCCTCGAGGCGACGGCTGCGCAGGTCGGCCACGGTGGGCACCTTGTCGACGCTGATCTTCTGGCCGGTGAGCCGCTCGATGTTCTTGAGCTGGCGGTGCTCGCGGGGCTCGGCCAACGTGAGGGCCACGCCTTCGCGCCCGGCACGACCGACACGGCCGATGCGGTGCACGTAGGCCTCGGGGGCCGAGGGCACGTCGTAGTTGACGACGTGGGTGAGGTGATCGACGTCGAGGCCACGGGCGGCGACATCGGTGGCGATCAACAGATCGGCCGTCGAGGACCGCAACCGGCCCATCACGCGGTCGCGCTGCTCCTGGCTCATGCCGCCGTGGAGGCCCTCGGCTCGGTAGCCCCGACCGTTCAGGGTCTCGGCCAGCTCGTCGACCTCACCACGGGTGCGGCAGAAGACGATGGCGGCCGCCGGTGCCTCGACGTCGAGGATGCGCCCGAGCGCGGCCGCCTTGTCGGAGCGGCGCACCACGTAGGCGGTCTGGCGCACCTTCGGGGCCTCACCCGGCGCTGGGGGCCTCGGCGGCGATGCGCACCTTGACCGGGTCGTGGAGGTGGCGCTTGGCCATGCCGGAGATGCGGGCCGGCAGGGTGGCCGAGAAGAGCACGGTCTGACGCTCGCGCCGGGGCCGCACCGAGGATGGCCTCGAGGTCGTCGGCGAAGCCCATGTCGAGCATCTCGTCGGCCTCGTCGAGCACGACCATGGCCACGTCGTCGAGCACCAGCGAGCGGCGGTTGATGTGGTCGACGGCGCGCCCCGGCGTGGCCACGACCACGTCGACGCCCCGACCGAGGATCTGGAGCTGGCGACCGATGGGCTGGCCGCCGTAGACCGGCACCACCCGCGCGCCGATGTCGCGGCCGTACTTGTGCACGGCCTCGGACACCTGCATGGCCAGCTCGCGGGTCGGGACCAGCACCAGCGCCAACGGCGCCGTGGTGCCCCGGGCGCCGACCCGGCTGATGCGCTCGAGGATCGGGAGGGCGAACGCCGCGGTCTTGCCGGTGCCGGTGGCCGCCTGGCCGAGCAGGTCTCGACCCTCGATGAGCGGCGGGATGGACTCGCGCTGGATCGGCGTGGGCTCCTCGTACCCGAGGGCCGTGACCGCGGCCAGCACGCCGTCGGGCAACCCGAGGTCGGCGAAGGTGACGGCGCCGGGACCGCCGTGAGCTTCGGGATCCTCGAGGATCGCCTCGGGCGACGGGTCGGGGGCAGGGACTGACGACATGGGAGCTCTTCCGGCGAGGCGCCTGGCTGGCTGACCAGCCCGCGCGAACGAACGTTCAAGCGTAGTGGTGCGTCACGTGAAGCCCTCGGGGCGCCGACGCCTCCCGGTCGGCCCAGCCGGGTCAGAGCCCGGCGGCCGTCTCGGGCTCGGCATCGACGAACAGGCCCAACGAGTCGAGCAGGCGGACGACGGCGTCGCCCTGGTCCCGCAACATCGACAGGAACTCCTGCGCGGCCCCCTCGCCGTCGCCCGCCTCGATCCGCCGGTTGACGGCGGCGAGCCCCTTGCGCTGCCGGGTGAGCGATCCCGGCACCTGCGCGAAGAAGTTCCCCGGCACGATCCCGGTCATGGTGCGCAGCACCGAGGTGAGTCGCGGGGCGGCGGCCATGGCCAGCACGGCATTGACGAACGCCGCGTTCGCCGGCGCGAAGGCGTCGGCGTCCTTGGTACGGGCGACCTCTCGCGCCGCGTCCCGCAACGCCGCCGCCGTCTCGGGTGTCGCCCGCTCGGTGGCCCGCCGGGCGGCCATCGCGTAGATGAGGCCGTAGAGCTCGTAGTGGTCGCGGACGTAGTCCGGGTCGAGCCCGTGGACGTAGGCCCCCCGGTGCGGCGAGATCGTGACCCAGCCCTCCCGATCGAGGGAGATGATGGCCTCGCGCACGGGGATCCGGCTCACCCCGAGCTGCGCGGCGATCTCGTCCTGGCGGAGCCGATCACCGGGGCGCAGCTCGCCCGAGAACACCATGGACCGGATGTGGGCGGCGACCTGCTCTCCGCTGCTGCGACGATCCATGCAGAAAGTATATGAAATATGAAATGCGTCGCCGGCGCTGCGGCGGCGTCAGGCGGTGGCGTCAGGGGAGGCGTCAGGGCGTGGTCAGGCGGTGAACGTGCAGCGACCGGCGTCGATCACGACGCGGCCGTCGCCGCCTCGGGTCACGAAGACCGCCTCGCCGGTGCCGGTCACCCAGGCCTCGACGGTCAGCTCCTCGCCCGGGAACACCGGCGAGGCGAACCGCGCCGACATCGAGGTGAAGCGGGCGGGGTCGCCGTCGCAGAGCCGGTGCAACAAGGCCCGCCCCGTGAACCCGTAGGAGCACAGCCCGTGCAGGATCGGCCGGTCGAACCCGGCCCGGGCGGCGAAGGCGGGGTCGGAGTGCAGCGGGTTGCGATCGCCCGAGAGCCGGTAGAGCAGGGCCTGGTCGGGGCGGGTGGCGTAGGTGACCGTGTGGTCGGGGGCGCGCTCGGGCACCTCCTTCGACACCGACGGCCCGCGATCGCCACCCCAGCCCCCCTCGCCGCGGATGAACATCGACGTGGTGTTGGTGAACAACGGCGCACCGGTGGTGACGTCGCTCGAGACGATCTCGATCTCCACCACGGCTCCCGAGCCCTTGTCGTAGATCCCGGTGATGGTGCCCTTGCTCGACACGGTGCCCTCCACGGGGATCTCGCCGTTCAGCTCGATGGCCTGCGAGCCGTGCACCAGCATCGCCGGGTCGAAGGTCCCGATCTCCTTGAGGGCCCCGGTGCCGCCGAGCATGAGCACGACCGCCATGGTGGGCAGCACGCGCTGGGGGGTGTCGGTGGTGTTCTCCGTGGTGAAGGCCAGCTCGTCGGTGCCGGCACCCACGCCGAGGGCGTAGAGCAGGGCGTCCTTCGAGGTCCAGCTCGACTCGACGGGCTCGGCGGTGGCGCCGACGGCATCGGGGTTGATGGGCATTTCCGCTCCTGATCAGTGGGAGGCGCCGAGGGCGCCGTCGACGATGGCGTGCAGCTCCGAGAGGGTGAGGCGCTCGTCGGCCACGGACTCGCCGGTCACCGCGAGGTCCACGGCCTGGAACGCCTGCACGATGCCACTCAGGAGCCGGGCGAGCACGCCGGCGTCGCCGGGGCGGAAGACTCCCTGTCGCTGACCCCGCCGGATGAGGTCGCTCTGGCGACCCATGACGGTGCGGAGGTTCTCGGCGAGGCGATCCGAGGTGGGGGCTTCCGGGGCGAGCATGGTCGATCCGGCCGAGCGCAGGTAGAGCCGCCCGAAGTTCGGGTGGCGACGGAAGAAGCCCACCTGGAACTCGACCAGCCGGTGCAGCTCGTCGACCGGGTCGTCGGCCTCGGCCAGGGCGGCGTCGAGCTCGGGGAGGAACTCGCTGCCGCGTCGCAGCCACACCTCGAGCAGAAGGTCGTCCTTGTTCTCGAAGAAGGAGTACACGGAGCCCACGGAGAACTCGGCGAGCGCCGCCACCTCCTTCAGGGTGGCCTCGTGGTACCCCTTGGCCGCGAAGACCTCCTCGGCGGCGTCGAGCAGCTGCTCGCGCGCCAGCTCCTGGTGGAGCTGGCGTCGTCGGGTGCGGCGACCGAGGTCCTCGCCCGCGGCGGCGGGACCGGTCACGACCGGGCGTTGCTCGGCCACTCGGGTCGGTGGTACCCGTCGAAGCGGAGCTCACCCCCGCGCAGCTCGCGGATGGTGAGGAAGTCGCCCTTGTAGCCCTTGTGGTCGTAGGGGCCGAACTGCACGTAGCACCCGGGGCCGCCGTTGGTGGCGGGCATCCAGCGGATCTTCTCCATGCCCTCCTTGACGTACTTCGGGGCGGGGATCGCCGCGTTGGCGATCCCGTGGATGGCCGCTCGGGCGGTGTCGTAGGCCAGCGCGATGACCACGTTGGCGGTCTTGCGTCCGAAGCGGGCCTCGAAGCGCTCGATCATGGCGTTGTAGTTGGCGTTGGCGCCGTCCTCGCCGAGCTGGTCGACCCCGTGCCACCCCTCGAGGCCCTCGGCCCAGGCGTTGGAGTTCGAATAGAACATGAACGCGGTGCCCATCACCCGGGGCGGGTCCCAGCCGATGGCCTCGAACGCCTTCGCGAAGTGGAACGTGGCGTACCCGTAGCCGCCGTAGTAGATCCCTTCGGCGCCCAGCTCGCGCATCGACGCCAGGTCGTCCTGCAGGCCCACGGGGTTCGGTTCGAGCTTGACCTCGCGGATGACGGTCATGCCCTGCTCGATGGCGGCGTCGCGGAAGTAGTCGGCGTAGTCCTTGCCCGACGAACCGGCCTCCCAGAAGAGGCCCACCTTCTTCATGCCCTTGGAGGCCAGCCACTGGGCGCACATCACGCCCTCGGTCGGGATGTCGCCGTTGGCCACGGTGAAGCAGTACTCCGAGGCGAACTTGTGGGCGCCGGTCCAGCCGATGCAGGCCACGCCGAGCTCGTTGGCGGTGTCCTGGAGGACCAGGCAGTTGTCGGAGATCATCGGGCCGAGCACGACGACGCAGCCCTGCTCGACGAGCCAGCGGTAGCCCTCGATGACCTTGCGGTAGTTCTCACGCGGCAGGCCACGGGCGTCGGCGACGACCAGCTGGACGGGGCTGCGCGCCCAGACCCCCTCGTTCATGGCGTCCTCGATGGCCAGGATCGTCGGATCGATCCAGTCGGCCAGCAGCTGGTTGAGGTCCATGTCGATGAGGATGCCGATCTTGACCGGCTCGAACGGGTCGCCCTGGGTCTGCAGCCCACGCGTGGGCGGGTAGATGGTGATGTTCTGCACCGCGTCGTCGACGGCGGGTCCGCCGCCCTGCCACCAGTAGGTGGTGTCGGCCGCCCCCGACCCGCCTTCGAGGTGGGCGCGGGTGCCGTGGGCCACGTTGGTGACCGCACGGTCGGCCTCGGCGATCCCCAGGTCGACCGGCGCCGGGAACATGCGCTGGGCGTACTGGATCTCCTGGTTGCTCGCGTCGTCGTTTCCGTCCTGGTTGCTCACGGTGTTCCCCCACGATCGCCGGGGCGGCGGAGCCCGCCCTCTGGGCGCCCAACGTAGCCGCGTTCATCTCACTGAAGTACGGTTCATTCCGCTCGGGGGCCCACCGCCGCCGGCCGCGAGGGGAGAACCGCCATGCACGCCGACGACCTCATCCTGATCAGCGTGGACGACCACCTGGTCGAGCCGCCCACGATGTTCGACCAGCACACGCCGGCACGCTGGAAGGGCCGCTTCCCGAAGGTGGTGCGCAACGACGAGGGCGACGACGTGTGGACCTTCGAGGGTGCCGTCATCCCCAACATCGGGCTCAACGCCGTCGCCGGACGGCCCAAGGAGGAGTACGGCATCGAGCCGACCGCGTTCGACGAGATGCGCCCGGGGTGCTGGGACGTGGACGAGCGGATCAAGGACATGGACGCCGGCGGCGTCCTCGGCTCGATGAACTTCCCGTCGTTCCCCAGCTTCAGCGGTCGGCTGTTCGCGGCCAGCGACGACAAGGACCTCGCCCTCGACGTGGTGCGGGCCTACAACGACTGGCACGTCGACGAGTGGTGCGGGGCCTACCCCGACCGGTTCATCCCCATGGGCCTGCCTGTGCTGTGGGACCCCCGGCTCGCGGCCGACGAGGTCCGTCGCCTCGCCGCCAAAGGCGTCCACTCGATCACCTTCACCGAGAACCCGGCGGCCCTCGGGTACCCCAGCTTCCACACCGACCACTGGGATCCGCTCTGGCAGGCGCTGTGCGACCACGACGTGGTGCTGTCCATCCACCTCGGATCCTCAGGCCAGCTCGCCGTGACCGCGCCCGACGCGCCGGTCGACGTGATGATCACCCTGCAGCCCATGAACATCTGCCAGGCCGCGGCCGACCTGCTGTGGTCACGGGTGCTCAAGAAGTTCCCGACGATCAAGATCGCCCTCTCCGAGGGCGGCATCGGCTGGATCCCCTACTTCCTCGACCGCGCCGACCGCACCTACGACATGCACCACCTCTGGACCGGGCAGGACTTCGGCGACCGGCTTCCGAGCGAGGTGTTCCGCGACCACTTCCTCACCTGCTTCATCTCCGACCCCGTCGGCCTCCGCCTGCGCCACGACATCGGCATCGACAACATCGCGTGGGAGTGCGACTACCCGCACTCGGACTCGTCGTGGCCCTTCGCCCCCGAGGAGCTGAGCACCGCCGCCGCCGGGGTGCCCGACGACGAGCTGCACAAGATCGGCTACGCCAACGCCATGCGCTGGTACCACTTCGACCCGTTCTCGCGGCGCTCCCGAGACCAGAGCACCGTGGCCGCGCTGCGCGCCGGAGCCCGGGGCCACGACGTCTCGGAGAGGTCCTTCGACAAGGGCCGACGCGAGAAGCAGGTCGGCGTCGAGATCGGCGAGCTGGCCGCCCGGGCCACGGCGTAACCCGCTCGGCATGGCCGACCGACCCGGGCCCCTCCCTCCCATCACCCGACCGCCGGGGCATCCACTGGTGCGCGCCGAGATCGTCGACGGGGACGTCGGCGTGGTCACCCTCGACGATCCGACGAGCCGCAACGCGCTGCGCATCGAGCTGTCACTCGACCTGGCCGCCGCAGTGGCGGAGCTCGTTGACCAGGGCGTGGGGGCGCTGGTGCTCACGGCCGCACCGCCCGTCTTCTGCGCCGGCGGACACCTCGACGACCTGCTGGCGCCCCGGGCGACGCTGCGCGACACCTACGCCGGGTTCACGGCTCTGGCCGATGCTCCGGTGGTGACGGTGGCCGCGGTCGGCGGGGCGTGCATCGGGGCGGGGGTGAACCTGCCGCTCGCCTGCGACGTGACCGTGGCGTCACCCGAGGCCCGCTTCGACCCGAGGTTCCTCGACGTCGGCATCCACCCGGGCGGCGGTCACCTGTGGCGGCTGGTCGACCGGGTGGGACGACAGGGCGCGGCCGCGCTCTCGTTGTGCGGCGACGCACTCGACGGCGCCGAGGCCGAGGTCAAGGGGCTGGTCTGGCGCTGCGTGCCCGCCGAGGAGCTGCTCCCGACGGCCCTGCGCCTGGCCCGACGCGCCGCCGGCCGCGACCGCGAGCTGGTGACCCGGACCCGGGCCACCCTCGACGCCTCGCTCGCGCTGTCGTCGCCCGAGGACGCCGTGGAGCTCGAGCTCGTGGCCCAGCAGTGGTCGATGGACCGTCCGGGCTTCGTCGATCAGGTCCGGGCGGTGCAGGCCCGCCTCGCCGAGCGGCGAGACCGGTGACCGGTCCGCGGTGGGTTCAGCGCTTGTCGTAGGTGACGTCGCTGGCCTCGACGTCCCAGGTGGCGTCGGTGACGCCCTCGTCGCGCAGCTCGCGCTTGAGCACCCGGCCCACCGGTGACCGGGGGAGCTCGGCGCGGAACTCGATGTAGCGGGGCAGGGCGAAGTAGGGCAGCTCGTCGATGCACCAGCGGAACAGCTCTTCCTCGGTGAGCGCCGAGCCCTCGGCCACCGTGGCCGTCACCTTGAGGTCGTCCTCGGTCAGGTCGCTGGGCACGGCGTGGACCGCGACGTCGGCCAGCGCGCCGTGGCCCATGAGGATGCGCTCCACCTCGAAGCTCGAGATGTTCTCGCCCCGTCGGCGCAGGTAGTCGGCCTTGCGGTCGACGAAGAACAGGTAGCCCTCCTCGTCGATCCGTCCGATGTCGCCCGTGTGGTACCACCAGTTCCGACTGGTCGAGACGGTGGCCTCGGGTCGACCCCAGTAGCCGGCGAACATCACCTCGGGGCGCTTCGGCCGGATGACGATCTCGCCGTCGGTGCCCCGCGCCACCTCGTTGTCGTCGTCGTCGAAGATGCGCACGTCGAAGTACTCGTCGTTGATCACGCCGGCGGCGTTGGGCTTGTTGCGGATGCCGGGCGGCTGCCAGGAGATGAGGCTGGCCTCGGTGACCCCGTAGGCGCCGCTGAAGGTGGTGACCCCGAACCGCGAGCGGATGACCTCGTCGACCTCGACCGGCATGGGTGCCGCCCCCAGGAGGCGCAGCGAGGTGTTGGCCTCCGGCGCCCCCGAGCGAGGCATCTCGGGCCGGTCGACGTCGTGGGCCAACAGGTAGGCCATGGTGCCGAGCGTCGAGGTGATGGTGGCGCCCACCCGGTTCATCTCGGACCAGAAGTTCGACACCGAGAAGCGGCGGTAGATGGCCGAGCGACCACCGAACACGAGCGGCCCGATCACCGCGGTGGTGATGGCGTTGAAGTGGAAGAGGGGCAGCGGTGTCCACACCACGTCGCGCTCGGTGCGCTCCCAGCAGGTGCCGATCTGGCGGGCCAGCGCGGCGTGGTAGTTGTGGCTGAGCATGCAGCCCTTCGACGGCCCGGTGGTGCCGCCCGTGTACACGAACGTGCCCAGGTCCGACGGGCGGACCCGGACGTCGGGGGCGGTGGCGTCGGCACCGAGCAGGTCGGCCCACCGGTGGACCCGGGTGGTGCCCAAGGGCTGCGCCGCGTCGGCGATCACGACGACGTGGGCCAGGTCGGGGAGGTCGTCGACGACGCGCTCGACCCGCCCGACCAGATCGGCTTCGACGATCAGCACCCTCGAGCCGGAGTCGTGGAGCTGATGGCGCAGGTACTCGCCCTTGTAGGCGGTGTTGACGGGGACGGCGACGCCGCCGGCACGGATCACGCCCCACCAGGCCAGCGTGGCCTCGACCGAGTTCTCGATGAGGGTGGCCACCCGATCCCCCGGGCGCACGCCGAGCTCGACGAGGGCGTTGGCCAGGCGACAGGCCGTGTCGTGCACCTCGGCCGCCGTCACCTTGTCGCCGCAGACGTCGAGGTACTCGCTGTGGGGGTCGACGTCGAGGCGCCGGTCGAGCAGCTCGCCGATGGTGGTCTGCTCGTCGCTCGTCCACACGTCGACCGGCACGACGTCCCCTTCGCTGGCAGTGGTCGTCACCAACCCGACCTCGATGTGGTCATTTCGTAGCATGTCTGCGTTCTGACCGGGGAGGTGGGTCGGGACAGATGATCGGGTCACGGACCCCGGCCGACGCGCAGCCACCGGCAGGTGGCCCCGGCGTCACCCACAGGGCGCGGATCGTGCGAACCTGACGACGTGACCGACGAGATCGAGATCCCCGACGACCTGCCCACCACCGTGGCCGGCGCCCTCGAGCGCGCCGCCCGCCTGTTCGGCGACGAGGAAGCCCTCGTCGAGGGCGACCTCCGCCTCAGCTGGACCGACCTGTTGGGCGCGGTCGACGAGGCCGGCCGGGCGCTGGTCGCCACCGGCATCGAGCCCGGTGACCGGGTGGCCGTCTGGGCGCCGAACATGGCCGAGTGGGCCATCGCCGCGTCGGCCGTCCACCGCGTCGGCGCGGTGCTCGTGCCGCTCAACACCCGCTTCAAGGGGCCCGAGGCCGCCTACATCCTCAACACCTCGCGAGCCCGGATGCTGTTCACCGTGTCGGACTTCCTCGACACCGACTACGTGGCCATGCTCGGCGATCGCGGCGCAGTCCCGAGCGTCGAGGAGGTCGTCGTGCTGCGAGGGCCGGCGTCGTCGGACACCGTCGGCTGGGCGGACTTCCTGGCCCGGGCGGCGTCGGTTCCCACCGATGCCGCGGCGACGCGCGCCGCCGCCATCGGGCCGGACGACCTCTCCGACATCTTGTTCACGTCGGGCACCACGGGTGCCCCCAAGGGGGCGATGCTGCGCCACGGGGCCAGCGTCCGGGCGTTCTGGAGCTGGGCCAGCGTCGTGGGCCTCACCCGGGGCGACCGCTACCTGATCGTCAACCCGTTCTTCCACGCCTTCGGGCTGAAGTCGGGGATCCTGGCCAGCTACCTCAAGGGCGCCACGATCATCCCCCACGCCGTGTTCGACGTGCCGTCGGTGATGCAGCGCGTCGCCGAGGAGCGGGTCTCGATGCTGCCCGGGCCGCCGGCGATCTACCAGACCATGCTCGACCACCCGAAGCTCAACGACTACGACCTCTCGTCGTTGCGTCTCTCCGTCACGGGCGCCGCCGCCGTGCCCGTCGAGATGATCCGCCGCATGCGCGAGGAGATGACGTTCCAGACCATCGTCACCGGCTACGGGCTCACCGAGGCCCACGGCATCGCCACGATGTGCCGCCACGACGACGACCCCGAGACCATCTCCCAGACCGCGGGCCGGGCCATCCCCGACGTCGAGGTCCGCGTCGTCGACCAGGACGGCGACGAGGTGGCCGCGGGCGAGGCCGGCGAGGTGGTCGTGCGCGGCTACGTGGTGATGACCGGGTACTTCGAGAACCCCGAGGCCACCGCCGAGGCCATCGACGCCGACGGCTGGTTGCACACCGGCGACATCGGGATCATGGACGAGGCCGGGAACCTGCGCATCACCGACCGCATCAAGGACATGTTCATCGTCGGTGGCTTCAACGCCTACCCGGCCGAGATCGAGGGGTCGATCCTGCGCCACCCGTCGGTCAACCAGGTGGCCGTCGTGGGCGTGCCCGACCACCGGATGGGCGAGGTGGGCATGGCCTTCGTGGTGTTGCGCCCGGGCACCACGCTGGAGCCCGACGAGCTGGTGGCGTGGTGCCGCGAGCAGATGGCCAACTACAAGGTGCCCCGCCACGTCCGCATCGTCGACGCGCTGCCCATGAACGCCAGCAACAAGGTCCTCAAGTTCCAGCTGCGCGACGAGGGCATCGCCTCCCTGTCGCAGGACTGAGGCCGACCGACCGAGTCAGGCGCCTCGCCCCCCGAGGAGCGTGGGGTCGGCGCGCAGCTCGGCGCGCACCATGGCCTCCCAGAAGCCGAGGAAGCCGTTGCCGTCGCTGTGGGCCATGCGGTCGAGCCACGACTGCGGCAGCGAGGTGACCAGCTCTCCCCCGGCGGCACGCACGTGCCAGGCCCGTTGGCAGCGCTGCTCGAGGGCCACGGCGCGCTGGTGCACGGCACGCACGGTGGAGCCGAGCACGAACACCCCGTGCCCGGCCAGCAACGCCAGGTCGGCGTCGCCCATGGCCACGACCGCGGCGTGGGCGGCGTTGGCGTTGTCGACGGCACCCTCGTACTCGTCGACGAGCACCACCTCGCCGCCGCCGAGGCTGGAGCTCTGGTCGAGCGCCGGCGGCACCTCCTTCATGTCGGCCCAGACGGTGCCGTAGAGCGGGTGGTTGTGCATGGCCACGCCGACGTCGGCGCGGGCCTTGTGCAGCTCGAGGTGCAGCGGGATGCCCAGGGGCACCGGCCAGTCGCCCTCGACCACGTTGCCGTCGAGGTCGATGCGGATGACGTGCTCGGGTCGCAGCTCGTCCCAGGTGAGCAGCCACGGGTTGCACAGCAGCGTGCCGTCGCCGAGGTTGACGGTGATGTGCCCGGCCAGGTGGTCGTCGTAGCCCTCACGCCACAACGTGCGGGCCAAGAGCACCAGCTCCTCGCGGGGCGTGAGGTCGGGGAGCAGCTTCTCGGCCGTCGGTGTGAACTCCATGGGGTCCCCCTCGTGGATGGGTGGTGCCGGGCTCAGCGGGAGCCGGCGGGAGCGGGCGGGGCGTAGGTCCGCCAGGTCTCGAGATCTCGTGCGTCGGCCCGGCGACCGACGCGGGTGACGGTGTCGACGTCGGGCGACTCGGCCCGCAACGCAGCCACCGTGCACCGCTCGCGGGGCCGGACGGAGAACGGGTCGAAGCGGAAGGCCCGCAGGGCGTTGCCGTGCAGGATCTTGTCGGCCTGGGCATCGGTGAGGCCGGCGCCGATGGTCGCCATGAGCGCCTCTGGGGCGTTCGGCCAGGTCGAGTCGGAGTGCGGGTAGTCGGACTCCCAGCACACCATGTCCTCGTCGAGGTGGCCGATGAGCTCGGCGCCCACCGGATCCTGGATGAAGCAGACGTAGGTGCGCTCGAGGAAGACCTCCGACGGGCGCCTGCCGTCGGGCATCTCGGCCTGCGTCCAGCCGCGGTGGCGCTCGTAGACGTGGTCGGCGCGCTGGAGGAAGTGGGGCAGCCAGCCGACATCGCCCTCGGACAGGGCGAAGCGCAGGTCGGGGAAGCGCTTCCACCAGTTGCCCCAGACGAGGTCGCCGGCGGCGTAGGCCGAGCTCATGCCCGACAGGGTCATGGGCACGCTGGCGGGGGCGTCGTGGGAGGTGAACGAGCTCTTGCCCGACGACCCGATGTGCATGCAGATCACGGTGCCGAGGTCCTGGCAGGCGGCGAAGAAGCGATCCCAGTGGTCGGTGTGCAGCGACGGGTGGCCGAGCGGTTCGGGGTTCTCGGGGAACGTGACGGCGTGGCAGCCCTTGTCGGCGAGGCGTTGCACCTCGACGACGGCGCGCTCCACGTCGAAGTAGGGGACGAGCCCGAGCGGGATGAAGCGCTCCGGGTACGCCGCGCACCACGTGTCGATGTGCCAGTCGTTGTAGGCCCGGATCATGACCTCGTTGACGTCGCCGTCGGGGCCCTGGTTGAGCACCTGGCCGGCGAAGCCGGTCCAGTTGGGGAAGTTCATCCCGGCCAGCTGGCCACCGGCGTTCATGTCGCGCACCCGCTCGTGCACGTCGAAGCAACCGGGGCGCATGGCGTCGTAGCGCGTGGCGTCGACGTTGTAGAGCTCGGGCGGCTTGCCGGCCACGGCGTTGAGCCCGAGGTTCCGTCCCCGGATGTCGCCGTAGTACCACTGCTGGACCTCGCCGCCCTTCTCGTCGCGCACCACCGGCGTGCGGTCGGCGTACGCCGCCGGGACGTGTCCGTCGAACATGTCGGCCGGCTCACAGATGTGGTCGTCGACGCTGACCAGGATCAGATCGTCAGCTCGCATGGGTCCCCCTTCGCTGGCCCGGCCATCGGTCCCGCCAGGCCCGAAGGAGCCTCACGGCAGCACCACCGCCGGGAGCGGGTGGCGGAACAGCGCCGCCGCGTTCTCGCTGCACATCATGCGCAGCTCGTCGGCGGGGATGTGGCCCCACGCCTCGTGGATGCACGTCCTGCACGTCGGGCCAGGTGCCGTCGCCGTGGGGGTAGTCGGTCTCGACCATGATGTTCTCGACGCCGATGCGGTGGCGGGTGTCGATGGTGCTCGGGTCGTCGAGGGTGCAGAACCAGAAGTTGCGCTGGAGCACGTCGGCGGGGCGGATGTCCCAGCCCAGGCCGTAGCCGGAGCGGTCGACGATGTTGTCGAGCCGGTCGAGCAGCATGGCCACCCAGCCGATGCCGCCCTCGCTCATGGCGATCTTCAGGTCCGGGTACTCCACGGCCCAGCCCGACCACAGCCACTCGGCCGCGGAGATGAGCGCCACCGAGCTGAACAGGGTGGCGCCCAACTGGAGCGCCGGCGACCCCGGGGGGCCCTGGTGGATGCCCGAGCTGCCGACGTGCAGGCAGATGACGGTGTCGGTCTCGACGCAGGCCTCGATGATCGGGTCGCCAGTGGTCGCGCTCCCACAGCGACGGCAGGCCGATCTTGTCGGGCCGCTCCGGGAAGCTCACCGCGGTGAAGCCGCGAGCGGCGTTGCGGCGGATCTCGGCGGCCGCGGCCTCGGGGTCGGCCAGGTAGGCGATGCCGCCGGGGATGATCCGGTCGGGGTAGGCCGAGTACCACTCGTCGTGGAGCCAGTCGTTCCAGGCCCGCACGCAGGCCTGGCCCACCTCGACGTCGGCGGCGGCGAAGAACACCCGACCGCAGAACCCGGTGATCTGGGAGGGGAAGTTGAGGCTGGCCCAGACCCCGGCGGTGTCCATGTCGCGGATGCGGGCGTCGATGTCGTAGCAACCGGGGCGCATCTCGCTGAAACGGGTCGGTTCGATCCTCACGGTCTCCTTGCGCCGACCGGCGATGGCGTTCATGCCCACCTGGAGGAACACCTGGCCCTCGAAGTGCCAGACCTCCTGGCCCCGCTCGTTGGCCACGATCTGCGGGGCCGCGCTCCTGCAACGACGACGGCAGGTAGCGCTCGAAGAGGTAGCCGGGCTCCACCACGTGGTCGTCGACCGAGATGATCGTGTACCGCACCTCGCGTGGCTCCGGCTCGGGCAGGAACAGCTCCGGGTCGAGCTCGAGTGTCATGACATCCCCCTGGTCACGGCCCCGGCGAACGAGGCCTTCTCACGAGATGGTAGGAAACATCGGCGCCGTGAGGGACACGGGGGCACGATTCCTCGGGGGGGACATGGCCACGCACCCGTTCCACGACGTCGCCGTGGTCGGCGTGCACAACACCGCGCAGGCCCGCGTGCTCGAGGGCCACGACAGCCGCACGATCACCATGCAGGCCGCCCTCGGCGCCCTGGCCGACGCCGGGCTCACCCCCGGCGACGTCGACGGCGTGATCGGCCCGATGGGCAGCGACTTCCTCTACCAGTCCCGCACGGGTCCGTCGTGGCGCTCGATGTCGTCGCTCGGCATCCCGGCCCTGCTCGAGGGCGCGGCGGCGATCGCCACGGGTCTGGCCGACGTGGTGCTCTACGCCACCGGGGAGGCCGGCTCCTACCGCGAGCGCTCGGCCACGGCGCCGTGGACCCGACCCACCAACGAGTTCGTGCTCCCGGTCGGCATGTTCACCGCGGCGGAGTTCGCCCTCATGGCCCGCCGGCACATGCACACCTACGGCACCCCACCCGAGGCGCTGGCCGAGGTGGCGGCCACGATCCGCAACAACGGCCACGTGAACCCCGACGCCGTCTACTCCGGACGGGGACCGTTCACCGCCGACGACGTGCTGGCCAGCCGCATGGTGGCCGACCCGTTCCACCTCCTCGACTGCGCCATGACCTCCGAGGGAGGCGCGGCGATCGTGCTGGCCCGCGCCGATCGCGCCGCCGACCTCGCCGCGCCGCCCGTGTACCTCCTGGGTGCCATGACCGATCACATGGGACCGGCCTACCAGCACCCCCCGGCGTTCGACCTGGGTGGGCGCCGCGGCGACGACCTCGTCGCCGGATGGGTGGGCCGGCGCGCCGCCCGTCACGCCTTCGCCACCGCCGGGCTCTCCCCCGACGACGTCGACGTGTGCGAGTTCTACGACCCGTTCAGCTTCGAGCTCATCCGCCAGTTCGAGGCCTTCGGCTTCTGCGGCGAGGGCGAGGGCGCCGACCTGGTGGCGTCGGGCGCCGTCGGGCCGGGCGGGCGTTGGCCGGTGACCACCGACGGCGGCACGATGTCGTTCAGCCACGGGGGCGCCGCCGTCCAGCTCCTGCAACGGGTCATCCGCGGCGTGCAGCAGCTGCGGGGGACGTGCGCCACCATGCAGGTGCCCGACGCCGAGGTGGCGATGTGCACCGGCGGCGGCGCCGGGGCGTTGTTCACCGACGTGGCCCTGCTGGGCAGGGAGCGACCGTGACCCTCCTCGTGCCCCAGCCCGAGGGCATCCCGTTGCCCACCCCGTCGGAGGTCTCGCGGCCGTACTGGGAGGCGTGCGCCCGCGGGGAGCTGCTCTTCCAACGCTGCACCGAGTGCGCCACCGCGGTGCACACGCCCGCGGTGATCTGCTCGTCGTGCTGGTCGCAGGCCCTGGTGTGGGAGGCGTCGGCGCGGCGCGGCGTCGTGTACAGCTGGACCGTCGTGTGGCGCCCGCCCACGGCGGGCTTCGTGGTGCCCTACGCCCCCGCCATCATCGACATGGCCGAGGGCTGGCAGCTCCTGGCCAACGTGATCGGCGTCGAGCACGACGCGGTGGCCGTCGACCAACCCGTCGAGATCGAGCTGCACCCCATGGGCGAGGGCATGTCGATGCCCTACGCCCGAGTCCTCTGAACCGACGACCCACCCGAGCCGACCCACCCGGCGCCTGCTCGTTCCGACAACGGTGAGGTGGGCCTCGGATCGGGTGGGCCTCAGGTGGCTCGGGCGAGGAGGGCTCGGGCGCGGCGGGCGAGGGGCTCGTCGACCATCTGGCCCTCGAAGGCGATGGCCGCCCGGCCCTCGGACGCGGCGGCGTCGTAGGCGGCCAGCAGGCGCCGGGCCCGGTCGACCTCCTCGGCCGACGGCACGAACGCGGCGTTGGCCAACGGCACCTGAGCCGGGTGGATGCACAGCTTGCCGGCATACCCCAGGGCCCGGGCCTCGGCCGCTTCGCGCGAGAAGCGGTCGTCGTCGCCGAAGTCCGTGACCACCATGTCGAGCAGCGCCACCCCGGCCAGGCGGGCGGCCAGCGCCACCGACGCCCGGGCGTGGGCCACCTCGGCGTTGCCGGGCGTGCGCACGCCACCCATGTCCGCGACGAAGTCCTCCGCGCCGAAGTAGGCGACATCCACCCCTGCACCCAGCACCGACCGGGCGTCGGCCACGCCGAGCGCAGTCTCGATCCCGGCCACGAGCAACAGCATCGACCCGCCGGCGCGATCGAGGGCGTCTCGCACCTCGGCCACCTCGTCGGCCGACTCGAGCTTGGGCACCACCACACCCGCCAGCCCCGCCGCCGCGACCACGGCGGTCACGTCGTCGGCGAACCACTCGGTGTGCGGCGCGTTGACCCGCACGAGCACCGTCGGCCCGCCCGCCACCTCGGCGAGCGCGGGCACGGTGGCCAGGGCGATGCGACGGGCATCGGCCTTGGCCGCCTCCGGCACGGCGTCCTCGAGGTCGAGCACCACCGCGTCGGGACCACTGCGGGGCAACTTGGCCGCCATCTCCGGGCGGTTGGCGGGCGCGAACAGCACGCTGCTCCACCGCGCGCCGACCCGATCCTCCAGCTGATCGTCCCCCATCGACCCGACCCTATCCATCGCCCTTCTCCTCTCTCCCGCCTGACCGACTCCCCGGACCCACGTCCCTCAGGGGAGAGCGGGGGCGGCAGCGCGCGTACGCTCGCCGGGCGAGCGGGAGGTCGATCGGTCCCGCCACGAACCAGGGGGAGCCATGGCCGAGGGACAGGTCCGACTCGAGATCGACGGGCCGATCGCCACGATCACCAACGACAACCCGGAGAAGCGCAACGCCTTCACCGACGACATGGACGCCCAGCTCTTCGCCATCCTCGGCGAGCTGAAGGCCGAACCGAGCGTGCGGGTCGTGATCTGGCGGGGCGAGGGGCACTCGTGGTCGTCGGGCCGCGACGTCTCGGCCATCGGCACCAACGTCACCGAGCTCACCCACCACGAGCTCATGACCCGCGGCCACAAGGGCATCCAGCAGCTGTTCGACCTCGAAGCCCCCGTGATCGTGCCCATCCAGGGCTGGGCCATCGGCGGTTCGTTCCAACGGGCGCTGCTGGCCGACATCCGCATCGCCGCCGACGACGCCCGCTTCATGCTCCCCGAGACCGGCCACGGCGTGATCCCCGACACCGGGGGCATGGGCCGGCTCTTCCAGATGTGCGGGCACGGGGTGGTCAGCGACATGGTCCTCACCGGCCGCAGGCTCGATGCCGCCGAGGCGCTCAGCCTCGGCATCGTGTCGCGCGTCGTGCCCCGCGACGAGCTCGACGCCACCGCCCGGGAGATGGCCGAGAAGGTCGTCGCCGCCCCGGCCGTCACCGTCAAGCTGGCCCGCCGGGTGATCCGCCACCTCGCCGAGCCCGAGATCCGCTCGTCGATGGACGACGAGCTCATCTACCAGACCTTCCTCAACAGGTCCGACGACTTCGCCGAGTTCCGCGCCGCCCGCGCCGAGGGACGCGAGCCTCGCTACACCGGGAGCTGACCATGACCGACACCACCCCCGACGACGCGCCCATGCCCACCCCCGGGCTGCCCGACGCCCCGCCGCTCGGCGCCTCGGCCCTGCCCGCGGGCACCTTCGACGACACCTGCGTGTTCGTGACCGGCGGCGGCACCGGGCTCGGCGCGTCGATCGCCACCGAGTTCGCCCGCCTGGGGGCCTCGATCGTCATCGCCAGCCGCAAGCCCGAGCACCTCGAGGCCGGCCACGAGCGCATCGCCGAGCTGGGCGCACCCGTGCTGACCGTGGGCTGCGACATCCGCGACCCCGACCAGATCGCCGCGGCCTTCGACGCCGCCGTCGAGGCCTTCGGCCTGCCCGGCGTGCTGATCAACAACGCCGCGGCCAACTTCCCGGTGCCGGCCGAGGACATGTCGCCCAACGCCTGGCGCACCGTGGTCGACATCACGCTGAACGGCACCTACTTCTGCGCCCGGGAGTTCGCCCGCCGCCACCTCGCCGCGGCCACGCCGGGGTCCATCGTGAACGTGGGCGCCTCCTACGCCTGGACCGGCGGACCCGGGTTCGCCCACTCGGCCGCGGCCAAGGCCGGGGTGAAGAACATGGTCGAGACCCTCGCCGTGGAGTGGGGCCCCTACGGCATCCAGGTCAACGGGCTCGTGCCCGGCCTGATGCCCCACGAGGACATGACCGCCGACATCCAGGGCAACCTGGCCCGCACGAACGACAAGGACGTGTGCCAGCCGGCGCTGCGGGTCGGACGGCCCCGCGAGCTGGCGTGGGCGGCCACCTTCCTGGCCTCGCCCTACGCCCGCTTCATCAGCGGCCACACCCTGGTGGTCGACGGCGCCAACTGGCAGCGCCGCACGCTCACCAACCCACCCGTGGTGACGGTGCGCGACCAGATGGGCAAGGGCCCGTTCGAACCCTGAGCCGGCCCCGGTCCGGGTGGGCCCGCGACCGGATCAGACCTGCGGAGAGTCGGCGGCCTCGATCAGCTCGGTGAGATCACCGAGCGCGCCGGCCAGGCGTCGGCGTTGCGTCGGCGTGGCCCCCAGCGAGGCCTCCCAGCGGTGCAGCCCGTCGTTGACCTCCTCGGCCAGGGCCAGGCCCTCGGCGGTGGCCTCGACCACGACCCGTCGACGGTCGTCGGGGTCGGGCAGGCGGCGCACCCATCCGGCGCGCTCGAGGCGGTCGAGGGTGAGCGTCATGCCGCCGGTGGTGCGCCCGAGCACCTCGGCGATGGCGGTGGGCGCGCTGCGATGGCCGGGCGAGCGGCGCACGACGCCGAGCACCAGGTAGTCCGAACCGCTGATCCCCGCGGCCGCGGCGATGCGGTCGAGGACCTGGCCCACGAGGATCTCGAGGCGCACGACGTGACCCAGCAGGTCGACGTCGTCGGCGGGCAACTCGAGCACCGGTGCGGGCGTCGACACCGACGCGGCGACGGTGCCCACTACTCGGTGATGCCGAAGCGCTCGAGGCCGTAGGCGGCGATGGCGTTGCCCCGCAGCACGGCGTAGCAGTCGTCGGCGTCCATGCCGGCGGCGGCGAAGAGGTCGTGGGCGATCTTGCGCGAGTGCGGGAAGGTGCCGTCGGAGTGGGGGTAGTCGGTCTCGAAGAGGATCTGGGCGAGGCCGACGTCGTCACGGCACTTGAGGCCGTGGAGGTCGTCGAAGACGCAGCCGAAGACGCGGCCCTTCACCTGCTCGCTCGGGGCGATGGGCAGCTCGACGCCGCCGACGCCGTCGCGCCAGACGCTGTCCATGCGCTCGAGCTGGAAGGGCATCCAGCCGACCTGGCTCTCGGCGAAGGCGATCTTGAGCTCGTCGAAGCGACCCAGGGTGCCCGAGAAGATCCAGTCGCACAGCGAGCCCTGGGCGTTCTGGGCGTAGAGCGACATGGACGTGGCCAGCGGGGCGTCGGGCGAGGTGGTCGGCATCGACGACGACGAGCCGATGTGCATCGACACGGTGGTGTCCGTCTCCTCGCACGCCGCCCAGAGCACGTCCCACTCGCCGCTGTAGAGCGAGGGGAAGCCGAGCTTCGACGGGTTCTCGGAGAAGGCGATGGCGTAGCTGCCCTTGGCGGCACAACGGCGCACCTCGTCGGCGGCGAGCTGGGGATCCCAGAGCGGGACGAGGGTGAGGGGGATCAACCGACCCTGGCCGGCACCGCCGCACCACTCGTCGATCATCCAGTCGTTGTAGATGCGCAGGCAGGCCAGGGCGAGCTCCTTGTCGGCCCGCTCGGCGAACCCCTGCCCGGCGAAGCGCGGGAAGATGTTGGGGTAGTTGATGGCCGCCGAGACGTGGTTGGCCGTCATGTCGGCGAGGCGGGCGGCCTGGTCGTGGGTGCCGGGCCGGAAGTCCTCGTAGACCGCGGGCACGTTGCGCTGCTCGCTGCGGGGCGTGCCGGCGGGGGCGTGGAGGAAGCCGGTCGGGGTGACCAGGTCGTCGAACATCCACACGTCGCACCACTGACCGTCGACGTCGTCGCGGACGAACCCGTAGTGGCCGCCGTTGAACTCGAGGCGGATCCGCTGGCGCTCCACCTTCGGACCCCGGTCACGCAGCGACGCGGGGAGCTCGCGCTGCCAGAGGTCCTTCGGCTCGAGGACGTGGTCGTCGACGGAGATGATGTCGGGGAGCTCGTGCTCGGCCGGGGTGACGTCGGACGTCGGGCTCATGGGGATCCTCCACGGGAGATCGGACCACACCACCCTAGCAGGTAGCTATTCTCAAAGCTACTTTGTCACGCGCTGTTCCGGTCGCCGCTGCTCCGGTCGGGGCGCGCCCCGCCGCCACCCCCGGCGGGGCGCACCTTCCCCCGGTACATCGCCTCGTCGGCCCGCCGAAGCACGGCGCTCGTCGTCTCGCCGTCGTCGGCCACCACGCCGCCCACGGTGACCCCGACCCGCACCGACGGGAACCCGGGCACCTCGAGCGGCTGACGGAACGCCTCGTACACCCTCGCCGCCACGCGGTCGACGCTGGCGTCGCTGGCCGGCTCGCACACGATGACGAACTCGTCGCCACCGACGCGGCCCACGAAGTCGGCGGGCCGCACCGCCTCGGCCAGGCGCCTCGAGACGGCCGACAGCACCAGGTCGCCGAAGGCGTGGCCGTGGAGGTCGTTGACCCGCTTGAAGTCGTCGAGGTCGATGAAGAGCACGCCGACGCCCCGCCCGTCCGGTCGGGCCAGCGCGTCGTCGATGCGCCGGTGCACCGCCGTGCGGTTCGGCAGGCCGGTGAGGCCGTCGTGGTGGGCGAGGTGCGACAGCTCCTGGGTCAGGGATCGCCGGGTGGTGATGTCCTCGATGTGGGCCAGGAGGTGCTGGGGCTCGCCGTCCACACCGCACAGCGCCGAGACGTTCAGCGACGCCCAGACCGTCGTGCCGTCGGGGCGGAGGTAGCGCTTCTCGATGCTGTAGCCGTCGATCTCGCCCGCCAGCAGGCGACACGTCTCGGAGCTGTCGACCGACCGGTCGTCGGGATGGGTGAGGTCGTCGGCGACGCAGGCCACGAGATCGTCGGGGGAACGGCCGAGGATCTGCGCCAGCGCCGGGTTGACCTCGACGAAGGCTCCGTCCAGGTCCATCACCGCGATCCCGGTCGGGGCCTTGGCGAAGGCGTGACGGAACCGCTCCTCGGCTCCGCGCAGCGTGCCCTCGAGGCAGCGCCGGTCGTTGATGTCGCGCAGGTGCAGGATGATCCCGTTGACCGCCGGGTCGTCGAGTTGGTTGTTGGCCACGGCCTCGACGTAGATCGGCCAGCCCGAGCGGTGCCGGACACGGAACTCTCGTGCCGTGGTCGGTCCGGGCTCGGTGAGCGTCTCCTCCATGGCGAGCAGCGCCACGTCCCGATCGGCCTCGACGACGAGGTCGAAGCCTCGCCGACCCTCCAGCTCCGCCGGCGCCCAGCCGAGCAGGCGCTCGGCCGAGGGGCTGACGTAGCGCAGCGTGCTGTCGGGATCGAGGACCACGACCACGTCCGTGGCGTGCTCCACCAGGGCCCGGTGGCGACGCTCGCTCGACACCAGCGCGGCCTCGGCCCGCAGCTCGGCGGTGATGTCGACCCCGGTCGCCACGAGGCACCGCACCCCGCCGTCGTCGTCGTGGAGCACGGTGTTGGTGAACGAGATGGTCCTCTCGTCGCCGGCCCGGGTGCGCCAACGCCCGACGCTGCGCTCCGAGCCACCGACACGAGCGAGCTTCGCGTAGCGCTCGATGACCTCCCGGGCCCGCCCGGGGGCGAGCAGCCCGATGGCGCTGTGACCGAGCATCTCCTCGGCGGTGAAGCCGGTGAGGCGCTCGCACGCCGGGTTGAACCGCAGGATGATCCCCTCCGGGTCCGTGACCACGATCAGGGCATCCGCGGTCTCCACGGCCACCGACAGCACGTCGAGGTCGAAGCTGCCCTCGCGGAGCGAGTGGGGGGACGACGACACCCAGGAGACATCGTCGGACCTGAACGGAGTCTTGAGGCCGTCCGGCCCCAATGATCCGGGTGACCCACCCCGTCGGGCCGAGACGTCGACGGGGCACTTTCCCGGCGCGGACGGCGGCGGATTTGGTGTACTACACGCACGGAGTCGCATGGAGGTCTGCCATGGCCGTCGCGCCGCATCTCGCCACCATCATCAACGACAAGGTCCGCGTGCGCGTCGAGGCCTACGACGGGAGCTCGGCCGGACCCCCGGGCGCGCCGACCACGATCGTGGTGCGCCGACCCGAGGCGCTGACCCGGTTCCTCAGCCGCCCCGGCGAGCTGGGGCTGGTGCGAGCCTTCGTGGCCGGCGACGTCGACCTCGAGGGCGACTTCGACGGGCTCCTGGAGGCGGCGGCACAGGCCGACCTGAGGCTGGAGCCCAGGGCGATCCTCTCGCTGCTGGCCGAAGCCGGGCCCTCGGTGCTGCGGCCCCCTCCCCCGCCACCCGAGGAGATCCGGCTCACGGGAGCGCTGCACAGCCGCCAGCGCGACCGCCAGGCGATCTCGCACCACTACGACGTCTCCAACGACTTCTACCGTCTGGTGCTCGGACCGTCGATGGTCTACTCCTGCGGCGTCTGGGCGACACCGGACGTGACCCTCGAAGCGGCCCAGGAGGCGAAGCTCGACCTCGTCTGTCGCAAGCTGGGCCTGGCGCCGGGCATGCGCCTTCTCGACGTGGGGTGCGGCTGGGGCTCGATGGTGCTCCACGCCGCTGAGCACTACGGCGTGTCGGCGGTGGGCATCACCCTGTCGGTCGAACAGGCCGAGCTGGCCCGACAGCGGGTCAAGGAGGCCCGCCTCGACCACCTGGTGGAGATCCGGGTCCAGGACTACCGCGACGTGACCGACGGGCCCTTCGACGCCATCAGCTCGATCGGCATGTTCGAGCACGTCGGGCGCAAGCGACTCGAGGCCTACACCGCCACGTTGTTCTCGCTCCTCCCACCGCAGGGACGCCTGCTCAACCACGCCATCGCCCGTCCCGGCTACCCGCAGGGAGAAGGGGCCCTGGGGCGGGCGAAGGCCCTGCGCCGCCGACTGGCCACCGCCCTCGGATCCGACCTGACCTCCAGGATCGACAGCGATCTGATCAAGCGCTACGTGTTCCCCGACGGCGAGCTGCACGAGGTCGGCGTGGTGGTGTCGATGTTGCAGGAGACCGGCTTCGAGGTACGCCACCTCGAGTCGCTCCGCGAGCACTACGCCCTCACCCTGCGCCGTTGGGTGGCCAACCTCGAGGCCAACTGGGACGACGCCGTCCGAGAGGTCGGCGAGGGCCGAGCCCGGGTGTGGCGCCTCTACATGGCGGCCTCGGCCATCAACTTCACGATGGGGGGCGTGCAGATCCACCAGGTCCTGGCGGTGAAGCCGAGCGACGACGGGTCGAGTGGCATGGACCTACGGCCCTCGTTCGAGGGCACGTCGACCGACTAGACACGTCGTATGGACCATCTCTCCACTCTTCGCATCGAAGGCACCGCGCTCGTGGCGGCGAGCCGAACCGCCGGCCTCGACGCCCCCGTCCCGACCTGCGAAGGGTGGGACGTCCGACGCTTGCTCGCAGCACATGGCCAAGGTCCACCAACGCACGGAGGCCGTGGTGCGCACCGGTGCGGCCACGCCGCCCCGGTCGAGCGAGTTCCCCCGCTTCGCCGACGACGAGGCGCTCTACGACCAGGCCATGACCACCCTCGACCGGCTCTGCGAGACCCTCGAGATCGCCGACCCCGACGGGCCGTCGTGGAACTTCACCCACGCACCGCAGACCAATGCCTTCTGGCCCCGCCGGATGGCCCACGAGACCACGGTGCACCGCGTCGACGCCGAGCTGGCCGCCGGCCTCACCCCGTCGCGCATCTCCCACGACAACGCCGTCGACGGCATCGACGAGCTCGTGAGCCTCATGATGCCGAACGTGTTCCCGCACAAGGACTCGACGCTGGCCGCGGTCGTCCACCTGCACTGCACCGACCTGCCCGGCGAATGGCTCATCACCTTCGGTGACGGCCTCATGGTGACGACCCGCGACCACGGCAAGGGCGACCTCGCCGTACGCGGACCGGCCGCCGGCATCTTCCTGTGGGCGTGGGGTCGTCAGTCGGTCGACGACGCCGGGCTCGAGGTCTTCGGCGACGCCGCGCTGCTCGACGCCTGGGCCGACCTGGTGCCCTGAGCGTCGCTCAGCGCAGGAACGTCCACCAGATGCTGGCGCCGACGGCCATCGCCGTCACGGCGAGGCCCCCGAAGAGCACCGGCTTGGACACGTTGCCGTCGGCGTCGGAAGGGATGCGCTCGCGGACCCGCTCGAGGAGCCGCGCCGCGAACGGGATGTCCCGCGAGAGCAGGAACAGCCCGGCGGCGATCGTCACCAACCCGGGCCCCGGGAGCACCAGCATGGCGGTGCCCAGGGCCACGAGGAAGAACCCGCCGATCAATCGGGCGAAGCGGCGCAGGACGCCCCGCTTGGCCTCCTCGACGGTCTCCTCGCGCTCGCCGGTCTCCATCTCGGCGGCGATGGCCGCCTCCTCGAAGCGCTCCCATCGTTCGTGCGGGTGGTGCTCGTGCTCGGCCATGGCCGGTCCCTCTCCGGTGGACGGTCGGGTCAGAAGTCGAAGATGTCGGTGAGGAACGACTTCGACTTGCGCTTCTTGGCGTAGGTGTCGCCCGAGGGCGGGGGCGCCGGCGCCGACCACATGGCCCCCCGACCGTCGTCTCGGTACTGCGGGGGCGGGGTGGCGTAACGGTCCCGGTCGTCTCGCGGAACCGGACGCAGGGCCTCCTCCTCCGCCGTGGTCTTGGCGATGATCTTGTCGAGCTCGCCGCGGTCGAGCCACACCCCCCGGCAGTCGGGGCAGTAGTCGATCTCGACGCCTTGGCGCTCGCTCATCAACAGGTTGGTGCGGCAGTGCGGGCAGTTCACGAGGTTCCTCCGTGGACGGGAGTGGGCACCGGGGCAGGGACCGGCACAGGACGAGTATCGGCGTCGGGGACCGCGGGGCCACCGATGCCGAGGAGGCGGGCGACGAGCTTGCGCAGCTCCTCGATCACCAGGATCGAGAGCGCCACCACGAAGCACAGCGCCCACTGCGACGGCGACAGGTACTCGGTGCCGAACAGCGACTGCATCGGGCCCCACGACGTGGCCAGGTACTGCAGGACGCAGACCGACACGACCGCCAGCCACAGCTTGCCGTTGGTGAAGGCGTAACGACTGAACACGGTGCCGTACTCGGTACGGGCGTTGAACACGTTGGCCATCTGGAAGAGCACGAACACCGTGAAGGCCATCGAGAGGCCGACTTCCTCGCCGTAGGTGTCGCGTCCGTAGACGAAGACCAGCAGCGTGCCCACGGCCATGATCAGGCCGAAGAAGGCGAGCCGGGCGATGCGCATCGTGGAGAGGATCGGCGCCGCGGCCGGGCGCGGTCGCCGGTGCATCACACCGGCCGAGGGCGGATCGACCCCGAGCGACAGTGCGGGCGGACCGTCGGCGATGAGGTTCACCCAGAGCACCTGGATGGGGCTGAAGGGCACCGGGAACCCGAGCAGGCTGGCTCCGAGGATCGTGGCGATGGCCCCGAGGTTGGTCGACAGCTGGAAGCGGACGAACTTGACGATGTTGTCGTAGATGGTGCGACCCCGCTCGACGGCGCCGACGATGGTGGCGAAGTTGTCGTCGGTGAGGACCATGTCCCCGGCTTCCTTGGTGACCTCGGTGCCGGTGATGCCCATGGCGACGCCGATGTCCGCGGTGCGCAGCGCGGCGGCATCGTTCACGCCGTCGCCGGTCATGGCCACCACGTGGCCCCGAGCCTGCAACGCGGTGACGACCCGGACCTTGTGCTCGGGCGAGACGCGAGCGCACACGCCGATCTGCTCGATGCTCGGCGGCCAGCTCCTCGTCGGACATCGCCGTGAGCTCGTCGCCGGTCACGACCCGACCGGTGATGCCGAGCTCGGCGGCGATGGCGCCGGCGGTGACGGCGTGGTCGCCGGTGATCATCTTCACGTCGATGCCCGCCATGTGGCACAGGGCGATGGCGTCTCGGGCCTCGCTGCGGGGCGGGTCGACGATGCCCACGAGGGCGTGGAGGACGAGATCGTGGATCCAGCGCTCGGGGTCGACGACCTCGCCGTCGGGTCCGAGCACCTCGCGGGCGGGGATCGTCCGCGAGGCGAGCGCGAGGACCCGCATGCCCTGGGCGGCCAGGCGGTCGTTGTCGGCCTGACGACCGGCCCGGGCCATGTCGTCGAACGAGCGCGTGGAACCGTCGGCGTCGAGGTAGGAGGCCGAGCGACCCAGGAGCACGTCGGGGGCGCCCTTCACGTACACCACCACCGAGTCGGCGTCGTCGTCGGCCCGGTGGAACGTGGCCATGAACTTCGTGGTGGAGTCGAACGGCACCTCGCCGATGCGCGGACGGGCGGTGCGCAGGCCCTCGATGTCGATGCCGGTCTTGGCCGCCACCACCACCAGGGCGACCTCGGTGGGGTCGCCCACCACGTCGGGGCGACCGTCCTCACCGGTGCGGGCCACCGCGTCGGCGCACAACGCCGCCGGGACGAGCGTCGCGGCGAGCGAGTCGGCAGCGACGCCCTCGCCGGCTCGCATCGACGAAGGCACCGGTCGTCGAGTAGCCCTCGCCCTCGACCGTCCAGGCGTGCCCACCGCGAACGACCTCTCGGGCCGTCATCTGGTTGAGGGTCAGCGTGCCGGTCTTGTCGGAGCAGATCGTGGTCGTCGAGCCGAGCGTCTCGACCGAGTGGAGCCGCTTCACGATGGCGTTGCGCTTGGCCATCTGCGAGATGCCCACGGCCAGGGTGACGGTGACGACGGCCGGGAGGCCCTCGGGGATGGCCGCCACGGCGAGGGCCACGGCCCCGATGGCCGCGTCGGCGAGGTCCTCGCCCTGTACGAGCTGCAGGGCGAAGACGAGCCCGACGGCGACGACGGCGATGACAGCCAGCTTCTTGCTCAGGCCGTCGAGCTGTCGTTGCAGGGGTGTCTGGCCCGGGTCGGCGTTGCCCAGCAGGTCGGCGACCTTGCCCATCTCGGTGCGCATGCCGGTCTCGGTGACGACCATCTCGGCTCGACCCCGCGCCACGGTGGTGTTCATGAACAGCGCCCCGTGGCGATCACCCAAGGGCCCGTCGGGGCTGGCCGTGGGATCGGTGTCCTTCTCGACCGGCACGGACTCGCCCGTGAGCGAGGACTCGTCGACGAGGAGGTTCGCGGCCAGCATCACGCGTCCGTCGGCGGGGACGCGGTCGCCGGCCTCCAGCAGGACGACGTCGCCGGGGACGAGGTCGTCGGTGACGACCTCGGCGATCGCCCCGTCACGACGGACCCGGACCTTGGAGACGAGCATCTCCTTGAGCGCCTCGAGGGCCGACGAGGCCTTGGCCTCCTGCACGTAGCCGAGCACCGCGTTGATGAGCAGCACGACGGCGATGACGACGGAGTCCTTGATGTCGCCGATGGCGCCGGCCAGGACGGCGGCGGCGACCAGGATGAAGACGATGCCGCTGCGGAACTGGTCGAGGAACAGCTTCCACTTCGGTCGGCGGGGCGGCTCGGCCAGGCGGTTCAGACCGAACTCGTCGGTCCGACGGACGACCTCGGCGCCGGAGAGCCCGGCATCGAGGCGCACTCCGAGGCGCTCGGCCACGTCCACGGCGGCGTAGGTGTGCCATGGCTCGGGGGCAGCCGTGGGCGGGGACGAGGACGGTGCGGTCACGCGTGAACTCCGGTCAGGTCGAACGACGACGAACGGTGGGTGCCCAGACGGACACCCGAGACGACCGGAGGTCTCCCCCACCCGTGAAGGCCAGCGGCACCGGGAACGTCGGCTCGTGAGCCTCTGCGCCGTGATGACGACACCGCTGTGATGGGGTACTCCCCTCACTGCGCAGCAGTATGGCCGAGGTGCGACCGAATTCCCAACACCTCGTCGCCGCGAGCGGCGAGACGGTCAGCCGACCAGGATCCGACGGACCTCGGCCTCGGAGTCGCGGGTCACCAACACGAGGACCTCGTCGCCGACGCCGAGCACGGTGTCGCCCCGGGGCACCACGAGGCGGTCGGTGCGCAGCACGGCCACGATCGTCGAGTCACGGGGCAGCCCGAGCGACTGGATGTCACGGCCCTCCGCCGGAGCCCCGGGCGCCAGGGTGACCTCGGCGAGCTGGGCGCGGTCGCCGTCGAAGGACAGGAGCCGGACGAAGGTCCCGACCGAGACCGCCTCCTCGACGAGCGCGGTGAGCAGGTGGGGCGTCGAGACGGCGACGTCGACCCCCCAGGCCTCGTTGAACATCCAGTGGTTCGACGGGTTGTTGACGCGCGCCACCACCCTGGGAACCCCGAACTCCTGCTTGGCGAGCAACGAGATGACCAGGTTGTCCTCGTCGTCCCCGGTCACCGCCACCACCACGTCGGCGGTGGCCGGGTCGGCAGCGGCGAGCTCGGAGACCTCACACCCGTCGGCGTGCAGCCAGGCCACACCGGGCGGCTCGCCCGCGGCGAGAGCCCGCTCCACGCGGTCGCCGTCGACCTCGACGATGAGGACGTCGTGACCGGCTTCGCGCAGCGCGCCGCCGATGTAGGTCCCGACGTTCCCGCCCCCTGCGATGACGACGCGCATCAGTGCCCGCCCTGCTCGGTGCTCGGACCGGCGACGAGACGAGCGTCGACGGCGTCGAGCTGGTCGCCGTCGACGCAGAGCCACACGACGTCGCCTTCCTGCAGCAACAGGACCGAGCTGGCGACCTGGGCCACACCCAGCCGGGTGACCGCCACGACACGCGATTCGCCGACGGCATCGAGCTCGGCGATCGGATGGCCCGCCCAGGTCGCCGGCACGAGGCGCTCGACCAGGCAGACCCGGGCACTGGGGTCGATCCACTCGACGTCGGACCCACCGGCGTCGATGCGCCGCAGCACCCGCTCGATGGCCCAGCCGACGGTCGCCACGGTGGAGATGCCGAGGCGTTCGTAGATGGCGGCACGGCGCTGGTCGTAGATGCGGGCGACGACCCGCTCGACGCCGAAGTACTCACGACCGGTCCGGGCAACGAGGATGTTCGAGTTGTCGCCGTTGGTGACCGCGGCCAGCGCATCGGCCTGCTCGATGCCGGCGGCCCGGAGGCAGTCGCGGTCGAAGCCCACTCCGGTGATCCGACGACCGGCGAACCCGGACGGGAGACGACGGAACGCCTGAGGCCGGCGATCGACGACGGCCACCGAATGGCCCTGGCTCTCGAGGGTCTCGGCGAGGCCGGAACCGACCCGCCCACACCCGACGACGACGACGTGCACGTTCACACTCCCTGGGCCGACCACGGCCATCCGACCCCATCGGGGCGGCGCCGGATCCTACGACCAACCCACGGCGGCGCAAAGCCGACCCGGCGGGACGGGCCAGGGTTGCCGGTCGGAGTAGTTACATGTAATGTTCATTTCATGACACACCACGAGCACTCCACCTGGTTCACCGACGAGGTCCCCGCCGGTTGGCTGACGGGCCCACCCGAGCTGAGCGTCGACAGCGACGAGATCGTCGTGGTGCTCCCGGTCGCCGACGACACCGATCTGCGGGCGTTCCGCGCCGAGACCAAGGCCGAGCGCATCGAGATCGCCGCTCGTGCGCAGGAGCTCTTCGGACGAACCGTCTCCTGGGGCGTGCGCCGGGACGGCGACGTCCACCTCTTCACCCACCTGGCCACACCGGCCATGACACGGCTCCGCCAACCCGAGCGCCTCGTGCTCGACACCCTCGTCGCCGGAGGCGTGGCCCGGAGCCGATCCGACGCGCTGGCCTGGTGCGTCAAGCACGTGGGCACCGGCGAGGCCGACTGGCTCCAGGAGCTGCGCGACGCGCTCCAGACCGTCGACAAGGTGCGCCGCGAAGGCCCGGCGGCCCCTCGCTCCGCCTGAGGGATGGTCGACGGTCCGGTCGGGAGGGCCTGGGTAGGCGCCCGTTAGCGTGAGGCCTCCACCCTCTCCGTGGAGCGACGATGCCCCTCTCCCACCAGACCGACCGACCGCGCTCCGACGTGCTGGTCATGTTCGGCGCCTCCGGCGACCTGGCCAAGAAGAAGCTCTTCCCGGCCATCTACCGCCTCGAACGGCGCGGCCTGCTCGGGGTCCCCGTCGTCGGCGTGGCCCTCGACGACTGGACCGCCGACGACATGCGCGACCACGCCCGCCGGGCGGTGCTCGACGCGGGCGAGGAGTGGGACGAGGCCACCTTCGAACGGCTGGCCGCCAACCTCGACTACGTCTCGGGCGACTACAGCGATCCCGCCACGTTCGAGGCCCTCCGCGTCGCCACCAAGGGCGCCACGAACCCCATCTTCCACTTCGCCATCCCCCCCTCGATGTTCGCCACGGTGGCCGGCGGCATCACCGGGGTGGGGCTCGACCGCGGCGCTCGGCTGATCATCGAGAAGCCGTTCGGGCGCGACCACGACTCCGCGGTCGAGCTCAACGAGACCCTCCACGAGCACTTCCCCGAGTCGGCCATCTTCCGGATCGACCACTTCGTCGGCAAAGAAGGGCTCCGGGCACTGCTCGTCACCCGGTTCGCCAACGCCATCGTCGAACCGATGTGGCACCGCTACCTGGTGTCGGCGGTGAAGATCACCATGGCCGAGGACTTCGGGGTCGAGGACCGCGGTGCGTTCTACGACTCGGTCGGGGCCCTGCGCGACGTCATGCAGAACCACCTGCTCCAGATGGTCGCCCTGCTGGCCATGGAGCAGCCGGTCAACGAGAGCTCCAAGGCCCTGCGCGACGAGAAGGCCAAGGTGCTCGAATCGGCACGGGTCGTGGATCCCCGGCACTTCGTGCGCGGCCAGTACACCGGCTACCTCGACGTGCCCGGCGTGAGGGAGGGCTCCGACACCGAGACCTACGGCGCCTTCCGCCTCGCCCTCGACACGCCCCGGTGGAGCGGCGTGCCGTTCTACCTGCGCGCCGGCAAGGCCATGGCCCAGACCGTCACCGAGATGACGATCGAGTTCAAGCCCCCGCCGCGCCCGCTGTGGATGCCCGAGCACTCACACCTCCCCCGCAGCGCCATCCGCATCGAGGTGAAGCCGGAGAGCTTCACCGCGCTGACCTGGCTCACGAAGGCCCCGGGCGACGAGATGATGCCCACCGCGATCACCCTCGCCCCGCCGGCCGAGCTGCGCGCCGACTGCGGGCCCGAGCCCTACGAGCTGCTCATCGAGGAGGCCATGACCGGCGACCCGACCCTGTTCGCCCGCGCCGACTCCGTGCTCGAGTCGTGGCGGATCGTCGAACGGATCCTGACCGAGCACTCCCCGGTCGAGCCCTACGAGATGGGCTCGTGGGGCCCACCCGGCGCCTCGACGCTCGTGCGCGGGCACGGGGGCTGGCCGAACGAACCGCCGTCCGCCCCGCCCGACGCGTGAGCGACTCGTCCGCGCCGCCGTCCGAGGAGCAGGCCGGCGAGCTGTACGTCGTGCGCCACGGGGCCACCGAGTGGAGCACGAACGGACGCCACACCGGGCGCAGCGACCTCCCACTGCTCCCCGAGGGCGAGGCCCAGGCCCGCGCCGTGGGACGACTCCTGGGCGGGCGGTCGTTCGGCCTCGTCCTCACCAGTCCTCTGCGACGTGCCCGCCACACCTGCGAGCTGGCCGGCTACGCAGCAGTGGCCGAGGTCGACGACGACCTGCTCGAGTGGGACTACGGCGACCTCGAGGGCCTCACCTCGGTCGAGATCCGCGCCGCCATGCCCGGCTGGACCGTCTTCCGCGGCCCGGTACCCGGTGGGGAGACCCTGGCGCAGGTCGCCGACCGGGTCGACCGCGTCATCGCCCGGGTGCGCGCCGTCGACGGCGACAGCCTGGTCGTCGCCCACGGGCACGTGCTGCGCGTCCTCGCGGCGCGCTGGTGCCAGCTCGACCCCGAGGAGGGCCGTCGATTCCCCCTGGCCACGGCCACGCTGTCGGTCCTCGGGTGGGAGCACGCCGTACCCGGCATCCGACTCTGGAACGCCCCCGGCTGATCGTCGCAGCACCGAGTGCCCGACGGTCGGGATCCGACATCCGGACCAGGGGCGCGACCTAGCGTGACGCCGTGACGGCGACGCTCGCCGCCGCAGGGGGGACGCCATCGTGACCATCGACGACGCCACGCCGACCGCGGCCGTCCCGGCACCCGAGCCGACATCGCGCCCACCCACATCGGCCCCACCCACATCGGCCCCACCCACATCGGCCGCGGAACCCCGGGCACGGATCGGTCTCTGGCTGTGGATGGTCGGCGTCGTCATCATGCTGGCCGGGCTGCTCTTCGGCTACGACCAAGGCGTCATCTCCGGCGCGCTCGAGGGCATCCAGAAGACCTTCGACGTCGGCACGGTGCTGACCGAGGTGATCACGGCCTGGGTGACCCTGGGGGCGCTCTTCGGCGCCCTGGCCGCGGGGATCCTGGCCGACCGCATCGGACGACGCAGGACCATCGTCGCCGCGGCGACGCTGTTCATCCTCGGCGCCGCCCTCGAATCGCTGGCCCCCTCCACGGCGGTGTTGGTCATCGGGCGCCTCGTCGTGGGCTTCGGGGTCGGCGTGGCGTCGGTGGCCGCCCCGCTCTACGCCGCCGAGCAGGCCCCCACCCACCTTCGAGGCCGGTTCGTGTCGACCTACCAGCTGGCCATCACCATCGGCATCTTCATCGCGTACGCGGTCGACCAGGCGCTCATCAACAGCGACTCGTGGCGCCTGATGCTCGGCGTCTCCGCCGTGCCCGCCATCGTCCTCGTGGTCCTCATGGTCCCCATGCCCGACACGCCGCGCTGGCTGATGAAACAGGGTCGGCGCGACGACGCCGTCGATGCGCTGACCAAGGTGCGACCCGACGTCGACGTCACCGCCGCGCTCGACGACATCGAGGCCTCCAACGCCGCCGACGCCGACCAGGCCAGCTGGTCGGAGATCTTCGGTCGGTCGCTGCGCCGCCCGTTGACGGTCGGTGTGGGCCTGGCGGTCTTCCAGCAGATCACCGGCATCAACGCCATCATCTACTACTCGGACAAGATCTTCGCCGCCGCCGGCTTCGCCACGCCGGCCGACCAGGCATCCGCCTCGACCTGGGCCATCGGAGCGGTGAACGTCCTGGCAACGCTGATCGCCGTCGTCTACGTCGACCGCTTCGGACGCCGACCGCTGCTGCTCATCGGACTGGTGGGCATGGCCCTGAGCCTGTTCACCGTGGGCGTGGCCTACCTGTCGATCGACCAGGTCATCGACACCGGACGGGGGGCCAGCTCCACCTCGGCGCCGACGACGGCCGGCATCGTCACCCTCGTGGCGCTGGTGGTGTTCATCGCCTCGTTCGCCTTCTCCCTCGGCCCCGTGGTGTGGACCGTGATCAACGAGATCTACCCCACTCGGGTGCGCGGCCGGGCCGTCGCCCTGGCCACCGCGGTCAACTGGGGCTCGGCGTTCCTGGTCAGCCAGTTCTTCCTGAGCCTGGTGGACGCGATCGGCAACACGGGCACCTTCTGGCTCTTCTCGGGCTTCTCGGTGATCGCGTACGTGTGGATCTGGAAGCGGGTCCCCGAGACGAAGGGGAGGTCACTCGAGGAGATCCAGGAGATGTGGGCCGACGAGCGCGCCGGGAGCGCTCAGCCGTAGAGCGCTTCGATGTCGTCGGCGTAGCGGGCGTGGATGCCCCGCCGCTTGAGCTTCGACGTGGGCGTGAGGACCTCGGAGTCCGGCAGCCACTCCTCGCCCAGGATGTGCACCTTCTTGACCGCCTCCGCGTTGTTGAAGTTGGCCATCACCTCGCGGACGCCCGCGTCGATCTCCGCGATCACCTCGGGGTGGCGGGCCAGGTCGTGCAGGTCGGTGAACTCGATGCCCCGGTTCGCCGCCCAGGCCGGGGCGACGTCGGGATCGAGGGTCACCAACGCCGACACGAAGGGGCGCTGGTCACCGATGGCGCAGGCCTGCCCGACCAGGGGGATGAGCTTCAGCTCGGCCTCGAGGTTGGCCGGGCTGATGTTCTTGCCGCCCGCGGTGATGATGAGCTCCTTCTTGCGGTCGACGATGCGCAGGTACCCGTCCTCGTCGAGCTCGCCGATGTCGCCGGAGTGCAGCCAACCGTCCTCGTCGATGGCTTCGGCCGTCTTGTCCGGGGCGTTGAGGTAGCCCCCGAAGACGTTGCCGCCCCGGAAGATGACCTCGCCGTCCTCGGCCAGCGCCACCTCGCTGCCGGGGATGGCGGGACCGACGGTGCCGGCCTTCACCCGGTTGGCCGTCCAGGTCATCGGGCCGGAGGACTCGGACATGCCGTAGATCTCCGACATCGGCACGCCGATGGCCCGGAACCAGCTGAGGACCTCGGCCGGGATCGGTGCGGCGCCGGAGATGGCGCCGAGGACCTGGTCGAGCCCGACGAGCTCTCGGATCGGGCGGAAGGCGACCTCGTCGAGGAACCCCCAGGTGGCGATCTGCTCGTCGGTGGCCGTGCCCCAGTCCATGGCCTCGGCGATGGGGATCGCCGCGGCGACGGCGTCGTTGAACTGCTGTTGCTTCTCGGGATCGAGCGAGAGCGCGGCGTTGACACCGGCGTAGATCTTCTCGAAGACCCGCGGCACCCCGAACAGGAACTCGGGCCGGACCTCCTTCAAGAAGACCGACAGCAGCCCGGGATCGGGGCAGGTGGTGACCTCGTAGCCCAACGCGAGGCCGGCGTAGTGGGAGGTCGTGCGCTCGGCGATGTGGGCCATCGGCAGGTACGAGACGACGCGCTTGCCCACGTAGTCGTCGAAGGGCAGGAGCAGCTTGAGGCTCTCGAGGGTCCAGATCACGTTGCGATGGGTGAGGGTGACGCCCTTGGGCGGACCGGTGGTGCCCGACGTGTAGATGATCGTGGCCAGCGTGTCGGGATCGACCTCGGCGACGGCCGCTTCGAGGTCGAGGGGCTCGTGGTCGAGGAGCGCGTCGAGGGTCGACACACCCTCGGGCAGCTCGCCGCCGTCGGGGCGGGCGACCACGACGTGGCGCAGGTCGGGGAGCTGGTCGCGCACGAGCATGAACCGGTCGAGGAAGCTGCGGTCCTCGACCACGGCCACCACGGCCTCGCAGTGACCGGCGAGGTAGGCGATCTGGTCGGGCGCCGAGGAGTTGTAGATCGAGACCGGGGTGGCGCCGAGCACCGCCACGGCGAGATCGACCACGTGGAACTCGGGGACGTTGCGCAGCATCAACACGACCCGGTCGCCGCTGCTCACCCCGAGGTCGCGGAGTCCCGAGGCCACGCGCGCCACGCGGTCGCGGTACTCGGCGTAGGTCCAGTGGCCCCAGGTCTCGTCGTCGTTGCGCCACCGCAGCGCCACGGCGTCGGGGATCCGGGCGGACAGGGCGATGAACTCCCCGCCCACGGTGCGGCCCTCGGCCAACGAGTGGAGGTCGGCTTCGGTGACATCGGTGGCGGCCATTCTGGGTGGTCCCTTCTCGCGAGTGTGATCTCGGTCACGCGGACGAACAGTGTGGCCCATGGGCCGCGCCCCGCGCCCGTCGGGCTGACAGGTTCGTCACCGAACGCGACGGCGCGGTTGTCGCCGACGCCGGCCGACGACAGACTCCTGCCAGCGGTCACCTCGACCGACCGAGCACGAAGGGACCCCCATGACCACAGCGGTGATCGTCGACGCCATCCGGACCCCGGGCGGGAAGCGCAACGGCAGCCTCTCGGGCTGGCACCCGGCCGACCTGGCCGCCCAGACGCTCTCGGCGCTCGTCGAGCGCAACGACCTCGACCCCGGGCTGGTCGAGGACGTGATCATGGGCTGCGTGATGCAGGCCGGCGCCCAGGCGCTGAACATCGGGCGCAACGCCGTGCTCGCCGCCGGCTTCCCCGAGTCGGTGCCCGCCACCAGCATCGACCGCCAGTGCGGGTCGTCGCAGCAGGCGGCCCACTTCGCCGCCCAGGCGGTGATGGCAGGGGTGCACGACGTGGTGATCGCCGCCGGTGTCGAGGTCATGAGCCTCGTGCCGATGGGGGCCTCGGTGGGCCGCAACATCGGCTTCCCGTTCGGTCCGCAGATGGAGGCCCGCTACGCCGACGTCGGTGGTCTCGTGCCCCAGGGCCTGTCCGCCGAGATCATCGCCGACCGCTGGGACCTCTCCCGCGAGGACCTCGACGCCTACGGCGCACGCTCCCAGCAACGCGCCGCGGTGGCCCGCGACGAGGGTCGCTTCGAACGCGAGATCCTCCCGGTGGCGGCTCGCCCCCGGGACAAGGAGACCGGTGAGCTGATCGCCACCGACGCGCTCCTCAGCGCCGACGAGGGCATCCGTGAGGGCACCACGGCCGAGACGCTGGCCAACCTGAAGCCGGCGTTCAAGCCCGACGGCAAGGTCACCGCCGGCAACTCGAGCCAGATCACCGACGGCGCCTCTGCGGTGTTGATCATGAGCGAGGAGAAGGCCGCGGCGCTCGGCCTCACGCCACGGGCGCGGTTCCACGCCTTCGCCCTGGCCGGGGTCGACCCGGTCACCATGCTCACCGGACCCATCCCGGCGACCCACAAGGTCCTCGAGAAGGCGAAGCTGGGGCTCGACGACATCGACCTCGTCGAGATCAACGAGGCCTTCGCCTCGGTGGTGCTGGCCTGGGAGAAGGAGCTGCACCCGGACATGGACCGCGTCAACGTGAACGGCGGCGCCATCGCTCTCGGCCACCCGCTCGGCGCATCGGGGACCAAGCTCCTGGCCACCCTGTTGAACGAGCTCGAACGCACCGGTGGTCGCTACGGGCTGCAGACGATGTGCGAGGGCGGCGGGCTGGCCAACGCCACGATCATCGAACGACTCGGCTGATCGGTAGCGTGGGAGCACCTCGCGGCCGCGAGGTGCTCCCCGAGGTCGGTGACCATGCGCCTCAGACACCCCGTGATCGCCGCCGTCGTGGTCGTCGGCGCGGCCGCCGCCCTCTACGCCGGCTACGGCCTGGGGCGAGTCCTGGTGGCGGCGCTGGCCTGCTGGGTGATCCTGCGCCTCGGGGTGCTGATGCTCGGAGGGATGGCCCGCCCGATCCCCGAGCCGCCCCCCGCGGGCGAGCTGCGCAAGGTCAAGATCGCCTATCGCTGTGAGATCTGCGGCGCCGAGGTCCGCATGACGGTGGCGCCCGACATGGACCCCGAGCCACCCCGGCACTGCCAGGAGGACATGACCCTCATGACCCCGGTCGAGGACCTCTGACGCCACCACCCGATTCGGTCCGAAGTTGTCCACAGTCTGGGGACAGCGTTGTGAGAGGTCACACGCCTGTAACTCGGTGGTCGCCTTCTCGCAACCCGCGCTGACCTTTCCGCAGGCTCGCTGACGAGGCGCCCGAGGCCCCGTCGCACGGGGCGGGGAACGCGGCGTCAGCGGAACTGGGTGGCCGTGATGATGCCACCCAGGATCATGCCGAGGCCCGCCAGCAGCCACCACGAGCTGGTCGCGCCGGGGAGCAGCGACTCGGTGTAGTGCAGGAAGATCACCAGCACACCGAGGAGGAGGAACGCGGCCATCAACCACGGCACCCACGCCGGGCTGACCTTGGCGGCCTTCGGCACGGGCGGGGTGTACCGGGTCGAGGCGTCGGGCCCCGTGGACGATCCGCCGCCCTTCTTCGGCGACGGTCCCCCCTTCGGGGTGACCCGGCCACCGGTTCGGCGGGTGGGTGGAGGACGTTTGTCGGCAGCCATCGGTCCCGACGCTACTTGTCCACCCCGACGGGGGCGACCGCAGCGCCCTGGCGCAACCCCGACGGTGCGCCGCGGCGGGAGCGGTAGCTTCACGGGTGATGGCCCCCCGGATCGTCGTGCTCGACAACTACGACTCGTTCGTGTTCAACCTGGTGCAGTACCTCGGCGAGCTCGGCGCCGAGCCGCTGGTGCACCGCAGCGACGAGCTCTCGCTCGACCAGATCGTGGACCTCGATCCCGACGGCATCCTCATCTCCCCGGGACCGGGCCGTCCCGACGACGCCGGCCTGTCCAACGACGTCATCCGCCACTTCACGGGGCGCCGCCCGGTGTTCGGGGTGTGCCTGGGCAACCAGTGCATCGGCCAGGTCTTCGGAGGGGTCGTGGTCCGGGCGCCGCAGATCATGCACGGCAAGACCTCGCTGATCCGTCACGACGGGCCAGGGGGTGTTCGCCGGGCTCCCCCAGCCCTTCGAGGCCACCCGCTACCACTCCCTCGTCGTGGAGCGATCCAGCGTGCCCGAGGTGCTGGAGATCACCGCCGAGACCGACGACGGGCTGGTGATGGGCCTGCGCCATCGCGACGCCGACGTCGAGGGGGTGCAGTTCCACCCCGAGTCGATCCTCACCACCGGGGGCCACCGCCTGGTGGCCAACTTCCTCGATCGCTGCCGGCCCTGAACCGCGCGACGCCCGGGTCAGGGCGCGGTGGTGCTCGAGGTGGTCGTCGTGGGCGGCCGGGTGGTGGTGGTCGTGGTGGTGGGAGGAGCCGTCGTCGTGGTGGTCGGCGGCGGCCCGGTCGACACGACGAGCGTGACCGTGGCGCCCTCGGCGACCTGCGTGCCGGCCGGGGGTGACGTGGAGATGACCACACCGGCGATCCACCGACGTCGAGCTCTGCTGCTGGGTGTTCACCTGGAGGCCGAGCTGGCCGAGGGTGTTCGACGCCGCGGCCGCGCTCTGACCGACGAGATCGGGGATCGTGACCTGGGCGGGGCCCGACGAGACGACGATCTCGACGACCGACCCCTTCTCGGCCTCGACGTCGGGGGCCGGGCTCTGGCTGATCACCTGGCCCGCCGGTACGACGGGATCGGCCCTCGTCGTGGCGTTGGGGACGAAGCCGGCGTTGGTGAGCAGCGACTCCGCCGCCGCCTGGGTGCGACCGACCACGCTCGGTACCGGCGCGCTGCCGAGCCCGCCGCTCACCCGCAACAGCACGGTGGAACCCTCGTCGGCGTTGGTGTTGCCGGCGGGCGTCTGCTCGAACACCCTGCCCACCGGGCGATCGCTCACCTCGTTCTTGGTCTCGACCTTGAACCCGGCGGCCTGCACCCGGTTGACGGCGTCGGTGACCTCGATGCCCACCACGTCGGGCACCGCCACCTGCTTGGTCGGCTGGTTGAGCTGCGTGCCGACGAAGAACAACACGATGGCCGACGAGCGCCAGACCGCCGAGCAGCAACGCCACGTAGAGGCCGGTGCGCTTCTGGGGCTCGTCGGCCGGCACGTAGGGCGGGGTCCCTCCGGGAGGCGTGCCCGGTCCGCCGGGCGTGGTCGGCACGGCCATGGTGGCGTCGCCGACGGTGGCACCGATCACGGCGCCTGTCGCGGCCCCGGCGGCCACCGCGCCGGCCGCCCCCATGGCCCGCACGGGCTGGCCCTCGAGGTAGTTGCGCAGGTCGCTGCGCAGGTCCTCGGCGCTCGCGTAGCGGTCGGCGGGCTGCTTGGCGAGGCAGCGCATCACGATGGCCTCGAGCGGCACCGGCACGTTGGCGTTGACCCGACGGGGCGGGATCACCGCTTCCTGCACGTGCTTGTAGGCGATGGCCACCGGTGTGTCGCCGGTGAACGGCGGGCGGGTGGTCAACGACTCGTAGAGCACGCAGCCGAGGCTGTAGACGTCGCTGCGGGGATCGACGGCGCTTGCCCTGGGCCTGCTCGGGGGAGAAGTAGGTGGCCGTTCCCATCACCGAGCCGGCCTGGGTGAGGTTCACGCTGTCCTCACCGGTGGTGACGGCCTGGGCGATGCCGAAGTCGGCCACCTTCACCTGCCCCGTGGAGGTGATGAGGATGTTGCCGGGCTTCACGTCGCGGTGGACCACACCGTTGCGATGGGCGAAGGCCAGCGCCGCGGCCACGTCGGCGGCGACCTCGGCGGCCCGGTCGGGGTGCAACGGGCCCTCGGAGCGGATGATCTCCGAGAGCGGACGGCTCTCGACGTACTCCATGACGATGAAGTACGTCTCGTACTGCGAACCCCAGTCGTAGACGGCGACGATGTTCGGGTGGTTCAGGTTCGCCGCGGCCTGCGCCTCGCGACGGAAGCGCTGCACGAACGTGTCGTCGCGTGCGTACTCCGGGAACAGCACCTTGACGGCCACCGGGCGGTCGAGGAGGAGGTCCTTGGCGAGGTACACGTCGGCCATCCCGCCCCGGGCCAACTTGCGGTGCAGTTCGTACCGATCGTTGAAGACCGTGGGACCGGCGGGGGTGTCAGACATACCGTTCCCACCCTACCGACGGGCCCATCGACCACCGGGGCACCCGCAGGGGGAGGACCGCCGTGGACGATCGCGGTGGCGTCACGGCACGTTCAACGCGGCTTCGAGGACGGCTCGGGCGATGGGGGCGGCGATGCGACCACCGGTGGCCTCGCTCCCCCCACTCTGGTTCAGCACGACGACGGCGACGGCGACGGTGGCGGGCTGGCCGGGCGGCCCGGCGAACCCGACGATCCAGGTGTGGCTGCGGGGCGGATCGGTGCCGAGCTGCGCCGTGCCGGTCTTGCCGCCGACCTCGAAGCCGGGGATCTGCAGGCCGGTGGCGGTCCCCGCGCTCGACCACGGTGAGCATGTCGCCGCGCATGATCTCGGCGTTCTCCGGCGAGATCGCGCGTGAGCCACGGGCGCACGTCGGCCTCGCGCACCACCGCTCCCTGGCTGTCGCGGATCGTGGTCATCAGGTGCGGCGTCATGATCGTGCCGCCGTTGGCCACCGCCCCGGCGACCATGGCCATCTGCATCGGCGTGGCCGACACGTCGCTCTGCCCGATCGACGCCTGGGCCAGCTTCGGCGGGTTGGTGACGACGTCGGTGGGGAAGTTGGACCGGGCCGGCGCCGGCATGTCGATGGGCACCGTCTGGTTGAAGCCGAAGGCCTCGGAGCCACGGATCATGTCCTCGGCACCGATGGTCTCCTGGCCCATCTGCGCGAAGGCCGAGTTGCACGACACCCGCAGGATCTCCGGGAGGGCCCCGCCGCAGGCCTGGCCACCGAAGTTCGAGATGGGCAGGTTGGTCTGCGGCGGCGTGTAGCTCGTCGCCCGGGGGTACACCGGCTCGTCGTTGGTGACCTTCCCGCTCTGCGAGGCCGTTCGAGCCGGTGACGATCTTGAACGTGGAGCCGGGGAAGTACCGCTCCTGGTACTGGTGGGCCTGCAGCGGCGCGGAGGGGTTGAGGTTGAGCAGCGCCCAGGCCTGTTCGGTGGCTGCGATGTCGGTCCCGCTCAGGCAGGTTCGGGTCGAAGCTCGGGAAGCTCCAGAAGGCCAACATCGCCCCGGTGCGCGGGTCGAGGGCCACGACCGACCCTTCGCGCTCACCGAGCTCGTCGCGGGCCACCTGCTGGAGGTCCTTGCGCACCGAGACCTCCACGTTGCCGACGTTGTCCTCGTTCACGAACAGGTCGGCGAGGCCGCGCACCTGCTGGGTGAACGTCTGCCCGGTGAGCTCGTCGGTGTACTGGCGCTCGATCCCCGATGCCCCGTACTGGAACGAGAAGTAGCCCGGTGACCTGTCCGAACAGGTCGGCCTCGGGGTAGACCCGCAGCCGCTCGAACTCCGAGGTCGTGTCGGGGTTGGGGATGCTCTCGGCCAGCAGTGCGCCGTCGGCCGAGGTGATGGCCCCGCGGGGCCGGTTGAAGTCCTGGCGGATCTCCGCGGTGTTGAGCGGGTTGGCCTGCAGGTTCGGGGCGTCGACCACCTGGATCCAGTTGAGCTTGGCGAACAGCGCCAGGTAGCACACGACCAGGCCGACGCCGAGGAGGCGGATGCTGCGGTTCACGCCACGACCCCGCCCACGCCGGGGGCGGCACCGACGGAGACGGTGGCCGGACGGGTGCTGCGGCGGTCGCTGAGGCGCAGCAGCAGCGCCAGGAGCACGTAGTTCACGACGAGCGACGACCCGCCGTAGGACACGAACGGCAGGGTGACGCCGGTGAGCGGCAGCAGCCGCGTGACCCCCCCGATGATGATGAACGCCTGCACGCCGAGCAGCAGGGTGAGGCCCGTGGCCAGGAGCTTGTCGAAGGCGTGCTCGGCGAGCAGGGCGACGCGCAGGCCGGCGCCGACCATCAAGAGGAACGCCATGATGACGACGGTGCCGCCGAGCAGGCCGAGCTGCTCGGAGATGACGGCGAAGATGAAGTCGTTCTCGCTGGCCGGGATGCGGACCTGGCCGCCGAGGCCGAGGCCGGTGCCCGCCACCCCACCGAAGCCCATGGCGAACAGGCCCTGGATGAGCTGGTACCCCGAGCCGGTCGGGTCCTTCCAGGGGTCGAGCCAGATCTCGACGCGGTCCTGCACATGGCCGAAGAGCCGCCACGAGAGGTAGGCCCCGGCGGCGAACAGGGCCGCGCCGAGCACGAGGAACGACGGCCGGTCGGTGGCCACCCAGAGCATCACGACGAACAGGGCGAAGAACAGCAGCGAGGACCCGAGGTCCTTCTGGTACACCATCACGACGAGTGACACGAGCCAGGCGATGACGACCGGGCCGAGGTACTTCGGGTCGGGCAGGCGCAGCGGGCCGACCTTCCACACGCTGGTGGCGATGAGCTCGCGCTGGTCGGCCAGGTAGGCGGCGAAGAACAGCGCCAGCACCACCTTGGCCACCTCGCCGGGTTGGAAGTTCACCGGCCCCAGCGAGACCCAGATGCGGCTGCCGTTGATGGTCTCCCCGATCACCGGGAGCAGCGGCAACAGCAGCAGGCCGAGGCCGACGACGGCGAAGGTGTAGCGGTAGCGCTCGAGGTCGCGGGGCCGCTTGACGACGACGAGCGTGGCGATGAACGCACCGATGCCGACGGCGGTCCACACCGCCTGTTGGCGGGCCAGCTGCTCGTCGAGCCCGGCGATGACGACGTAGCCGATGCCGTTGAGCAGGGCGGCCATGGGCAACAGGACGGGGTCGGCGTCGGGAGCGAGCCGTCGCACCGCGAGGTGGGCCAGCACGAGCAGGCCCAGCACCCCGATGAGGAACGGCACGATGTTGGCGGGGATGGTGGCGTCGGCGCCGAGGCTGGCCAGCACGTAGGCCGCGGCGGTGATGATCACCACCAACAGCATCAACCCGAGCTCGGTGTTGCGCCGGTTGGTCACGGAGCGATGACCGGCGGCACTTCGACCGCCGGATCCACGATGCCGGGGTCGACCGGCGGCACCGTGATGGGCGCCGTGGTGGTGCTCGTCGTCGTGGTCGTCGACATGGCGAACTGGTCGAGGAGGTTCTCGACGTAGCGCCGGGCGTCGCTGAGCGACGCCTGCTCGCGGCCCGCTTCGACGTCGAGGCGCGCCGCCGGCGGGATCTGGTCGACGCCCAGCGCGGTCACCTCGACCAGCTCCGGTGAGATCCACAGCACGCCGCCGGGCTTGCCGCGGAAGATGGCGACCTGTTCGCCGTCGACGGCCACGTAGTACGTGCTCGTGCCCGTCCAGTAGACCGCACCGGCGGCGGCGCCCAGGATGGCCACCAGCACGACGAGGAACAGCGCCACCCGCCAGGTGAACCGGCTCCGCGGACGATCGGGGTCCTTGCGCCGGCGGCGTCGACGCCCCTCGGTCGGCTCGGCGTCGGGGTCGGGCGGCGCCGAGCCCGCTGCGGTGCCGGCGCCGGCACCGGCTGCGGCGTCGGCACCGGCGGCCGTGAGCGACGGGACGGGGGACACCCTGGTGATCGAGGAGGGGGCCGACGCGTCGGTGGACGTGGCCTCGACGACGTCGACGATGACGCAGGTGATGTTGTCGCGGCCGCCCGACTCGTTCGCCAACCGCACCAGCTCGCGGGCCGCCTCGGCCGGGTCGGCCAGGCGCCGCAGGGTGGCGGCGAGGCGGTTGTCGTCGACCTCGTTGAAGAGGCCGTCGCTGCAGATCAGGTACCGGTCGCCCACCACCGGGACGATCTCCCAGGAGTCGACGAGCACCGCGCTGTCGATGCCCAGAGCCCGGGTGAGGATGTTGCGCTGCGGGTGGACGGCCGCCTCGGCGCGGGTCAGGCGGCCCTGGCGCTCCATCGTGGCGACGAGGCTGTGATCCTCGGTGATCTGGGTGAGGGTGCCGTCGGAGAGCAGGTAGAGCCGGGAGTCGCCGACGTTGACCACGGCGATGGTGTCGCGGCCCTCGGCGTCGACGAGGGCCATGGCGCACAGGGTGGTGCCCATGCCCTTGAGGTCGTCGTCGGCCCCCGCCTGAGCCACGACGGCGTGGTTGGCCTCCTGGACGGCGTCGACGAGGACCTCGGTGGCGGCCGAGACGAACGACTCCTGGAGGATCTCGAGGGCGACGTGGCTGGCGACGTCGCCGCCACGGTGACCACCCATGCCGTCGGCCACGGCGAACAGGCCGTCGACGGCGAGCACGGCGTCCTCGTTGGCCTGGCGCACCCGTCCCGTGTCGCTGGCATCGCCCCACACGAACTTCGTCACCGCAGCTCCAACACGGTGTTGCCGACCTGGACCCGGTCGCCGGGGGCCATGACCATCGGCCCGGCGACCTTCTGACGGTTCATCCACGTGCCGTTGGTCGAGCCGAGGTCCTCGACCATCCACTTCCCGTCACGGGCGAAGACACGGGCGTGGATCTGCGACACGTAGGTGTCGTCGACGGTGATCTGGCACCCCGCCGCACGACCGATGGAGGCCTCGTTGCCCAGGGGGTAGCTGCGACCGCGCTGGGCGGCGGGCTCGACCACCACGAGCTGGGGGACGGCCTTGGCCGCCTTGGCCGCGACCTTGCGCTGCTTGCGCGACGGCGCGGCCGTCGCCGCCGCACCCGCTCGCGGCGGCCGGCGCAGGGGCCGCCGCCGGCACCGGCACCTTGGCCGGTTCCCCGGCCCGCAGCTCCGCCCAGACGGCGCGCACCACCCGGAAGAAGAACAGGTAGAGCAGCGCCAGGAGGCACAGCTTCAGGAGGAAGAGGAGCTGGTCCGACACCCGATCACGAGGCCTGGAAGGTGAGACGGACGTTGCCGAACCCGAGTTCGTCACCGTCGTGGAGCTCGCGCTCGCTGACCCGCACACCGTTGACCCGGGTCCCGTTGGTCGATCCCAGGTCGACGACGACGAAGCCGTCGCCGCGTGAGTGGATCTCGGCGTGCTGTCGGCTGACGTTGGCGTCGACCACGGTGATGTCGCACTCGGGGAGGCGCCCGACGGTGACGGTGCCCTCGCGCAGCACGTAGCGCTCGCCGGTCGGCAGCATCAACGAGCCGGCACCGGTGCCGCCGGGGCCCTCGCGCATCCGGGCATCGACGGCGAAGGTGCCGGTGCGCTGGTCGGGGTCGACCACGAGCTCGACCTCGACCGGCCCCAGGAAGGCGTAGGACTCGTCGCGGGCGTGCTCGCGGGCGGCGTCGCAGAGCTCACGGCAGAGGGTGTCGGCGATGTCGGCGAAGGCGTCGTGGTCGTCGGTGGAGATGCGCACCGTGAACGAGTTGGGGGCCACGACCCGGCCCCGAACGTCGACGGTGCGGTTGTCGTCCATCCGGCGGGTGAGGCGCCGGCCGATCTCGATGGGGCGCACGCCGCTCTTGAAGACACGGGAGAAGACCCCCTCCACGGCATGCTCCAGCCGACGTTCGAACGCCTTGAGTCCCACGCTCGACACGTTACCCAGCGGGCTGTCGACGCCGACGCCAGGCCCCGGCGCCGGCACGGACGGATTCGTGGGCTGAAGAGCAGGCGATACCCTCTCGGCGTCTACTCGCCGCGAGTGGCGGAATTGGCAGACGCGCAGGATTCAGGTTCCTGTGCCCGAAAGGGTGTGAGGGTTCAAGTCCCTCCTCGCGCACTCTCGAGCCCGGTCGTCGTGGCCCCACGCCGCCGGCGAACCGGGCCGTCCGACTCCACGGCCGGACGCAGATCAGTAGGCTGCGGCCGAGCGCGAGGACCGGGGGCTGGAGTCATGGAGAACGCGTCGCCGGAGTTGAAGGCCGTGCTGGAGCGCTACCTGGCGTTCCGGGTCGACGTCGACGAGCGTCGCCGCACCTGGCCCGAGCTGGTGGAGTTCTTCACGGACGACGCCGTGTTGCCGACCGTCGAACCGATCGTGCGGCGATGGCTGGGTCAGCACCCCGAGTCGAACACCCCCGGGTTCGCCATCGGGATCGTCGGGCCTGGCCCGGACGGTCCTGCGACCGCCGAGACCGCGCTCATCGCCTGCGGGGTGCTCGAGACGGGCAGCGACACCCCGGTGGTCTCGTCCACCCAGTTCGAGCTCGGCTCAGAGACGAAGCTGTTCACCGCCGTGGCCCTCGCTCAGCGGGTGCTCAACGGCGCCGCCAGCCTCGACTCGCCCGTGCAGACCCACGCCCCGGATGGGGTGACCGTTCCCGACAAGACCTGCGCCGGCGCCGAGTCGGCAGCGATGACGATCCGGGACCTGGCCACCCACAACGCCGGCTCCAGGACGACCCCCGCAACATCACGTGGAACTCGACCTCGGCACCCGAAGGGCACAGCGACTACGACCGCACCCTGTTGTGGGACTCGTTCACCAGCGGATACACCTCGCCCTGCGAGGCGCTGCTCACCACACCTGGAACTGCCTACAGCTACTCGAACTGGGGGTTTGCTCTCCTTGGCACGATCCTCGCCGACAGCTACCGGCCTGGCCAGGCCGTCCCGCCATACGCAGCGATGATGTCGGACCTCGTCACCGGGCCCCTCGGTATGACGAGCACCGTGCTCCAGCTCATCCCCGCCCCAGCCACGCAGGCCGTGCCCACCTGCGCACCGGGCGCGTCCGCCCCCTGCTACTGGGACAACGTCAACGCCTTCGCCGGTGCCGGTGGCGCGATCTCCGACGTGATCGACATGGCGACCTTCGTGAGGGCGAACCTCGGGTTCGAACGGGGCAACCCGGCGTGGCCTGCGCTCCGTCTCACACAACAGCCCGCCGGCATCGGAGCTCTCTGCCAGACGTGCCAGGGCCTGGCCTGGGGGATCACACCAGCCGGATCCTCGGCACTCAGCCCGTTGAGGGTGCTCGACAAGGACGGCGGGACGTGGGGTTCGCACTCCCAGACCTACCTCCTGCCCGATCACCCGGGGCCCTCGGCGACCGTGCACGGACGAAGCCCCCGGACATGCGCCCGGCCGGGGCCGCTCAGCCCGGCAGCGGCACCCAGGGGTCGTGGTCCCCCGGCACCGTTGCGAAGCGTTGGGCGGCCCAGTCCGCCTTCGCCTGCTCGATGCGGTCCGGGTCGGAGTGCACGAAGTTCCACCAGATGTGACGGGGACCGACGGGCTCGCCGCCCAGCACCATCGCCCTGGCCGGGCCCCCGAGCACGGCCGCGGCGCGGGCCCGCAGCACCACGAGCCGGCCGACGGGCACGTCCTCGCCGTCCACGGTCAGATCCCCGCCGAGGGAGATCACCGCCACCTCGGAGTGCTCGACCTCGACGGGGACCGGTGCGCCGGGCCTGACGTCGACCTCGGCGAGCACCAGCGGCGAAGACCCCGGGACGGGCGCGGTCAGCGACCATCCCGACCCGGCGGCGAGGCGGACCGTCGAGTCCCCGACCCCGAGCCGCGGGATCTCGGCGACGTCGGCGTGCTGGAACGTGGGCGCCGCCTCCTCGGCGTCGTCGGGGAGCGCCACCCAGGTCTGCAGACCGTGGACGCGACGACGGGTGGGCACGTCGTCGGGGTGTGACCGCTCGGTGTGGGTGACGCCCGAACCGGCGGTCATCCAGTTGACCGCTCCGGGCTCGATGGTCTGCACGGCACCCGTCGAGTCGCGATGGACCATCCGTCCCGCGAACAGGTAGGTGAGGGTCGACAGGCCGATGTGCGGGTGGGCGTCGACGTCGATGCCCGCTCCCGGGGCGAGCTCGTCGGGGCCGATGACGTCGGCGAAGATGAAGGGTCCCACCATGCGCCGGGAGCGGTACGGGAGCAGGCGGCGCACGCGGCCGCTGCCCACCGGACGGTCACGTGGGTCGATCGACAGCTCGATCGCCGAGGTCATGAGAAGGCACCCATGCCCCCGTGTGTAGCCGACCCACCCGCACCCGGCAGGTGCGCGGGGCCGGGTCGTCCGCCGGCCGAGGGGCCGCGAGGTCCGGGGCGTCCTACTCGGTGAGGGTCTCGCCGATGAAACGGCGCAGCCGGTCGGTGCCCCACTCGGGGTCGACGGTGAGGTCCATCCGGCCGGCCAGGGCCACGAGCTCGGAGCGCTCCATCTCGCTCACCGACCGGAAGGCGTCTCTGGGGTAGAGCCGGTCGAGCCCCCGCGGGTGCTCTTCGGTGTCCTGGGGCGACCAACGTTGAGGCTCAGGTGCCGTCGAATCCATGGAAGGTGTTCCTCTCTGGGTGGGTCACAAGACCCGGCCCACCCAGCCCGCCCCGTTCCGCCGGGATCCCGAAAGCTGAATGACCAAGCACCGACATGGTTAGCACGATCACCGTCGTCGCCGTGACGATCCACCGACGACGCCTCGGACGAGCGCCGGTCAGCGCACGAAGGGAAGGTGGCGCAGCAACCTGGTGCCGGTGGTCATCACCTTGGCGTAGGTCTCCGCAGCCATCCCGGGCATCGGGCCGATCGGCACGAGGCGTTGCACCGCCACGGTCTGGGGTTCGGTGTACTTCACGAGCCCCTCGGGACCGTGGCGCCGCCCGACCCCGGAGTCCTTCATGCCGCCCATCGGCGCGTCGAGCGAGGCCCAGGCGGCGGCGTAGCCCTCGTTGACGTTCACCGTGCCCGATCGGAGCCGCGGGGCGAGCCGGGCCCCCCGCTCGGGGTCGGTCCAGAGGCTGGCGTTGAGGCCGTAGCAGGTGTCGTTGGCCCGCCGGATGGCCTCCTCGGCCCCGGCCACGCGTTCGACGGCGACGACCGGTCCGAAGGTCTCGGCCCGGGCGAGCTCCATGTCGTCGGTGACGCCCTCGAGCAGGGTGGGCTCGAAGAACAACGGCCCGAGATCGGGACGGGCCCGGCCCCCGGTGAGCACGGTGACGCCCTTGGCGACGGCATCGTCGACGTGGCGGGTCACGGTCTCGAGCTGCTGGGCGCTCACCAGCGAGCCCATGTCGACGTCCCACTCGAAACCGGCGGCGAGGCGCATGGCCGCCACCCGCTCGACCAGGGCCGGCACGAACTCGTCGTAGACGGCGTCCTCGACGTAGAGGCGCTCGATGCTGATGCAGAGCTGCCCGGAGTTCGAGAAGCTGCCCCGGATCGCGCCCTGGACGGCGACGTCGAGGTCGGCGTCGGCCAGCACGATCATCGGGTTCTTGCCCCCCAGCTCACCCGAGAACGGGATGAGGCGACGGCCGCACTGCTCGGCCACGATGCGCCCCGTGGCGGTGGAGCCGGTGAACATGATGTGGTCGACGGCGTCGACGAGCGGCGTGCCGAGCTCGGCACCGGACCCGGTGACGATCCCGAACAGGTCGTGGGGAAGACCCGCCTCGAAGAGCAGGTCCACGACGGCCAGGGCGGTGAACGGGGTCTGCGAGTCGGGTTTGAGCACGACGCCGTTGCCGGCCAGCAGCGCCGGGACGGCGTCGCTGACGGCGAGCGTGATCGGGTAGTTCCACGGGCTGATCACGCCGACCAGGCCCTCGGGATGGTGGTGGACCACGGTGCGGGTCAGGACCGGGAGGGCACCCTGGCGGCGCGAGGGTCGCAGCAACCGGGGTGCGCAGTGCGCGTAGTAGCGAGCGGTGACGGCGACGTCGAGCGCCTCCTCCAGCGCGCTGAGCCGCGACTTGCCGGTCTCGACCTGGGCGAGGTCGAGCAGCTCGGCCTGCCGTCGCAGCACGAGGTCGTGGAAGCGCAGCACGACCTCGCAACGCTCGGCCACGGAGCGACGAGCCCAGTCCACCTGTGCCGCCCGGGCGCGCCGAGCTGCCGTCGCCACGTCGTCGGCGACGCAGACGGGCACCTCGCCGACGAAGGAGCCGTCGAAGGGCGCGTACGTGGCCCGGGAGTCCCGGTCGGCCGTGGTCGTGACCAGGGAGGCCAGTCGCGCCAGGCGACCCCGATCCAGCCGATCGGCGACCGACCCGTCGGACCGTCCGCCCGAGCCGTTCGCCCCGATGTCGATGACCTCTCCCACGTCGACCATGGTCACGCTCCCTTGTTGCGCCGTCGACCACCCACCCGTTCGGGCGGCGCCGACCACCGGCCAGCGTACGACGCCCCCGAGCGTCGACCCCGACGCCTGGCCCGCCGCGGGATTCGTGATCTCCGGGCCCCGGGCGTGGGCACGAAAAGGAGCCCGGCGGGGAATCGACCTCGCCGTCGGCGGGTTGCGCGCGCCATGAGCTACCACGACGCACCCGACGGGTGGTGGCGCGAGTTCGTGACCGCCCTGCCCGCCCGCACCGCCAAGCTGGCCGTCACCCGGGCCGACGGCACCCCGCACGTGGCGCCGGTCTGGGTCGACCTCGACGGCGACGACGTGGTCTTCATGACCTCCGCCGACACGATCAAGGGCAAGTCCATCCTGCGGGTGGGCGTCGTGAGCATGTGCTGGGACGACGAGCGACCGCCGTTCGACTTCGTGACCGTGCGGGGCACCACCACGACCTCGACGGACCCCGCCGAGCTCCTGGCGTGGGGCACCCGCATCGCGGCGCGCTACATGGGCGAGGCGGACGCCGAGGCCTACGGCCGGCGCAACGCCGTGCCCCCGGAGATGGTCGTCCGGGTCACACCGACCAAGGTCGTCGCCAAGCGCGCCATCGCCGACTGACCCTCGCCCTCCCTCTCCGGGGTGTCGCAGGGCATCGGTAGTGTCGCCGACGTGGCGATGCATCTCTCGGTGGCGGGCTCCCTGGAGCCCCTGGTCGACGAGCTCGGCACCGCCCTCGCCTCGCCGCTCGCCGACCCGTTCGCCGCCGAGGTGGTGGTGGTGCCGGGCGACGGGCTGCGGCGCTGGCTCACCGCCCGGTTGGCGACGCGCCTCGGCGCCACCGGCGGGCCGGCCCCCGACGGTGTGGTGGCCAACGTCGACTTCCTCTTCCCCGCCACGCTCGTGCGCCGGGCGCTCGGCGACGGCTGCGGGCTCGGGGCCTGGGCGGTGGGCCCGCTCACGTGGGCCGTGCATGACGCTCTCCTCGCCGACCCCGATCACTTCGGCCAGAGCCCCGACGCCGTGCGGGCCCGGGCCATCGCCGACCTGTTCGACCGCTATGCCCTGCATCGCCCCGCCATGGTGCGACGTTGGAGCCGGGGCGACGACGTCGACGGCGTGGGTGCGCCCCTCGCCGACCACCACCGATGGCAACCCCGCCTCTGGCGGCAGGTCCGCGCCGGGCTCGGAGGGACGAGTGACGTCGAGCGGCTCGACGACCTGGTGGCCGAGCTGCGTGCGTCAGGCACAGTCGCCGGCGTGGCGGTGAGCGAGGTCCTGCCGCCCCGGGTGTTCCTCTTCGGCCTGGCCAGCCTCCCGACCCCCCAGCTCGACGTGTTGGCGGCGATGTCGGCCCACGTCGACGTGCACGTGCTCGCCCCGACCGTCTCGCCGGCCCGCTGGCGGCGGATGCGCCACGAGCTCGGCGGCGTCGACGGCGTGCCCCGCCCGCTGCCTCGCGGCGAGGACGGCTTCGCCGCCCGCGGCGACCACCCGTTGGTCGACAGCTGGGGTCGCCCCTCGAGGGAGGCCCACCTGCTGTTGCTCGAGGCCGCCGCCGCCGTCGACGCGTCGGTCGAGGCCCCCGCCCTGCCGGCCCCCGAGGCCGAGCCCTCGCTGCTGCAGCGGCTCCAGCACGACCTCGCCACCGATGCGGGGCCACCCGGCCCGGCCCTCGACGGAGCCGACGACCACCGCCTGGTGGTGGGGAGGCACGACCGCAGCGTTCAGTGGCACCGATGCTACGGGACGGGCCGTCAGGTGGAGGTCCTCCGCGACGCCATCCTGCACCTGCTCCAGGACGAGTCCCTCGCCGTCGAGGCGCGCGACATCGTGGTGCTCTGCACCGACATCGAACGTTTCGCCCCCCTCGTCGAGGCCACCTTCGCCGGCGACCCCGACCACGGGCTCCCGGCCATCCCGGTGCGGGTCGCCGACCGCACCCTCCGACAGGACACCCCCCTGCTCGATGCCGTGGGCGGCCTGCTCGACCTGCTCGACCGCCGGTTCCGGTCCAGCGAGGTCCTGGGGTTCCTCGCCCGCCCACCGGTGCGAACGGCGTTCGGCCTCGAACCCGGCGACCTCGACCACATCGCCGCGTGGGTGGAGCAGACCAACGTCAGGTGGGGCCTCGGGCCCGACGACCACGAGGCGTTCGGGGTGCCGCCCGACCTGCGGGTGCACACCTGGCGGGCCGGTCTCGACCAGCTCCTGCTCGGCGCCGCCATGGCCGACAGCGGGATGCGCCTCGGGCCCGACGACGTCGTGCCCTTCGCCGACGTCGAGGGCCACGACGTCGAGGTCGCCGGCCGGTTGGCCGACGTCGTCCACCGTCTCGACGTCGCCGTCGAGAGCCTGCGCCGCCCCGCCCCGGTGCACGAGTGGACCGCTCGGCTGGCGACGGCGGCCGGTCAGCTGTGCCGGCTTCCCGATGACGACGCGTGGCAATGGGGCCAGTTCGAGCGGCTGCTCGTCGAGTTCGCCGCCGACGCCACCCGCGACAGCGAACCCCGCCCCACCGAGGTGGACCCCCACGATCTCGCCGCCCTGGTGCAGGACCGGCTGGGCGGAGGAGGGGCAAGGGCACGATTCGGCACGGGCGCGGTCACCGTGTCGGCGCTCACCGCGCAGCGTGGGGTGCCCCATCGGGTCGTCTGCCTGCTCGGGCTCGACACCGACTCCGGCGCCGGTTCCCTGTCCGCCGCCGAGGACCTCACCGCCGACCCCCCGTGCGTGGGCGACCGCGACCCGCGCAGTGAGGCGAGGGCGCAGCTGCTCGACGCAGTGCTCGCGGCGGGCGACTGCCTCGTCGTGGTCAGCGACGGCCACGACGTGCGCTCCAACGCCGAGATCCCGCCGGCGGTCCCCGTGGCCGAGTTGCTCGACGTGATCGACGCCACCGCCCGGCCCGAGGGCTCAGGCGCCCTCATGCGAACCGTCCTCACCGTCGACCACCCTCGGCAGGGCTGGTCCGAACGCAACTTCATCGCCGGGGAACTGGACTGGGACGGGCCCTGGGGCTTCGACGTCGTCGCCCTCGATGCGGCCCGGGCCCGGCGAGGGAGCGCCGACGCCCCTCCCTCGTCGACCCCCCGGCCCTACCTCCCCGAGCCGCTGGCCCCGGTCGACGACGACGGCGTGGTCACCGTCGCGCAGCTGCTCGCGGTGTGCCGTAACCCCGCCCAGGTCTTCCTGAGGGACCGCCTCGGGGTATCCCTCCCCGAGGCCGCCGAACGGCGGGACGACGTCATCCCGTTCACCCTCGATCCTCTCCAGGCGTGGAAGGTGACCGACGAGCTGCTCAGCCATCAACAGGAGAGCGGCGCCAGCTGGGACGACACCACGCTCGAACGATGGTCCCTCGCCCAGCGCCGACGCGGCACGGTGCCCCCGCTGGCGTTCGGCGACGGGGCCCTCGCCACGGCCCGTGACCGGGTGGACGCCCTCTTGGTGGCGGCAACGTCGCTGATGGACGCGGTGCACGACGATCCCTGTCCCGAACCCGTCGACCTGGCTGTCCCGCTCCCCGGCGGCGACACGGTGCGCATCCTCGGGCAGGTCGACGGAGTGGTGGGCGACCGTGCCTACACGATCACCCCCTCCCGTCTGAAGGACCGCGACCTGCTGGCGGCGTGGGTGAAGGCGGCACTGTTGGGCCACCACGACCCCGCCCGACCCTGGGAGGTCGTCACCATCGGGCGGGCTCGCCGCGGCGACGGCATCGGTGTCGAGCGGGTGTCGCTGCGTGATCCTGCGGATGCCCCACTGGTGCTCCAACTGGCCGTCGACCTGCACCGCCGGGCGCAGTGCGATGCCGTGCCGGCGATGGCCTCCACCACCCGCGCCTTTCGGCAGGGCGGCGTCGCGGCGGCACGGGTCGCCTACGCCGCAACCGCCTACGGCGGGGGTGACGCCAACGACCGCTGGGTGGCCGAGCTGTTCGGTGACGACCCCGACCACCTCCTCGCCCTGGCCCGCCGCCCCGACGAGTCCGGGGACGGGTGGGACCCCGACGGCGGCCGGGTGGCGGCATGGGCCGACCGGCTGTGGGGCACCTTCGAGCGCACCGCCGTCCTGGTCGAGGGTGTCGACACCGACGCCGACCCGTCCGAGGAGGCGGCATCGTGACCCCCTCGCCTCCGGCCACCGACCCCACCGCCGACCTCGATCTGCGCGGCCCTCTCCCCACCGGCATCACCGTGATCGAGGCCAGCGCCGGCACCGGCAAGACCTACGCCCTGGCCGGCCTCGCGGTTCGCGCTGTCGCCGAGCGGGGCTTGGCCCCCTCCGAGCTGTGCATCGTCACCTTCACCGAGGCCGCCACCGCCGAGCTGCGCGGGCGCGTGCGGGCGCGACTCGTCGAGGCGGCGGCGCACCTGGCGGCGGGCGCGCCCGACACCGACGACGACGTGCTCCACGCCGTCGGCACCGACCAGGGCGAGCCCCTCGACGACACCGAACGCGAGCGCCGGCACCGCAACCTGGTGGCCGCCGTGGCCGACTTCGACGCCGCCACCATCTCCACCATCCACGGGTTCTGCAGCCGCGTGGTGGCCAGCGGTGGTGGCCGCAGCGGGGCCATCACCGACGACGACACCGACATCCGGGAACTGGTCGTCGACCGGTTCCTCCGCGACCACGGGCACGTCACACCGGTCCCTTTCGCCGTCGACCGGGTGCTGCAGGCGGTGAAGCTGCGGCTGCGCATGCCATCGGCGCGCATGTTCACCTTCGACTGCGATGAGTGGGCGGCGGCCACCGGGAAGAAGGTGAGCCTCAAGGCCCGCGAGCGTGCGGTCCTGCTCGACCAGGCCGCCGCTCTGGTCGACGACCTCGTCGCCGAGGTCGAGCGCCGTCGCCTCACCGAGCGCCGCCGCACCTTCGACGGCCTCATCTCCGAGGCCCGGGCCGCCTTGTCCGGCACCGCGGCACCGGCCATCGTCGCCGCGCTCCGCAAGCGCTTCTCGCTCGTGATGATCGACGAGTTCCAGGACACCGACGCCGTCCAGTGGGACATCTTCCGGCGGGCCTTCCTCGAGGGCGAGGCGCCGGTCGACACCGTCATCGTGGGCGACCCCAAGCAGTCGATCTACCGGTTCCGTTCGGCGGAACTGTCGGCCTACCTCGCCGCCCTGGCCTACACCCGCCTCGGGGGCGGTCACATCGTGAGCCTCGACACCAACTGGCGCACCGACGCTCCGCTGCTCGATGCGCTCGAGCTCCTCCTCGGCGGCGTCACGTTCGGCGATCCGTCGGTGGTGTTCCGTCCGGTCTCGGGCGCCCCCGGTCACGAGACGTCACGCTTCGTCGACGCCGACCCCGATGCCGACGGCGCCGTGTTGCAGTTCCGCCACCGGCCGGGTGAGGACGCCACGCCGGAGGCGAGGGCGGGCGTGTTGCACGACGTGATCGGTGAGGTCGTGCGCCTGCTCGAGCACGGCGAGGTCGTCGAGGACCACGGGCGCCGGCGGTTGCGGGCGTCCGACATCGGCATCCTGGTGCGCTCCAACCGCGACGCCGACCTCTATGCCGAGGCACTGGGAGCGGTGGGCGTCCCGGCGGCGCGCAGCTCGGGCGACAGCGTGCTCGACAGCGCCGCCGCCCGGCAGTGGCGCACCCTGCTCGTGGCCCTCGACCGCCCCACCAGCCCCGGCGCCGCGCGCGCCGCGGCGTTGGGGTGGTTCTTCGCCGACGACGCCTCGTCGATGGTCGACCTCGGCGACGACGGCCTGGCCGAGCTGGTCGAGCAGCTCCGTCATTGGGCCGCGCTGCTCGTCGACCGTGGCCTGCCTGCGCTGCTCGGCGCCGTACGGGGTGCCGCTCTACCGACCCGGGTGCTGTCACGGGCCGGCGGCGAGCGTGAGCTCACCGACCTCGACCATGTCGCCGAACTGCTGAACATCGCTTCGGGAGGCCGTCGCACCAGCCCTGCCGCCCTGCTCGGCGTGCTCGACGAGATGGCGGCATCGGGCACCGTGGCCGACGACGAGGGGGTGGCCTCCGAGCACCTCGCCCGCCGCATCGACCGCGACGACGAGACCGTCAAGATCCTCACCGTCCACAAGGCCAAGGGACTCGAGTTCTCCGTCGTGCTGTGCCCCACGATGTGGACCCAGACGGCGTCGTCACCCGACATCGGGCACGCGTTCATCGACGGCGTCCGCTACGTCAACACCAACGTCATCCCCACCACCAAGGAGGGCGCGACGGTCGGCCCGGTGAAGGACGTCGCCGACGCCAGCGCCCGGGAGAACCGCGACGAGGCTCGCCGACTGTTGTACGTGGCCCTCACCCGGGCCAAGCACCGCCTGGTGGTGTGGTGGGCGCGCCCGGCGAGCAACGGGCGCTCCGAGCTGCAGGGCGTCCTGGAGATGGCCGGGGGCGGCGACGTCGACCTGCCCGGCCTGGCCGCCCGCTCCGGTGGCCGCATCTCGGTCGTCGAGGTCGACCCGCCCACCGGGCCGGCGCGCTTCCACCACCTCGCCGGGTCCGAGGAGCTGGCGGCGGCCACGGCCGACCGGGTGCTCGACCGGACCTGGGCCATCTGGTCGTTCACGGGCATCGAGCAGGCCGCCCATGCCCTCGGCGCCCACCGCCCTCCCGACCCGTCGGACCCGGGGCCGCCGCTCGCCGACCTCATGGCGCTGCCGCCCGATCTCCCCGTCGAGGGCGGCAACGACGAGCCCAGCGGCGAACCGACCGACGACGAGCCGACGTTCGGCGCGGGCGTTCGGCGTCCGTTGCTCGACATCCCCGGCGGCAAGGCCTTCGGCACCCTGGTGCACTCGGTGCTCGAGCACACCGACTTCGGGTCGGCCACCCTCGCCGCCGACCTCCACGAACGGTGCACCGAGGCCCTGCGCTACCGCCCGCTCCCCGTCGAGAGCACGGTGTTGGCCGAGGGTCTGGTGGGGGCCCTCACCGCCCCCCTCGGGGGGCCCTTGGGTCCGGTCCGCCTCGTCGACCTCCCCCGGGCCGACCGGCTCGACGAGCTCTCCTTCGACATCCCGCTCGGTCGGCTGTCCGCCGCCCGGGTGGCCGCGGCGCTGCTCGACCACCTGCCCGCCGACGACCGGTTGCGCCCGTGGGCCGAGGGAGCGGCCGGCGGTGGGCTGGCGGTCGACGTGGCCGGCATGATCACCGGCTCCGTCGACCTCGTGGCCCGCACCACCGACGGCCGGTTCTGGTTGGCCGACTACAAGACGAACCGCCTGCGCGACACCGACTACGACGAGTCGGCCATGGCGGTGGCCATGACCACGAACGGCTACCCGCTGCAGGCAACCCTCTACCTCGTGGCGCTGCACCGCTACCTGCGGTGGCGCCTCGGCGAGCGTTACGAGCCCGAGCGCCAGCTCCTCGGCGCCGCCTACCTGTTCGTGCGGGGCATGGACCCCGACCGGCCCGCCACCGACAACCGAGGCGTGTTCTGGTGGTGCCCTCCCGTCGCCGCCCTCGACGCCGTCGATCGACTGCTGGCCGGTGGGGAGGCGGCGGCATGACCGTCGAGGCGGACGTCGACGTCGGCGCCGCGGCACCCGAGGGGGCGGCGGACGGACGGGTCGCGGACCTCGCGGTGCTGGAGCTGCTGGCGCCATGGCGGGCCGCTGGCGTCATGTCGGCCGGCGACGTGCACCTCGCCGCCACCGTGTGCCGCCTCACCGGCGTCGGTGTCGAGGCCCCCGAGGTGGTGGTGGCCACCGCTCTCGCCGCCCGCGCCCCCCGGATGGGACACACCTGTCTCGACCTGGCCACGGTGGCCACGTCGGCGGCTGCGGAGGTGGAGGGCGACCGGGGTGTCCCCGGGCCCGGCGGCATCGACGACCTCCCCTGGCCCACCGACATCCCCGCCTGGCAGGCTGCCCTCGCCGCATCACCCCTCGTCGAGGTGCTGGCCGACGGCCGACCCCCCGAGGTGGCCAGCACCCCGCCCCGCCCGCTGGCCCTGCACGGCACCCGCCTCTACCTCGAGCGCTATCTGGCCTACGAGCGCCAGGTCGCCGCCGAGTTGCAGCGGCGCGCCGCCGCTCCCCCCATCGACTCGCCGCTACCCGACGCCCGACGGGCCGAGCTGCTCCAGGCCCTCGTCCCTCTCGCGCCCGGAGAGCCCGCCACCGACAGCCCCCAGTGGTCGGCCGCCACGGCCGGGGCGTCGCGTCGGCTGTCGGTCATCGTCGGTGGGCCGGGCACCGGCAAGACCCAGACCGTCGCCGCCCTGCTCGCCCTGCTTCGGGCCGGAGACCCGTCGGGCCGCCTGCGCATCGCCCTGGCCGCCCCCACCGGCAAGGCCGCCGCCCGCATGGGCGAGGCCTTCCACGCCGTCGCGGCCCAGCTCCGGCAGTCGACGCTCCCCGACGTCGACGGGCTGGCCGACGAGCTCGACGGGGCCCGGGCCACCACCGTGCACGCCCTGCTCGGGGCCCGTCCCGGCACGGTGCGCATGCGCCACCACGCCGGCCACCCCCTGGTCGAGGACGTGGTCATCGTCGACGAGACATCCATGGTGTCGTTGCCGCTCATGGCCCGTCTGCTCGACGCCATCGGTCCCGAGGCCCGGGTCATCCTGGTGGGCGACCCCGGGCAGCTGGCCAGCGTGGAGGCTGGTTCGGTGCTGGGCGACATCGCCGGCCCGGCCATCGACGCCGCCATCGGAGCGCATCCGGCTCCCGCCGGACCGTTGGCGGCGTGCGTGTCGGTGCTGTCGCGCAGCTTCCGCTTCCCTCCGGGTTCGCCCATCGACCGCTTCGCCCGAGCCGTGCGCGCCGGTGACGCCGCCTCCGCCGTGGCGCTGTTGTCCGCAGCCCAGGCCGACGCCGACGCCGGCGCGATGGACCTCGGCGTCGATGGCCTGCGCTTGGCCTGGATCGACGCGCCGGGCGACGACCCCGACGCCCGGGCGGTCGTGGTCGAGGAGGTCGGCGGAGCGGCGGAACGGGTCCGCGACCTGGCCGAGCGGGGAGAGGTGGACGAGGCCCTCGAGGCCTTGTCCGACGTGCGGGTGCTGTGCGCCCACCGGCGTGGCCCCTTCGGCGTCTCGGGATGGAACCGCCTGGTGGAGGACGCCCTCGCGGCCGCCAAGCCCTTGGCGCCCGGCTTCTACCTCGGTCGTCCCGTCCTGATCTCCGCCACCGACCGCGCCAACGGGTTGTTCAACGGGGATCTGGGGGTGGTGGTGGCGGCGCCCGGTGGGGCCCGGGTCGCCTTCCCCGGGGCTGAGGGGCCGCGCCTGCTGGCGCCCGTGCGTCTCGACTCGGTGGAGACGGTGCACGCCATGACCATCCACAAGAGCCAGGGATCGGAGTTCGACCACGTGGTGGTGGTCCTCCCGCCGCCCGACTCCCGTCTGGCCACCCGGGAGTTGCTCTACACCGCGGTGACCCGTGCCCGGCGCGTGGTCACCCTGGTGGGCAGCGCGGCCGCCGTCGAGCGGGCCGTCACCCAGCGGGTGGTGCGGGCCAGCGGCCTCGCCGACCGTCTCTGGCCCGGGGGAATCGAGCGCCGACCGCTCGAGCCCACCTGGCCGAACGCCGACAGCGGACCCGGGCCGACGAACTAGAACGGCAGGCATGACCGATGGGGAAGCAGTGGGGACACCCGACGAGCAGATGGCCGCACTGGCACGATGGTTGGAGCGACGGATCGACGGCGCGGCCGACCTGCGCCTGGAGGTCGCCGGCGCTCCGAGCAGCGGCTTCTCCGCCGAGACCACGATCCTCTCGGCCACGTGGACCGAAGGCGGCGAGCGATCCGAGCGAATGCTGGTGCTGCGCCGCGAGACCCCGGACGAGCCGGTGTACCCCACGCAGGTACCCGGCCTCACCGTGGAGGTGGAGATCCAGTACCGGGTGATGGAGGCGCTGACCGCCACCGACGCGGTGCCCCTCGCCCCGTTGGTCGGCTACGAAGCCGACCCGGACGTGCTCGGCGCGCCGTTCTTCGTGATGGGCTTCGTCGACGGGGTGGTGCCCATCGAGGCCCCGATGTACACGACCGAGGGGTTCTTCACCGAGCTCCCCCCGGAGGCCCGCACCCGGATGATCGACACCGGGGTGCAGGCGATGGCCGCCGTGCACTCGGTGGACTGGCGCCGCGCGGGGCTCGGCTGGCTGGCGGCACCCGGTGCCGCACCGACCACCGGCCACCAGCTCGGGCTGTGGGAGGCCTACGGCGACCGCGAGCTCGCCGGGCGTGACCACCCGGCCTGGTCGCAGGGGCGGGACCGGCTCCGCAGGGAGGTCCCCGAGGGCTCGCCGCCCGCGCTGTGCTGGGGAGAT
>CAVQSE010000008.1:0-176592 GCA_963715425.1 uncultured Iamiaceae bacterium
GCACGCAGCGACGCCCCGGCCGGCGCCCCGAGGAAGGGCACGCCCGGCGGCCACCCGAAGGGGGGGTCCCGCTCCGCGCCGAAGGCAGCCGGCCGAGGGCGTTCACCCGACGGCAGCGAGCGCGGCCCTTCGACCCCGGACCGCACCGGGCGCTCGGGCGGTGCCGACCGCAGCGGGCCCGGCGGATCGGCGTCGCGTCGCCCGGCGAGCGCGACCGGGTCCACGGGACGGGGTGGGGCCGGAGGGGATCGTCGTCGCAGCAGCGGCGACGAGCGAGCCCGCCAGCGCAGCGGTCCGGGTGCTCGCTCGGCTCCCCACGAGGAGACCATCGAAGCCCCGAAGGCCTGGGGGAGCGTGGCCCGTCGAGGTGCGGGCGCCGCCACCGGCAAGCGGGTGTCGAACGCCAGCCGGGTGTGGCGAGACGCCATGCAGGACGCCGAACAGGTGCGCCCGGGAGGGACCGGCCGATCCGGCTCGGACGTGCGCACGCCGGTCGAGTCGCCGGACGCGGCGGCCGAACGCCGCCGCGACGACGAGGCCCGAGCAGCGCGCGCCGAACGGGCCGAGCAGCAGTGGGTCCGGGTGGACGAGGTCCGCGACGAAGCAGAAGGCGCCGTGGCGCGCGGCGCCAGCCGTCGGCCGGGCAAGGGGGGCGCCACGTCGTCCACGGACCTGGCCGAAGAGGTCCGCCTGGAGTTGGCGCGCGCCGTCGGCACGGCACGCAGCGAGCGAGTCGAGCGACGGCTGCGGGAGGCGGCCGACGACTTCGAGAACGAGCGCTTCGGCGACGCCGCCCGTGTGCTCAGGAAGCTGTCCGACGAGGCCCCCACGGTCGGCGCCGTGCGGGAGCTCTACGGGCTCACCCTGTACCGCCAGGGCAAGTGGCGGGCCGCGGCCAAGGAGCTCGAGGCCTATCGCCTCCTCACCGACAGCGTCGATCAACACCCGGTGCTCGCCGACTGCTATCGGGCGCTGCGGCAGTGGAAGGTGGTCGAGGAGCTCTGGGCCGAGCTGGGCGCGGCGTCACCCGGAGCGGAGATCGTGAACGAGGGGCGGATCGTCGCGGCCGGCGCCCTCGCCGATCGCGGCGAGCTCGTGGCGGCCATACGGCTCCTGGAGCAGGGCTGGAGGTACCCGCGGACCCCGAAGCCCTTCCACCTCCGCCGGGCCTACGCCCTGGCCGACCTCTACGAGCGCGCCGGAGAGCTGCCCAAGGCCAGGGACCTGTTCGGTCGGGTCGCGGCGTCCGATCCCGGCTTCGCCGACGTGGTGCAGCGGGCGCGGGCCCTTCGCTGACCTCGTCGGGCCGGTGGCGTCGGCGGCCCCGATGGGTGTCGCACGCCGTCGGTACGGTGTGGTCCTTCCCCCTCGTTGCCATGGCTGCTGCGGCGGCCACCACGTGGGAGGCCCCATGCCCCAGCTCGATCCAGTGCTCAACCTCACCGTGCTCTGCGGTCTCGTCGCCCGTCCTCCCGAGGCGCGGGTGCTGCCGTCAGGCTCGGTGGTCGTCGGCCTCGACCTGCGCATCGCGCCGGTCGACGGCCCCAGCGAGACGGTGCCGGTCGTCTGGCACGACCCGCCCCCGCAGCGCGGCGAGCTCGAGGTCGGTGAGCTCGTCGTGGTGGTGGGTCGGGTCCGGCGTCGCTTCTTCCGCGCCGGCGGGGCGACGCAGAGCCGCACCGAGGTCGTGGCGCGGCGCATCCAGCCGGTGCGCTCGGCGGGCCGCGCCCGCGCCGCCATGGGGCGGGCCCTCGACGCCGCCCGTCGTGACATCGGGGTCGCGAGCTGACATCCGGGCCCGCGGGCGGCTGGGCGAACCGATGGGCCGGCGCGGCGCGGCACGGGTCGGGCCGGCTGCGCCTCGACCGGCTCAGGCCGACCGGCTCAGGCCGACCGGCTCAGGCCCGACCGGCTCAGGCCCGACCGGGTGCGCCCGCCGTCGGGCGTGCGGCGGTGGTGGGCGCACCCGGGGGCGGTGGTCCGGAATCGACGCGGCCTCGCGCTAGCGTCGACGACGAGGGCATCGCCCCGGCTCAGGTCGGGGAGGTCTCGAGTGGTCGCACGTCCGGTGGCCCCTCGCACCGACCCTCCAGGGACCGGACGCCGACAACGCACGACCGTGGCCCCGATTCGTCGCGGCGCCACGACCACAGGGGGTTCGCATGTCCACGACGGCCGATCCGACCGAGGTGACCGAACACCTCGACCGGGTCATCATCCGCTTCGCCGGTGACTCCGGCGACGGGATGCAGCTCACCGGTGATCGGTTCACCAGCGCCAGCGCCATGCTCGGCAACGACCTGGTGACCCTGCCCGAGTACCCGGCGGAGATCCGCGCACCTGCGGGCACCGTCGCCGGCGTCTCGGCCTTCCAGGTCCACATCTCCGACCATGACATCACCACCCACGGCGACACCCCCGACGTGCTCGTCGCCATGAACCCCGCGGCGCTCCTGTCGGAGGTCGGCAAACTCGAGCCGGGGGCCACGGTCATCATCAACATCGACGCCTTCGACGAGCGCGGCCTGGCCAAGGCGGGCTACGACCACGACCCGTTGACCTCCGGCGACCTGAAGGGCTTCACCGTCCTCGAGGTCCCGATGACCTCGCTCACCCGTCAGGCCTGCGAACCGCTCGGCGTGAAGCCCCGCGACGCCGAGCGCAGCAAGAACTTCTTCGCGCTCGGTCTCATCTCCTGGATGTACACCCGTCCCGAGCAGCCCACGCTCGACTGGATCGCCACCAAGTTCGCCTCCAAGACCCAGGTCCGTGACGCCAACACGGCCGCGTTCAAGGCCGGCCACGCCTTCGGCGAGACCGCCGAGCTCATCGGCGATCGCTACACCGTCGACCCCGCCCCGCAGCCCCCCGGGGTCTACACGTCGATCAACGGCAACACCGCCACCGCGTGGGGCCTGGTCGCCGCCTCCCAACTGGCCAAGCTCCCGCTGTTCCTCGGCTCGTACCCCATCACGCCGGCGTCGGACATCCTCCACGAGCTGGCCAAGCACAAGAACTTCGGCGTGCGCACCCTGCAGGCCGAGGACGAGATCGCCGGCGTCGGCGCCGCCCTCGGCGCGGCCTACGGCGGCCATCTGGGCGTCACGACGACGAGCGGTCCCGGTGTCGCCCTCAAGAGCGAGACGATCGGCCTGGCCATCAGCCTCGAGCTGCCGCTGCTCATCATCGACGTGCAACGCGGCGGCCCCTCGACCGGGCTGCCCACCAAGACCGAGCAGTCCGACCTGCTGCATGGCCATGTACGGGCGCCACGGCGAGTCGCCCCTCCCGATCGTGGCCGCCTACAGCCCCGCGCAGTGCTTCCACGCCGTGATCGAGGCCGTCCGCATCGCCGTCACCTACCGCACGCCGGTGTTCCTGCTCACCGACGGCTACCTGGCCAACGGCGCCGAGCCGTGGCTGGTGCCCGACGTGGCCAGCCTCCCGGAGATCGACGTGTCGTTCCTGACCGAACCCAACGCCACCGCCGCCGACGGCACGCCCGTGCTCCGGCCCTACCAACGCGACCCCGACACCCTCGCCCGCCCCTGGATCGTGCCCGGCACTCCTGGTCTGGAGCACCGCATCGGCGGCATCGAGAAGGAGGACGGCACCGGCAACATCTCGTACACGCCCGAGAACCATGCCGAGATGACCCGCCTCCGCGCGGCCAAGGTCGCCGGCATCGCCGACGACATCGCCCCGGTCGAGGTGACCGGCGACGTCGACGACGCCGATCTGCTCGTGGTCGGGTGGGGATCCACCTGGGGAGCGATCAGCGGTGCGGTCGATCGCCTCCGCAACGGTGGCCGCCGGGTGGCGCAGGCCCACCTCACCCATCTCAACCCGTTCCCGGCCAACCTCGGCGAGGTCCTGCGCCGCTACCCCCGGGTTGCCGTCCCCGAGATGAACCTCGGCCAGTTGAGCCATCTCCTGCGCGCCGAGTTCCTCGTCGACGCCCGTCCCGTCAGCAAGGTCCAAGGCCTCCCGTTCACCGCCGGTGAGCTCGAGGCCGCACTCCTGGAGGTCTTCGATGACTGACACCGCCGTTCCCGTCACCACCCGCAAGGACTGGTCGAGCGATCAAGAGCCCCGCTGGTGCCCCGGGTGCGGGGACTACAACATCCTCGCGGCCGTCCAGTCGCTGATGCCCGAGCTCGGAGTGCGCCGCGAGGAGACCGTGTTCGTGTCCGGCATCGGTTGCGCGGCCCGATTCCCGTACTACATGGACACCTACGGCATCCACACCATCCACGGTCGTGCCCCGGCCATCGCCACCGGGCTCGCCGTGGCCCGCCCCGACCTCGACATCTGGGTCGTCGGCGGGGACGGCGACATGCTGTCGATCGGCGGCAACCACCTGATCCATGCGTTGCGCCGCAACATCGACCTCACGGTCCTGTTGTTCAACAACCAGATCTACGGTCTCACCAAGGGCCAGTACTCGCCCACGAGCGAGGTCGGGCAAGGTCACCAAGTCCACGCCGTTCGGGTCGCTCGACCACCCGTTCAACCCGATCAGCGTGGCCATCGGGGCCGAGGCCACCTTCGCCGCCCGAACCCACGACATGGACCGGGCCCACATGCAGGAGACGTTGCGCCGTGCGCACGCCCACAGGGGTGCGGCCTTCGTGGAGATCTACCAGAACTGCAACGTGTTCAACGACGGCGCGTTCGAGCGCGATCACGGCCAAGCCGAACCGCGCCGCCATGCTGATCCCGCTCGTGCACGGTGAGCCCATCCGCTTCGGCGAGGAGCGTGAGCGGGGCGTGGTGATGCGCGCCGACGGGTCCCTGCGGATCGTCGAGGTGGCCGACGTGGGTGCCGAGGCCCTGCTGGTCCACGACGAGACCGATGCCGGCCTGGCCTTCCAGCTCTCGCGGTTGGCCGACGGACCGACCGAGGCGACACCGATCGGGGTCTTCCGGGCCGTCGACCGGCCCGACTACGGACAGGGCGTCGATCGCCAGCTGGCGGCGGCGGGTGAGCGCAACGGACCCGGCGACCTCGAGGCCCTGCTGCACTCCGGCGCCACCTGGACCGTGGAGTAGGCCGCGGCGCCTCGGGTCCTCCTCGAGGGTCCGAGGACGCCCGGACTCAGTGGAGGTCCCGGAACACCACCCCGGTGCGGGGCTTCGGGGTGAAGAAGGTCGTCTTCGGCGGCATCCGTTCGCCGCCGTGGGCGATGCTCACGATCTGTTCGACGGTGGCCGGACGCAGCAGCACACCGGCCTGCGCCGTGCCGTCGAGGACCGCCCGACGAACGTGGCCCACCCCGTGCTGGTAGGTCACGGACACGTCGGGAAGCGTGGCGAGCACGACGTCGAGGCGGCTCGAGTCGAGGTCCCGGGCCCGACCGAGCGCCTCGGGGCGCGGTCGCGCCAGCCAGCAGCCCTCGGGGAGCACGAGGGCCAGTGCGCCCGCATGGCGCAGCATCGAGACGACCCCCTCCTCGGGGAGCTCCACGGGCTCCAGGGCGAAGTAGGGCTCGAATGCGGCCACCAGGTCCGTGTCGGCGGGCAGCCCTGACACGAGCCGATGGATCGGGTCGACCGCCAGCTCGTCCTCGGCGAGCTCGACGACGTAGCACAGCACCGCGTCGGCTCCCCCCACCGGGCGCCGCGCCGGCTCGTGCCGCGCTGCGTCTCTCCTCGAGGTAGGCCAGGGAGGTCTCGTAGCGGTGGTGGCCGTCGGCGATGACGACGGGGTGGTCGCTCACCGCGGCGGCGATGGCGTCGGCCGCCGCTCGGTCCGACAGGATCCAGGCGCTGTGCGTGACGCCCTCGCCATCGGTGAAGCGGGCGTCCGGCGCCCGGCTCTCGACGTCGAGCAGCTCGGTCAGCCCCGGAGCGGGCGACAGCCCCCACACCGGGGACAGGTTGGCCCCGGTGGCCCGCAGCAGGTCGAGCCGGTCGCTCTTCGCCTTCGGGGTGGTGAACTCGTGGGGCAGGATGCCGTCGGCGCCGGGCGGTGAGAGCGCCAGGGCCCCGATCACCCCGGTGGTGCGGCGGGCCCGTCCGTCGTCGTCGACGCTGTCCATCCGGTACACGGTGAAGGTCGCGATCGGCGTCGGCGACCAGGGTCCCGTCGTCCTGCCAGGCCCGCCAGGTGCCTGCCGCCCGCTCGTAGGGGTCCTCACCCGACTCGTCGGGGACCGGGAGGTCGATGCCGCACGACGTTGTACGGATCGGCGCCGACGAGGGCGGCGCGCTCGGCGGGGCTGATCACGTCGTACGGGGGAGCGGTCACCGTCGCCGGATCGTGGAGTGACGGGGCGTAGCGAATACCCGCGAAGGGCGCGAAGCGAGGCACCGGCCCTTCCTACCAGACCCCCGGTCGGGTCATCGTCGCCGCTTCGGTCGGCGCCGAGCGGGTGAGCGGCGATACTCACCCGATGGCCTGGGTCTTCGATCTCGACGGGGTGATCTGGGTGGGCCGACGAGGCGATCGCCGGCGCCGCCGGCGCGGTCGCCCGCGTCCGGGCGACCGGAGAGCCAGTCGCCTTCGTCACGAACAACTCCTTCGGCCGCCGTGAGGACGTGGCGGCGCGCCTGGCCGGGCACGGCATCGAGCCGGGTGACGACGTGATCACCTCGGCGATGGCCGTGGCCGGGCTCGTGGCCCCCGGCGAGCGGGTGCTGGTCTGCGGCGGACCCGGGCTCCACGAAGAGGTGGCCCGTCGCGGCGCCGAGGTCACGACCTGCCGTGAGATCGTGGCGGACGCCGCGACCGCCAGCCCTGCCGGAGTGCTCGAGGCACTCGGCCGGCGTCGGCCCTTCGACGCCGTGGTCGTGGGCTACCACCGCGACTTCGACTACCTCCGCGATGACCGTCGCCGTTCGAGCCATCGCCGAGGGTGCCCGCCTCCTGTCCAGCAACGACGACGCCACCTACCCGACGAGCGACGGGCCGATCCCGGGTGGCGGCTCGATCCTGGCCGGTATCGCCACCGCGGCCGGGGTGGCGCCGATGATCGCCGGGAAGCCCCACGATCCGATCGCCGCGCTCGTGCGTGAGCGGCTCGGGCCCGACGGCATCGTGGTCGGAGACCGTCCCGACACCGACGGCCGGTTCGCCGTCGTGCTCGGGTACCGCTTCGGCCTGGTCCTGTCGGGGGTCACGGCGGCCTCGGACCTCCCGGTGGAGCCGCCTCCGGACGTGGTCGCCGACGACCTCGCCGCACTGGTCGTCGACCTGTTGGGTCCGTGACCCGGTTACCCTGACGGGGGCGTCACCCGGAACAGACCGGCGGCAATGTGTCGAGGCGTCGCAGGAGGAACGACCATGGCGAAGAAGGATCCGTTCGGTCAGGCCATCAAGGCCGGCAAGGACGTCACCCAGAGCAGTCAGAAGCGCGTCAAGGACGTCACCCAGAGCAGTCAGAAGCGCGTCAAGGACGTCACCCAGAGCAGTCAGAAGCGCGTCGAGGCACTGTTGCGCGACGTCACCAAGGCCACGGACAGGCAGTCGAAGCAGCTCGCCAAGGCGCTCGAGGAGCTGCTCGAGCGCAGTCGCGGGGAGACCGAGCGCATCGCCGAGGTCGTCGACACCCGGCTGCGTCACCAGTTCGACACCTTCGGTGTGGCCACCAAGGGCGACCTGGCTCGCCTCGAGGCGAAGGTCGATGCTCTGACCGCCACGAAGAAGGCCGCCTCACGGACGACCACCAAGAAGGCTCCCGCCAAGCGAGGATCGACCAGGAAGGCACCGGCCAAGAAGGCCGCAGCCAGGAAGCCGGCCACGAGCGCCTCGTCGTCGCCCTCCGCATCGCCGGCCTCGACCCCCGACGCACCCGCTTCCTGAGCGGCGTCGATCCGGCGTGAGCGCTCGCCGGCGCCTCGACGCCGAGATGGTCCGGCGGGGGCTGGTCCCCAGCCGCGAGCAGGCCCGAGCCGAGATCGTGGCCGGTCGGGTGACCGTGGCGGGTGCCCCGGCGGCCAAGGCCGCCCGCCTGGTGGCCGCCGACGAGGCCGTGGTGGTCCACGGCCCGGGACCTCGGTTCGTGAGCCGGGCCGGCGAGAAGCTGGCCGGAGCGGTCGATCGGTTCGGTCTGGCTCCCGAGCTCGCCGGCGTGCGGGCCCTCGACGTCGGGGCATCGACCGGTGGGTTCACCGAGTGCCTGCTGGCCTGTCGGGGCCCGTGAGGTCGTGGCCCTGGACGTGGGTCGCAACCAGCTCCACGAGCGCCTGCGGGACGACCCACGCGTCCGCAACCTCGAGCGCACCAACCTGCGGACCCTCGATCCGGATCTGGTGGCGCCGGCGTTCGACGTCGTGGTCGGCGATCTGTCGTTCATCTCCCTGCGCCTCGTCCTCGACCCGCTCTTCGCGGTGACGAGCGCCGGCGGCCTCTACGTGCTCCTGGTCAAGCCGCAGTTCGAGGCAGGGCGCGCCGAGGCCGACCGGGGACGTGGGGTCATCACCGATCCGACGGTGTGGCGCCGGGTGCTCGGGGAGGTCTGTGCCGCGCTGCGGGCCCGGGATGCGAGCATCATGGGCGTGATGGTCTCCCCGCTCACCGGCAGCGACGGCAACGTCGAGTTCGTCGTCGCCGGGCGCGGGCCCGGCGGGCGAGGCGACGAGATGGTCGGCCGTCGAGGCGCGCTGGCTCCCGATGAGCTCTCGACGACCCTCGACGCCGTGGTGGCGGAGGCGTCGACGGCCCACGGAACCGGCGCCTGACCGTGGCCGTCGTCGTCGTCGTGGTCCACCACGATCGCCCCGAGGCAGCGCAGGTCGCCGTCGACACGGTGGACTGGCTCGAACAGCTCGGCCATCGGGCCCGCCTCCCGGCGGAGGACGCCGCAGCGGGCCGGCCGCGACGACCTCGCACGGTCCGACGACGACCTGGCCCCGGGCGCCGACGTCGCCGTGAGCCTGGGCGGGGACGGCACGATGCTGCGCACCGTCGCGCTGGTGGCCGGTGCCGACGTGCCGGTGATCGGCGTGAACTTCGGCCAGCTCGGGTACCTCACCGACGTCGAGCCCGATGCGGTGCGCCCGGCGCTCGAGCGCTTCCTCTCGGGGGACTTCTCGGTGGAGCACCGGATGCTGCTCGACGTCGAGATCCACATGGCCGGCTCCGACACGCGCCAGATGTTCGCCCTCAACGAGGCGGTGCTGGAGAAGACCGCCAGCGGCCACACCGTGCGACTCGAGGTCGAGCTCGACGCATCGAGGTTCACGCCCTACGCCGCCGACGGGTTGATCGTGGCCACCCCGACCGGCTCGACGGCGTACGCGTTCTCGGCGCGCGGCCCGATCATCGAGCCGACGCACCGGGCGCTGCTGCTCACCCCCGTCTCTCCGCACATGCTCTTCGACCGATCCCTGGTCCTCGACGATGCGGCAGTGATCGCGATCACGGTGACCGGCCATCGGCCGGCCGCCCTCGTGGTCGACGGCCACAGCATCGACGTCCTCCACGAGAACGACCGGGTCGTGTGCCGCGCCGCCGACCACACGGCGAGGCTCGTGGTCTTCGGGCCCGCGTGACTTCCACGCCATCCTGCGGGCCAAGTTCGGTCTCTCCGATCGCTGATGCTGGTCGAGCTGAGGGTTCTCGAGCTCGGCGTGATCGACGAGCTCTCCCTCGTGCTCGACGGCGGGATGACCGCCCTCACGGGTGAGACAGGGGCGGGCAAGACCCTGCTGGTGACGGCGGTCGAGCTCCTGGTGGGCGGCCGCGCCGACACCGGCGATCGTCCGACCCGGCGCGAAGGAGGCGGTGGTCGAGGGACGGTTCGTCACCGGGGACGGCGAGGTGGTGGTCCGACGTGTCGTTCCGGCCAAGGGCCGCAGTCGGGCCTACATCGACGGCCGCCTCGCCTCCCTCGCCGAGCTGGCCGAGATCGGTCGCTCGCTCGTGGACCTCCACGGTCAGCACGATCACCAGTCCCTGCTCGCACCTTCCGTGCAGCGCAACGCACTCGACCGTTTCGCGGACATCGATCTCACGTCGTTGCGCGAGGCACGCGACGCGCTGCGCCGGATCGAGGGCGAGCTGGCCCGGCCTCGGCGGTGACGCGCGTGAGCGTGCTCGCGAGCTCGACCTGCTGCGGTTCCAGGTCGGCGAGCTCGACGACGCCGCGCTGAGCGACGTCGACGAGGAGGCCGGGCTCGCCGACGAGGCCGACCGTCTGTCCGACGCCGACGCCCATCGCGAGGCCGCGGCCGTCGCCGTGGCGGAGATGACGGGGGACGGGGGGGCCGCGGACACGATCGGGCGGGCCATCGCCGCCCTCGACGGTCGAGACGTCTTCGGGTCCGCCGCGGCCCGCCTGCGCGCCCTCGCCGCCGAGATCGCCGACGTGGCCACCGAGGTGCGTGACTCCGGCGAGAGCATCGTCGACGACCCCGACCGCCAGGACGAGATCCGCCGACGACGTCAGCTCCTCAACGATCTGCGGCGCAAGTACGGCGACGACCTGGCCGAGGTCATGGCGTGGCACGCCGCGGCCAGGGTCCGCCTGTCCGAGCTCGAGGACCACGACCGGCTGGCGGCTGCGCTCGACCGCGATCTGGGTGCGGCGCGGGCCGAGGTCGAGGCGCAGGAGGAGCTCGTCGCCACGGCCCGCCGGGCCGCCGCTCCGCAGCTCGCCGCGGCGGTGGCGGCGCAGATGCCCGCCCTGGCGCTCCCGAAGGCCCGGGTCGAGATCGAGGTGTCCGGTGCCGCCGGGCACGACGTCGTGTTCCGGTTCGCCGCGAACCCGGGCATGCCTCTCCAGCCGCTGGCCAAGGTGGCCTCGGGCGGTGAGCTGGCCCGCGCCATGCTCGCCCTTCGTCTCGTGCTCACGGAGGGCCCGCCCGTGCTCGTCTTCGACGAGGTCGATGCCGGCATCGGCGGCGCCGCGGCGCTGGCGGTGGGCCGCAGCCTGGCGGCCGTCGGCGCCGACCACCAGGTGCTCGTCGTCACCCATCTCGCCCAGGTGGCGGCGTGGGCCGATGCGCAGGTCACGGTCGACAAGCGCGTCGAAGGGACGCCAGACCCGCACGCAGGTGGCCGTGGTGACCGGCGAGGACCGCATCACCGAGCTGGCGAGGATGCTCTCGGGAACACCGGACAAGGCCACCGCACACGACCACGCCCGAGAGCTTCTGGCCGATCCGCGTCGTTGAGATCGCGGCTCGGACGGTCCGCGTCCGACGGTCGCTCGTGGGGCTAGCCTGCGAACCCGTCGTGCACACGCCGCCGGGAGGGCCTCGATGACCAAGCACATCTTCGTCACCGGAGGTGTGGCCTCCTCGCTGGGGAAGGGGCTCACGGCCTCGTCGCTCGGGCGGCTCCTCAAGAGCCGTGGCCTCCGCGTGACGATGCAGAAGCTCGACCCGTACCTCAACGTCGACCCCGGCACCATGAACCCGTTCGAGCACGGCGAGGTGTTCGTGACCGACGACGGCGGCGAGACCGACCTCGACCTCGGCCACTACGAGCGCTTCATCGACGAACCCCTCAGCCGCGACTCCAACGCCACGACCGGGTCGATCTACTCCGCCGTCATCGCCGCGGAGCGCCGAGGGGACTACCTGGGCAAGACCGTGCAGGTGATCCCGCACATCACCGACGAGATCAAGCGCCGGATCACACGGCTGGCCGGCGACGACGTCGACGTCGTGATCACCGAGATCGGCGGCACCGTCGGCGACATCGAGATCCTTCCGTTCCTCGAGGCCATCCGGCAGTTCCGACTCGACGTCGGCCGGGAGAACGTCTGCTACGTGCACGTCACGCTCGTGCCGTTCATCGGCCCCGCGGGAGAGCAGAAGACCAAGCCCACCCAGCACTCGGTCACCGAGCTGCGCAGCCGGGGCATCCAGCCCGACATCATCGTGTGCCGCAGCGAGCAGCCCATCTCCGCCGAGCTGAAGCGCAAGATCTCCAACCTCTGCGACGTCCCGGTCGACGCGGTGGTCAACGCCGCCGATGCCCGCAACCTCTACGAGATCCCGCTCGTCATGCACGACGAGGGCCTCGACGCAGTGGTGTGCAAGCTCTTCGGCTACGGCGACCTCGACGTCGACCTCTCGGAGTGGGAGATCCTGGTCGATCGGGTCGAGACGTCCGTGACCCCCGTGCGGATCGGCATCATCGGCAAGTACGTGAGCCTCCCCGATGCCTACCTGTCGGTGGTCGAGTCGCTCAAGCACGGTGGGTTCTTCCACGCCGCCAAGGTCGAGGTCGAGTGGATCCAGGCCGAGGACGTCGAAGGGCCTGCTGGCCGACGGCCGCCTCCGCGACCTCGACGGCATCGTCATCCCCGGCGGGTTCGGCGAGCGTGGCATCGAGGGCAAGGTGGCGGCGGCGGGCTACGCCCGGGAGCACGAGATCCCGTGCCTCGGCCTCTGCCTCGGCATGCAGGTCATGACCATCGAGTTCGCCCGCAACGTCCTGGGCCTCGCCAGGGCCAACTCGAGCGAGTTCGACCCGTCCACACCCCATCCGGTGATCGACCTGATGGACGCCCAGCGCGACGTGACCGACAAGGGCGGCACGATGCGCCTCGGCGCCTACGTGGCCGAGCTGCTGCCGGGGTCCCAGGTGTCGCGGGCCTACGGCCGAGACGTGGTCTCCGAGCGCCACCGGCACCGCTACGAGTTCAACCCCAAGTACCGCAGTCGCTTCGACGGCACCGGGTTCGTGTGCTCGGGCACCTCGCCGGACGGGCGCCTGGTCGAGTTCGTCGAGCTCGAGGGCCACCCCTTCTGGATCGGCACGCAGGCCCACCCCGAGTTCAAGAGCCGTCCCGAACGGCCCGCACCGCTGTTCCGTGACTTCGTGGCCGCCGCACTCGCCCGGTCCGACGGTCGCAACCCGCACCTGCCCGACATCGTCGACGTCGACGTCGTCGTCGCCCAGCCCGGCGCCCTGACATGAGCCCTGCGGGCGCCGAACCCGCCGGCCCTGGCGGGTTCGAGCACCTCGCGGACGAGGTGCTCCACGACGGGGTCGTGATCTCGTTGGTCCGGGCCACCTTCCGAGCGCCGGACGGATCGGTCTTCACCCGTGAGGTCGTGCGCCACCCCGGTGCCGTCTCGGTGGTCGCCCTGCACGCCGACGACACGGTCACCCTCGTGCGGCAGTACCGGGCGGCGCTCGACCGCGAGCTCCTGGAGATCCCTGCGGGCAAGCGCGACGTCCCGGGCGAGGCCCCCGAGATCACCGCGGCACGCGAGCTCGCCGAGGAGGTCGGGCTCCACGCCGGTCGACTCGAACCCCTGGCCGAGTTCGTGAACTCCGCCGGGTTCAGCGACGAGTACAGCTACGTGTTCCTGGGCACCGACCTCACCGAGGTGCCCGACGCCAGACAGGGTCTCGAGGAGCAGCACATGGCGATCGAGCGGATCCCGCTGGGCCGGGCGGCCGATCTCATCGCCCGCCACGAGATCGTGGATGCCAAGACGGTCATCGGCTTGACCCTGGCCGTGGCCCGCCGTGGCCGGACGGACCAGGTCGACGCCGCCGATGGCTGAGCCGGACCCGCTCGCCCCCCACGATCGGGTGGTCCTCCCGCTCGACGTCGAGGACTGGTTCACCTGGCTCGTCGCCGAGAAGGGCCGTTCGGCGAACACCCTCAGCGCCTACCGGCGCGACCTGACCCGCTACTGGGGGTGGACCCGCTCGCGAGGGGGGAGCCTCGACGGCGTCACCGCGGCGGACCTCGACGCCTACGTCGGCCATCTCCGGGCCGAGGGCCTGGCCCCGGCGTCGATCGCCCGTGCCATGGTCGCGGTCCGCTCCCTGCACCGGTTCCGCGCCGAGGAGGGGTTCACCGAGGCCGATCCGGCGGCGGCGGTCGACACCCCACGGGTGCCGACGGGCCTGCCCAAGGCGCTCACCGAGGCCGAGGTCACCGCGCTGTTCGATGCCGTGGCGGGCACCGATCCCGTCGCGCGGCGCGACCGGGCGCTGCTCGAGGTCCTCTACGGCACGGGTGCCCGGATCTCCGAGGCCTGCGGTCTGCGCCTGGGCGACGTCGACCTGGCCGGATCACTCGTCCGGCTCTTCGGCAAGGGGGCCAAGGAGCGCGTGGTCCCGCTCGGACGCCTCGCCGCGCACCGCGCTGGGCGAGTGGCTGGCCCCCGAGGGGCGCGGCGTCCTCGCCCCGCGAACGTTGGGCGCGTCGCGGCGATGCCGAGGCGGTGTTCCTCAACCAGCGCGGGGGACGACTCTCCCGTCAGGGGGCCTGGGCGATCGTGCGCCGACACGGTGACGCCGCCGGGCTCGGCGATCGTCTCACCCCGCACGTGCTGCGCCACTCGTGCGCCACCCACATGCTCGATCACGGTGCCGACATCCGCGCCGTGCAGGAGCTGCTGGGCCACGCGTCCATCGGCACGACCCAGGTGTACACGTTGGTCTCGACCGAGCGGCTCTTCTCGGCCTACGACGCTGCGCACCCGAGGGCACGCTCGGGTCCGGACGAGCTGCCGACCGATGCGAGATGACGGCGATCGGTCGCCCGCGACCAGGTACCTTGGAGGCATGTCCGACCCCGGCGTGAACACCACCTCTGATCGCAGCGACGTGACCGAGACGGCCCCGACCGAAGAGACGAGAGCCTTGCTCGACCGCACCCGAGCGCAGCTCGAGGCCCAGGTCCACGAGCTCGGGCTCGAGGGTGACGCCGCCGTCGTCGACGAGAACTTCGCCGACTCGGCCGCGGTGAGCGCCGAGCAGGGCGAGCTCCAGGCCCTCGCCGCGGGGCTGCGGGAGCAGCTCGACGATGTCGAGGTGGCGCTGGCCCGGCTCGACGACGGCACGTACGGCACGTGCGTCGTGTGCGGTGGTCCCATCGGCGATGCCCGACTCGAGGCGATGCCCGCCACGCGGTTCTGCATCGACCACGCCGGGTGACGCGGGTCGGCCGCGGCCAGCCCCGCATCCGTCGTCCTGGTGCGTCACCGGTCCACGTCGTGGCCTCCGCCGTCCACCTGACCAGCCGCTTCTTCGGCAGCCTGCGTCCCGGAGGACCCAGGACGGCCGATCGGGAGTGGGTCGCCGAGCAGCTCAGCGCGGCCGAGCTCGAGCTGTGGTCGTCGATGTCGGGACCGGATCGACGTCACTCGGTCGGGGTGGCCCGGCGGGTCCAGCGGGCGCTGGGCGCCGAGGCCACCGCGCCCGTCCTGGCGGCGGCGCTGCTCCACGACGTCGGCAAGGTCGATGCCCATCTGCGCACCTACGGGCGGGTGGCGGCCACGCTCTCGGGCGCCATGATCGGACGTGACGACGACGTGATCCGAGCCTGGTGTCGGGCGGGCGGCTTCACCCGACGCGTCGGGCTGTACCTGCGCCACCCCGAGCTCGGCGGGGACCGGCTGGCGCTGGCCGGCAGCGATCCGCTCACCGTGGCCTGGGCGAGGGAGCACCATCGCCCTGCGGAGCAGTGGACCATCCCCCTCGAGATCGCCGAGGCGCTCCACGAGGCCGACGACGACTGACGACGTCGCGGCGCGACGGCCGTCGGGCCCGTGCTCAGCCCGCCGGGAGCAGCCCCAGGTTCCGGCGGGCCCGAGTCGAGCGTGGGCGCGGCCACGTCGCGGGCCTTCGCCGCCCCCATGGCCAGGACCGACGCCGTTCCCTCGGGGTCGGCCGCCAGCTCGGCGTAGCGCTCCTGGATGGGACGAAGGGTCTCGACGACAGCCTCGGCGCAGGCCTTCTTGAGGTCGCCGTACCGGGTGTAGCGATCGGCGACGGCCGTCGGCTCGACACCGAGGCACGCCCCCAGGATCGACAGGAGGTTGGACACCCCCGGCTTGGCGACGGGGTCGAAGCGGACCTCGGTCTCGGCGTCGGTGACGGCCCGGGTGATCTTCTTGGCGACGACGTCGAGGGGGTCCAGGACCAGGATCGTGCCCTGCGGGGAGTCGTCGGACTTCGACATCTTGCGCGTCGGGTGCTGGAGGTCCATCACCCGGGCACCGATCGCGGGGATCGTCGCCTCCGGGACGACGAAGGTGTCGCCGTAGCGATGGTTGAAGCGGATGGCGAGGTCTCGGGCGAGCTCGAGGTGCTGGCGCTGGTCGTCACCCACAGGCACGCGGTCGGTGTCGTAGAGGAGGATGTCGGCGGCCATCAGCGCCGGATAGGTGAACAGGCCGGCGGACACGAAGTCGGCGTCGTCGCTCTTGTCCTTGAACTGCGTCATCCGCCGCAGCTCCCCGAACGAGGCAGTGCACTCGAGCAGCCACGAGAGCTCGGTGTGCTCCGGGACGTGGCTCTGCACGAAGAGGGTCGAGCGGTCCGGGTCGATGCCGATGGCCAGGAGGAGCTGCGCCAGCTCCAGGGTCCGGCTGCGCAGCTCGGTCGGGTCCTGGGGCACGGTGAGCGCATGGAGGTCGACGACGCAGAACACCGTGTCGGCGTCGTCCTGGTCGCTCACCCAGTGACGCAGCGCCCCCAGCAGGTTGCCGAGTTGGACGGGGCCGGTGGGCTTGATGCCCGAGAAGACGCGTGTCATCGGCGGCGATGCTACCGAGCCGTCGACACCGCCCCGACTGGAGTTCGGGCCGGTCAGGGGGTCGAGGCCGTCGAGGGTCGCTCCGCCACCGTCGCACCGGGAGCGACCCCGTCGGAGTCCGCGGCCCCGACGGTGATCGCGCAACGGTCGAACAGCTCCGTCGTGACCGATCGGAGGTCGTCGTCGAGCGGCTGGGTCGGGTCGCCGTCACCGGAGAGCGCCAGCCCGACCAGCAGGACGGCCTGCTGATCGTCCGGGAGCTCCTCGACGGCCTCGCGGACGCAGGCCGAGGCACCCTCCGCGGTGGTCACGCCGCCGCTGATGGCGAGCGCGACGAGCCCACCGAGCTCGGCCGGGGAGATGCAGGCCTCGAGCACCCCCTGGAGCGCGCGGCGCTGCTCGACCGGGGCGCCACCGCCCGTGGCCAGGGCGTCGATGGCCTCCTGTTCGTCGCCGAAGCGCCTCGACGAGGCACGCCTCGACGTCGCCGCCCGCCCCGAACCCGGCGGCCACCGTCCGCGCCGCCGGACTCGGGGGATCCCGCCGGCTGCGTCGGTTCGCTGGACGAGCACCCGACGCCGGCCGACCCGACGACCACCGCCGCCGCCAGCGCCAGCGCCCGGACGGTCGGACCACGACGGCGCCGAGGACCGGACGCGGCGCGGCGGCGACCGGTGGGGCGGACTCGGCGTGGGCATCTCCGGATCGTACGGGCCGCGGTCGGGTCCGTCGGGTCGACCGGCCCCGACCGGAGTGCGCCGGCGGGGCGGTGGCGGGATCTATCGTGGGCGCGATGCCGTACGAGGTCCAGACACCGGTGTTCGCGGGGCCCTTCGACCTGCTCCTCCACCTCATCCTCCGTGAGCAGGTCGACCTCTACGAGATCTCGCTCACCCGGATCGTCGACGCCTACCTCGTCGAGATCGAGAAGATGGAGCAGCTGGACCTCGACGTCACCACCGAGTTCCTCCTCATCGCCGCCACGCTCGTCGAGCTCAAGTGCAAGCGGCTCCTCCCCGAGGACGCCGAGATCGACCTCGACGACGAGTTCGCGTTGTGGGAGGAGCGCGACCTGCTGATCGCCCGCCTCCTCGACTGCAAGACCTTCAAGGACGCGGCGGGGGTCCTGGCCCGGATGGCCGACGCGGCCTCGCGCTCGCGGGCTCGTACGGTCGGGCCCGACGAGCGCTTCGTGGAGCTCACGCCCGACCTGCTCGCCGGGCATCGACGCCGACGACCTGCGTGCCGCCTACCTGAGGGCCATGACACCCCGGCCGCAGCCGGTCGTGAACATCGATCACATCCACTCCGTGCGCACGAGCGTGAACGACGCGGTGGCCGAGCTCGTCGACGAGTTGCCGCGCCTGGGCCGGATCTCGTTCCGTCGGCTCACCGAGACGTTCGTCGAGCGCCTGGAAGTCGTGGTCAGGTTCCTCGCCGTGCTCGAGCTGTTCAAGCAGGGCCTCGTCGAGCTCGATCAACCGGCGGCGTTCGGTGACATCGAGATCCTCTGGACCGGTTCGCCCGCCCTCGTGGCGGCGGACCTCGCGGGCATCGACACCTACGAGGGCTGACGTGACGACCGATGCGAAGCGGGCCCTCGAAGCGGTGATCATGGTGGCCGACAGCCCGGTCGACGCGACCCTGCTCGCCCAGCTGGTCGAGCTCCCCGAGGCGCGAGGTCGCGGAGATCCTCGACGAGCTCGCCGGGGACTTCGTCGAGCAGGAGCGTGGCTTCGAGCTGGTCCAGGTGGCCGGCGGATGGCGCTTCCAGAGCCATCCCGACCAGGCCCCGTACGTCGAACGGTTCATCCTGGAGGGGCAGACGGCGAAGCTGTCCGCGGCCGCGCTCGAGACGCTCGCCATCGTCGCCTACAAGCAGCCCATCAGCCGAGCCCAGGTCGCGGCCATCCGAGGCGTCAACGTGGAGGGGGTCGTGCGCACCCTCGAGCAGCGCGGCTACATCGCCGAGGTGGCCCGGGATCCCGGACCCGGTCAGGCCGTCCTGTTCGGCACCACCCCGTTGTTCCTCGACAAGCTCGGGTTGAACTCCCTCGCCGACCTCCCCTCGGTGGTCGACTTCGTGCCGGGTGCCGACGTCGTGGAGGCGCTGGAGCACGGCTTGCGGATCGAGAGCGCCGGGGCCTCCGGGCCCGAGCCGGGGGAGCGGGCCGCGCCGTCGCTCCCGTCGGGTGACGACCTCCTCGACGGCGAGACCTGACGATGGGGGTGGACGAGGGCCCGTCGCCGCCGCCGACCCTGGGCGACGGAGAGCGATTGCAGAAGGTGATGGCCGGCGCCGGACTGGGCAGTCGGCGGACCTGTGAGGACCTCATCGCCGCGGGGAGGGTGACGGTCAACGGCGACGTCGCCGTCCTCGGGCGTCGGATCGATCCGGAGCACGACCTGGTGGCCGTCGACGGCGTGGGTGTCGGCGTGCGCGCCGGGCTGGTGCACTACCTGTTGAACAAGCCCGCCGGTGTGGTGACCACCGCCGACGACCCCCAGGGGCGTCCGACCGTCGTCCAGATCGTGCCCGCCGGAGCCCCGGGTGTTCCCCGTGGGTCGTCTCGACCTCGACACCGAGGGCCTGTTGTTGTTGACGAACGACGGAGAGCTGACCCACCGCCTCACCCACCCGTCGTTCGGCGTGGACAAGGAGTACGTCGCCCACGTCGAGGGGACCCCGTCGCGCCAGGCGGTGCGGCGGCTCCGCGAGGGCGTCGAGCTCGACGACGGGATCACCGCGCCCGCGCAGGCGTCGCTGGTGGGGCCGTCGGTGATCAAGCTCGTCATCCACGAGGGGCGCAACCGCCAGGTGCGGCGCATGTGCGACGCCGTCGGTCATCCCGTGCGCCGGCTCGTGCGCACGCGCATCGGGCCGCTGTCGGATCGGCGGCTCAAGCCCGGTTCCTGGCGGTCTCTCACCAACGACGAGGTGCGGGCGCTGGAAAGGGCCGCCGGTCCCCGTCGGGACGACCGGTAGGGTCGGACGCCGTGACCAGTGCCGTCAGGGCCCTCCGGGGTGCCACGACCATCGACGTCGACACCGCGGCGCAGGTGCGGGCGCGCACCGGGGTCGCTTGCTCACCGAGATGATGACCCGCAACGAGGTCCACCACGACGACATCATCAGCGTGCTGTTCACCGCCACCGACGACATCCATGCGCTCTTCCCGGCGGCTGCGGCCCGCGACGTCGGCTTCGGCGACATCCCCCTGATCTGCGCCCGTGAGCTCGACATCGTCGACGCCACCCCCTTGTGCATCCGGGTCCTCATGCACCTCACGACGGCTCGGGAGCGTTCGGCGCTGCGCCACGTCTACCTGGAAGGTGCGGCGGGTCTGCGCGACGACCTGCCGGAGTGACGTGACCCGGATCGACCCGTCGAACGACAGTGAGCGCCGCTGTTCCCGGGACGCGCCGCCCGCCGGGCCCTCGTGGTCGGGACCGGTCTCGTCGGGGGCTCGATCGGCCTGGCGCTGCGCCGTGACGGTTGGGAGGTGCTCGGGCGGGATCGGAGCCCGGTCCACCTGGCCCGTGCCCTCGAGCTCGGTGCCATCGACTCGGTGGCCCCCGACGGCCCGGTCGACGTCGCCATCACCTTCGTCGCCACCCCCGTGGGGGCGGTCAACGAGGCCGTGGCCCAGGCGTTGGAGGAGTCGACCGGCCTCGTCACCGACGCCGGCAGCGTCAAGACGCCGATGCTCGACCTCATGGCCGACCCTCGTTACGTGGGCGGGCACCCCATGGCCGGCAGCGAGCTGGAGGGGGTCGACGGCGCGAGGGCCGACCTCTTCGAAGGCCGGACCTGGGTGCTCACGCCCGTCGAGGGCACCGACGGCGACGCCTACGCCGAGATCAGGTCCATCATCTCCGCCTTCGGCGCCGAGGTCGTGGCCATCCCCCCGGAGCGCCACGACACGATGGTGGCGGTGGTGTCCCACGTGCCCCACCTCGCGGCGGCGTCGCTGATGGGACTGGCCGACGAGCGCGCCGAGGAGCACCGCGGCCTGCTGCGCCTGGCCGCCGGTGGGTTCCGGGACATGACCCGCATCGCCGCCGGCCACCCCGGGATCTGGCCCGACATCTGCGCCGAGAACCGGGTGGCCATCGTGGCCGAGATGGGTCGCCTGATCGAGACGCTCGCGGAGGTGCAGCAGCTGGTGGCGTCGGGGGAGCGCGACGCGCTGGTCGACGTCCTGGAGCGTGCCCGCGAGGCCCGCCTCGCCCTTCCCGCACGCTTCAGCCGGGCCGAGGAGCTCGTCGAGATCCGGGTGCCGATCGTCGACCGCAAGGGCGCGCTGGCCGAGATCATGGTCCTGGCCACCGAGCTCGACGTCAGCATCGCCGACATCGAGATCGCCCACTCCGTCGAGGGCGACGAGGGCGTGCTGCTCATGCTCGTCGAGGCCGCGGTGGGAGAGCGCTTCCACGCCGGTCTCCTGGCCCAGGGCCACAGGGCCACCGTCCAGGCCCTGACATGACCGGGTCGCCGTCCCCTGATCCCCGACCGCTACGACCCTTCGACGGCGCGATCGACGCCGTGGTGCGTCCGCCCGGCTCGAAGAGCATCACCAACCGGGCCGTGCTGGCGGCCGCGTTGGCGAGCGGCCGCAGCACGTTGCGAGGGGCGCTCCTCGCCGACGACACCGAGGCGATGCTCGACGGTGTCGCCGCTCTCGGTGCGCAGGTGGACATCGACCGGTCTGACCGTACGGTGACGATCGACGGCGTGGCCGGGCGGATCGCCCCGGGACCGGCGCGGATCGACGCCCGGCTGTCGGGCACCACCTCCCGCTTCCTGCTGCCCACGCTGGCCGCCGAGGTCGGGCCCTACCGCCTCGACGGCGCACCGCCGCTCCGGGCCAGGCCCATGGGTCCGCTCTTCTCGGCCGTGCGGGCCCTCGGGTCCGAGGTCCTCGAGGAGGGCGCCCCGGACCACCTTCCGGTGACCGTGCGGCGGAACGGTCCCCCCGTCCCCGACGCGGCCGGTCCCGTTCGGATCAGCATCGCCGGCGACGTCTCGAGCCAGTTCACGTCGGGCTTGCTCCTGGCCGCCCCGTGCCGACCGGACGGTCTGCACATCACGCTGGTCCCGCCGATCGTCTCCCAGCCCTACCTCGATCTCACCGTCGCCGTGATGCGTCGCTTCGGGGCGAGGGTGCACCGACCCGACCCGACGACCTACGAGGTCGAGATGACCGGCTACCGGGCGCAGGACTTCCCCGTCGAGCCCGACGCGTCGGCGGCGTCGTACCTCTTCGCGGCTGCGGCGATCACCGGAGGGCGGGTGCGCGTGGAAGGACTCGGCGCCACCAGCCTCCAGGGCGACGTGGCCTTCGTCGACGTCCTCGAACGGATGGGCGCAGTCGTCACCCGGGAGCCGACGGCCATCACGGTCGTGGGGCCCTCGCGCGGACTCGTCGGCGTCGACGCCGACTTCGCCGACATCTCCGACACGGCGCAGACCCTCGCCGCGGTGGCGGTGTTCGCGTCCGGTCCGACCCGGGTCACGGGCATCGGCTTCATCCGCCGCAAGGAGACCGACAGGATCGCCGCGGTGGTCACCGAGCTGCGCCGATGCGGCATCGAGGCCGACGAGGAGGCCGACGGCTTCGTCGTCCACCCGGGGTCTCCGGTGCCGGCCACGGTGCAGACCTACGACGACCATCGCATGGCGATGAGCTTCGCCCTCCTCGGTCTGCGGGCCGAGGGAATCGCCATCGCCGATCCCGGTTGCGTGGCGAAGACGTTCCCGGACTACTTCGACGTGCTGGAATCGCTACGACCGGGTCCACCGATCCGGGGAGAAGGACCGAGGAGCCGACCATGACCGACCCACCCCGGGTGATCGCCATCGACGGCCCGGCTGGTTCCGGGAAGTCGACGGTGGCCCGCGCCGTCGCCGAACGCGTCGGCCTCCCGTACCTCGACACCGGCGCCATGTACCGCTCCGTGGCCTTCGCCGCGCTGCGCGAAGGCGTCGACCCCGACGACGCGGAGCTGGTCGGGAACCTCGCCGAGAACCTGGCCCTCGAGATCGATGTCGACGGCACGGTCACCGTCGACGGGGTCGACGCCACCATCGAGATCCGTGGGCCCGAGGTCACCCGGGCCGTGAGCATCGTGGCCGCCAACCCCCGGGTCCGGGCCGAGATGCGGCGCCGCCAGCGCGAGTGGGCCCAGCAGCGGGGAGGAGGGGTGATGGAGGGCCGCGACATCGGCACGGTCGTCTTCCCCGACGCGGTGCTGAAGGTGTACCTCGACGCGGCACCGGAGGTGCGTGCCGCGAGGCGCTCCAAGGAGGTCAGCGACCTCGCCTACGAGACCGTCGCAGCCGATCTGGCCCGCCGAGACGCCCTCGACCAGGGACGCACCCATGATCCGCTCCGGGAGGCGTCGGACGCCTTCGTGGTCGACACCAGCGACCTCTCCGTCGCCGAGATCGTCGACGTGATCCTGGAGCGACTCGGTTGAGCGAGGACCTCCACCGCCCCAGAGGGCCACGAGTTCGGCGAGGACCTCAGCGCCACCCAGCGCCTCTTCTACGCCATCGTGCGTGGGGTGATCCACGGCTTCTGCCGGATCTACTTCCGTCTCGAGATCCACGGCGCCGAGCACATCCCCGCCACCGGTGCCTTCATCCTCTCGCCCGTGCACCGATCCAACGTCGACACCCCCCTCATCAGCGCCGTCACCCGCCGGCGCCTGCGCTACATGGGCAAGGAGTCCCTGTGGCGATCGCGCTTCGGGGCCTGGTTCCTCACCGCCCTCGGCGGGTTCCCCGTCGAGCGAGGTACCGCCGACCGCGAGGCGCTGCGGGCCTCGATGACGGTGCTGAGCCGCGGCGAGCCACTGGTCATGTTCCCGGAGGGCACCCGTCAGAGCGGGCCGGACCTGGCCGAGATGCACGACGGGCCCGCCTACGTGGCCTCGCGGACGGGAGCCCCGATCGTCCCCGTCGGCCTCGGTGGTACCGAACGCTCGATGCCCAAGGGGTCGAAGTTCGTGCGTCCCGTCAAGATGGTGATCGTCGTCGGAGCCCCGATCCCCGCGCCGGTGGCGCCCGAAGGGGGCCGCGTGCCGCGACGGGTGGTGCGCGAGCTGACCGCCCAGCTCGGCGAGGCCATCCAACCGCTGTTCGACGAAGCGCAGGCTCTCGCCGGTTGCCCGAACCGCCACGCCTGACCGCCAGCTCGGCACCGATGCCGTCCGCCGGGAATCCCGGGCCGTGACTGCCGGCATGCCCCGGGCCATCGGCTACAACAGTCACCATGACCATGACGCTGGAGAACAACGGCACCGACCTCGTCGCCGCGATGGAGGACGTCGTGCTGGCCGAGGCCGAGGCCGCCGAGACCGCCCGCACCATGACCCCGGCCATCGTCGACGCCCTGTGGGACACCGGACTGATGCGCTACATGAACCCCGGTCCCGCCGGCGGCTCCGAGCCCGGCTTCACCGACATGCTCACCACATGGCAGCGCATGGCGTTCCTCGACGGCTCCTTCGGGTGGATCGGCATCGCCAACCTGCCGTCGGCCGCCGCCGTGGCGGCCTACCTCCCCGACGCGGGCTTCGACGAGGTCTTCGGCGACCTCAGCGAGCGGGTCACCCTCGGCGGGCAGTTCGCGCCGAACGGCCAGGGCCTCGTCGTCGAGGGCGGCTACCAGGTGAGCGGCGCCTGGAACTTCGGGTCCGGCACCGGTCACTCCGAGTGGGTGTGCGCCGGGTTCCTCCCCATCGACGACGGCAACTTCGTGTTCGATCCCGACGGCCAGATCCAGCTCCTCGCCGGCGTCTTCCATCGCGACGAGATCACCTTCACCGACGGCTGGCACGTCCAGGGACTCAAGGGCACCGGGTCCTACGACTACAACCTCAACGACACGTTCGTCCCCGAGCACCGCGTCTTCAACCTGTTCGCCCGCACGCCCCATCGCGGTTCGTCGCCGGCGTTCCGCATGGGGCTCATGGCCATCACCGCCGCAGGCCACGCCGCCTGGGCGCTCGGCGTGGCCGAGAGCATGCTCCACGACGTGGCCGAGCTGGCCCTGTCGAAGACCCGCATGGGGGACATGGAGACGCTGGCCCACAAGGCCTCGTTCCAGAGGGGCTACGCGCACCACACCGGGATGTGGCGCGCCGCTCGGCTGCTCGTGCACGACGCGTTCACCTCCGCCGAAGCGGCTGTCGCCGCCGGCGAGGAGCTGACCCCCACCATGCGCGCCGACATGCGCATCGCCGCCACCTACGCCACGGAGGCGAGTCGAGAGGTCGCCCAGTGGGCACACCTGGCCGCAGGCACGACGTCGATCCGTGAAGGGAACCGCTTGGAGCGGGCCTTCCGGGACCTGTACACGGGCACCCAGCACGCCTTCATCTCCGAGAAGACCTACCTCGACTCGGCCCAGGTGCTGCTCGGCCTGGTCGAGGACCAGCGCGGGCTCTGAGGCCCGCCCGGCGCCTGTCGCCGGCCCCGACAGGGGCCGACGACGTGGCGTGGCCTGCTCAGAGCATCCGCGTGAACCGGGCCACCAGGCCGGAACCGACCTCCCAGAGCCCGCCGGAGGCGTGGAGCCGGTCCATCCAGCCGGCGTCGCCCTGGAGCGTCTGATTGCCCGCCTCGAGCGCGGCGACCGAGTCGAAGACGGAGATGAAGGTCATCTCGGTCATGTTGCCGAAGGTGTTCGTCCACACCGACACCGGGGTGCCGCCCACCTTCTCCGCGTACTGGGCGATGTCGACCGACCAGCTCAGCACGTCTCCCGTGCGCTCGAGGACCGACACGCCGGTGGTGACCATGGCCACCGATCCGACCGAGTTCTCCGACGGCGATCCGTGCACCATCGACCGCAGCGCGTCCTCGCCGGGGGCGACGACCATGTCCGCCGCCTCCTCGAGCACCGCGTGGTAGGCGTCGTCGGCCACCAGCCCGGAGACGCCGTCAGCCAGCGCCTGTTGGGATTCGACCACGGCGTTCCAGACGACGGTGCCGATCGGATGGCCGAAGTCGGCGTTCCACACGGTCACGTCGAGGGGGCTGTTGTCGTTGACGTGGGTGGTCACCTTCTGGACCCACGGGGCCACCTGGCGGGGGCTCCCCCGCAGGGTCACGGCACGGCTGAAGAGGTACATCGACGTCTCCCTTCGTTCAGGGCACGTCCTCGGCCGAAGGTCTCTCAGTCGGGGAGCACCCGTGTGATGTGACGGGCGTCACGCGCACGACCCTAGCCATCCGTGTCGACGCCTGCGTCGGATCAGGTTTCGTCGGATCAGGTCTCGTCGCCGTAGCGGTCCCCGGCCCTGCTGGTGGCGGGAACCATGTGGGCCTGGGCCGTGACCCGGCGCACGAGCGGCTCGAAGTGCTCGAGGGGGAGCGTGTCGTAGGCCGGGTCGAAGGCCACTTGGTCCCACTCGTCGGCGAAGCGCTCCGACAGCTCCCATTCCTCGTCGGTCAGCTCGTCACGGTGCGTCTCGCGGGCATCGGGGTCGCCGCCGAAGTGCGCGTAGTAGTGACGCCCCTGGAAGTCCTGGTGCACACGGATCATCTGGTACACGGCCGGGCGCACGTAGGGCCGGATCATCTCGGCGGCGATCGCCGGGTGGTTGGGCACGCTGATGGCCTTGCCCACGTCGTGCATGAGGGCGGCGAAGACGACCTCGTCGTCGGCCCCCGCCCGCTCGGCCATCGTCGCCGTCTGCAGGCAGTGGGTGAGCTGGTCGGTGCCGAACCCGTCGGTGATGGTGGCCAACGAGTCGAGCAGGTCGAGCATCCGGTCGGCGACGCGGCCCTGGTTGGCCGAGGTCTGTGCCCCGATCTCCATCCAGTCCTCGAGGGTCGATTCGTCCATGCGGGTGAAGGTGGCAGGCATCCCCTCAGTGTGCCACCCGACACGCCGATCCGGCGGGTCGCCGGGCCCAGGCGTCGTCGGCGGGCGACCTCAGCCGAGATCGCGCAGGACCGTGCTGGCGGCGACGGCCCGGTCGTTCACCGCGGGACGCTCGTCGCGTGGCCCCCCGAGCAGGAAGGTGGCGGCGGCGTCGATGGTCCCGAGGAGGTCGCGGAGGTTCCGAGGCGGCGGGAAGTATTCGTCCTCGCTGGTGATGCGGACCTCCTCCACCCCGTTCGCCGGACGGAGCCGCTCGATCACCGCGTCGACGAGGTCCTCGGGTGCCGACGCGCCCGCGGTGACACCGACCACCCCCGTCAGGTCGTCGGGCACCTCGTCGGCGCCGTTCACCCGGTAGACCCGGTCACAGCCGGCGTTGCGGGCCAGCGACTCGAGGGCTCGGGTGTTGGAGGAGTTGGCCGAGCCGATCACCACGACGGCATCGCAGCGCTCGGCGATGGCCATGAGCGCGGACTGGCGGTTGGTGGTGGCGAAGCACAGGTCGGATCGACCGGGCATCCAGAGGTCCGGGTAGCGGTCGCGGGTGGCGTCGAGCACGTCGTCCCAGTCCCGGTGGCTGAGGGTGGTCTGGGCCAGCAGGGCCACCGGCTGGTCGAAGGAGGGGAGGGCCGCCACCTCGTCGGGGGACTCGACGCGATGGATGGCGTCGGGCGCCACGGCCATGGTGCCCTCCGCCTCCTCGTGGCCCTCGTGGCCGACGTAGACGATCTGGTAGCCCTTGCCGGCGCGGACCTTCACCTCGTGGTGGACCTTGGTGACGAGCGGGCAGACGGCATCGACGACGTAGCCGCCGTTGGCCCGCGCCGCGGCGACGACCTCGGGGGCCGACCCGTGGGCCGAGAGCATCAGCGGGCGCCCGACGGGAACGTCGGCGATGTCGTCGACGAACACCACGCCGAGGTCCTCGAAGCGCCGCACCACCTTCTGGTTGTGGACGATCTCGTGGTAGCAGTACACGGGCGGCTCGAACGCCCGGACCATCCAGGCCAGCGCCTTGATGGCCATCTCGACGCCGGCGCAGAAGCCGCGTGGCGCAGCGAGCAGCACCGTGTCGACGCCGGATGCCTCCGTGGTGGTCACGTCGGCAGTCTACGAGTGGCCCGACGCGGACCCCATGGCGGCGACCGGGAGTCGCTCGGCGCGAGATCGCCGGTTCGGGGCCCGTCGATACGCCGCGGTGCAGCGGTAGCCTGGCAGGCCATGTCCGCGCCCAGAGTCGTCGCCGTCGAACCAGGGTCGCCCGGCCGCCCGGGTGGGGTTGTTGCCCGGCGACGAGATCCTCGCCCTCAACGGCGAGGTCCCGCGCGACGTGATCGCCTACCAGCTGCTCGCCGACGAGCCCGACGTCGTGCTCGACGTGGGTCGCGGGGGCCTCGGGCTCCAACTCGAGGTGGCGAAGGGCCACGGTGAGCCCCTCGGCGCCGAGGTGCACAGCGCGCTTGTTCGACCAGGTCCGCACCTGTGACAACCACTGCGAGTTCTGCTTCATCTACCAGCTGCCCCCGGGGCTGCGGGAGAGCCTGTACCTCAAGGACGACGACTACCGCCTCTCGTTCCTCTACGGGAACTTCACCACCCTCACCCGCTTCACCGAGGCCGACCTCGAGCGGGTGGTCACCGAGCGACTCGGGCCGCTGCACGTCTCCATCCACGCCACCGATCCCGAGGTGCGCACCGAGATGCTGCGCAACCGCCGCGGTGCCACCAGCCTGCGGTGGCTGCGGGCGCTGCTCGACCACGACATCGCCGTGCACGGCCAGATCGTCGTGTGCCCCGGCCGCAACGACGGCGCCGTCCTCGACGACACCCTGGCCGGTGTCCTCGACCGCTTCCCGGAGCTGGCGACGGTGTGCGTGGTCCCGCTCGGGGTCAGCCGCTACAACCCCGAGGCGGCGATGCGTCCCCACAGCCGCGACGAGGCCCGCGCCGTGCTCGCCGCCGTGCACGACTGGCAGGAGGTGTTCCTGCGCACGCTGGGTCGTCGTCTCGTGTTCGCCGCCGACGAGTACTACCTGCTCGCCGACGAGGCGTTCCCGGCCCCCGAGGCCTACGAGGGGTTCCCGATGCACGAGGACGGCGTGGGCATGGCCCGCACGTTCGAGCTCGAGTTCCTCGGACAGGTCAGCGAGCCCACCGGGGTGGCGACGGGCTTCTTCTCCTGGGTCGACGGAGCACCCGCCGAGGGCTATCGCGCCCCGCGGTCCGACGATGCGTCGTCCGCCCCCGACGCCGCGACGCTCGTTCGCCCCACCGTCGGCGGAGGAGCGGTCACGCTCCTGCCTCCCCGCCACGCCCCGATCGGCATCCTCACCGGCCGCTACGGCGCTCAGGTCCTCGGTCCCCTGGTCGCCGGACTCGAACGGGACGACGTCCGGGTCATCACGGTCGACAACGACTTCTTCGGCGGCAACACCGGCGTCACCGGGCTCATGGTCGGCACCGACCTGGCTCGGGTCCTGGCCGACCAGCCGGTGGGGCACCGCTACCTCCTCCCCGACGTGTGCCTCTCGCAGGGTCGCTTCCTCGACGGCACCACACCCGAAGACCTTCCCCGACCGGTCGAGATCGTCCCCACCGACGGCATCGCCCTGCGTAGAGCGCTGGAGCACCGATGACCGCCGACCTCCCCGTCGACCCGTCCGTCGACCCGTCCACTGCACCCGAGGGATCGGCGGCGGTGGTCGATCCGTTCGCCGACCCCTACGACCCCCCCGGCGACGCGGCGGACGAACCGACGCCCTCGGCGCCGGCCGCGGACCGCGACCTGCCGTCGGTGGCCGTCGTCGGCCGACCGAACGTGGGCAAGTCGACGCTGTTCAACCGGATCGTGGGTCGACGCGTGGCGATCGTCCAGGAGAAGCCGGGTGTCACCCGTGACCGCAAGGAGGTCGTCGCCGAATGGCAGGGGCGCGAGTTCCGCCTCGTCGACACCGGGGGCTGGATGCCCGGCGGTGACGACCTCGACGAGAAGGTGTCGCGCCAGTCCGAGCGGGCCATCGCCGACGCCGCCGCCGTGCTCTTCGTCGTCGACGTGACCGTCGGCATCACCGAAGAGGACAGCCGGGTGGCCAACCTCCTGCGCCGCAACGGCCGGCCGGTGCTGCTGGTGGCGAACAAGGTCGACGACGCCAATCGAGAGGCGGCCATCTGGGAGCTCCTGGGTCTCGGCGTGGGTGATCCCCACGCGGTCAGCGCCCTGCACGGTCGGGGCACCGGGGACCTGCTCGACGACCTCGTCGAGATCCTCGGACCGGCCCCCGAACCCGCCGAGGTCGACGCCGACGCCGAAGGCGTGGTGGAGGACAAGATCTTCTCCGTCTCGATCGTCGGACGCCCGAACGTCGGGAAGTCCACGCTGTTCAACCGGCTCATCGGCGACGACCGGTCGGTGGTGCACGACATGCCCGGTACCACCCGTGATGCCGTCGACACCGTGGTCGAGACCCCCGACGGCCCGGTGCGCTTCATCGACACCGCGGGCATGCGCCGGCGCAGCAAGATCGACGAGGGCACCGAGTACTACTCGCTCGTGCGGGCCCTCCAGGCCATCGACCGGGCGGACGTCGCCCTCCTGGTCATCGACGCCACCGTCGGCGTCACCGCCCAGGACCAGCGCCTCGCCGAGCGCGTCGACGCCGCGGGCTGCCCCGTGGTCGTGTTGTTGAACAAGTGGGAGCTGCTCGGCCCCGAACAGCGCGAAGAGGTCAGCTACCAGATCAGCCAACGCCTGCACTTCATCGGCGAGTCGCCGGTGCTGCGCATCAGCGCCCTCAGCGGCAAGGGCGTGCACCGCCTGCTCCCGGCGCTCGCCGGCACCATCGACGACTACCACCGCCGGGTCCCCACCCGGAAGGTGAACCAGGTCATACGCACCGCGCAGGCCGCCCAGCCCGCCCCCCACGGGGCACGGGTGCTCTACGCCACGCAGGGCGCCACGGATCCGCCGACCTTCACCCTGTTCGCCAACAAGGAGATGCCGCCCGCCTACCTGCGCTACCTCGAGCGGTCGTTGCGCGAGGCGTTCGACATGGGGGCCACACCGATCAAGATGAGGGTCCGCAAGAGGGACTGAGGGGGCGTCGAATGGGGGACTCGTGCGAGGGACGGGTGGCGCTCGTCACCGGCGCCAGTCGGGGGATCGGCAGGGCCATCGCCCTGCGTCTCGCCGCCGAGGGTGCCGCGGTGGCGATCTGCTCCCGACCCCGGGCGCGCATGGCCCAGCTCGGCACGCTCGCCGAGGCCGAGTCGCAGATCCGGGCGCTCGGTCGACCCGTGCTGGCGGTCCCGTTCGACCTCGGGGATCCGTCCGAGCGGCGAGGTCGTCTCGTCGACCTCGTCGAGGCCGAGCTCGGTCCGGTCGACATCCTCGTGAACAACGCGGCCGCCGGTGGTTTCAAGCCGTTCCTGGACTGGAGCGACGACGACATCGACCACGTCCTGCAGCTCAACTTCTGGGCACCGTGGGAACTGGTCCGGCGGGTCCTCCCGGGCATGCGTGATCGTGGGGTCGGCTGGATACTCAACCTGTCCTCGGCCACGGCGATCGCCCCCGAGGGACCACCGTTCCCGGACACGTCGCCCGCACGGTCGGGCACCATCTACGGCGGCACCAAGGCGTTCCTCGATCGATGGACGGCGAGCCTCGCGGCCGAGGTGGCAGCCGACGGGATCGTCGCCAACACGCTGGCCCCGCAGGCGGCCGCGGCCACCGAGGTGCTGGTGGCCTACTCGGACCTGCCGGAGTTCCTGTACGAGCCGCTCGAGACCATGGCGGAAGCGGCTCTGGCGCTGTGCACCGCCGACCCGACCGGTCTGACCGGTCGCATCGCCTACAGCCTGGCCCTGCTCGAGGAGCTGGCCCGGCCCACGCGGGATCTCCTCGGCGCCGCCGAGCTGCCCGACTGGCGTCCCGAGCTCCTGTCGGAGCGCATCGCCCGGATGGCCGACCACGCCGCGGGCCGCTCCGCCGACGTCGCCCCGAGCAACGTGGCCGACCTGGTGAACCGCCGCCGCCCCTGATCGACGCGGAGGTCCGGATGCCCCGCCACTGTCGGCGACCGGACACCGTCACGCAGGGTGGTGGTCCTTCGGGCCGGTCAGCCCGAGGGGTACGATCACCGCGCTATGGAGCAGCCCCTGTTGTCGATCGTGGCCCTGGTCTGCGTGACCGCCGCGGTCGTCTGGGCCCGTTCCGCCCGCTACCGGCATCGACAGCTCCGACGCCTCGAGAACGGCGAAGGAGACCCCGAGCTGCTCACGCTGGTGCGCTCGGACTACCGCAAGGACACGCTGTCCGGAGCCACCTACCTGGTGCTGGCCGCGGTCGCCGGGCTCTTCGCCTGGCAGGCGACCCGCAACGAGGCCCTCGCCCTGTCGGTGTTGGCCGCGCCGGCGATCGTGTCGATCGTGCTCGGCCGCAACTTCGTGGCCGAAGCCCGGGTGGCCCAGGCCCGCGCCGAGCTCGACCGTCGAGCCCAGGAGGTGCTGTCCCAGGACGAGCTCGCCCCGAGGCGCTGGGCGGAGCGCCTCGCCCCCGAGGAGCTGCCGGGCTTCGAGGGCTTCGAGATCGGTCGGGTCTACCAGCCCGGTTCGGGCCTCATGGCGGGCGACTTCTACGACGTGGTGCGACTCAGCCCGACCCGTGTGGCCGCGGTGATCGGCGACGTGTCGGGCCACGGCATCGAGCCGGCCATCACCGCCTTCCAGGCCAAGTACCTGCTGCGCGTCTTCCTGCGCCAGTACCGCGACCCCGCACAGGCCCTCGAGGAGCTCAACGCCCAGATCGCCGCCGTGGGCGGGCACGAGGAGTTCATCTCGCTGTGCGTCGTGGTGTTCGACACCTCGGCGGGCACGTTGCGCTACGCCTCGGCGGGGCACCCGGCGGTGTGGCTCTGGCACGACCGTGACATGCGCCCCCTCCGGGCCACCGGGCCGGTGGTCATGCTGGACCCGACGTCGGTCTACGACAGCCGGGAGGTCCGCCTCGACCGCGACGACCTGTGCCTGCTGTACACCGACGGCCTCTCCGAGGTGCGCGACGGCGGTCAGCTCTTCGGCGAGGACCGCATCGCCCAGATCATCCGGCGTGACCCGGGCATCCCGGCCGACGTACTCTGCAAATCGCTCCTCGAGGCGGCCAGTGACTTCTCGAGCGGCCCCCTGCAAGATGACGTCGCCATCCTCGCCATCCGCCGCACCTGACGGCGCCTCACCTCTCGTGTTCCGAGGTCCTCTTGCCGTTCTGTGAGGACTGCGACAAGTTCTGGAGCCCCAACTCGATGCCGCCCGACGGGAGCTGTCCGAGCTGTGGGAGACCCATCGCCGAACCGCCGACCTCGTCGCGGGCCCCGTGGCACTTCTGGATCCTGGTGCTGGCGCTCGTGGTGTACCTGGGCTGGCGGGCCATCCAGGGCGTCGAGTGGTTCCTCAACCGCTGAGCGGTCCCCCCACGACCCGGGTCGTGGTCGTCGGCGCCGGGTTCGCCGGCATCGCGGCGGCGATCGTCCTGCGGCGGGCGGGGTTCGAGGACGTGACGGTCCTGGAGGCGGCCGACGAGGTCGGGGGCACCTGGCGGGACAACACCTATCCGGGGTGCGCCTGCGACATCCCGAGCCACCTCTACTCCCTCTCGTTCGACCTGCGCCCCGACTGGTCGCGGACCTACCCGGGCCAGGCCGAGATCGAGGAGTACCTCTGCGACGTGGTGGATCGCCACGACCTGCGCGACATCATCCGCTTCGCCACCACGGTCTCCGAGATGCGATGGGACGAGAGGGAGGCGACGTGGACGGTGACGACCCTGGACGGGGAGGTGCTGACCGCCGACGTCGTCATCAACGGCACCGGCCCCCTGTCGCGCCCGCATCGTCCGGACATCCCCGGGCTCGAGGACTTCACCGGCACCGTGTTCCACTCGGCGCGCTGGGACCACGATCACGACCTCTGCGGAGAACGGGTGGCGGTGATCGGCACAGGGGCCAGCGCCATCCAGTTCGTGCCCGAGATCGCCGGGGTCGCGGCACACGTCGACGTCTTCCAGCGCACGGCGCCGTGGGTGCTCCCCCGTGACGACAGGGCCGGTGCCGGGGTGGAAACGTCGGCTCTACGCCCGGCTCCCGTTCCTGGCCCGCCTCCATCGCTGGCGGATCTACGTCCGACAGGAGCTGTCCGGCCTCGCCTTCCTGGGCCACGACCGGATCACGCAGCGGGTCGTGCAGATGGGCACGGACCACATCGCCGCCGCCATCGACGACCCTGCGCTGCGAACGGCGGTGACACCGGACTACTCGCCCGGCTGCAAGCGCATCCTGCTGTCGAACGAGTGGTACCCCACGCTGGTGCGCGACGACGTGGACCTGGTCACCTCGCCCATCGAGCGAGTCACCCCCGACGGCGTCTGCACCGTCGACGGCCGGGAACACGCCGGCCGACACGATCGTGCTGGGCACCGGGTTCGCCGTCACCGACTTCCTCGCCCCCATGAAGGTCTTCGGCTCCGACGGTGCCGAGCTCGGCGACCAGTGGCGCAGCGGCGCGGCCACCCACCTCGGCATCGCCGTGGCCGGGTTCCCGAACCTGTTCCTGCTGGCCGGCCCCAACACCGGGCTCGGGCACAACTCCATCGTGTTCATGATCGAGGCGCAGCTGCACTGGATCGTCGGCGCGTTGCGCCACCGGGTCGACCGGGGCCTCGACGCGCGTCGAGGTCCGCGTCGGACGTGCAGGCGGCGTCCTACGAGGAGGTGCAGCGGCGCATGCAGCGCACGGTGTGGCTGTCGGGATGCGACAGCTGGTACCGCTCCGCCGACGGGCGCATCGACACGCTCTGGCCGGGGTTCTCGCTGGACTACTGGTGGCGCACGCGGCGCTTCGACCCCTCGGTGTGCGTGTCTCCCGGGCACGTACGGAGCGGGAACGACGATTCGGAGACGGTCTCGGCGGGGGAGTAGGGTGCTCGCTTCACGGGCTGTGGCGCAGCTTGGTTAGCGCGTCGGTCTGGGGGACCGAAGGTCGTGGGTTCGAATCCCGCCAGCCCGACCAATCCGATGGAACGAGGCCCTCGCCGGGGAGCGAGGGCCTTCGTCGTTCGCGGCGGTCTTCGACGCTCAACCAGCGAAGAGGCTTCGGGCCAGGAGGTCCACCGGCAGCCATGCCGCCCGTGAGCGGGTCCAGGCCTGACCCGACTGGGGGTCGAACGCCGTGGGCAGCTCGACACCTTCGGGGACGTCGGCGGTCAGACCGGCGGCCCGAGCGGTCATCAGGCACCGAACGGCGTGGTCGGCGTGGCAGAGGACACCGGCGTGACCCGGGTTCACTCCGGCCTCGGCCGCCAGTCGGAGGCCCTTCTCGGTCACTCCGGCGGTGCTCAGGTAGGTGACGGTGCCGTCCTCGGCGGTGTCGGGCCCGACGGAGATGACGTCGCGGACACCGAGTGCCTCGAGCTCGCGGCGACCTCCCACTGCGCGATCACCGGAACAGGGTGCTCGGCGACGAACTCTGCGGCGATCCGAGCCAGGTCGGCGTTCGTCGGACCCGGCTCGAGGGCTTCGATCGGGGGGACCGCGCCATCGGAGGTGACCCCGGCTGCCTCGGCGGCCGGCGTGAGCCGGTAGCCGTAGGAGAACACCCAGAGCGTGTCGACGTCGTCGGCCGTGACGGTCGTGGGTGCGTACGACAGCGCCGGGCTTTCGGCGATGTCGCCGTCCGCGAGGACGTCGAGGCGGTCGACGACGTCGTCGCCCAGCCCGGCCACGGTGGAGGAGGCCAGCGCCTCATCGCCGAGCTCCGCGGCGAGCCGGCGAGCGAGCTGGCTGCGGGAGTCCATGGCCACCTCCGAGGTCGGGGCGGTGTCCTGCTCCACGGATGATGCCGTGGGGACGCTCGAGCCGTCGGACGAGGTCGTGGCGCCCTGCGAACACGCGGTGACGGCCAGGAGCAGGGAGAGGATGACGAGCCACGTCCAACGACGCACGGCGGCGACGGTACTCGCGTCGGAGCTCCGGCCGGGCGGGGAGGACCGGCGACGGACCGTCGCCCGCATCCGAGTCCAAGCATCAATCTCCAGGTGGGCCTAGTGTTGTCGCACCAACGTGACCTTCGGGAGTCAGATCATGCGTGCTCACAAGTCCCTCGCTGTCGTCGCCTGCGCCGTCGTCCTCGCCGGTTCTGCCCTGATCGCCTCGCCGGCGAGCGCCGGAGGCCCGACGGAGACCGCCACCCTCACCGTCACCAAGACCGTGGTGGGAACCGCCCCGGCGGATGCCGAGTTCGTGATCAACGTCTTCTGCGAGTCCGACGGCGGGGCGGCGAGGTGATCATCGCGACGAGCTGGTTCCCCTCGGCGACGGGCCGGTCGTCGTCTACGACAAGGACATCACCTTCGGTCCGACCGGCGGCTCGGAGGACTTCACCTTCTTCGACAGCGCGAGCTGCACCATCACCGAGCTCGACGACGGCGGCGCCGACAGCTCGACCGGACCGGTCGAGGTACTCATCGACGAGCCCACCTTCTTCGACGCCGAGATCGTCAACACCTTCGATGTGGCCCCGGCGACCACGACGGAGACCACCGCCACCCGCTCCCGCCGCTGCGGCCGTGGTGGCGGCTCCCGCCTTCACGGGCTGACGACGCAGCTGGCGTCAGCCATCGTCCGGGTCGCGACGCTGAGGCGTGGTCGGCACTCACCCGATCGCGGGTGGATCGACGTCATGGGCATCGATGACGTGATCCCGCCGGAACGATCCTCGGTCTGACCGCGGTGTTCCTTGCGTGCTGCGTTCGTCATGCTCAGAGCGTCCCGGGTGACCACGCGCGCGAGGTGTGAGGCGACACCGCACGCGGCAGTATCGTCGTCGTGGCGCGGCCCACTGCCTAGGGTGGAGCCCGCCCGCGGCTCCGGTGCGCCCACCCTCCGTCGAACAGGTATCCATGACCGATCACCGGCCCGATCCAGCTCCCGGCGAGGTCGCTCCGGAACCGGAGGAGACGGAGGCCGAGACGGGCCATCGATCCGGGCCCAACGCTTCGCCAAGCTCGACCGGCTCCGGGCTGGAGGGGTCGACCCGTACCCGCACCGCTTCGACCGCGATCGCACCCTCGCCGAGCTGCGCGACGCGTTCGGTCACCTCGAGGCGGGTGCGGAGACCGACGTCGAGGTCCGCGTCGCCGGTCGCCTGATGCTCAAGCGGGACCAGGGCCGGCTGAGCTTCGGCCAGCTCCGCGACCGCAGCGGCGAGGTGCAGCTCTTCGTCTCCGCCGGCGTGATCGGCAAGGAACGGCTGGCGGACTTCGACGACCTCGACCGGGGCGACTGGATCGGCGTCGAAGGCACCGTGATGGTCACGAAGAAGGGCGAGCTCTCGGTCAAGGTCAGCGAGTTCACGCTGTTGGCCAAGGCGCTGCGGCCGCTGCCCGACAAGTGGAAAGGGCTCTCCGACGTCGACCTGCGCTTCCGCCAGCGCTACGTCGACCTCGTCGTGAACGACGACGCCCGTCGGGTCTTCGAGGTGCGTGTCGCCGCCCTCGACGCCCTGCGCCAGGTCCTGCGCGACCGCGGCTACCTCGAGGTCGAGACGCCGATGCTGCACCTCCAGCAGGGGGGCGCCACCGCTCGGCCGTTCGTCACCCACTACAACGCCCTCGACCTCGACACCTACCTGCGCATCGCGCTCGAGCTGCCGCTCAAGCGCCTGCTCGTGGGCGGCTTCGAGCGGGTCTACGAGATCGGCCGGGTCTTCCGCAACGAGGGCATCGACACCCGCCACAACCCCGAGTTCACGATGCTCGAGGCCTACGAGGCCTTCGGTGACTACCACGAGATGATCGACCTCACCGAGGCCCTCGTCGCGGCGACGGCCCTGGCCGCCAACGGGGCGACCACCGTCGAGTGCCGGGGTCGCAGCATCGACCTCGCCGGTCCGTGGCGGCGGGTGAGCATGGTCGAGCTGATCGCCGAGACCGTCGGCGTCGACATCCACCCGGCCATGCCCGTCACCGACGCTCGGGCCGTGCTCGACGGGCTCGGTCTCGCCTGGCAGGACGCTTGGGGGGCCGGCCGGTGCACCCACGAGGTGTACGACGAGCTGGTCGAACCGAAGGTCATCGAGCCCACGGTGGTCCTCGACCACCCACGCGAGACGTCGCCCCTGGCCAAGCCCCACCGCGACGACCCCACCCTCGTGGAGCGCTTCGAGGTGATCGTGGACGGTCGCGAGCTGGCCAACGCCTACAGCGAGCTGAACGACCCGGTCGAGCAGCTGGCCCGGTTCCGCGAGGGCGCCGCGGCCAAGGCCGCCGGTGATCCCGAAGCCGCCGACGTCGACCTCGACTACATCCGGGCGCTCGAGTACGGCATGCCCCCGGCCGGCGGCATGGGCCTGGGGGTCGACCGGCTCGTCATGTTGCTCGCCGGCGTCGAGAGCATCCGCGAGGTGATCCTCTTCCCGACGCTGCGGCCCGAGGCCGACCTCGACGAGGGCGACGTCGGCCGGCCCTGACGGGCGGCGCACACCGCGAGCCCCGGGGTCCGCGCCGCTACGGTGAGAGCCATGTGCGGCCGCTTCGTGAGCGCGACCCCGCCCGACCAGATCGCCCGCTACTTCGACGCCACACCGCCCGAGGCCGCGCTGGAGCCGGGCTACAACGTGGCGCCGACCAACGACGTGTACGTCGTGCTGGCCGACGGGAGCACCCGACGCGTCACCCCCATGCACTGGGGGCTGGTGCCACGCTGGGCCAAGGACCCCTCGATCGGCAACAAGATGATCAACGCCCGCGCCGAGACGCTGGCCGAGAAGAACGCCTACAGGTCGGCCTTCGCGAAGCGCCGGTGCCTCATCCCCGCCGACGGCTTCTACGAGTGGAAGGCCGTTCCCGGCCAGAAGCGCAAGCAGCCGATGTACATCCACGGCGCCACCGGCGAGCCGTTGGCCTTCGCCGGGCTGTGGGAGCTCTGGAAGGACCCCAACGCCACCGAGGCCGAGCGGGCCGAGGCGGCGGCGTGCTGCGGTCGTGCACGATCATCACCGGGCGCCCGAACGACAAGGTGGCGCCCATCCACGATCGGATGCCCGTCATCCTGCCCCGCGAGGTCTGGGCGGAGTGGCTCGACCCCGAGATCGGCGACGTCGCCACGCTCGGGCCGCCTCCTCGTGCCCGCCCCGTCCTCGATGCTCCAGTCCATCCGGTCAGCACCGAGGTGAACAACGTGCGCAACAAGGGCGCCCACCTCGTCGAACCCGTGGAGGCCATGGCGGCAGGCGGGACCGGTCAGGCCACGCTCCTCTGACCGCTCGAGCTCTGGCCCGGACCTGACCTCTGGCGCGGATCGCCGAGGGCGCCGGCTCAGCCCTCGACGGCCCGGCTGAGCCGGTCCGCGATGGCGTCGAGCTCCTCGCCCGGCGTGTCGGTGCGGGCCTTGGAGAAGTCGATGTCGCGCTCGGAGTGGATGGGCAGGACGTGCAGGTGGGTGTGCGGCACCTCGAGGCCGGCGATGATCAGCGCCACCCGGGTGGGGGAGAGCACCGCCTGCTGGGCACGGGCCACGCTCTTGGCCACGACCATCAGATGGGCGGCGAGGTCGTCGTCGAGGTCCACCCAGTGATCGACCTCCTCGACGGGCACCACCAGTGTGTGGCCCGGCGTGATCGGGGCGATCGTCAGGAAGGCCGCGCTCACGTCGTCGCGGTACACGAAGCGACCCGGGAGGTCTCCCCGCAGGATCTGGGTGAAGATCGTGGTCATGGGACCCGGATCGTAGAGTGCGGGGCATGGCCGCGTCGTCGGGAAGCGATCCTGCGGTGAGCGTTGCCTCCGAGGATCGGATCGTGACGGTCCCCAACGCCATCACCCTCGCTCGGCTGCTGTGCCTCCCGGTGTTCGTGTGGCTGCTGCTCGTCGAGGATGCCCTCCCTGCGGCGGCGGTGCTCCTCGCCGTGCTGGGCGCCACCGACTGGGTCGACGGCTACGTGGCCCGGCGCTGGCATCAGGTGTCCACCGTCGGCAAGGTGCTCGATCCGGTCGCCGACCGACTCCTCTTCTTCGTGGCGATCGTCAGCATCATCATCGCCGATGCCGCTCCCCTGTGGTTCTGTCTGGCCGTGCTGATCCGCGAGATCGTGGTGGCCGCGGCGACCCTGGCGCTCGCCGCGCTCGGTGCCCGACGCATCGACGTCACGTGGTACGGCAAGGCCGGCACCTTCGGTCTGATGTTCGCCTTCCCGCTGTTCATCGGTGGCGCCAGCACGGTCTCCTTCGCAGACCTCTGCCAGATCGCGGCCTGGATCGCCGGTATCCCCGGGCTCGTTCTCAGCTACGTCGCCGCCGTGGGCTACGTGCCGCTCGCCGTGCGGGCGCTCAGGGACGGGCGGTCCGCAGCGGGGAGGTAGGTTCAGATCGGGAAGCGTCGTCGCCCGACGACGGCGTCCGACCCCCGAGGAGGACACGCATGAAGGCCGTGATCATGGCCGGCGGTGAGGGCACCCGGCTCCGCCCGCTCACCTCCAACGCCCCGAAGCCGCTGCTCCCGCTCGTCAACCGCCCGATGATGGAGCACATCGTCGACCTGCTCAAGCGCCACGGGATCGACGACATCGTCGTGACGGTGGCCTTCATGGCCAACTCGATCCGCGAGTACTTCGGGGACGGCTCCGACTTCGGGGTCACCATGACCTACGCCACCGAGGAGAGCCCCCTCGGGACGGCGGGCTCGGTCCGCAACGCCATGGAGCACCTCACCGAGCGCTTCGTCGTGATCTCGGGCGACGTGCTGACCGACATGGACCTCGACCGCGATCATCGCCACCCACGACGAGAAGCAGGCGATGGCCACCATCGGCCTGGCCCACGTCGACAACCCGCTCGAGTTCGGGATCGTGATCACCCGTGAGGACGGCTCCATCGAGCGCTTCCTCGAGAAGCCCACGTGGGGCCAGGTGTTCAGCGACACGATCAACACCGGCATCTTCGTGCTCGAACCCGAGATCTTCGACTACATCGAGGAGGGTCGACCCGTCGACTTCTCCGGTGAGGTCTTCCCCAGCCTGCTCCGCGACGGCAAGCCGTTCTTCGGCGCGATCACCGAGGGCTACTGGGAGGACGTCGGCACGATCGACTCCTACGTGCGGGCCCACAAGGACATCCTCGACGCCAAGGTCGAGCGTCGAGATCCCCGGCTTCGAGATCCGCCCGGGCGTCTGGCTGGGTGAGAACGCCGACCTGCACACGGAGTCCACCATCGTCGGTCCCGCGGTGATCGGCGAGAACTGCCGGGTCGAGGCCGACGCCGTCATCGGCGAGTACACGGTCCTGGGGGCCAACGTGCGCATCCGCCAGGACGCCTTCCTCGAGCGGACCGTGGTCAACGACCACGCCTACCTCGGCGAAGGGGTGCGGCTGCGCGGCACGGTGGTGGGTCGGTCCTGCGACCTGCGCAAAGGCGTGCGCACCGAGGAGGGAGTGGTCGTCGGCGACGAGTGCTTCGTCGGAGACGAGGCCTCGATCGGGGCCGAGGTCAAGATCTACCCGTTCAAGACGATCGAGGCCGGCGCGGTGGTCAACGAGTCGATCGTCTGGGAGTCCCGGGGGCGCGGAGCCTCTTCGGGGCCAACGGGGTGAACGGGCTCGCGAACGTCGACATCACGCCGGAGTTCGCCGTGCGGGTGGCGATGGCCTACGGCGGCATGCTCAAGCAGGGCGGCACCGTGATCACCTCCCGCGACTCGAGCCGTTCGGCTCGGATGCTGAAGCGGGCGATGATGGCCGGCCTCAACGCAGTCGGCGTCAACGTCGAGGACCTCGAGGTGGCGTCGGTGCCGGTCACCCGGTTCGTCATGCGCCGTCCCACGGCTCGCGGTGGGCTCACGGTGCGGCTCGACCACAGCGACCCGCAGTCGGTGGTGATCCGCTTCTTCGACGACGACGGGCTCGACATCACCGAGGAGGTGCAGCGCAAGATCGAGCGGCTCTACGCCCGCCAGGACTTCCGACGGGTGTTCCCCGGCGAGATCGGCGACATCGGCTACGCGCCGAGGGCGCTCGAGCACTACTCGACGGCGCTCGAGTCCACCGTCGACGTCGACCGCATCCGGGCGACGCAGTTCAAGGTCGTCATCGACTACGCCTACGGCTCGGCGTCGTTCGCCATGCCCAACGTGCTGGCCAAGCTCGGCCTCGAGGTGCTGGCGGTGAACCCGTTCGTGTCGACGGCGGGCGTCCTGAGCGACCACCTGAACGACCACGCGCTGCGTGTGGGTGACCTCGTGCGCACCTCCGGGAGCCACCTGGGTGGCGTCGTCGACCCCGACGGCGAGCAACTGCGGCTGATCGACGACGAGGGCCACGTCCTCACCCCCACCGAGACGCTCCTGGCGCTTTTCACCCTGCTGCCCGGCACGCTCTACGGCGACCGGGTGGCCCTGCCCGTCAACGTGACCTCCGCCGCCGACGGGATCCTCGAGCAGCACGGGATCCAGGTGGTCTGGACGAAGCTCTCGAGCGCTGCACTCATGGACGCGGCCACCGAGCCGGGAGTCGGCTTCGCGGGGAACCAGAACGGCAACTTCATCCTCCCGGGCTTCATGCCCGGGTTCGACGCCGCCGCCACGTTCGTGAAGGTGCTCGATCTGCTCGCCTTCCACGACGTCAGGCTCTCCGACGTCGTCGAGAGCCTTCCCCGGGTGCACGTCGTCCACGAGACCGTCGTGACGCCCGGGACGAGAAGGGCGTGGTCATGCGCAGCCTGATGGAGCAGAGCAAGGACCGCGAGGTCGTGCTCGTCGACGGGGTCAAGGTCGTCCACGACGGAGGATGGGCGCTCGCGCTCCCGACCCCGAGGAGCCCGTCACCCACGTCTGGGCGGAGGGTCTCGCCCGACAACGCTCGGCGCCTCGCCGAGGAGTACGCCCGCCGCATCCGTCAGATGGTGCGCTGAGCCGGCGAGCCGTCGTCGTCCGCTCGACCCTCAGGCTCGTGTCGAGGCTCAGGCGCATCGGGTAGCGTGCCGCCCATGCTGATCCCCGACGACCTGCGCTACTCGACGGATCACGAGTGGGTTCGCCGTCCGAGGGCAACCGGGTGCGCATCGGCATCACCGACTACGCCCAGGACGCACTCGGCGACGTCGTCTACGTCGAGGTCCCCGAGGTCGGCGCCGTGGTCGAGGCGGCCGCCAAGGTGAGCGAGGTCGAGTCCACCAAGTCGGTCTCCGACATCTACGCGCCGATGTCGGGGACGGTGGTCGAGGTCAACGCCGACCTGGCCGAGAACCCCGAGCGGCTCAACGACGATCCCTACGGCGAGGGGTGGATCTGCGTCATCGAGGTCGACGACACGACGCAGCTCGACGCGCTGCTCGACGTCGAGGGTATCGGCGGCTGATCGAGGGGTGACGGCGTGGGCGACGTCTTCTGCAACAACTGCGGGCATCGGAACCCGCTGGGGTCGAACTTCTGCTCGTCGTGCGGCGCGGTGCTCGAGGCGGTGGCCGACGAGAGCACCACCATCACGTTCCACCCGACGCTCCCGGCGGACCCGGTCGAGGAGGAGATCTCCCTCGACCTCGACGAGATCCCGCGACGTCGGGGTCCTCGTCGTCCAGCGGGGCCCGAAGGCGGGCAGCCGGTTCGCGCTCGACGCGGCGGTCGTCACCGCGGGTCGCCACCCCGACAGCAGCATCTTCCTCGACGACATCACCGTCTCGCGTCGCCACGCCGAGTTCGCGAGGGTGAGGACGGCACCTGGTGCGGACGCGGGCTCGCTGAACGGCACCTACCTGAACCGTGAGCGCATCGAGACCGCATCCTCGCCAACGGCGACGAGCTGCAGATCGGCAAGTTCAAGCTCGTGTTCTTCCTGGGCATCGGTGACGACGATGGCGGTCGAGCGCTCCCACCTGTCCATCGGCGAGGTGCTGAACCTCCTCCAGCACGACTTCCCCGACGTCACCATCTCCAAGATCCGCTTCCTCGAGAGCCAGGGCCTGCTCGACCCGGAGCGCACCCCCTCCGGCTACCGCAAGTTCTACGACGGCGACATCGAGCGCCTTCGCTGGATCCTGCATCCAGCAACGCGAGCACTTCCTCCCGCTGAAGGTCATCAAGGACCGGCTCGCATCCGGCGACCTCGAACGGCACCCTCGGAGGGCGTCCTCCCGCTCGGCCCAACTCGGCCGGACGACGCCGAGGCGTCGCCGGCGCCGCGCCCGAGGGCGACCGCCACCGGGCCGACCGCCCAGACGCCTCCCCGTCCCACGGGTCCGGCCTCGGGCCCCGCTCACCCGGCGGCCGCGACGGGGCGGCCGCAGACGACGAGCGACGCCGACGGGGGTCCGCGCCGACGCCCACCTCGGGCCGCGGCCGACCCAGCGCGAGGACGTCGAGCCCGGCACGGACCACGACCGGGCGGGGGCAGTGGCTCCACGGGTTGAGGCCACGTCGACGCGCTCCGCTCCGCTCCCTCGAGACCGGGCCGCGGCGGGGATCCGACCGGTCACCAGCCGGGGGCGACCCACTCCCTCGGCCGCCCGGGCTCGGCTCCGAGACCGACACCGTGGTGGTCGCGCTCACCGTCGAGGAGCTCACCGCGCCACCGGACTCACCGCCCGTGACGTCGGTGAGCTCGAGCGGTACGGCCTCATCGGGCGCGATCGCCGGGGGTCCACCCACTACGACGACGACGCGCTCCTCGTCGCGCGTCTCGCCGCTGGCTTCCGCGCCACGGGGTCGAGCCTCGCCACCTCCGCGTCTACCGGGTGGCGGCCGAGCGTGAGGCCGGGGTGTTCGAGCAGCTCCTCACCCCGCCCCTGAAGAGCGTCGCCCGGCGGCCCGTCGAGAGCGGCGGAGATGCTCGACGGCCCCACCGCGCTGGCCGACGGCCTCCGGTCGGCCATGCTGCGTCAGCCCCCCGCGGGAGTACCTCTGATCACGCCGTGGGGTGCCTCCGATTCGTCCGGCCACGGGATGGGCCCACGTCGCCGGTAGGGTCCCGCATGGTCGAGATGGAGCTGGTCGGCGGTCCGCGTCGAGCTGCCGAGCAACACCCCGATCGTCGCTGCTCCGCGAGACGGAGGGGCAGCGGCGTGCTCCCGATCTTCATCGGGGGTCCCGAGGCCACCGCCATCGCCTCGCGCTCGACGGGGTGGCGACCCAGCGCCCGATGACCCACGACCTCATGCGCGACATGCTCGAGGAGCTCGGCGCCACGCTCGAGCGGATCGTGGTCACCGAGCTCGTCGGAGGGCACGTTCTTCGCCGAGCTGCACCTGCGCCGGGCGACGGCAGCGCACCAGGTGTCGGCCCGGCCGTCCGATGCGATCGCCCTCGCGGTGCGCGGTCGGCGCGCCGATCTTCGCCGACGAGGCCGTGGTGGCCGAAGCCGCGACCGCCGTCGAGGACGAGACCCCGGAGCCGGTGAAGGAAGACGTGGTCGAGCAGTTCCGGGAGTTCATCGACAACGTCACCCCCGACGACTCCGCGTCCTGAGGGCGGCTCGGGCCGGCCGCCCGCCAGAGGCCGGGCCCCGTCCCCGGGGCGGGCCCGGGAGCCGAACCATCGTAGACACCCGCGCGTCCGGCTCCGTACCCTCGCCTCCTCACACGGGCGTAGTTTCACCGATGTCGTCCAGACCTCGAGTGGAGGAAGAGCCCACCTCACCCTCCACCGGAGGGTGTGACCACCGTCGGGCGTGACCCGCAGGAGCAACCATGACCGCAGGGCACGAGCCCAGGGGTACAGCGGCGCCAAGGCCGCCGAGATCGTCGGCATCAGCTATCGCCAGCTCGACTACTGGGCTCGCACCGATCTGGTGCGCCCCTCGCTGGTCGACGCCAACGGGAGCGGGAGTCGCCGCCGTTACAGCTACACGGACCTGCTCGAGCTGAAGGTCGTCAAGAGCCTGCTCGACGCCGGCATCAAGCTCGAGAACGTTCGTGACGTCTTCGAGTACCTGCGCCAGCACCTCGGCGCCGACGTCGACCTCGGCCAACCTCGTGATCCAGGGCACTCCTCGGTGGTCATCTCGGACGACGGGGAGCTCATCGACCTGCTCAAGAACGGCCAGGGCGTGCTCAACATCCTGCCCCTCGCCGGCGTGCGCGAGCGAGGTCGACGCCCGCATCCCGAGCTGCGCCCGACCCGGTCCTGGCCACCGTCACCCGGCTCGCCGCCGGCTCCTGACCGGACCCTCGTGGGGGAGGGGAGTGGACCGATCCGGGCCGGGCCTCGGCCGGGCTCGTCCGCGTCCGGCCGTTCGCCCTCGCTCCCGTCTCGGGCCGGACGGCTGGTTCGGCGGGACTCCGAGGGCGGGGGAGGGGAGCGGCGGCGTCGCGATGCGGGGCTGGCAGCGCGGGGCGGGCCGCTGGGCAGACCCCCGCACGTCCCGCGCACCGTCGCGGCCGTGGCGGGCCATCCACCGCCTGGAAATGAACGTGGTTCATACTTTGAACATGGTTCATCTGACGGTCGTGCCCGACGACCGCCGAGAGCGGACCCGGGAGGCCAAACGACTGCGGATCCTGGCCGCCGCCGGGGCGGTGATCGACCGCGACGGGCTGGCCGGGGTCACCATGCAGGCCGTCGCCGACCAGCTCGACTGCGCGGTCGGCACCCTGTACACGGCGTTCGAGTCCAAGGCCGACCTCCTGGCGGCGCTGCAGGCCGAGGCCGTGGCGACGCTCGAGGGGTCGCTACCGCACGGCCCGTGCCGGCTGGGACGAGCACCTCACCGATCAGGAGGTCGAGGTGAACGTGGTGGTACTGGTCGACCTGCTGGCCTACAGCGGGTTCGTGGCCGCCGCCGGGGTGGTGTTCCGCGACGAGGTCGCCCTGGTGCGGGCCCTGCTCGGCGAGGCGGCGCCGACGGCCGCTCCGCTCGACGGGTCGGACTCACGACAGCAGCTCCCGGTGCTGCATCGACTGCTCGACCCGCCAATCGCCCGTCTCGATGCGGCGGCGGACGCCGAGGTGTTGGAGTCGGGTGACGCCACGACCCGGGCCCTGGGTGGGTGGCCTCGTTGTTCGGGGTGCTGCGCCTCGAACGGTTGGCCCCGCTGGATCGCCATCTGTTCCGGGCGCGGCGCTGCGCCGGGGCCTCACCGAGGACCTGCTGGTCGGGTGGGGGGCGCCGCGAGGACGTGAGATCGCGTCGACCTGGGTCGAGCAACTCGCGGCTCGGGGGCCCGCTCGCCGCGCTCGGCGCCGATCTGAGCGCCGGCGCCGCGACCCCCGGCAGTAGGGTCGCCGCCGTGACCGATCCGTCACTCGCCCCTCGACGCCGCCCACCGCGCGCTCGGCGCCAAGATGGTGCCCTTCGGCGGCTGGGAGATGCCGCTGTCCTATCCCGAGCGGGCACCCTCGCCGAGCACCGGGCCTGTCGCGACACGGCGGTCGTGTTCGACGTCTCGCCATCTCGGAACGGTGCGGGTGACGGGCCACGAGCGCGTTCGACCCTGCAGCGGGCCCTCACCAACGACCTCGCCGCGATCGACCCCGGGCGGGCCCAGTACACCCACCTGCTCGACCCGGACGACGCCTCGGTGCTCGACGACATCATCGTGTGGTGGGTCGACGCCGAGCGCTTCGACGTGATGCCGAACGCCTCCAACACCGCCGGTGTCACCGCCGCCCTGGCCGACGAGGCCGCGGCGCCGGCGTGCCGACGTGGAGGCCGCCGACGTCACCGCGGACCGGGCCGTGCTCGCCGTGCAGGGCCCCGACGCCCGGACCGCCTCGCCCGACGTGTCGCCGGCGCCGGCCGACGGTAGCTCGCTTCGGCGTCGCGCCGGTCGAGTGGGACGGCGTCGACGCTCGTCGTCGCCGGCACCGGGTACACGGGCGAGGACGGCGTCGAGCTCGCCGTGCCCGCGGCGGCCGCGCCGATGCGCTGTGCGACGCGCCGTGCTCGACGCCGGGATCGAACCGGCCGGGCTGGGCGCACGCGGACACGCCTCCGGCTCGAGGCCGGCCTGCCCCTGCACGGCCACGAGCTCGGCCCGGGCATCACCCCGCTGCAGGCCAACCTCGGTTGGGTGGTCGGCTTGGGACAAGGGCGACTTCCGGGGCCGCGACGCCCTGCGTCGCCGAACGGGACCGCGGGCGTCGACCGTCGGCTCCGAGGCCTGGCCACCGACGGCCGTCGTCCTCCCCGCGAGGGTCAGGCGGTGCGTCGACGGCGACGACGTGGTGGGGTCGGTCACCAGCGGCAACTTCTCGCCCGAGCTCGGGCCACGGCATCGCCCTGGCGTTCCTGCCCCCCGATGCGGTCGAGGGCGACGAGGTCACGATCGACGTCGGGGCTCCGATCTCCCCGCCCGGGTCGTGGCGCTGCCCTTCGTGGATCGTCGTCGTCGCCGACTGGCCGACAGGCGCGTGGTCCGGTCGACGGGTGACCGGACTCCGGCCGAGATCGGTCGGCCGGTCGACGGGGCACCGGGGGGCCGACCGGGGTCTCGACGTCGCGGAGGTGGGCCAACGCCGGGTCCTCCGGTTCGTCGATCGCGAACGGGTGGGGCACGGCGCGCGGCCACCCCCCCGGTCGAACCGCGCCGGCGGCCACGACGAGCGCCCATGAGCCGCCGCGGCTCCGCAGAAGAGCCATCGGCACCGACGGCCTCGTAGATCGGCGCGGCCACGACCGCGGCGAACCCGGCACCGAGCATGCTGACCGCCCCCGAGAGGCCCTGTCCGGCGGTGAGCCGCTCGCGGGGGCAGGAGCGGGCCATGGCGGTCTGGGCCCCCGGGACGGCGGTGGCGTTCCCGACGGCCTCGAGCAGGGCGATGGCGGTGATGACGAGCGGCGCGGCGAGCAGGCCGTAGATGGCGGTGGCCGGCACGACGATGAGCATCCCGATGGTGGTCGATCGCACCGGTCCGAGGCGGTCGGCGAGGCGCCCACCCCGGGGCGCGGCGAGCACGAAGGGCAGCCCGTAGAGGGTGAGGCCGAAGCCGATGAGCAGCGTCGTGGCGCCCCGGTCCGTGAGGTAGCGGGCCCACAGGGAGTCGTAGATGCCGACCGGGAGGAACACCGCCAGCTGGAGCAGCACGGCCACCACGACGCCGCGGTGGCGCAGGAGGCGGAACGGATCGGCCAGCCGGGCCCGTCGGAGCGCGCCACGGGGCGGGCGTGTCCGGGAGCGGTCCGGGTCCCCGGGATCTCGACGCGGGCCAGCACGACCAGCACGGCGACCATCACCGCGGCCACGACCAGGAACGGCGCCTTCAGGCCGAACAGCTGGTAGATGGCCGTCCCCATGACCGGCCCGAACATGAAGCCACCGGTCTCGGTGCCGGCGAAGCGACCCAGCAGCTGGCCGGTGCGGGCCGGATCGGCGCGCACCAGGCTGGCCCGCGCCGCCGGGAGGAACATGCCCGCGGCCAGCCCCGACAGGGCGCGGGCGACACCGAACTGCCACAGCTCGGTGGCGAAGGCGAACCAGCCGAGGCTCACGAGGCTGAGGCCCACGCCGACGAGCAACAGGATGCGGGCCCGGCCCCGATCGCCGAGGGGAGCGAAGAGCAGCTGGCCGATGATCGCACCGACGAAGAAGAGCCCCGCGATGACGCCGAGGCCCCACGTGGGCAGGTCGTGGACGTCCTGGAGCTCGGCCAGCAGCGGGAAGATCAGCCCGCCGCCCGCGGCCAGGAAGAACGTGCCGACGAAGAGCGGCCACAGGCCGCGCACCGCCGCCGGTACGGGTGGGCGGGCCGAGTGCGGCAGGGTCCTCGGCGCGCTCCGACAAGGGGGCGGACACTACCGAGGCCGCTTCGCCGGGCCCGGAGGGTTTGTCGGGTTCACCCGTCGGCGAAGGCGTCGACCGGTGGGCACGAGCACATGACGTTGCGGTCGCCGTAGGCGCCGTCGATGCGGCTGACCGGCGGCCAGTACTTGCCGAGGCGATCGGTGGCGCCGCCCGGCCACCCGGCGACGCTGCGGGGGTAGGATGGGTCCACTCGTCGGCCGCCACGTCGGCGGCCGGATGGGGGGCGTTGCCCAACGGGTTGTCGTCGGCGGGCCACGTCCCGGCGGCGACGGCGTCGATCTCGGCCCGGATGGCGAGCATGGCGTCGCAGAACCGGTCGAGCTCGGCCTGGCCCTCGCTCTCGGTGGTCTCGACCATCAGCGTGCCCGCCACCGGGAACGACATCGTCGGGGCGTGGAAGCCGTAGTCGATGAGTCGCTTGGCGACGTCGTCGACGGTGACGCCGGTGTCCCGGGTGATGGGGCGCAGGTCGAGGATGCACTCGTGGGCCACCAGACCGTCACGACCGGAGTAGAGGATCGGGTAGGCCTGGCCGAGGCGGTGGGCGATGTAGTTGGCGCTGAGGATGGCCACCGCCGTGGCCCGTCGCAGGCCGTCGGGCCCCATCAGGGCGATGTAGGCCCAGGGGATGGGCAGGATGCCGGCGGAGCCCCACGGCGCGGCCGAGACGGCGCCGACCACCGGGACCGGCGGTCCGGCCGCCGGCACCACGGGGTGCGAGGGCAGGAACGGGGCGAGGTGGGCGCGCACGGCGACCGGCCCCACGCCGGGACCGCCGCCACCGTGGGGGATGCAGAAGGTCTTGTGGAGGTTGAGGTGGCTGACGTCGGCGCCGAAGCGGCCCGGGCGGGCCACGCCGACCAGCGCGTTGAGGTTGGCGCCGTCGAGGTAGACCTGCCCGCCGGCGTCGTGCACCGCCGCACAGATGTCGCCGATGGCCTCTTCGAACACCCCGTGCGTCGAGGGGTAGGTGACCATCAGTGCGGCGACCTCGCGGCGGTGGGACTCGAGCTTGGCGCTGAGGTCGTCGAGGTCCACGTTGCCGTCGTCGTCGCAGGCCACCACCACGACGCGCATGCCGACCATCGCCGCGCTGGCGGCGTTGGTGCCGTGGGCCGACGCCGGGATGAGGCAGACGTCGCGGTCGGCGTCACCCCGGCTGTGGTGCCAGGCCCGGATGGCCAGGAGGCCGGCGAACTCACCCTGGCTGCCGGCGTTGGGCTGCAGCGACACCGCGTCGTAGCCGGTGATCTCGCAGAGCCACCGCTCGAGGTCGTCGATCAGGCGGCGGTAGCCGGCGGTGTCGTCGGGGGCGGCGAAGGGGTGCAGGTCCGCGAAGCCGGGCCAGGTCACCGGCTCCATCTCGGTGGTGGCGTTGAGCTTCATGGTGCACGAGCCGAGCGGGATCATGGTGCGGTCGAGGGCCAGGTCGGCGTCGGCCAGCCGACGCAGGTAGCGCAGCATCTCGGTCTCGCTGCGGTGCTCGTGGAAGACCGGGTGGGTGCAGAACGCGCTGGTCCGACGCAGACCGGCCGGGATGGCGTCGGGGGTGGCGTCGTCGAGAGCGTCGATCGGGCTGCGCCGGTGCCACCCCGAAGGCCCGCCACACGAGCTCGACCGTCTCCACCGTCGAGGTCTCGTCGAGGCTGAGGCCGACGTGGTCGTCGTCGATCGACCTGAGGTCGAGCCCGAGGGACGCGGCCGCGGCGTGCACCTCCTCGGCTCGACCGGGTACGGACACCGTGAGGGTGTCGAAGAACGCGTCGTGGACCGGCGACACGCCCTCGGAACGCAGGCCTTCGGCCAGCACAGTGGTGAGGCGGTGGACACGGGTGGCGATGCGGATGAGGCCCTCGGGGCCGTGCCACACCCCGTACATGCCGGCCATCACGGCCAGCAGCACCTGCGCGGTGCAGATGTTCGAGGTGGCCTTCTCGCGTCGGATGTGCTGCTCACGGGTCTGGAGGGCCAGGCGGTACGCCGGGCGGCCGGCGGCGTCGATCGAGACGCCGACGAGGCGGCCGGGCAGGGTGCGCTTGTAGGCCTCGCGGGTGGAGAGGAACCCGGCGCTCGGACCGCCGAACCCCATGGGGACGCCGAAGCGCTGCGTCGAGCCGACGACCACGTCGGCCCCGTCGTCACCGGGCGGGGTGAGCAGGCAGCACGCCAGCAGATCGGTGGCCGCCACGACGAGCGCGCCGGCCTGATGGGCCGCCGCCACGATGGGGGCGAGCGGCCTGACCGCGCCGCTCGAGCCCGGGTGGGAGACGAGCACGCCGAAGCACCCCTCCGGCAGGGGCCCGGCGGGATCAGCGACCACGAGCGTGAGCCCCAGCGGCTCGGCGCGGGTCGCCAGCACGGCCAGCGTCTGGGGATGGGTGTCGGGATCGGCCACGAACACGTCCCCCGCCTTCGGGTTCACCCGGTGGACCAGCGCCATCGCCTCGGCGGCGGCGGTCGCCTCGTCGAGCATCGAGGCGTTGGCGAGCTCGGTGCCGGTGAGCTCGGCGACCATCGTCTGGAAGTTGAGCACCGCCTCGAGTCGGCCCTGGGAGATCTCGGGCTGATACGGCGTGTAGGCGGTGTACCAGGCCGGGTTCTCCAGGACGTTGCGTCGGATCACGGGGGCGTCACCGTGGCGTACCAGCCGGTGCCGATCAGGGAGGTGCGCACGGTGTTGGCGGCGGCCAGGCGGCGCAGGGCCTCGGTGACCTCGACCTCGCTACGGGCGGCGGGCAGGTCGAGCGGCGCATCGAGGCGGATCGACGGCGGCACGACCGCGTCGAGGAGGTCGTCGAGGGTGTCGTAGCCGATCGTGGCCAGCATCGTCTCGACCGCCGCGTCGTCGGGCCCGATGTGGCGGGCGGCGAACCCGTCGCCCGGCTCGGCCAGGCGGGGTCGGAGGCTGGTGGTTCCAGGGGAGAGCGTCACGGAGCGATCCTCGGGGTCGGTCCGGCTCGCGCCGGATCGGGTCGGGACCCCGCTCTGTCGTGGGACCTGAGAGTTTTCGCTCTGCGCCGTGGCCTGGCGCTCGAACCTTCACCGTCGGTGAGCCACTGACGTGGCTGCTCTCCAGAGGTGCCTGCGCCTGCGGTACGGGTGCCTGAGAGTTTCCGGGGTGGTTGCTCCTTCGGCGCCCCCGCCCGGGCCCGGAGGCGTCGGTCGGGGGCTCTCCCGCAGGCGGTGATCGGCCTCGGTTGTGCCGACGACCCTAGCCCGCCGGGGACGCTCGGCCGGACGCCGGACGCCGGACGCCGGGCGATCAGTCGAGCAGGTCGGGCTCGTCGCGGACGATCCAGTGGTAGAGGGGCTGGAAGGAGAACCATCCGGCGAGGTGCGAGCCGACCTGGGTCGAGGTCAGGGCGGCGTTGTCGGGGTCGATGAGCACTGCGCTCACCGGCGGCCATGGCCAGGAGCTGGGCCTGGCAGGTGCGCTCCATGGTGATGAACCACCAGGCGGCCTCGTCGACGCTGTGCCCCGCGGTGAGCAGCCCGTGGTTGCGCAGGATGGCGGCCTTGTCCTCGCCGAGGGCGTGGGCGATGCGCTTGCCCTCGCTGGTGTCGAGCACGACGCCGGTGAAGTCGTCGAACAGGGCATGGTCGTCGTAGAAGGCGCACGCATCCTGGGTGATCGGCTCGAGCAGCCGGCCGAGCGCACGAGAAGGCCTTGCCGTGCACCGAGTGCGTGTGGGCCGCGGCGACGACGTCGGGTCGGGCGGCGTGGACCTGGGAGTGGATGGCGAAGGCGGCCTGGTTGATGGCGTAGTCGCCGTGCACGATCGTGCCGTCGTGGTCGACGCAGACGAGGTCCGAGACGCTGATCAGCCGGAAGTCGACGCCGAAGGGGTTGAGCCAGAAGCGGTCGGGGAACTCGGGGTCGCGGACCGTGATGTGCCCGGCGACGCCCTCGCCGAACCCGAACCGGCCGAAGAGGCGGAACGCGGCGGCGAGGCGTTCGAGGCGGTGCCGGCGTTCGTCGGCGACGTCGTCGAAGGTCTGTGGGGCGTAGCGCATCGGCTTCGCCGGGGCGAAGAGGTCGGTGCTGGTCGTCGAGCGTTCCTCGGTCATGGGTCTCCTCCGTCAGCGGCGCGGCCTGCCCTTCTCGCAGTGTAGGACTGCGATCCCGACGAGGTCCGGTGCCCGGTTGACGTCGGCGGGGGGACGTGGTCGACTGCCGGTCGCGAGCCCGGTGAGGGGAAGTCGGTGAGACTCCGACGCTGTCCCGCAACCGTGTGCCGGGGGGTGACCCCCGACGAGTCGGATCACCGACCCGGGCCCGAGGCTCACCATGCACCGTCGCGGAATGCGGTGCCGAGCCCGAGTCACCTCGTGGGCCGGTCCAGCGGACCGGCGCTCGTGGGGGAGCGGGGGAGGCAGCGTTCCCGGCCCCGAGAACGAGGACCCGATGACCACCTCCCCGCTGTCCCGACCGATCCGGTCCCTGCTCCTGGCCGCCGCCCTGGTGGTCGCCCCGGTGTCCGCCGTGCTCGCCGGCTCGGGACCGGTCGCCGCCGCGTCGCCCGCAGCCGTGGGCGCCTCGGCGTGGCTGGCGGGACTCGTCGGCCCCGACGGCGGGGTGGAGAACCCCTACGCGCCCGGCTCCGTCTCGGCCGGGTGGACGGTCAACGTCGCCCTCTCGCTGGCCGCGACCGGCACGGAGCCCGAGGCGCTCGACGCGGCGATGGGGTACCTCGCCGGCCACGTCGACGACTACGTGGTGCGCTCGGGAGTCGACAACGCCGGAGCGCTCGGGTACCTGATCCTGCTCGTCGTGGCCACCGACGGCGACCCGGCGTCGTTCGGGACCCCGCCCACCGACCTCGTGGCTCGGCTCTCGGCGACCCTCGCCACGACCGAGCCCGGTCTCTACGGTGACGCCGACCCCTTCTCGGCCGGCACCAACCAGGCCCTGGCGCTGCTGGCCCTCACCGCCGCGGGGGCGCCCGTGCCGGGCGCGGCCCTCGAGTGGCTCGTCGACCAGCAGTGCGGCGGCGGAACGACCCCTGGCGACGCGGTGGGCGGCTGGCAGGCCTACCGGGCACCGACCGTCGGTGGGCTCGAGGACGTGCGTCAGCCCCGATCCGGCCTCGTTCGCCGGCCCTGACACCAACACCACGGCGTTCGCCGTCCAGGCGCTGGTCGCGGTCGGCGTGAGCGATCCCGTCCCCGGCGCCCTCGAGTTCCTGCGCACGGCCCAGGCCGGCGCGGGCCCGTACGCCGGTGGTTTCACGTCGTACCCGTCCGGTGATCCCGACCCGAACTCCACCGCGGTGGTCCTGCAGGCCCTCACGGCCGCGGGTGAGGACCTCGGGGCCTGGACGCGCTCGGGACAGACGCCGCTGGCGTCGCTCGAGGCGTGGGTCGTCGCCGCGGGCCCCGACGCCGGGGCGTTGGCCTCGCCGTTCAGCGCCGGAGGGGCCGATCCCTTCGCCACCTACCAGGGCGTCTGGGGCCTGGCTCTGCAGCCCTTCCCGTTCCGCGACATCGTCGTGCCCGTCGTTCCGGTGGTGCCGGTCGTGCCCGAGGTCCCCGCCGAGACCGTTGCGCCGTGCCGGAGTCGTCCCCGGCACCGGCGCAGGCGGTGGTGGTGGTGGCCGCGTTCACGGGGTGACGAGGTCCATCGCCGGGACCCACGGTTCGAGCTAGTTTCGTCACATGACGAAATCGAGCCGGTCGGGCGGCACCGGGCACGGGGAGCGCCGGGAACGGTGCGGGTGGTGCGGACGGTCGTTCGTGGCGAACCCGGGCCCTGGGCGCCCACGGCGGTTCTGTCGCCCGGGGTGTCGCCAGCAGGCCTACCAGGCGCGCCGCCTGGCCGCCGCCCACGGCCTCGGCGACGACGACGTGATCGTGGACCGGCTGGTGCTCGAGGACCTCCAGGACCGGGTGTACTGCCTCCAGGCGGCGCTCGAGGACGTGGCCCGGGACCTGGAGGTGTCCCGGGAGCCTGCCGACGTGGAGGGAGCGCTCGACTGGCTGGTGAGCAACGCCACCCGCGTGGCCGAGGTCTGGATCGAACCCCGCACCGCATCGACCTGACCGGATCGTCCCCGGTTACTTTACATAACGAGGATTATCGGCACGCCAGGTGACGCAACGTGGTCCGGCGGGAGTCAGGTCGGCGCGTCGGCCTCCGACGACAGCTCCCCGGCGAGGTGGCCGGTGTCGTTGAACCGCCGGACGAGCCAGCGATCGTCGTGCAGCACGACGTGGGTGATGGATGCGTTGTCAGCGGCGGAGAAGGCCAGGCTCCGTGAGCCGGTGGCTTCGGCGAGCACGGCCCCGATGGCTCCCCCGTGGCTCACGGCCACGATGCGCTGACCCGGGTGGCGTCGCTGGAGTCGCTCCACGGCCGCTCGAGTCCGCGCCCGGAGCTCGGTGGACGACTCGGCGCCCGGCACCGCGCCCCACTCCTGCGTGCGATCCATCTCGGCGAACACGGGGTGGCGTTGCGCCGCCATCTGACGGAACACCCCGCCTTCCCACTCCCCCAGGTGCACCTCGCGCAGATCGGGCTCGACCTGTGGATCGAGGCCGAGGCGCGCCGCCAACGGTGCCGCCGTCTCGAGGGTGCGGCGCAGCGTCGTGACGTACAGCGCGTGGAGGGTCTCGCCGGCGAGGCGGTCGGCGAGCTGTCGGGCCTGCCACCGCCCGAGCGTCGGACAACGGGGGGTCCCCCTGCCCGTCGACGAGGGCGAAGGGACGTCCCGGGCGGTACGGCGCCGACTGGCCGTGGCGCACGAGGAAGAGCTCGGTCGCTCCGGGGGGCGCGGTGAACGGGGCGCTGTCCGTACTCCTCGACGTCCTCGGGCATGGTCGGAAGCGTACGGCTCGACCCGAGGTCCGTCAGGACGCGGGCGTACCCTTGTGCCATGGTTCGTCGTCTCGCCCTGATCGCCGTCGTCTCGGTCCTGGTCGTGGCAGCGGCCTGCGGCTCGTCGAGCGAGGAAGGATCGAGCGGCATCCCGGACGTCGCGGTGACCGACCTCGCCACCGGGGACCAGGTCCCCTTGACGTCGGTGGCGGAGCCCGGGCTGCCCACCCTCGTCTGGTTCTGGGCTCCGCACTGACCGTCGTGTCGCCAGGCTGCGCCTGGCGTCGAGCAGTTCGCTCGACAGCACGCCGAGGAGGTCACCGTGGTCGGGCTCGGTGCCCGGGACTCGTTGGGCATGGCCGAGGACTTCGTGTCCGACTACGGCACCACCTTCCCGATGTTGTGGGACGAGAGCGGCACGAGCTGGCGGCGGTTCCAGGTGCCGAGCCAGCCTGCGGCCGTGCTCGTGGCGGCGGACGGACGATGGATCGGGCGCTGGTCCGGGGAGTTCCCCGAGGACGAGGTCCTGGACCTGGTGCGAGCGCCCGCCGCCACCGCCGACCCCTGAGCCCCCGCCGCGCGGCCCCCGGTGGGCGGGGCGCACCCGCTGGGGGCCTCTCGGGACTGCGGTAGCGTGGCGGCGCTATGTCGCGAAGGATCGAAGTCGAGCTCACCAGCACCCGAGAAGACGGCACCTGGACGTGGCGGGCCGCCGGGGCGAAGCAGCCCAAGGGCGAGCTCGACGGCGGCCTGCTGTACCGCGACGCCAAGGTGGGCGACGTGGTGCGCGCCGACGCCGATTTCTTGATCGACGGCATCGTCGTCACGGCCGTCCTCCCGCCGCGAGGTGCGCGCAAGGAGCCGGAGCGGATCGAGATCCTGGGCTCGCCACCCAAGGACGATCAGCTGGTGACCACCACCCTCGCCCCGAAGGGGCGAGGCGATCGAGGAGATCGCCGCGACCGCGGTGATCGCCGCGACCGACCCCCTCGGGACCGCGGCGATCGACGCCCCCGCAGCGACGGCGACCGGGCGCCCGGGGGCGACGGCCCACGCCGTCCGCGCCGCGACAGCGCCGATCGTCCCCCCCGGTCCGACGAACGACGGTCCCGGCCGCCCCGCCCGGCGCCGGACGCCAAGCCGAAGCCCAAGCGCCTCCGCGCCGGGCGAACCCATCGAGCCGCCGTGCTGGCGTCGCTCCCCGAAGAGCAGCGTCCGGTGGCCGAACAGGTGCTCCGGGGCGGCATCCCTGCGGTGCGTCAGGCGGTCGAGAAGCAGAACGAGGCCAACAAGGCCGAGGGCAAGCCCGAGATCAGCCCCGCTCCCCTGGTGGCCCTCGCCGAGCAACTGGTGTCGCCGCTGCGCACCGCAGAATGGCACGACAAGGCCGATGCCGCCTTGGCCGACGTGGCCGAGCTCGATCTGCGCGATCTGCGCTCCGTCGTCGTGGCCGCCGACGCCGCCGCCCGCGACGAGGAGACCCGCGAGCTCGCCGAGCGGCTGCGCACCGCCCTCGCGGAGCGCGTCGAGGCAGAGCAGGCGGCCTGGCTCGTGGAGATCGCGCAGATGCTCGACGAAGGTCGGGCCGTGCGGGCCCTGCGTCTGAGCTCGCGACCCCCGAAGGCGGGAGCACCGTTCCCGGCCGAGCTCGGGGCCCGTCTCGTGGACGCGACGGCCGCGTCACTCACGGCGGACACGGGTGCCGAGCGCTACGCCACGGTCCTCGACGCCCTCGCCCACTCCCCCATCCGCGCCCAGGTCACCGCGCTGGGGGTTCCCGATCCTCCCGGTGAGGAGCTGTTGGTGGCCGTGCGCAAGCTCGCCGCTCGGCTTCCCCAGATCGCCGCACAGTTCGGGATCGAGGCTCCGCCCGCCGGTGCTCGCCCGGCGAAGGGGCGCCCACGGGCCAAGGGCAAGGGTCGCCCGGTTCCCCCTCCTCCCCCGCGATCGGACCCCGCGGCGTCCACTGACGCTCCCGACCCCGCCAGCACGGACCATCCGCCCTCGACGTCGCCCGACACCCCTGCGGCCGGCCTCGACGCCGGTGACACCCCTGCGGCCAGCCTCGACGCCGGTGACACCCCTGCGGCCAGCCTCGACGCCGGTGACAGCCCCGCGGCCAGCCTCGACGCCGGTGACAGCCCCGCGGCCAGCCTCGACGCCGGTGACAGCCCCGCGGCCAGCCTCGACGCCGGTGACACCCCTGCGGCCAGCCTCGACGCCGGTGACACCCCTGCGGCCAGCCTCGACGCCGGTGACACCCCTGCGGCCAGCCTCGACGCCGGTGACACCCCTGCGGCCAGCCTCGACGCCGGTGACACCCCGATCGAGTCGGTCGAGCCCGCCACCGAAGCCTCCGACGAGACCTGAGCCGTCAGCCGCGCAACAGGTCGAGGAGGTCGAGCGGGCGTCGCAGCACGACGTCGCCCGGCGCCGGCGCCGCTCGCGGGTTCCAGCCCGCCAGGGCGAAGGTCACCCCTGCCGACGCGGCGCACGCTCGGTCGTGCGCCGTGTCCCCCACGAAGACGGCATCGTCGGGGTGCACCCGCATCGCCCGCAGGACCGGCGTGGGGCTCTTCGGGCCACCGTCGAAGCTGTCGGTGAACATGACGACCTCGGGGAGCCAACCGAGACGGCGCAGCTCGGCGTGCCCCGACTCCGGGTGCTTGTTCGAGCAGATCCCCCAGCGGGCGACGCCCGCCAGCATCTCCTCGACACCGGGGAACGGCACCACGACATCGGTGTCGTAGCGAGCCACGTAGTCCTCCACCGACACGCCGAGCCGAGCGCACTCCTCGCCCACGACGCTGCCCATGCGGACGTCGACGGCGTCGATGCCGAGCGCCTCGAACGGAGCGAGCAGCGCCGCGTCGGAGTCGAGCAGCGTGCCGTCGAGATCGAAGACCACGGCCCGTCCGGCCGACCCTGACACCGCTCAGGTCCGGGCGCGGCCGGCTCGCCCGCGGAAGGCGCCGCTCCGGGGCTCTTGATCCCATCGGGCCCCGCACGACTGGCAACGACAGGAGTCGAGCAGCAGCGACGCGAGGTAGAGCCGGTCCACCTCGTAGGCACCGCAGAACGGACAGCAGAGGGGTCCGGCTTCACGATCGGAGGGAGCGCCCGGCTGCGTCATGGTTCTCGGCGCCACCGTACCCCCGACGCCCCCTGGATCGCGGCCACGCCCGAGGCCGCGGCGCCGAGCCGGGCTGAGGTCGGGACCTGGGTAATGTCCTCGTCATGGTCGACTACGAAGTCCGGGGCCACGTGGCCCTGCTCACCCTGAACCGTCCGGAAGCCCGCAACGCCGTCAACGGCGACGTCGCACAGGCCATGGAAGCCAACATCGATCGCCTCGAGGCCGATCCCGACGTGTGGGTGGCGGTCCTCGCGGCCAACGGCCCGGTGTTCTGCGCCGGTGCCGATCTGAAGGCCATCAACAGCGGCAAGGCGGCCGACCTGGCCACCGCCCGGGGGGGCTTCGGCGGCATCACGACCCGCGAGCGCCGCAAGCCCATCATCGCCGCCATCGACGGACTGGCCACGGCGGGCGGCTTCGAGATCGCCCTGGCCTGCGACATGATCGTCGCCTCCACCGACGCGGCGTTCGGCCTGGCAGAGGTGAAGCGGAACCTCGTGGCGGCCGGCGGTGGCCTGTACCGCCTTCCCAAGGTCGTCGGCAAGAGCGTGGCCCTCGAGGTCGCGCTCACCGGCATTCCCCTCAGCGTCGAGCGCGCCTACGAGCTGGGACTGGTGAATCGCATCAGCGAGTCCGGCAAGGCCCTCGAGGGGGCCATGGAGCTGGCCGAGACCATCGCCGGCAACGCCCCGCTCTCGGTGTGGGCGAGCCGCGAGCTGGTGCTGATGGCGGACTGGGAGGACGAGGAGACCATCAAGGCGGCCACGGGCGCCGCCTTCGGGCAGGTCCTGGCCTCGGAGGACACCAACGAGGGCCTCACCGCGTTCATCGAGAAGCGCCCGCCGGTCTGGAAGGGCCGCTGACCCTCACGACCGCGGCGGCGGTGTCCGAGGGCCGGCTCAGACGATCGTGTCGAGGATGCCGCTGTCGTGGAGCAACTCGGCGAGCCCGTCGACGAGGGCGAGCGACGTGACCTCGCCGAGGGGCACCCAGCGCGCCTCGGCGGCATCGTCGCCGGCGACGGGCTCGTCGTGAGCCAGCACGGTGGTCAGGAAGTCGGCCACGACGAAGTGGTCGTCATCGGGGCCGTCGGGGAGGATCTCCGCCCACCCGAGGAGCTTCCCGCAGACACCCTCGAGGCCGGTCTCCTCGTCGAGCTCACGCACCACGGCCTCGGCCATGGTCTCACCGCGCTCCAGGTGCCCACCGGGCACGGACCACTCCCCGGCGGCCGGCCCGTGCCCCCGACGGACGAGCAACAGCGCGCCGTCGTGGACGACCACCGCACCGACGGCCAGGCGAGGCGGCCCCGTCACGTCAGCGGGCGGTGCACCACGATGGCGCGGGCCACGAGCCCGAAGCTCTCGAAGAAGTTCTTGGTGTCACGCATCCCGGGCAGGGCCACTGCGTCGACGCCACAGGCATCGTGGCGCTCGGCCCAGAGGACGACCTCGTCCATCATCGCCTCGCCCACGCCGACGTGCCTGGCCTCCGGCATCGTGTAGAGATCCTCGATGACGGCGAGCCGGGTTCCGTCCGCGAGGTCGTCCAGCCGGACGACCCCGTAGCCCACCGTCGTTGCGTCGATGGTGCCGCACAGCACGAGGCGATCGGGTGCGTCCAGCGCGGCGGCGAGCGCCGGCGCGTGCGGAGGACGGCGGCCGAGCGTGCGGGACCACAGGTCGCCGCCACGGAGGGGACGCAGCTCGGCGGTGGCCATCTCGGCGAGCGCCACGAGGTCGTCGAGGTCGGCGGCTCCTGCGAGGCGGGCGCCGTGCACCTGCTCTAGGCCTCGCGGTGCTCGAGCTGGGCGACCTTGTTCAGGATGGTCTTCCGCCCCCGGTGCCCGCGCTCGTACGCGCCCACCGCCACGAGCTCCTCGGCGGTGAGCCCGTCGAGGCGGGGAACCACCTGCGAGGCGGAGAGGTTGTCGTAGTCCGGGATGGCCAGGGTCGTCACGTCGATCTCCGGCGCGTCCAGCGCATCCTCGACCACGGGCGCCTCGATCGGGTCGGGGCCCGGCGACGGCGCAGCCCCGGTGCGGTCGGTCGACGCACCACGGTCACGCTCCTCGGCAGGGGCCAGGCCGGCCCGTCGCAGGAGCCCCATCGCCTGGTCCTGGGCATCGACCACCGACGACTCGAGGCGCACGCTGCCCCACTTCACGGCGAACTCCCCGACCATCCGCGCCACGCCCACCTGGGCGCGGCCGCGGTCGATGAGGCCCGGCATCAGCGTCCGGGCCTCCAGGGCGAGCCCGAGCGGCGCGTAGACGCAGTAGTCGACGAGGTGGTCGACGGGCGAGCGGCGCTCGCCCTCCTCGGCACCACGAGGGCGGTCGTCGCCGTCAGCGCTGGTCATGACCTCACGCCGACGCTTCGCTGGTCAGACGATCGATCGCCGGACAGACGGCTTCGCCCACCGGGCAGGTCATCTGCCCCACCGGGCCGAACTGGCCGGCGTTGACCAGGAGGAAACAGCCCGTGCACATGAACTCGTGGGCCTTGCGGGGCACCACGCCCTCGGCCAGCTCACCGGTGGGGCGGGGCTCCGGGACGACCTCTTCGTCCTCCTCGTCCTCGTCGTCGGCCGCCGCGATGCGGTCCTTCAAGATGGCGTCGAGATCCGCTTCGACGTCGTCGGGGTCGATGTCGTCGTCCTCGTCGTCTTCGTCGTCGCGCTTGGCCTTGGCCTTGGCGGCGTCGGTCTCGGCCTCGTCCTCGTCCTCGTCGACCACCTCGACGTCAGGGTCGACGTCGTCGGCGAGGGCATCGACGTCGATGTCCTCGTCGTCGATGTCATCAGCGTCGACATCGACCTCGTCGAGGTCCTCGTCGTCGATCAGGTCTTCGTCAGCCATTGGTTCCTCGACAGTTGGCGCCGGCAGATCCCCGGCACCGGCAGATGAGAGCGGATCATACGCACGTCGGGCCGGACTCTTTCCACCCCGACGCCTGCGACCCCGCAGAACCGCTGCCGTGGCACAGGCATTCCGGCACCGATGGTGGCGAATGTCACCGTGTCCGAACGACCTGCGCCTTCAGCCGGGCGTCGCCGATCGATCTTCCCCGTCACCGGCATCGATCGCCGCGGTGCGCTTGGCCTCGGCGCGTCGCTCGCTGTGGAGCCGCTCGAGCTCGGGTTCGGCGGAGTAGTCGACGAAGCGCAGCATCTCGGCGATGGCGGTGTGCCCCGCCTGCTCGGCGATGAGGCGGTGCATCTCCTGGCCGACGATCCGGTAGGCGGGATGGCCCTGGGGTGTGGTGCGCAGCTCGATGAGGTGCATGGCCTCACGGGCGTTCATCTGCATGGAGAAGCGCACCTTGTAGGCCAGCGCGACGGCGTAGGGCGCCTGCGCACGGAAGTCCTCGAGCAGAGCATCGTGGAGCGCGGCCGAGCGGGCCATCGCGTCGTCGAAGCGCTCTCCCACGCCGGCCGCCTCGACCGTCTCGGGTCGGGTGTACCCGTGGTACGGGCTGAGCGCCTGCCACTCGATGGTGAGCATCCGGTGGCGCTGGAGGTCCCGGAAGGCGCCGTAGTCGGCCAGCACGTCGAACCGGTAGGTGGGGCGTTCGAGGGCGCGGCCGGGCTTGTGGCGGCGGTTGGCCCGATCGCCCTCGTACGCCCTCAGGACGGAGAGGCGCTCGTCGGTGCCCATGGCCCGCACTCGGTCCTCGATCTGCGTCTCGGGCAGCGACACATACGGATAGAGGGCACTGGCGACCAGCTTGACCTCGGCATCGGGGTCGTGATCGACGAGCGTGACCACCGGAGCCGGCTCGGCGGCCTCGGCCCCACCCGGGAAGAGGCGGTCGGCGAGCTCCTCCATCTCCTGGCGACCCGTCTCGATGTAGCGGCTCCACGCCACCCCGCGATCGTCGAGGTCCACGCGCTTGAGGAACGACGGGATGACCTTGCGCAACTCGGTCAACATCAGATCGGCGTAGGTGCGCGCCTCGGGCAGCGGATGGGCGCGCATCCGCAGGAGCAGCTGCTCGTAGCCCTGGCCGGTCCCGTAGATCCCCACGTTGGAGAGGGCCGCGGCCGGGAGCAGCCCGCGCAACGCGTCGAACGCCTTGGCCCGGATGGCCTGGCGGTACACGAAGTCGCTGTCCGAGGACTCCTTGGGGACGCTCTCGCGGAGATGGTCGACGACCAGCGGCAACAGCTCGGCGTAGGTGTCGAACATGCGGTCCATGTCGCCCACGTAGCGGGTGCCCAGCGTGGACTGGAGCACCTCGGGCGGTCGATGGAACCGGTAGCGCCCGCCGATGCGGGCGTCGTAGGCGATGTACCGGGTCGACTGCTCGAGGTAGGCCATGAGGCGACCCCACTCGAGGACCTTCGTCAGGAGGTTCGAGGCCTGCTCACAGGCCAGGTGCACCCCGCCGAGTTGGGCCACCGAATCGTCGCCGTACTCGAAGAACACCCGGTCGTAGAGGTCCTCGGCCCGCCGGAGCCCGACGGTGGCGTCGATGGAGGCATCACCGCTGATGTCGAGCTCGCCCACGAACTCGTCGAGGAACAGCCGGCGCAGGCTCTTCGGGGAGCGCGAGTACCGGGCGAACAACGCGCCCTTCACCACCTCGGGCAGGTTCACCAGGGCGAAGACCGGGCCGTACAGGTTGGTGAAGTAGCGCCGGAGGATGTCGGCTTCCCCCGGCGTGTACTCCTCGGCGACGTAGACGCTCACGGCCGTGGAGCGTACGGCGTGGTCGGTGACACCCCGCGGACCCTACCGGGCGCTCCCGACGGCCCCGGGGCCGGCCGCCGGCTCGTGTTCGCCCAGGGCGTCGGCGTCGTGCCAGAGGTCGGCGATCGTCATCGCCATGGCCTTGGCCCCGTCGATCACCGCGGCATCGCCGGCTGCGGAGACGGCGTGGAGGGCGAACTCCGGCGTGTGGATGCTGACCCCGGCCGGGGCCACGGCGATCATCGGATGGATGCTCGGCACGAGGTGGGAGACGTTGCCCATGTCCGTGCTCCCGCAGACCATGACGTCGTCGGAGGGATCCAGCAGCGGTCGGCCGAGAGACGCCGCGTTGGCGGCGTAGAGGTCCTCGAGGGCGGCGTCGGAGCGCAGGTCGGCGTAGGCCGGCTCGAGCCATGTGTGCTCCATGGTGCAACCCGTGGCCAGCGCACCGGCGCGGAGGCACTCGAGGACGCGCTCCTTGAGCGGCTCGAGGCGTTGGAGCGTTCCCGCCCGCACGTACCAGAGCATCGAGGCGTGGGCCGGCACGATGTTCGGCTTGTCGCCACCGTCGGTGAAGATGCCGTGCAGGCGTTCGTCGGGGCGGATGTGCTGGCGCAGCGCGGCGACGGCGTTGTAGCCGAGCACTGCTGCATCGAGGGCGTTGCGTCCTTTCCACGGAAAGGCGGCGGCGTGCGCGCTCTCACCCGTGTAGGTGACCTCGAGGCGTTGGATGGCGATGGTCGTCATGCGACGCAGGTCGTGGTCGGCGGGGTGCACCATGAGCGCGGCGTCGACGCCGTCCAGGGCGCCCTGCTCGGCCATGAGGACCTTGCCGCCCCCGCCCTCCTCGGCCGGGGTCCCCAGGATGAGGACCCGCCCGCCCGCCTCGTCGGCGAAGGCCGCGGCCGCGAGCCCAGCGCCCAGGCCGGCGGCGGCGATGATGTTGTGGCCGCAGGCGTGCCCGAGGCCCGGGAGGGCGTCGTACTCGAGGAGGACCGCCACGTTCGTCCCCTCGGAGCCGGCCCGGGCCGCGAAGCCGGTCGGTTGACCGTATGCCCCCCGGTCAGGGCTCAGGCCGGCATCGTCGAGCACGCCGGTGAGGGCATCGTGGGCGTGGACCTCGGCGAAGTTCTCCTCGGGGTGGGCATGGATGTCGTGGGAGACGGCGACCAGCAGGTCGGCACGACGGTCGATCTCGTCGCACATCCGTTGCTTCAGCTCGGCGGTCTCCATGCGGCGACGATACCGGCACGCGCCGCCGCGGCCCTCGACGCTCGTCCGTGCTGGCGGCTCACACCACCACGCTCAGCGCATCGGGCTGCACCGAGACCTCGAGGTGGGCCGCGCGACCGACGTCCACTCCGTCGAGGCGGATGTCGAGCGGCGGCGCGAAGTCGAAGCTCATGGCTCGGCTCCGGACGGTGCGCAGGGCAGGGTGCGGGAGGTGGCTGCCCGTCCGGGCCCTTCGTCGGGCCACCCATCGATCCCCGAGAGCGAGGTCGCCGTCGGTGGCGTCGAGGAGTCCGTCGTTGGGATGCGAGCGTGGTCCCAGGTCCCAGTCCCCCAGCCACTGGGCGTTCATGACGGCCACGGCCCGGCCGCGCCACCAGGACCGGCGAGCGATGAGATGGGCGACGAAGAGGTCGGACCGCCCGTCGATGGTGGCGTGGCCGAGGTCGATCGGGAAGGTCATCGCCTCCTCGGAGTGGAGGCGGCCCACATCGCCCAGACCGCCCAGCGTGCGGCACAGGTCTCCACCGAGGAGGCCCACCGTCGGCAGCGGGCGGTCCTCCCGGAGCGCTGCCAGCACGACGGATCGAGCCTCCGCATCGGAGTGCACCACGACCCCGTCCGGCGGGAGCGGAGCGCGACGGCCCCACCCCTCACCCTTGCGTATGGTCATGTGGCTGGATCCGGGCCGGCGCCGGGGGTGTCGCCGGTCCGGTGGTCGCCCTGGTGGACGTCGACGGGCGGTGCGGGCGTGGTGGCGATGGCCGACGAGGCCGCCACGACACCTCGGTGCACGGCATCGACCGCCGCTCTGGCCGTCTCGGCGGTTCCTGGTGCGATGGCCGTGTCCGCCAGTTGGCGCAGCAGGTCGAGCAGTTGGCGCATCGTACGGACGAAGTCCCCGCCGGGGAGGTCGTCGCCCAGCAGATGGTCGAGATCGTCTCCCGCGGCCCACCCGTGGGCCAGGCCGCTGAACCCCCAGTCGGGAGTTCGGGTCTCGGGAAGTCCCAGAGCGCGCTCGTCAGCGGCCATGGCGAGGGCCAGCTCGGCCAGCTGTGCCGCGGCCGACTCGGCCTCCGGCCCGGGGAACCAGGGTTCGAGGTCGGGGCCGGAGTTGCGCGCCTCGTAGACGAAGCCCGAGGCGACGCCGGTGAGCGCGGCCGGATCGAGCCCGTCGAAGAGCCGCTCCCCGACCGCTTCGGCCACGAGCAGATCGGACTCGTGGTAGATGCGCACGAGTTGCTCGCCGCGGTCCGTGAGGGCCCACCCGTCGAGGTAGCCCCATCCCTCGAGCATCTGCAGCACGCGGTCGAACACCGCAGCCAGCGACTGGGAGCGTCGCCCGACCTCCCGCTCCAGTTGGGTCAACTCCCGATCGAGGCGGCGCAGCCGTGACAGCGCCCGCAGATGAGCGTCGCGGTCGGGACAGTCGGCCACGGGGTGGTCGGCGCCCGCAGAGGCGGCGCCCTCCGCTCGTTGCGCTCTCGACGCCTCGGCGTGGCGGTCGACGATGCGTTGCAGGTCGCGTGCCACCGCCGCCTGGTAGGCGGGCTTGGCCGGTGTGAAGGGCTGGGGCAGCGCGATGTGGTTGATCACCCGGGGGGAACGGATCACGTCGTCGGCTCCGATGCGTAGGATCCGCCGTCGCCGCGTGAGGACCTTGACGCGGACCGCTCCCCCCTTGCGCTCGGCCACCGAGAGCACGACGACGGGGCCGGGGTCGGATCGGAGCCCGACGCGCACCACGTCGCCGGGGCGGAGCGCCGCGAGTTCCCGTTCGGCGTCGGCCGGCGCGCGCGACGAGGGGGTCGAGCCTCGTGCGGCATCGATCAGGGCCTCGTACTCCACGACGTCGCCGAACGAACAGATGGCCGCCTCGGTCAGCTCGTCGCGCTCCTGGCGGCGGGTGCGCAGCCGCTGCTCCAGCCGGACCACCTCACGGTCGGTCTGGTACTGGGCGAAGCTCAGGCCCAGGAGCCGATGGGCCTCGTCGGCGGGATAGCGCCGCACCAGGTTGGCCGCCATGTTGTAGGTCGGCCGGAACGAGCTGGTCAGGCGGAAGCTGCGGCTCGACGCCAGGGCGGCCACCTCGTCGAAGCCCACGAAGGGCGACCACAGCACCAGGGCGTGCCCGCTCTCGTCGATCCCCCTGCGGCCGGCGCGGCCGGTGAGCTGGGTGTACTGGCCCGCGGTGAGCGGTTCGTGTCGCTCACCGGTGAACTTGGTGAGCTTGTCGATCACGACCGAGCGGGCGGGCATGTTGATCCCCAGCGCCAGCGTCTCCGTGGCGAACACGACCTTGACCAGGCCCTCCACGAAGCACGCCTCGACGGCCTCCTTGAACGGGGGCACCATCCCCGCGTGGTGCGCCGCCACGCCGGCCTCGAGGGCGGAGAGCCAACGGTCGTGGCCCAACGCCGAGAGATCGGCGTCGGAGAGCCGCTCGACGTGGCGCTCCACGATCTCGCGGATCCGTCGGCGCTCGTCGTCGGCGGTGAGGCGCAGGCCGGCGTTGATGCACGACGTCACCGCGTCGTCGCAGGCCGCCCGGCTGAAGATGAAGAAGATGGCTGGCAACATGTCATTCGCCGCGAGGAGCTCGACCACCTCCACGCGCCCCGGGGTGGCGTAGCGACGTCGTGGTCGACCGCTGCGTCGGTTCCGTGCACCGTCGACGTGCTCGATGTCGAATCGGCCTCCGTCGGGGTTGGCCCGACCTCCCACCAGGGTCGGCAGCATGACCAACCCGTCACCGTGGCGGTCGTCGACGAGGTACCAGTTGTCGAGGGTGACCGGTCGGGTGGTCTCGACGACCACCTCCGTCGGACCTCGTACCGCCTCGATCCAACCGGCGACCTCCTCCGCGTTGGAGACGGTGGCGGAGAGGCACACCAGGCGGACCCGAGCGGGGAGGTGGACGATCACCTCCTCCCAGACCGGACCCCGGTAGGCGTCCTGGAGGTAGTGGACCTCGTCGAGGATCACCCACAGCAACCCGTCGAGCGCCGCGGCGCGGCTGTAGATCATGTTGCGGAGCACCTCGGTCGTCATCACCACGATCGGTGCGTCGCCGTTGACCGAGGTGTCGCCGGTGAGGAGTCCGACCGCTTCGGCACCGTGGACACCGACGAGGTCGTGGTACTTCTGGTTGGACAGGGCCTTGATCGGGGTCGTGTAGAAGGCCCGTCCGCCCGCCGCACGGGCGAGGGCGATGGCGTGCTCGGCGACGACCGTCTTGCCCGAACCGGTGGGCGCGCTGACGAGCACGGAACGGCCCCGGTCGATGGCCGCCATCGCCTCGATCTGGAACCGGTCGAGGCGGAAGCCCCGCTCGGGCGGGCCGGTCACGACGAGGCCGCGGTCCGCCTGGCCTTGCGTCGCCGCATCTTCAACGCGAACGCACCGATGGCGATGCTGATGAAGTACAAGAGGAACATGGGGACGGCGAGCGCCAGCATCGAGATCGGGTCGCCGCTGGGGGTGATGATCGCCGCCGCCAGGACGATGATCACCGTGGCCATGCGCCACCAGCCGAGGAGCTGACGGGGCGTCAGGACGTTGATGAGCTGGAGGGCCACCAGCAGCACCGGGAACTCGAACCCGACCCCGAAGGCGATCATCATCCAGACGATCAACATGATGTAGCTGTCAGGGGTGTACAGCGGCTCGATGTCCTGCCCGCCGATGTCGATGAGGAAGTTGAGCGCCGGGTTGAGCGTGTAATAGGCGATCGCTGCGCCCGCCAGGAACAACAGCAGGGCGCTCACCGTGAACGGGATGGCGTACTTCTTCTCGTGCGGGTAGAGCCCGGGCGTGATGAACCGCCAGACCTGCCAGAGGATCACCGGCATGGCGAACACGATGCCCAGGTAGCCCGCGACCCTGATCCGGGTGGCGAAGGGCTGCAGGGGGCTCGTGGCGATCAGCGTGCCGTCGGGAACGAGTTGGTAGAAGGGCTGGAGGAGGAACTCGAGCACGTACGGGAAGAGGAACCAACCGGCCACCGCGCCGAGGCCGACCGCCAGGAGCACTCTGATGAGCCGTGAGCGCAGCTCGGCCACGTGCTCCCAGAGGGTCATGTGCCCGCCCGCGGAGCGGGGCTCGGCCTCGGGCACGGCACTCATGCGGACCGACCCGACTCAGGCGGCACTGGTGTCGCCGCGACCGGCCTCGTCGGTCCTGTCGGTCTCCGGCGCGGAGGGCTCACCGACATCCCCGACCTGCGCCGCGCCCGTCTGGCCGGCGGACGGCTCGGTGACCTGGGGTGGGGCCTCGATGAGCCGTGGGCCCGGTTCGGCGCGATGCACGGCGTCGTTCGTCCCGCTCACGTCCATGGCGCTGCGGACCTCCTCCTGGAACCCGGAGGTCATCCTGCGCACCTCCCCCATCACACGACCGACCTTCTTGGCCATGTCCGGCAGGCGGTCGGGCCCGAGGAAGACGAGAGCGAGCAACAGCACCACGAGGAGCTCGCCACCGCCGACGTTGAACACCCTGCAATCCTAGCGTGGAGAGGGCGCGGCACCGCTGCGCCGTCGGCGGCAGGGTGAGAGGTCAGCCCCGGTCGTGCGGCGGCGACTCCGCGGCGTCGAAGGCCGCCCAGACCTGCTCGTCATCGGCGAGGATGTGCTGGAAGCCGGCGACCTCCTGGCTGCTGATCGGGCCGTCGGAGCTCGTTCGCGACGACGCCCCCTCCGGGACCGAGAGCTCGTAGGCCACGCCGGAGGCCAAGAGGAGGTCGATCGTGCGCGGCTCGGCCGCCTTCACGACGAGATCGACGCACCCCGGGCAGGTGAACGAATACGTGCCCTTGTGGTCGATCGCGTTGACCCAGACCGACACGTCGGTGGTGGTCAGCTCCACGTCGCCGCAGGTGGGGCACGTCGCTCGAATCGTCGCCATTGTCCGGGTTGCTCCTCAGGCGTCCAGTGAGTACTGCTCCCCTTCATTCTCGGCCCGACGCCGAGCGGCCTTGAGACATCGGTGGTGAGCGAAATGGCTCATCCACGTGGGGGCGGGCATGCTCTGCGGGTGCCTCGCCAACCGTCCGTCCTGGTGCCCCCGATCGGCTTCGCCCACCGCGGCGCTCGGGCCCACGCTCCCGAGAACACCCTCGACGCCTTCCAGCTCGCCAGGCGCCTGGGGGCCACCGGTCTGGAGAGCGACGTCTGGCTCACGGCCGACGGCCGAGCCGTGCTCGACCACGACGGCGTGGTGGGTGGGCGACTGCGCCGCCAGCCCATCGCCACCAAGCGCCGCGACGAGCTCCCGGCGCACATCCCGACCCTGGCCGAGCTGTACGCCACGTGCGGCGCCGATCTCGACCTGTCCCTCGACGTGAAGGACGATCGTGCGGCGGCCGAGGTCGTCGCCTGTGCCCGGGACGCGGGGGCCGAGCACAAGCTGTGGCTGTGCCACCCGGACTGGGAGCTGGTCGCTTCGTGGCGCGAGCTCTCCCCCACCGTCCGCCTCGTGCACTCGACCCGCGCCTCCCGCCTCCCGGGGGGCACCGAACGCCACCTGGCCCGCCTCGTCCGCCGCCGGGATCGATGCGCTGAACCTGCACCACTCCGACTGGTCGGGAGGGACGGTGGCGATGGTCCACCGCTTCGAGTTGCTGGCGCTGGGCTGGGACGTGCAGTTCGACCGAACCATCGACAACCTGCTCGACACCGGGATCGACGCAGTGTTCAGCGACCACGTCGATCGCATGATGGCCTGCATCCGGCGCCGTCACCCCTGAGCTCCGCGGTGTCGCTCGTGGGCGACCCGACACGGCGGCTACAACAGGCTCAGGCGGTCCAGGGGCCAGACGATGACGAACGCCCGTCCGACGATGCTCGACTCCTGGATCGGACCGAAGAAGCGACTGTCCTTGGAGTCGGTGCGGTTGTCGCCCATGACCCAGACCTGGCCGTCACCCACCGTGCAGGGTGTCGCCCGCGAGCACTTCAACGGCGAGGTGGTCGTGGCCGTGACGGTCCCTTCGGGGAGGTAGGTCTCGGGAAGGGCCTCGCCGTCGACGAAGACCTGGTTGTCCTCGATGACGATCGACTCGCCGGGCAGGCCGACGACCCGCTTGATCAGGTCCGGGATGTTGCTGGCGGACTCCGACGCCGGCCGTTCGAACACCACGATGTCGCCACGGGAGACATCGCCGATGCGGTAGGCCAACTTGTTGACCAGGACCCGATCGCCCACTTCGAGGGTGGGGGCCATCGACAACGACGGGATGAAGAAGGCCTGGAGGACGAAGGCCTTGATGATGAGCGCCAGGCCCACTGCGCCCGCGACCACCACGATCCACTCGATGACGTTGGCCCCGACCGGGCCGACGAGCTTCGCCAGGCCCGTCCGGGGCGCCGTCTCGTCGTCGGTCTCGGCGGCCTCGGGCGCGGGAGAGGTGCTCGTCACGACGGGATCGCCTCTCGGGACATGGCGGCGCTGCGGATCACTGGCACGGAGCGACGATGCTACCCGGCGTATCGCCGGAGGATCCGGCGTGCGGCGCTCGACCCCACCTCGGCGAGCTCCCCGGGTGCGTCGACCAGCACCGCCTCCGGACCGAGGCGGACGAGCAGGCGTTCGAGCCACGGCACGGTGGTGACGGCGAGCGTGACCCGCACGACACCGTCGGGCCGGTCGTCGCGGGCTTCGACGGGGTACTGGTCGATCACCCACTGCGCCTCGGGGGACAGATCGATCTGCACGCGGGGATCGTCGGGGCTCGGCGTGAAGATCGACATGTCGGTCAGATCGGCGGGCGCCGCGAAGCGGTCGTCGCGCACCTCGATGCGTGCCATCCGGTCGAGTCTGAAGACCCGCACGTCGTCGCTGGCGTGGCACCAGGCCTCGAGGTACCACGCGCCTTGTTCGGCGTGGAGCCGCCAGGGGTCGATCCGGCGCGCCGTCAGCTCGTCACGGCCGTAGCTGTAGTAGTCGAGGTCGACCTGGCGCCGTTCGGCCACCGCGTCCTGCAGGACCGGCACCAGTGCGCCGGCGGTGCGGCCCAGCTCGACGTCGACGGCCCGATCGGAGCCCACGGCGGTCGACAGCTTGGCCAGGCCCCGGGCGAGGGGACCGTCGGCGTCGGCGCCTTCGAGGTTGACCAACGAACGCCCCGCCGCCAGGAGCGCCAACGTCTGCTCCGCGGTGAGGCGCAATGGACGTGTGAAGAAGTCCGGGAGCCGTAGCCGGACCCGGTCGCCGTCGACCATCACGTCGATGAGGGCGTCGGGGGTGTACGGGTACAGCCCCACCATGAAGGCGGTGTCGAGGCTGGCCAGGAGCTGGGCCCGGTCGAGATCGAAGCGGGAGCAGATCTCGTCGATGGTGGCCCCGTCGGGTTGGGCCGCCACCCAGGGCACGATGGCCAACATCCTGCGGAGACGTTCGGTGGCCGTCAGCCGGGCCGGTCGAGCGGTCACGGCCGGGCCACCTGCGCCGCGAGCCAGGCCACCAGGTCGTCCCTCAACTCGGCCGGAGCGAGCAACTCGGCCTTGTCGAGGAAGCTCAGCACGAACCCACGAAAGGCCGGCCACGAGGTCACGGGCACGGTGAAGGTCACCGAGCCGTCGACGTGCTCGACCGACGCCACCTCCTCACCCAGCTGCAAGCGGGCGAAGCGGGCCTGGTCGGGATCGACGAGCAGCTCGGCCATGATCGGCTCGCTGTCGCCGAACTGCCACGGCTGCGCAGGCCCGGCGTCGACGTCGCCGGGCGGCTCGAACGCCGCCGCCTCGCCGAGGCGCACGTCGGTGGTGAAGCGATCGAGGCGGAAGTTCCGCTCCTCGCCCCTCAAGTGGTCGCGCCCGGTGAGGTACCAACGGCCCCGCTGGTTGTCCAGGCGCCACGGGTCGACCGTGCGCTCCCGCGTGGCGCCACCGGAGGTGTACCCGAAGGTGACGGTGCGACGCTCCAGGACGGCGGTGAAGAGCGGGACGAGGGCGGGGTCGAGGGGCAGCGAGGCCAGGGTGGCGTGACCGGCCGGTTCCTCGGGTGCGCCGGGCGGGCTCCCGGACGGGCGCACGACCCCGCCGAGCTTCCAGAGCGCCTCCGTGGCGTCGGGTGCGTCCGGCCCGTCGCCGAGGCGGACCGCTTGGAGCGCGAGGTGCAGCGCGGCCAGCTCGTCAGGAGCGAGTCCGGGATCAGGGAGCTCGTAGTCGCCTCGGTCGATGCGGTACCCGACCTCGGGTGGGTAGCTGTCGGGGAGGTCCTCCATGCGCACCGGGACCCCGAGCTCTCTCAGGTCGCTCTTGTCGCGTTCGAAGGCCTTGCGGAACGCGACCTTGTCCGAGGGATACCCCGCGACCCGTTCGGCGATCTGCGCGGCGGTGAGCGGGCGCTCGGCGCTGAGCAGCGCTGCGGCGAGGTTCATCATCCGCTCGAGCTTGTCGTTGGTGGCCATCAGAGCGAGGCGATCAGCTTCTCGACCCGCTCGTCGTGGCTCTTGAACGGGTCCTTGCACAGCACGGTCCGCTGGGCCTGGTCGTTGAGCTTCAGGTGGACCCAGTCGACCGTGTAGTCGCGCTTTCGCTCCTTCGCCCTGCGGATGAACTCGCCCCGCAACCTGGCCCTCGTGGTCTGGGGTGGGTTCTCGACGGCATCGTCGATCTCCTCGTCGGTGCACACCCGCTCGACGAGGCCCCGGTTCTGCAGCTTGTAGAACAGGCCGCGGTCGCGGCTGATGTCGTGGTACTGGAGGTCGAGCAGGGCCACCTTCGGGTGGTTGAGGGGGAGGTCGTGCTTCTCCCGGTAGGCCTCCACGAGCTTGTACTTGATCACCCAGTCGGCTTCACGGTCGAGGCCGAGGGGGTCCTTCTCGATCTGGGTGAGCGTGTGCTCCCACATCCCCAGCGCCTTCATCTCCAGCGGGGAGAGGTCACGCCGTTCGGCGTACTTCAACGCTCGTTCGAGGTACTCCGACTGGATCTCGAGAGCGCTCGCCTCGCGGCCGTTGGCCAGGCGCACCTTGCGGGTGCAGGTCATGTCGTTGCTGATCTCGCGGATGGCCCGGATCGGGTTCTCGAGGGTCATGTCGCGCAGCACGACGTTGGGCTCCTCCAGCATCCGCAACAGCACCGCCGTCGCCCCGACCTTCAAGAAGGTGGCGTGCTCGCTCATGTTCGAGTCGCCCACGATCACGTGCAGCCGACGGTAGCGCTCGGCGTCGGCATGGGGCTCGTCACGGGTGTTGATGATGGGCCGGCTCCGCGTGGTCGCCGACGACACCCCCTCCCAGATGTGCTCGGCGCGTTGGGAGAGGCAGAACGTGGCGCCGCGAGCGGTCTGCAGCACCTTGCCCGCACCGGCGTAGATCTGGCGGGACACGAGGAACGGGATCAGGACGTCGGCGTAGTGGGAGAAGTCGTCGCGACGGCTGGTGAGGTAGTTCTCGTGGCAGCCGTAGGAGTTCCCCGCCGAGTCGGTGTTGTTCTTGAAGAGGTAGATGACGCCCTTGATCCCCTCTTCGGCGAGTCGCTGCTCGGCACTGGTGAGGAGCTGCTCGAGGATCCTCTCGCCGGCCTTGTCGTGGACCACGAGATCGTGGATCGAGTCGCATTCAGGGGTGGCGTACTCGGGGTGGGAACCGACGTCGAGGTAGAGGCGTGCGCCGTTGGCCAGGAACACGTTCGAGCTGCGACCCCAGGACACGACCCGGCGGAAGAGGTACCTCGCCACCTCGTCGGGGCTCAGCCGGCGTTGGCCCCGCAACGTGCACGTGACTCCGTACTCGTTCTCGAGGCCGAAGATCCGCCGCTCCATGGGGGCACGCTATCGTCCAGGTCTGACGCCCCGGCACCCGGCCGGGCGCTTCCTGCGCCGCGCGTCGATCAGTCGCCGTCGCCCTCGACGGGCGGGAGCAGAGAGGCCAGCTCGGCGTCCTCGATGCGTCGGAAGGCCCGGCGCCGATCGGTGCGTTCGAGGACCGCGACCTCGAGCTCGTCGGGCGCCAGCACGCGATCAGGGCCGGACAACGCCCCCACCGCTGAGGAGAGCGCAGCCGCGAGATCGGCATCGGCGTCCCAGGCGTCGGCCAGGCGACCGGCGATCACCTCTGCCTCGCCACCCAGGACGGTGAACTGCGCCTCGTCCATCACCGTGCCGTCGTAGAGGATGTGGAACAGCTGGTCCTGGCCGCGCTCGGCGCCGACCTCGGCGACGAGGATCTCGACCTCCATCGGCTTCATCTCGTGCGTGAAGACCTGTCCCAGGATCGAGGCGTAGTTGTTGGCCAGGCTGCGGGCGTCGACGTCCTCGCGGCTGTAGGAGTAGCCCTTCAGGTCGGCGGCTCGGACGCCGGCGATGCGGAGCTGGTCGAACTCGTTGTACTTGCCGACCCCGGCGAAGGCGATCCGGTCGTAGATCTCGCTGATCTTGCGCAGCGTCGACGACGGGTTCTCCGCGGCGACGACGATGCCGTCGGCGAAGACGACCGCGGCGAGCGAGCGCCCTCGGGCGATGCCCTTTCGGGCGTAGTCGGCCCGGTCCTTCATGACCTGCTCGGGGGCGACGTAGAACGGCATCGTCATCGCGATGGCTCCGTGGTGTCGGTCGTCGTCTCCGGGATCCGACCGGGGATGGCGGGCTCGCGTGAGGTGAGCACGTCGATGAGGCCCTCGAAGCGATCGGCGATCTCGGGTTCGAGGACCTTCTCGAACCCGAGCTCGGTGATCGTGGCCACCGTCGGGTAGATGCCCCGAACGAGGTCGGGACCTCCCGTGGCGGAGTCCTCGTCGGCCGCCTGGAACAGGGCGGTGACGGCGAGGTCGAGGGCCTGGCCCCGATCGAGGCCCTCCCGGAAGCCGATCTTCACCACCGTGCCGGCGTGGAGGCTCCCGGACCCGGTGGCGGCGAAGTTGGACTCCTCGTACCGGCCCCCGGTGACGTCGTACTGGAAGAGGCGGCCCGCCCGACGCCGGATGTCGTAGCCGGCGAAGAGAGGGACGACCGCCAGCCCCTGCATGGCCGCACCGAGGTTCCCGCGCACCATCTGCCCGAGCTGGTTGGCCTTGCCCTCGAGGCTGAGGGCGGAGCCCTCGACCTTCTCGTAGTGCTCGAGTTGGAGCTGGAACAGCTTGACCATCTCCATGGCCGGTCCGGCGGCACCGGCGATGGCCACTCCGCTGTGCCGATCGGCCGGGAAGACCTTCTCGATGGCCCGGTGGGAGATCAGGTTCCCGGAGGTCGCCCTGCGGTCGCCCGCCATGACCACTCCATCGGCGTAGCGGATGGCCACGACGGTCGTGGCGTGGGTGACGGCGACGCGGGAGGCGACGTCGACGACAGGGACGTCGGGCACCTGCCCGGTCCGGCGCAGCAGCGCCGCGAAGTCCGGTCCCGGGTCGTCGATGGGCGAGAACATGGGCATGGTCACGAGGCGGACGATATCCGGGTGCAGCGGGGCCTCGGACCGGGCGGGAGCCCTCGCGACCAGGGAGGAGCCACCGACGAAGGGTCGGCCATTCCCCTACTGGCCGCCCTTCTGCACGAAGTTGCGCACGAAGTCCTCGGCGTTGGTCTCGAGCACCTCGTCGATCTCGTCGAGGAGGTCGTCCAGCTCCGCCTTGAGCTGGTCGCCCTTCTCCGAGCCGGCGGGCACCTCGTCGACCTCGACGTCGCTTCGCTCGGTGCTCGGCTTGCGGATCTGCTCACGCTCGGCCATGGGCCTGTCGTTCCTCCACTGCTCGTCGGTTCACGAGCCCAGCCTCTCGAGAAGATCGGCCGACGTCTCGCTGTCCTGGATCAACCTACCCACGTGGGCTTCGGTTCCGCGGGACGGTTCCATCATCGGGACGCGGCGCAGCGGTTCGGTGCCGGTGTCGAACACCAGCGAGTCCCAGTTGGCGGCCACGACCTCGTCGGCGTACTTCTCGAGGCATCGGCCGCGGAAGTAGGCCCGGGTGTCGGTGGGCGGTGTGGTCATCGCCGCCTCGACCTCGTCGTCGTCGCGTGATGCGCTCCAACCCGACCCTCGCGGCCAGCGATCGACCGGGACGCAGGTCGTGGTACTGGAGATCGAGCGCCGCCAGCCGGGCGTCACCCCAGGCCAGGTCGTGGCGCTCGCGGTAGCCGTCGATCAGGCGGTACTTCGCCACCCAGTCGAGCTGGTCGGCCAGTTGCATCGGGTCGGTCTCGAGCCCCGTGAGCACGGCTTCCCAACGGCGCAGGATCTCGGCGCCGACCTGCTCGCCGACGGGTTCGAGGCCCACCTCGTCGGCGTACTTGCGGGCTCTGGTCAACAGCTCCCACTGGACGTCGAGTGCGGTGACCGTCGTGCCGTCGGCGAGCGCCAGCGGCTCTCGCATCGACAGGTCGTAGCTGACCGCCCGCAGCGCCGGGATCGGTGTGGCGAAGGTGAACTGCCGAGGGAGGAACTCGTCCTCGATCATGGCCAGCACGAGGGCGGTCGTCCCGACCTTCAGGAAGGTGGCGACCTCGGAGAGGTTGGCGTCACCGATGATCACGTGGAGCCGGCGGTACTTCGTGGCATCGGCGTGCGGCTCGTCGCGGGTGTTGATGATCGGTCGCTTCAGGGTCGTCTCGAGGCCGACCTCCTCTTCGAAGAAGTCGGCCCGCTGGCTGACCTGGAAGGAGACGTGCTCGGGCCCGACGTCGGCCTCGCAGCCCACCTTGCCGGCGCCGGTGAAGATCTGACGGGTGATGAAGTGCGGTGTGGCGTGGGCGACGATGCGACCGAAGGGCACGTCCCGGTCCATGAGGTAGTTCTCGTGGCAGCCGTAGGAGTTGCCCTTGCCGTCGGAGTTGTTCTTGTAGATGACGATCTCCTGGCCCGCCGGGAGCATCCGGTTGGCGGCGTCCATCGACACCTGGAGGATGCGTTCGGCAGCCCGGTCGAACACGACGACCGAGCGGGCGTCGGCGCACTCCGGCGTCGAGCACTCGGGATGGGCGTGGTCGACGTAGTACCGGGCGCCGTTGGTGAGCACCGCGTTCACGAGGTGGGTCTCGACCTCCGGGGCCATCGAGCCCAGCGGCGACCAGCCCCGGGCGTCGGTGCCCGGCTGCTCGTCCTCGAAGTCCCATCCCACCTTCGGGGCCGAACCGGGCCGCCCGCGCGACGCGGCCAGCTCCTGCAGGTACGAGGTGATCAGCACGGACGACGCCGCGATGGGGTTGGGGTCCTCGACCCCGCGCAGCACGATGCCGTACTCGGTCTCGATGCCGCAGATCTTGGCGATGGCCATCGCAGCGCTCAGAGGTACTGGCCGGTCGCGACCCGTTCGATGCTGCGACCGCCCTGCGGGTCGGTGTCGGGCTTCTTCACGAGCGTGCGGATGTACACGATCCTCTCGCCCTTCTTGCCGGAGATCTTCGCCCAGTCGTCGGGGTTGGTGGTGTTGGGGAGGTCTTCGTGCTCCTTGTACTCCTGGTGGATCGACTCGATGATGTCGTCGACCCGGATCCCCCTGGTGCCCTCGGCCAGGAAGCGCTTGATGGCCAGCTTCTTGGAGCGCCGCACGATGTTCTCGATCATGGCCCCCGACGAGAAGTCCTTGAAGTACATGACCTCCTTGTCGCCGTTCTGGTAGGTGACCTCGAGGAACTGGTTGGCCTCGTCCTCGCGGTACATCTCGGCGACGGTCGTCTCGATCATCGCCCGCACCGCCTTCTCGGGATCGCCGCCCCCGAGGGTCTCGACCTCGACGGCGTCGAGGGGCAGGTCCGCGGTGAGGTAGCGAGCGAAGATCTGCCCCGCCGCGGTCTCGTCGGGGCGCTCGATCTTGATCTTCACGTCGAGTCGACCCGGCCGCAGGATGGCGGGGTCGATCAGGTCCTCGCGGTTGGAGGCGCCGATCACGATCACGTTCTTCAGCGTCTCGACGCCGTCGATCTCGGCCAGGAGCTGCGGGACGATCGTCGACTCCATGTCCGAGCTGATGCCGGTGCCCCGGGTGCGGAACAACGAGTCCATCTCGTCGAAGAAGACGATGACCGGCCAGCCCTCCTCGCTCTTCTCGCGGGCCCGCTCGAACACGAGGCGGATCTGACGCTCGGTCTCGCCGACGTACTTGTTCAGCAGCTCCGGGCCCTTGATGTTCAAGAAGTAGCTGCGGGCGTCGTCGGAGCCCGCCACCTCGGCCACCTTCTTGGCCAGCGAGTTGGCGACGGCCTTGGCGATGAGGGTCTTGCCGCAGCCGGGAGGCCCGTACAGCAAGATGCCCTTCGGTGCCGGCAGCTTGTGCTCGGCGAAGAGGTCCTGGTGCAGGAAGGGCAGCTCGACGGCGTCCATGATCTGGTCGATCTGGCCGTCGAGCCCGCCGACGTCGGCGTAGGAGACGTCGGGGACCTCCTCGAGCACCAGCTCCTCGACCTCGGGTCGGGGCAGCTTCTCGAGCAGCAGGGCCGCCCGGGGATCGAGCAGGACCGAGTCGCCGGCGCGCAGCTTCACGTCGGCCAGGTCGGCGGACAGCTCGACGACCTGCTCCTCGTCGGCGCGACCGAGGATCATGGCTCGGCGTCCGTCGGCCAGGAGCTCCTTGAAGGTGACGATCTCGCCGGTGCGCTCGGGGGCCCGCGCCAGCACGACGTTGAGGGATTCGTTGAGCACCACCTCGGCCCCTCGGGCCAGCTGCTCGTCGCCGAGCTCGGGGTGCAGCGCCACGCGCATCTTGCGCCCGCCGGAGAAGACGTCGATGGTGCCGTCGTCGTTGTAGCCGAGGAACGTGCCGTAGGCCGACGGCGGCTGGGTGAGCTTCTCGACCTCCTCGCGCAGCGCCGCGATGTGCTCGCGCGCCTCGCGGAGGGTGTAGGTGAGCTTCTCGTTCTGGCTGACCGCCTGGGAGAGCTGGCCCTTCGTCTCGAGGAGCCGCTCCTCCAGGGTCCGCACGCGCTTGGGGGCGTCCTGGAGGCGCCGACGCAGCGACGCCACCTCCTCCTCGAGGGCGGCGATCTGATCGTGCACGTCGGCCAGATCGTCGGTCGAACGGGTGTCGTCGTCAGGTGCGGGCACGGCCCACCTCCTCGGGTACGGCGTCGAGAGCCGACCCTATCCCGCCCCCTTCCGGGATCGGCGGAGCGGACGCCAAGGTTCACGCGCCGGTGACACGCGTGACCCGGTCGGTCGCCGTCGCCCCGACGCCGAGCCGTGACGCCGTTCGGGCCACCCCCGGAGTTTCTCCACGATGTGCCAGGGAAACCCACCTGACGTGCGCTAGAGTGGCGCTCAGGCGCCGGATCGACCACGATCTGCACCCGTCCCACTCCCCGCACGAAGAGGTACAGGCGAATGAAGGTCTGGATCGATCAGGATCTCTGCACCGGAGACGGTCTCTGCGAGGAGATCGCTCCCGACGTGTTCACCCTGCTCGACGACGGGCTGGCCTACGTCCGCGAGGGCGAGAAGGTCTTCTCCGACCCGGGCGGCGCCGCCGGCCTGGCCAACATCCCCGACGGGCAGTTGGACGCCGTGATCGAGTCCGCCGAGGAGTGCCCCGGCGAGTGCATCTTCATCGAGGTCGAGTGATCTCGGGGGCCTGAGCGCGCCCCGCAGTGCGCACGGGGGAGCCGGTGAGGCTCCCCCGTGGCGCGTTCGGCCTCAGGACAGGCACGACCCGGTCAGGACCGCCGTGCCCGACGCCGACATCTCGAGCACGGGGACCAGCTCGGTCGTGGCCAACGCGTAGGCCACGTCGGGCTGGTCCCGGGCGATGGCGAAGGCCACCCCGACCACCCGGCCGCTCGGGTCGACGAGCGCCGACCCCGAGTCGCCGGGTCGCAGCGAGGCCGACAGCTCGAGCACGTCGCGCCGTGTCGTCGCCTGGTCGTAGATGTCGCGGCCCGTGGCCCGGAGGGCCCGGGCGACCTCGAACGGCGCGATGCGCAGAGGCTCACCGCCCGGATGACCGAACACCCCGCCGATGGTGCCCTCCTCGGCAGTGGAGGGATCCACCAGGAGCGGAGGGTCGGTCGAGCCCGTCGACGCTCAGCACCGCCAGGTCACGTGAGGGGTCGAACGCCGTCACCGTGGCCTCCAGGCGGCGGCCGTCGTCACGGATGACCTGGGTGCGCTGCTCCCCCGCCACGACGTGGGCGTTGGTCACGACCCGGCCCGGCGCCACGACCCAGCCGCTCCCGTCCTGGACCCGGCTGCACGCCTCGCCCTCGACCTTCACGACCGAGCGGGCCACGGCGTCGCTCGTGGCCTCGGAGATCCCGGTCTCGGGGGGTGGCGGACCGAGGTCGGGCGTCGCCCGCAGGGCGTCGAAGACATCGGGGAAGGGGTCGTCGCCGACGAGGTCGCGCAGCGTCTCCACCGCGTCGGGGGGAGGCGGGAGCCACGTGTCGATCGCCTGGGCGGCGTACGAGGTCGTGACGGGGCGCGCCATCCATGCCGGGGCGACGGCCAGCACCGGGAGGAGGAGCCACACGATGGCGACCAGCCCGGCGAGCCCGGCGAAGGCACCGAACACGCCGTCCACGCGGCCCACGACGCCCTCGGTGCGTCGGGGTCGCAGGCCGGCTCCCACGACGAAGCCCAGGGCCTGTCCGAGCGACGCCCCCACCACGAGCAGGGCGACGACGATGGCGAGCGAGATCGCCGGACGGGTGGGGTCGAGCCAGCGCAGCACGATCGGTGTGAGGCGCAGGGCGATGGCCAGGCCCACGCCGAGCCCGATCCAGGACACGACGCGGGTCACGAAGCCGAGGCGGAACCCGCCGATGATCGCCGCCACGGCGAGTCCGAACAGGACGAGGTCGAGCCAGCTCACCGTGGGACCGGAGGTGACGTGCCGGTCACCCCTGGAGCAGCCGGGCGTGCGTGAGGAAGCCCGTGTGGGCGACCATGCGGTGGTCAGGGCGCACGGCCTGCCCCTCGACGTGCCAGGTCCGGTTGAGCACCTCGACGGTCTCGGCCAGGTCGAACGCGCTGTGCTCGAGGGCCTCGCGCAGCTGCATGACCTGGACGATGCTCGGCGTGTAGGAGAGCAGGATGCCCCCGGGGTGCAACGACCTCTCGGCGTGGGGCACGACGCGCCAGGGCTCGGGCAGGTCCAGCACGACGCGGTCGAGGTCCTCCTCGTCGATGCCGTCGTAGCAGTCCCGGATCTCGACCCGGTACCGCGACATCGCGTCGTCGCCGAGGAACGACCTGACGTTGGACTGGGCCTTCTCGGCGAAGTCCTCACGCACCTCGTAGCCGACGATCTCGGCTCCGGCGCGCAACATCGCCATGGACAGCGCTCCTGATCCGAGGCCCGACTCGAGCACCCGGGCCCCGGGGAAGAGGTCGGCGAGCATCAAGATGGGCCCGAGGTCCTTCGGGTAGATGACCTGGGCACCGCGGGGCATCTTCAGCACGAAGTCCGAGAGCGTCGGCCGGATGGCGAGGTAGGACTGGGTCCGGGTCGAACGGATGGTGGTCCCCTCGGGCTGGCCGATCACGGCGTCGTGGGGCACGATCCCCGCGTGGGAGTGGAACTCCCCGGCCGCCTTGAGCACGATCAGGTAGCGACGCTTCTTGTGGTCGATCAGCAGCACCCGGTCGCCGACCTCGAAGACCCGGCTCACGGGGTGGTCCGCGGCGCCGTCGGCCCGAGGACCACGGGGACGGCCCTGCGGCCCGGTTCCTCGGGAACCTGACCGCCCGCCCTGTCGACCAGACGACAGAAGGCACAGACCTCGGTGGTGGTCGGGGCGCCGCACGAGCGACAGGCGGTGAGCTCCAGGCGTTCGGCCTCGGCCTCCGCGGTGAAGCGGTCCGAGGCCCTCGCCAGGAACCCGAAGTAGAAGGCGTGCTTCGCGCCGGGAGAGGCCTTCTCGATGTCGTTGAGCGCCTCCTTGTAGACGAGGTGCCGGTTGCCGGCGGACATCGGGCACTCGTCCACGAGGTAGTCGATGCCTCGGATCACGCAGTACGCCGCCGATTCCCGCTCCGTGAGGCGGACGAGCGGCTTCACCTTCTTGGGGAAGCCGTCCCTCGCGGCCAGGACGGGGTACTGGCGGCCGAGGTACTCGGTGTGCCAGTGCAGGGTGTTGCCGAACAGCACGGCGGCCTCGTCGTCGAGGTTGTGGCCCGTGACCAGGACGTCGTAGCCCCCGTCGAGTGCCACCTGGTCGAACACGTGGCGCTTCGAGAGGCCACAGGCCGAGCAGGGCGCCCGGCGCGCCGCCCTGGCTCCCGTCGGGGATGTCGTAGCCGTAGGTCGTGCGCAGATCGACCTCGATCAGGTGGAGCCCACGTTCCTCGGCGAAGCGGCGGGCATGGGCTCCGGAGGTGTCGCTGTAGTCGCCGATGCCCAGCCCGACGTAGAGGCCGTCGGCATCGTGGCCGAGCTCACGCAGCAGATCCCACACGGCGAGGGAGTCCTTGCCTCCCGAGACCGCCACGAGGATGCGGTCCCCGGGGCGCAGCATGTCGAACTCGTCGATGGCCTTCGTCACCTGCCGCCGGCACTGCTCGACGAAGTGCTCGGCGCAGAAGTTGGCGTTGTGGCGTCGGACGTCGATGATCGCCGGGCCGCGGCAGGTGACGCACTTCACGCCAGGCCCCCGGAGATGACGGGACGGATCTCGATGGAGGCCTCGTCGGCGAGGGTGGCGTCGCCGGCGACCAGCTCGCCGTCGCGGATGATCAGGACCGACTCACGGTTGAGGTCGAAGTGGGCGAGGAGGTTCACGACGGTCACGGGACCATCGACCTCGACCTCTCGACGGGGATTGCGCAGCAGCACCTTCATCGGCCCATGATCGCAGGCCGGGAGGCCGTCGTGGTCCTCGCCGTCGAGCGTCGGCCGTCGTCGCCGTCAGAGCATCCGGTTCCGGTGCCGTGCGCGGGCGGTCTCGAGCGTGCCTCAGGACGTCGCGCCGGGCCAGACGGCGACGGGCTCGATCGTCACTGCGGCGCTGCCGGCGGCTCGGTGGCGGCCCCTGGTGCTCGATCACCAGCGTCTCCCCGGGTTCGAGCACCTCCCGCAACAACGACGTGCGGCGTGGGTCGGCGCGCCCACTGGATGGCGCGGATCCCCCACGCCAGACCCCCGATGATCAGCCACGGCCGACTGTCGCCGAAGACGCCCCTGGACACACCGAGCTTGCGCGCCTGGTCGAGCAGAGCCATCAGATCCGCCGGATCTCCACCACGGTGCGTCGCTTGCGCCCCCGCCGGCTGCCGAGCACGAACGCCACGACCACGATCGTCACGGCCACTGCCGCGACGGCGATGCCGAGGTAGTCGCGCGCGTCTTCCTCCATGGCGCCGACGTCGTCCTGGATCGTGCGGAACTTGGCCTCGATGTCGTCTCGGGTGATGGGGGTCGTGGTCATCGTGCCTTCCCGGGAGCAGCGTCGACGGGCGTCCCGAGGCCACCCTTGCCGATGCGGGACGTGACGATCGCCGCGACCCCGACGAGACCGAGCAGCACCACGACGTAGGGGACCCACGACCAGAAGCCGTCGAAGACGTCACCGGTCTGGGTCTGCAGGGCCCGCAGCGCCGAGAGCGCCAGGAACAAGGTGCCGATGCAGAACAGCACGACCGCGCCCAGCCCGTAGCCCAGGAAGCGACCGAGGTTGCGCAGGGGGTCGAGCGTCTCCTGCTTGGCGTACGCGACCAGGAGCTCCTTGAGCTCCTGGAGGGTGTCGGGCACCGATGTCATGGACGAGGGTCTCCGGTCGGTCGTGGCATCCCGTCAACCCTACCCATGGGGTCGAGCGCGCCCGGCGACGACGCGGTCCGCGGGGATCAGGACTCCCCGTCGCCGCCCTCGGCTCCGTCGGGGTCGAGATCCTCGCCGGCCATCGCCAGTCGCTGATCGAGGTAGCCGGCTTCCTCCTCGAGCATCGACGCGAGACGGGTGAGGCGCGCGTCGGGTCCGGGCTCGACCAGCAGTGAGTGCATGTCCGCCGGCCCGAAGGGAGCCACCGCGGTCGCCTGGTAGCTGGCCAGCACGGGATCCTCCGAGAGCTCGACGGTCGCCGGGGTGACCGCCTCGCCCAGCTCGGTCGCCGTCGCGAGCACCCGACGCAACGTCACCGTCACCGACGCCAGGCGCTCGACCACGGCCTCCGTGGCCGTTTCGTCGTCCCAGTCGAGCACCTCCGCCCGCGGATAGGGGTCGTCGGGGAGCCAGTGCTCCACCCGGATGCGCCGCACACCGACGCAGCCGAGCCCCCAGCGGCCGTCGTCGAAGCGCACCGCCTCGACGATCCGTGCGACCGTCCCGACGTCACGGCGCAGCTCGCCGCCGCCGACCTCGCTGCCGCGCTCGATGAGCACCACCCCGAACTCGGGCTCACCCGAGAGGCAGTCCTCGACCAGACGCTGGTACCGCGGCTCGAACACGTGCAACGGGAGCACCATGCCCGGGACGAGCACCGACCCCAGCGGGAACATGGGCAGCAGCGGCATGCGCCCACGGTAGGGCCGATCAGACGCCAGGGCCGGGTCCGGCCGACGGGGTCGATGGTCGACCGCGTCGACTCACCTGGGCCGCAACACGTCCAACGGCGGAGCCTCGGGATAGGTCATCAGGGCCGTGGCGAACGCGTCGGCCGCGCCCGTTCCGCGGGCGTCGGTGCCGTTGCCGATGCCGACGAACATGAGGGTCGCACCGGGGAGCGTGTCGGCCCATCCGGCCAGGGCGTTGACGGAGTTCAGGGTCCCGGTCTTGGCCATGACCCGACCGACGGCCGGCGACCCTCCCAGGCGCTTGCGAAGGGTTCCGGTCTCGCCCCCGATCGCCAGGCGGGAGGTCAGATCGGACGTCCGACCGGATCGGACCAGGGCGTCGCGGACCACGTCGCAGGTGATCCGCGTCTCGGGGTCCAGCCCGGAGCCGTCACGCAGGACCATCCCCTCGGGCGTCAGGTCCAGGCTCCGGAGGATCTCGACGACCGCGGCCAGACCGGCCTGGGTGCCGCCGACCCCCGAGGTGGCCAGACCCAGCTCCTTGACGAGCATCTCGGCGGTGTTGTTGTCGGAGGCGAGGACCATCTCGCCGACGAGGTCGCGCAGCGGCGCGGAGTCGAGCCCGGCGACCTCGACGGCGTCGACGGGGGCGGTGCCGGCGGAGCCGGAGCCCCCGACCCCGATGCCGCGGGCTTCGAGGAGGGCCACCAGCGTCTCGGCGGCGAGGGCGGGCGGATCTCCGGCGCGCCTCGAGGGGTTGGCCCGCTCGGGGGTGGTGGTGTAGCCGGAGAACCCGTCGTTGATGGCCAGGGCGCTGATGGGCCCGATGGACGGCTCGCTCTGGTAGCGCGTCGGCCAGGTCGAGACCCAGCGCTCGGTGTCGTAGCGAGAGTCGTCGCCGATCGACGTCCCCGCGGATCTCCGTGACCCCCGCCGCCACCAGGGCGTCGACCAGGGCGTTGGCGTCGGTGTAGGGCTGATCGGGGTCGTCGAAGCTCTGGGCGTAGCCGGCGGTCGTCAGGAGGGGATCACCACCGCCAACGAGGAAGAGGTCGCCGTCGACCACCCCGTCGCGGGCCGGCGAGACGGCCAGCATCGTCGTGCGCAGCCGGTGGTCGGGCCCGAAGTGCTCGAGCAGGGCCGTCCCGGTGAGCAGCTTCGTGAGCGACGCCGGCGCCAACGGCGTGTCGGGGTTCACGGTCAGCACGGGGCGACCGCCGTCCTCGACGAGGGCGCACCACGACTCGGGGTTCCGATCGAGGGTGCCCTCGAGCTGCCGGGCCAGCGCCGGATCGGCGATGCTGCCCTGGAGCAGCCCCGGCGTGCGCCGCGCCGACAGCACGGGAGTGACCAGCGGGGCCGTCGTGGCCGCGTCCTGCTGGGCCGCGACGGGGACGACGACGACCCCGCCGGCCACGAGGCCGAGCAGGACCAGCAGCGCCAGGACGACGCCGACAGGACGGGGGGGACGCGTGGGCACGGCCTTCGAGGCTACGTGGGGCCCGGCCGGTGCGGGGCGCGGCACACATCTCGGCACACCGGGCGGCACGCTCCTCGGCACGCTTCCGCGGCCGAGGCCGCGATCAGATCTCGAGGGCGGCACGGAAGAAGGAGCGGAGGTGCTCGAGGCGTTGCTCCAGGGCATCGGGGGCCAACGGGTCCCGGCCCAGCAGCCCTTCGATGAACGGGAGGTCCGAGAAGTAGCTGAGCAGCGCTCCGTACCCCGTCAACAGCAGCTGCTCGGCGTCGAAGGGGCGGAACCGATCGGCGGCCATCTCGGTCTCGAAGTAGGCCACGGCCTGCTCGAAGAGGGGGCGGAGGGAGACCCCGAGGTCGATCCCGTGCCGGTCGGCGCCGTCGAGCGCTTCGCGTCGCACGATGCGGACGAACTCGGCGTTCTCCATGAAGAACTGGAACCCGGCCGTGAGGACCTCGTCGACCTTCGGCCATCCCTGCACCGGGCTCGCGGTCGCCGTGGCGACCTTGACCAACCACTCCCCCAGGGCCCGCTCGAAGACCTCGCGGTAGATGGCGTCCTTCGACGGGAAGTGGTGCAGCACGCTCGAGCGGCGGATGCCGACCGCTTCGGCGATGTCGTTGAGCGACGTGCCCTCGTAGCCGTCGGCGGCGAAGCAGCGCTGCGCCTCCTCCAGGATGACCTCGCGGGTCGAGATGGTCCCCTCGCTCACGGCCATCCGAGCACCCTACCGGTCGGACCCGTCCCGACCCTGGGACGATCGACGCCGGCGCGGCCCGACCGCAGCGCCGTCCGGGGTCACGGCCCTCACCCGTCGCCGAGGGCTCCACGGCACGCTGGTGGCCCCTAGTGTCGGGCGCCATGAACATCCTCGCTGCCCTGTTCATCGACGGCATCGACCTGCGCCAGGTCGAGGGACCGTCGACGCGGATCGACCTCACCGGCGTCCAGTTCTCGGCGGCGGCGTCGTCGGCGGTGCCGGTCACCGTCGAGCCCCACCTCTGCGTGATCGTGCACAACCCACCGGACGGCAAGCCCTCCGCGGCGCTCGAGGTCACCTACTTCCGCGACGGCGAGCAGGTGGCCCGCAACGTCCAGCCGCTCCAGGTCGAGCCGGGGAAGTTCAACTACCGCCTCGTGCGCGCCGAGCTCACCTTCGCCGACTACGGCACCGTCGAGGCCCACTGCCGCGTCGACCTCGGGCCGGTCAGCGTCGTGCCGTTCACGTTGCTGCCCCCCGTACCCGCCTGACCCAGGGCATGCCGTTCGCTGCTGCGCTCTCCGAGCACCCTCTTGCGACCCACGCCACCGGGGAGGTCGTGGGCGAGGTCCTCGAGCGCCTCGGTGGCGCCGTTGCCGACCTGGCCGTGCTCTTCGTCACCAGACCCCACGTCGGGGCGCTGGAGGACATCGCCGCAGCCGTGCGTGCGACGTTGCGCCCGCGGACGCTGATGGCGGCGACAGCCGTCTCCGTGCTCGGGGGACGCGAGGAGGCCGAAGAGGTCGCCGCGGTCTCGCTGTGGGCGGGCGTCGTCGGCGAGGCGACACCCCTCGCTCTCGACGCGCAGCAGGCCGACGGGGCCCTGCGGATCACCGGTCTCGACCCGTCGGCCCTCGACCGGGCGGCCACGCTGCTCCTCCTCGCCGATCCGGCGTCCTTCCCCGTCGATGCCTTCCTCCACCGGCTGGCCGTGACCCACCCCTCGGTCCAGGTCGTCGGCGGCATGGCCTCCGCCGGGACCGGCCCCGGCGCCAACCGTCTGGTGATCGACGGGCGCATCGTCGATCGAGGCGCCGTGGGGGTCCTGCTCCCGCCCTCGTCGTCGGTTCGAGCCGTCGTGAGCCAGGGCTGCGCGCCCATCGGCGATCCGTACACGGTCACCAGGGCCGAGGGCTCGATGGTCCAGGAGATCGCCGGCCGGCCGGCGATCGAGCGTGTGCGCGAGGTGGTCGACGGCCTCAGCGCCGCCGACCGGGCGAAGGCCGCCGCAGGGCTGCACGTGGGCCGGGTCGTCGACGAGCACCGTGTCGAGTTCGAGCGCGGCGACTTCCTCGTGCGCAACGTGCTCGGAGCGGATCCGTCGACCGGGGCCGTGGCGATCGGGGACCAGATCGACGTGGGCGACACGATCCAGTTCCAGGTCCGCGATGCGGTCTCGGCCGACGAGGACCTCCGCCTCCTCCTCGACGACCGTTCGGCGTCGGGTGCACTGGTGTTCACCTGCAACGGGCGCGGCGCACGGTTCTTCGCCGAGCCCCACCACGACGCCATGGTCATCAGCGAGGCGCTCGGCACCACTGCGATCGGCGGCATGTTCTGCGCCGGTGAGATCGGCCCTGTCGGAGCCCGGAACTTCGTCCACGGGTTCACGGCGAGCGTGGCGCTGTTCCCCTGACCCGAGGCCGACGACAGCACCGGCGACACACCCTCACGGCCCGACCTGAGCCCGAGGCCGGCCCACTAGTGTGCGCCCCGTCCGCCGAGGAGGATCCGTGACCGACCACGCGCTGCAGTCCCGCACCATCGACGTCATCCGTGGCCTGGCCATGGACGCACCGCAGAAGGCGAACTCCGGACATCCCGGGACGGCCATGGCCCTCGCCCCCCTCGCCTACACGCTCTGGACGCGTGTGATGCGCTACGACGCGTCCGCCCCCCACTGGCCCAACCGCGACCGCTTCGTGCTCTCCAACGGACACGCGTCGATCCTGCAGTACTCGATGCTGTACCTGACCGGCTACGGGCTCACCCTCGACGACATCGAGGACTTCCGGCAGTGGTCCTCGGCGACACCGGGCCACCCGGAGGTCCACCACACGGACGGCATCGAGGTGACCACGGGGCCTCTCGGGCAGGGCGTGGCCAACGCCGTCGGCCTCGCCCTCGCCGAGCACTGGCTGCGCGCCCGGTTCGGCCCGCAGCTGTTCGATCACCACACCTTCGCCTTCTGCGGCGACGGTGACCTCGAGGAGGGGCTCAGCCACGAGGCCGCCTCCCTGGCCGGCCACCTGGGCCTCGGCAAGCTCGTGCTCGTCTACGACGACAACCACATCTCGATCGACGGCCCGACCGAGCTGGCACTCAGCGACGACGCCCCAGCACGTTTCGCCGCCTACGGATGGCACGTCGAGGACGTCGGCGAGATCGGTGAGGACGTCGACGCGCTGGAGGCGGCGTTGCGACGGGCCATGGACGTCGACGATCGCCCGTCGATGGTGGTGCTGCGCAGCCACATCGGCTATCCGTCGCCCACGTTCACCGACACCGCCGCAGCCCACGGCAGCCCCTTGGGGGCCGAGGAGATCAGCGCCACCAAGACGCTGATGGGCATGCCCGACGAACCCTTCTGGGTGCCCGAGGACGTGCTCGAGCACATGCGCCGGGCCGGACATCGCGGTCGCGACGCCCGGCTCGAGTGGGAGCAGGTCCACGACGGATGGACCGAGGACCGCGCCGAGCTCGACGCGGCGATGGGCGCCACCGGCCTCCCCGGCTGGCAGGACGCGCTCCCGTCGTGGGAGGTCGGCGAGAAGGTGGCGACCCGCAACGCCGGCAAGAAGGTCCTGAACGCACTGCTCCCGGTCGTGCCGGGGCTCGTGGGCGGCGGCGCCGACCTCACGGGCAACACCGGCGTGGAGATCACCGACGGCGCGGCGTTCTCGGTCAGCGACCGAGGCGGCCGCCAGATCCACTTCGGCATCCGCGAGCACGCCATGGGCGGGATCATGAACGGGATGGCCGCGCACGGGGGGATGATCCCCTTCGGCGGCACGTTCTTCGTGTTCTCCGACTACATGCGACCCTCGGTCCGCCTCGCCGCCCTCAGCGAGCTCAAGGTCGTCTACTCCTGGACCCACGACTCGGTCGGTCTCGGCGAGGACGGCCCCACCCATCAACCGATCGAGCACCTCGCCTCGCTGCGGGCGATGCCGAACCTGCGGGTCGTCCGCCCCGCCGACGCCAACGAGACCGCCTCGGCGTGGCGCCTCGCCATCGAGCGGGGCGGACCGACCGCCCTCGTGCTGAGCCGACAGAACCTGCCCGTGCTGGCCGGCACCGACGACTACGACGACCTCGCCCGAGGCGCCTACGTCCTGGGGGACGCCGATTCGACGCCCGACGTGGTCCTCATCGGCACCGGCTCCGAGGTCCAGCTCTGCGTGGCCGCCGCCGAGCAGCTCGCCGCCGAGGGCGTGACGGCCCGCGTGGTGTCCATGCCCAGCTGGGAGCTCTTCGCCGAGCAGGACGACGCCTACCAGGTGTCGGTGATGGGCGTCGACGTCCCCCGCGTGTCGGTGGAGGCCGGATCCACCTTCGGCTGGTCGGCATGGGCTGATGCCTCGGTGGGCATCGACCACTTCGGAGCCAGCGCACCGGGCAACGAGGTCATGGAGCGCTTCGGGATCACCGCCGAGAACGTGGTGGCCCACGCCCGACTGCTGCTGACGTGAACGGTCCTCTCCCGCCCTCGCCCGACGTCGGGCGGGTCGAGGCGCCCGACCCGGCGACTCACCCCTACGCTCGCACCAACGCCGCGCACCGCCGACCCGGCCCGGTCGGCGCCCCCACCCTCCAGGAGCATCAGTGAGCCGACTTTCCGACCTCTACGCGACGCACGGCCAGAGCCCGTGGCTCGACAACATGCGACGCGACTGGATCGAGAACGGCGAGATGCAGCGCTGGATCGATCGCGGCGTGCGGGGCATGACCTCCAACCCGACGATCTTCCAGAAGGCGATCGCCGGGGGTGACGTGTACGACGCGCAGTTCCAGCGCCTCGTCGCCTCGGGGACCAGCGTGCTCGACGCCTACTGGGAGATGGTGGTCGACGACATCCGCGCCGCGCTGGCGTTGCTGCGACCGGTGCACGACGCCAGCGACGGCATCGACGGCTACGTGTCCGTCGAGGTGTCGCCCCTGCTGGCCCGTGACACCGACGGCACCCTGGCCGCCGCCCGCCACCTGAACACCCTCATCGACGAGCCGAACCTGTACGTCAAGATCCCGGGCACCGCCGAGGGCCTTCCGGCGATCCGCCAGATGATCGCCGAGGGTCGCAGCGTGAACGTGACCCTCTTGTTCTCCGTCGAGCGCTACCGAGAGGTCATGGAGGCCTATCTGGCCGGCCTCGAAGCCAACGACGGCGACCTGTCGAAGGTGTCCTCCGTGGCGTCGTTCTTCGTGAGCCGGGTCGACGGCGAGGCCGACGCCCGCCTCGACGCCCTCGGCAGTCCCGAGGCATCGGAGCTCCGGGGCAAGGTGGCCGTCGCCAACGCCCAGGTCGCCTACGAGGCCTTCCGGGAGACGTTCTCGGGCCCCCGATGGGACGCGCTGGCCGCCCGGGGCGCCCGCGTGCAGCGGCCGTTGTGGGCCTCGACGTCCACGAAGAACAAGTCCTATGCCGACACGCTGTACGTCGACACCCTCATCGGCCCGGACACCGTCAACACCATGCCGGAAGGCACCCTGGCCGACTTCGACGACCACGGCACCCTCGCCCGCACCGTCGACGCGGACATCGCCGGTGCTCGCACGGTGCTGGCCCGCCTCGCCGATGTGGGCGTCTCGCTCGACGACGTCACCGCCACGCTGGAGGACCAGGGGGTGGCCTCGTTCTCGGCATCGTTCGACGATCTCCTCGAGTCCCTCGAGACCAAGGCGGCGACGCTGCGATGATCGGCGACGTCGTCGTGGTGGACGATGTGGCCGACGCGTTCGCCACCCACGTCGTCGAGGCCTTCGCCTCTCGACCGGCCGCGGGGTTCTCGCTGGCCCTCTCGGGAGGCGGCACGGCACGCAGGTGCTACGAACGGCTCGCCTCGGTCGCCGTCGACACCATCGACTGGTGGCAGGTCGACGTCTACTGGGGCGACGAGCGCTGTGTCCCGCTCGACGACGTCGACTCGAACTATCGACTCGCCCGTGAGGCGCTGCTCGATCGCGTCGGTGCGGCGAACGCCACGTGGCCGATGCGCTGCGACGAGGGTGCCGAGCCCTACCAGCTGCGCGTCGGGCAACTGGGCCGGTTCGATCTCGTCCACCTCGGGCTCGGTCCCGACGGCCACACCGCCTCGTTGTTCCCTGAGTCGGCGGCGCTCGACGTCGACCCGGGACGATTGGTGACGATCAACGACGATCCCCTGGGCCACAACCCCCATCCCCGGATGACCCTCACCTTCGAGGGCATCGCCCGTTCCCGACTGGTGCTGGTCACGGTGTCGGGGACCGAGAAGGCCGAGGCGCTGGCCCGCGTGGCTGCCGACGATCCGACGGCTCCCGCGACCCGCATCCGAGCGGACCGAGTGGTCTGGCTCGTCGACCCTGCTGCGGCGGCTGCGCTGGGCTGATCACCGCATCCCGCAGGTCAGCCGTCGCGGCTCGACCGTGCCGGCGGTGTCCGCAGCGGGGCTCTCGCGAACGCGTGCATCCCTTCGGCGAACCCCACTTCGGCCTCGATGCCCAGCACCTCGACGGCCTTCTCCGACGAGGCCACCACATGGCGCACGTCGCCGAGGCGGAACTCACCCGTGACCACCGGTCGCGGCGCCGACTCGCCGAAGCCGTCGCTCACCGCCTCGGCCATCTCCAACACCGTGTGCGGGTCACCGGAGGCGATGTTCAGCGCCCCCACCCACGACGATCCGAGCGCCGCCACGTTGGCCCGGGCCACGTCGTCGACGTGGACGAAGTCACGCATCTGGCCCCCGTCCTCGAAGACCTGAGGGGCCCGGCCCGCCTCCAGCGCGCTCCGGAAGAGACTGGCGACGCCGGCGTACGGGCTGCCCTGAGGCATCCGCGGCCCGTAGACGTTGTGGTACCGCAGGGCGCAGACCGAGGCGCCGGACTCGCGGCCGAACAGCGTGGTGAGGTGCTCGGTGTGCAGCTTCGTCGCGGCATACACGTTGCGGGGGTCGAGACGCGCCGACTCGGGGATCGCCGCCCACGTCAGGGGGGCCCGACAGGCCGGACAGCCCGGCTCGAACTCGCCGGCGCGGAGCGCGTCGACCGTTCGCGGGGCAGGGCGGACGTCGCCGTGCTCGTCGCAGCGATACCGGCCCTCGCCGTAGACGACCATCGAAGAGGCCACGACCAGGCGTCCGCGGAAGCCGCGGCGGTGCAGCGCCCTCAGCAACGACGCCGTCCCGGCGTCGTTGTCGTGCACGTAGTCCTCGACGTCGTCGAAGTCGACTCCCAGCCCCACCCGGGCAGCCTGGTGGCAGACGGCGTCGACGTCGCTCACCGCGTCACGCAGCGCCATCGGGTCGTCGAGCCGGGCGACCCGGACGTCGGCCCGAGGGTCGGCGTAGGCGGGCATGCCCGAGTGGGCACTCGGGTCGAGCGAGTCGAGCACCACGACCGCCGCGCCGCCGTCGAGGAGCTGATCCACCACGTGGCTGCCGATGAAGCCGAGGCCTCCGGTGACCAGGACCTTCATCGTGCGCTCACCACGGGGACCGTAGGACGGCGACGAGCCCCAGGGCCACGACGGCCTGGGCCGCCAACCAGGGACGAGCCCGGTCCAACGCTCCGACGGGGATCAGCGCCGCGCCGGCGATCAGGACGAGCGGCATGAACGGCTGCCAGATCCTCTCGGTCTCGGCCAGCGACATGCCGCTGATGTTGGCCAACGCCAGGGCCCCGAGACCCCCGCCGACGAGCAACCAGGTGGCGCGATCGCGGAGGCGGGTGAGGCCGACGGCGACGGCCGGTCCGAGGGCGACGGCGAGCGCGGCCAGGTTCCCGACGAAGAAGTAGGTGTAGGGGCGCACGCGCGCCAGGTTCCCGTCGTATGCGACCTTCGTCGCTTCGAGCCCGCCCAACCACCAGAACCCCCAGGCCAGCGCGATCGCCACGACGCCGAGCACGGCCAGGCCGGCGATCACCACGGGACGGACCCGTCGACGGCCGACCGCCACGACGAGGATCGGCACGGCGAACAACGTGAGGCCGTAGCTCATGAAGGCTCCTGCGGCCAGGAGGAGCCCGGCGACCGCGGCGAGCGCATCCCCCCGTCGGTCGTGGCGCGAGGTCGCGAGGACGAAGAGGCACACGCCCCCCAGGGAGAAGGCACCGAACACGACATCGGCGTTGGTGTGCCACACCGCCGCCGGGGCCAGCACGACGAAGGGGGCGGCCCGACGGGCCCGGTCCTCTCCGGCCAGGTCGCGCAGGGCGACGAGCACGGCGACAGCGGAGGCCATCACGCCCGCCACGGCGAGGCCGACATCGACGCCCATCCCTTCGAGCCCGACACGTGCCAGAGCCCAGAGCAGCACCATCATCCCGGGAGGGTGGGCGGAGAGGTGGGTGGGGAACGTCGACTGGGATGCGACGTAGTCGCGCAGGAAGCCCCCGGGACCGGCGGCGTCGACGAGGGGCAGGTACTGGCCGTAGTCGCCGTAGATGTTGCGCCAGGCGACGGCGGAGGGTTCGACGAAGGCCAAGGCCAGGGTCCACACCGCGGCGGCCACCGCTACCGCCACGAGGACGCCTGCCCAGCTGCGCAGGCGCATCGCCTTCGGGAGCAGGACGACCCCCACGACGGCCACGACCACGGCCAGGCCCCAACGCCACGTGACGAGCGGCTCCCAGAGACCGAAGAAGGGAACCGCGTCGACGAAGATCGGCTCCGGGGCGTCGGCCACCACCCGACGTCCCCACACGACCGAGACCACCACCAGGAGGGCCCATGCCGAGACGGCGAGGGTGGAGGAGACGAGCGACGTGGGTCGGTCGCCGTCGGACGAGGCCCCGCGGCCTCGGTCCCGCGGAGGTGCAGGGGCCGCCTGGGGGCTCACGCGAGGCGCCCGAGCCGCACCGTGAAGCAACAGCTCGGTGATCTGTCGGCCTCCTCGACGCAGCGGCGGTGCGCCCCGACGGATGCCTCTGCGACCGCCGGGCTGTCGTCGGCTCGGCGCCGCGCCGGGTGGCTGCGGTAGGCCACGTCGAACACCCTCGTCAGGTGGCGCTCGTGAGGACCGCCGCACTCGTCCGTCACGGCCACGGTGACCCCTCCCGCATCGACGAACGACTCCACGAGCACCGTCGCCCCGGGTGAGGAGCGCCGGATGGCGTCGTCGAGCAGGTCTCGCAGGGCCGTCGTCAGCTCGTGGGCGCCGAGCTCCATCTCCGGGAGCTCTCCGACGCGGTCCGTGAACCTCACCCCTCGGCGCTCGGCCTGCGCGCGGGCACCGGCCATCGCGTCGACGACCGCATCGATCAGCATCGTCGGGGGCACATCCCGGCGCTCCGGGCCGATGGCGACCTGCGAGAGCTCGACCAGGTCCTCGACCAACCCGCCGAGGCGCTCCACGTCCTGGCGGATCTGGTGCGGGGTCCACCAGACTCGTGGTGCATCGTGGTGCGATCGTCGAGTGCCGCCGCCATCGTGCCTGGACCCGAGCCGATCGGCTCCGGACCTCCTGGGCGACCCACGAGATCAGCTCTCGACGCGAGGCCTCGATCGCATGCTCCCGCGCGGTGCACCCGTCGAGGCGCGGCGAGGGTTGGTCGAGCTGATCGGTGAGCGCGGTGAGCGCGGTGAGCGCAACCGTCAGCGAATGGACCTCGCTCGATCGATCCCGCACCCGACGGAGCATCACCGCGAGGAGCACCATCGCGAGGAGTCACGCCCACGGCGGCGAGGAGGCCGGTGACGACGACCTCTCGAGGTCGACGGTTCGAGCGCCGCGGAGACGAGGACGGCGGCGAGCACCCCCAGCGCGAGGACGAGGAGGAGCCGATGACGCGTCGGCGCTCCACCGACGGGACCGGTCGCCGATGCCGAGGAGCGAGCTGGATGACGCCCTTGCGGGGTGACGTGTCCCGCGAGCATCTGCGCCGTCGAGGCCGCGATCGACCGCTCCCGGAAGGACCGGATCGTCGTCGACGACCAGGACCGTGGACTGCGCTGGTTCAGGCTCGGGCACGCTCAGCTCCTCGTCGCCCGCGGCGACCCGATCCTCGGGATGCGGCGGACGGCTCGACAATCAAACCAGACCTGGCGAGCGGCGATCGGCGACCGTGGCAGGAGTTTCGTCAATCGTTAGCACGTGGACCTTCCTGTGCGGATCGCTTGTCGGTACGTTCCCCGTGTGATCCGTCCGCACGTGCTCGTCATGGCCAAGGCCCCCGTCCCGGGTCGGGTCAAGACACGCCTCTGCCCGCCGTGCACCCCGGTGCAGGCCGCGGAGGTCGCAGCCGCCGCGCTGTCCGACACGCTCGCGGCGGTGGTGCGCTGCGGCGCACCCCGAACGATCCTGGCTCTCGACGGTGAGCCCGGGGAGTGGATCCCCGAAGGGGTCGAGCTGGTGGCGCAGGTCCGTGGCTCGTTCGATCAGCGCCTCGCCGCCGCCTGGGCCCACGCCGGAGGTCCCGGTCTGCAGATCGGCATGGACACCCCTCAGGTCACCCCCGAGCTCCTCGACCACTGCCTCGGGGTGCTGACCGACGGTGACGACCCGCCCGACGCCGTCCTCGGCCCCGCGACCGACGGGGGGTGGTGGGCGATCGGCTTCCACGACCACCACCCGGGGGCCTTCGACGGCGTCCCGATGAGCGAGGCCACGACCGGGGAGGCCCAGGCCGACCGGATCCGTGCCCTCGGTCTCCGTCTCGTCGACCTTCCCGTGCTGCGCGACATGGACACCATCGACGACGCCCTCGCCATGGTCGCGCTGGCGCCGGGATCGGCCACCGCGGATGCCGTTCGGTCGGTGCTCGCGTCGGGCGCCACGGCCGAGCGAGGATCGGCATGAGCCTCGTCGATCGCTCCCGCTCGGTGGCGACACGGGTGGCCACCCACCGAGACGCCGCACTCGACGATCCGCTCCACGACGAGCGCACCGCGGCGATCCTCGGGATCGGCCTCGGCGTCACCTTCTCGGTGTGCTTCCTCACCGGTGTCTACTCGCACCTGCTCCAACAGCCGCCCTCGTGGTGGGACGTCCCGGCCACCCCCGCGGGGCTCTACCGCATCACCCAGGGCCTCCACGTCGCGACGGGACTGGCCACGATCCCCTTGTTGCTGGCGAAGCTCTGGTCCGTCCACCCCCGGCTGCTCACCTGGCCGCCGGCCCGTTCGCTCCCCCACCTCCTCGAGCGCCTGCTCCTCGTCGTGCTCGTCTCCGGTGCGGTCTTCCAGCTCTTCACCGGCACTGCGAACATCCTCCGCTGGTACCCCTGGAGGTTCTTCTTCCCGACCGGCCACTACTGGGTGGCCTGGATGGTGATGGGCGCGCTCGTCGCTCACATCGGGGCCAAGGCCTCGGTCACCTCGCGGGCCGTGGGGCACCGAGCGGCGGCGCCGAGATCACCCAGGACCGAGGGGGCGATCGGCCGTCGGGGGTTCCTCGCCGCCACGGCAGGGGCGATGGGGCTGGTCACGCTGTTCACGGTCGGCCAGACCGTGGCACCGCTGCGCAAGCTGGCGATCTTCGCGCCGCGGCGACCCGACGTCGGCCCCCAGGGCCTGCCGGTCAACCAGACCGCCGGCGAGGCGGGCGTCGTCGATGCCAGCCTGGACCCGGGCTGGCGCCTGCGCATCACCGGAGCGGTGGAGAGGCCCCTCGAACTCGATCTCGCCGCACTGGGGGCCATGGAGCAGCGCACCGCCGATCTCCCCATCGCCTGCGTGGAGGGATGGAGCGCCCAGGGCAGCCTGGCGGGGTGTCCCGGTGATCGACCTCCTCGAACGTGCTGGGAGCGGCCACTGGTCGGTCACTCGACGTCGAGGTCCGGAGCCTCGAAGCGAACGGTCTCTACGGGCGCTCCCGTCTGGGCGACGACCAGGCCCGACATCCCGACACGCTCCTGGCCCTCGAGCTGAACGGGGAGACGCTCCATCTCGACCACGGCTTCCCCTGCCGTCTGATCGGCCCCAACCGGCCTGGCGTGCTCCAGACCAAGTGGGTCACCGAGCTGGTGGTCTCGTGAACGACGACACGACCACGGCTCCACCGGCACGGGGCGGCCCGTCGGGCCTCGTGTTCTGGGCGAGTGCCGCCATCGGCGTCGCCATGATCGGCTTCGGTGTCGCCGGGATCCTCCGTGATCAGGACGCCACCGTTCCTCGCAACCTCGCGCTGTGGCTGTTCGGCGCCGGGATCGTGCACGATGCCGTCGTCCTCCCGCTCGCCGTCCTCCTCGGCTGGGCGACCGGTCGGGTGCTCCCTCGCTACGCCTGGACGCCGGTGCGCCTCGGCCTGGCGTGGTCGGCGCTCGTCTCGATCGTGTTCTGGCCCGCCGTGCGCGGCTGGGGAGTCCGCGAAGGCAACCCGAGCCTCTTCCCGCTCGACTACGCACGGAACCTGACCGTCACGCTGGTGGCCACGTGGCTGGTCGTCGGGTTGGCGATCGTCCTCAACCGCCGTCGCGGCCGCCGAGCTGTCGAGCGAGGCGGCGTGAGCATCGTCCTGCGCTCCCGATCCGGACCGACCCGGTCGTTGGCCGCCGCCGATTGGCATGCGCCGGCCACCCCCTCGGAGCGCTCGTTGATCCAGGCCCTCGAGGGCCCCGTCCTCGATCTCGGCTGCGGGCCCGGTCGACTGGTGGAGGCCGCCGCCGAGCTGGGCTTCGCCGCCCTCGGGGTGGATGCGTCACCTCTCGCCGTGGCGGCGGCCCGCGACCGGGGGCTGGCGGTGCTGCTCCGATCGGTCTTCGACCCCCTCCCGGGCGAGGGCCGATGGGGGTCCGTCCTGCTCATCGACGGCAACGTGGGGATCGGCGGGGACCCGACCGAGCTCCTCGGTCGCGGCGCGGACCCTCCTCGCCCCGACCGGGACCGCGGTCGTCGAGGTCGAGCCGCCGGGGGTGGCCAGCTCCGTCGGGGACGCCCGACTGGAGCGTTGCGGCGAGACCTCTGACTGGTTCCCCTGGGCGTGGGTCGGGGCCGACGACGTCGACCTCTTCGCGGCGCCGATCGGTCTACGACGCCGTTCGTGGTGGACGGCGGACGGTCGATGGTTCGCGCTGCTCGTGCGAAGCTCGTGATGGTTGCCGACGTCGACGTCGTCCTCCCCGTCCTCGACGAGGCCGAGGCCATCCCCTGGGTCCTCGAGCGGCTCCCCGTCGGCTACCGGGCCATCGTCGTCGACAACGGCTCGACCGACGGTTCGGGTGAGATCGCCCGCAGCTGGGGCGCGACGGTGGTCGACGAACCCCAGCGCGGCTTCGGGGCCGCCTGCTTCCGCGGTCTCGTCACGGCCGACGCCGAGCTCGTGGCCTTCATGGACTGCGACGGCTCGCTCGACCCCCGAGACCTGGCCCCGCTGGTCGAGCTCGTCCGCCGCGATCGTGCCGATCTGGTGCTCGGGGCCCGGCGACCCGATCGCGGCGCCTGGCCGCCCCACGCCCGTCTCGCCAACCGCTACCTGGCCCGCGAGGTCGGTCGGCGCACCGGCATCGCGCTGCGGGATCTCGGACCGATGCGGGTGGCCCGTCGTCGACCGCTGGTCGACCTCGGCCTGGCGGACCGACGCTCGGGATGGCCACTCGAGATGGTGCTGCGGGCCGCGTCCGAGGGTTGGAGGGTCGAGGAGCGACCGGTCCGGTACCGGGCCCGGTCGGGCCGGTCGAAGGTGACCGGTACCGTCGGCGGGACGCTGCGTGCCGTCAGGGACATGCGAGCCCAGCTCCGGGACCGCACCCTGTCCGCCCCACCGAGCCACGGCACCACCTCCGGAGGAGCCCCGATGAACGTTCCCGTCCGCCCCGAAGCGCACACGACGAGCTGGTCGGCCGACGTCGGCGTGATCGGCGGGTCCGGGTTGACCCACGTGCTCGAGGAGGTCGAGCAGTTCGACCTCACGACGCACTGGGGTCCGCCCTCGTCACCGGTCACGATCGGGACCCACCAGGGCTGCCGCGTCGCCTTCCTCGCCCGGCACGGCGCGAACCACCAGTGGCCGCCGCACCGGGTCAACTACCGCGCCAACGTCGACGCCATGCGCCAGCTCGGGGTGCGGGCCCTGTTCGGCCCGTTCGCCTGCGGCTCCCTCCAGGCCGATCTCGGACCGGGTGATCTGGTGATCGTCGATCAGTTCGTCGATCGCACCAGCGGTCGAGACGACACCTTCCACGACCACTTCCACGACGGACCCCAACACGTCTCGTTGGCGGACCCCTACGACCCGCACCTGCGACACGTGCTCGTCGAGGTCGGCGGCGAGCTCGGCATCACGGTGCGCGACGGCGGGACCGTCGTGGTGGTGAACGGACCTCGCTTCTCCACTCGCGCGGAGTCGGCGTGGATGGCCCGACAGGGATGGCACCTCGTGAACATGACCCAGCACCCCGAGGCCACCCTCGCCGCCGAGGCCGGCGTCCCCTATGCCGGTCTGGGCCTCGTCACCGACCGGGACGTCGGGGTGCCCGACGACCCCGATCACCCGCCCGTGACCCAGGAGGCCGCGTTCGCGGCCTTCGAGCAGAACGTGCACAGGGTACGCGACCTCCTCCTCGCCGCCGCGGCCCGCCTGATCACGTGAGCGGCTGAACGTTCGGGCAACCGGTCCTCAGTCGACCGACTCGACCGTCACGGACACGCCTGTGTCCGTTCCCATGGCCAGCCGGCCGTCCACGAGGCGAACCACCGCGGTGCGACAGGGCCGGACGAGCACGGCGTCGGCGTCCCCGTCCGTTCCCGAGCGCGTCCACCTGCCCGCTGAGGTAGCCGCACACCCCGAAGCGCCCGTCGAGCGCCACCAACCCCGACGGGGCCCGTTCGCCCGGGCCGGGACCCCCCAGCGGACGGGCCTCGCTCGGCGGGCCGGTCAGCCCGACCCAGGCGTTCGGGTCCCACCGCTCCGGTGTTGTCGGCCACCCAGACCACCCCCTCGGGGTCGACCGCCAGGGCGAAGGGGTTGTTCCAGCCCGCCGAGAGGATCCGTGGACGTTGGGCGGCCACGCCGTCGGGGTCGAGGGCCAACACCTTGCGGTTGGGCACGCTCGTGTCGTCGGCGAGGTCGCCATCGGCCAGCAGATCGCCGATGCCCACCACGAGAGCGCCGTCGGCCACGACGAGGCGACCCCCGTTCGCGGCATCGGCCGAGACGGGCCCCTCCCACACGAGCCGAGGCTCGTCGGTCTCGACCTCGCCCACCACCAGTCGACCGTCGCTCGCACGGGTCCACGAGGCGAAGAGTCGACCGTCAGCCGGTGCGGGCCAGCCCCAGCAGGCCCCGTTGGTCGTCGGCGCGTGCCGTCACGTCGACCTCGTCGATCTGCTGCGGCGCCACGGCACCGGCAGGGTCGAGCCGGACGATGCGGCCCGTGAGGCGATCACCCACGAGCACCGAGCCGTCCGTGTCGGCCAGCATCGCCCCCGGGAGCGAGGGCGACCCCGAGAGCTCGATGCTCGCCAGCGACGGCGGGACCTCGGCCGCGGGCCCGGTGGACCTCGTCGATGCGGACGGCTCCGAGGAGCACCCGGCGATGATCGCACAGCGAGGCCGCCGCGACCACCGCGGCGCGCAACGTGCGGCGAGGGAGTGCCCGGGCCATGGCGATCACCGGACCCTACCTGCCGAGCGGCCCTCCTCACGGCGGCGGAGCGCACCGGAGGGGGCAGTAGGGTGCCCGCATGTCTGTGGCCTTCGACGTGCCGCGGGAAGAGCTGATGGCCCAGGCCCGTGCGGTGCGCGACTCCGCCCACGGGAACCGGATCACGTACTCACCCAAGGTCTTCATCCCGCTCACGATGCTCTGCCGGGACAAGTGCGGGTACTGCACCTTCGCCCAGCCGCCGGCCCGCCTCGACGCCCCGTACCTGACGCCCGACGAGGTGCTCGCCATCGCTCGGGCCGGGGCACGCGCCGGTTGCCACGAGGCCCTGTTCACCCTCGGCGAGCGGCCGGAGCTGCGCTACCCGATCGCCGCCGAGTGGCTCGCCGCGCCACGGCTACGGATCGACCGTCGACTACCTCGCGGCGATGGCCCAACTGGTCCTCGACGAGACCGGGCTGCTCCCTCACGCCAACGCGGGGGCCCTCGATCGAGACGAGCTGGCCGCGCTCCGTGCGGTCTGCCCCTCCCAGGGGATGATGATCGAGTCGCTGCGCCCCGACCTCGACTGCCACCGGGGTGCGCCCGACAAGGCTCCCCGCCGCCGCCTCGACACCCTCGAGTGGGCCGGGGAGCTGGCCATCCCGTTCACCACGGGGATCCTCGTCGGGATCGGAGAGGACCGAGCCGACCGCATCGAGGCGCTCGAGGCCATCGCGGCCTCGCATCGTCGCCACGGCCACGTGCAGGAGGTGATCGTCCAGAACTTCCTGCCGAAGGCAGGCACCACCATGCACGCCGCCCGACCCTGCCCGTCCGACGTCTACCTCGACGCCATCGCCCTGGCTCGCCTCATCCTGCCGCCCGACGTGCACCTGCAGGCGCCACCGAACCTCTCCGACGACTTCGGGGTGCTGCTCGACGCCGGGATCGACGACTGGGGCGGCGTCTCCCCGGTCACCGCGGACCACGTCAACCCGGAGCGCCCCTGGCCGGCGCTCGACCGCCTTCGAGCCGTCACCGAGGCGCGCGGCTTCACGGTCGCCCCGCGACTCACGGCCCATCCGTCCTACGTCGACGACCCGATCCGCTGGTTCGACGCGACGGTGCGCTTCGCGGTCATGGACCGCAGCGACGCCGAGGGGCTCGGGCGCGACGACCCGGGCTCGGTGCTCGTGCAGCGGATCACCCCCGCGGCGCCCGAGCAGGTCGACGACGGCATCGAGGTGCTCCACATCGGTGCCCGTTCGACGGCATGGTACGCCGGGACCTCGAACACGCCCCCGACCCTCGTCCCGGCTCGGACCTCCCCCGACCCCCGTGGAGCGGTCCACGAGGTCCTCGACGGCGTCCTGGCCGGGCAGCAGGTCGAGATCGACGAGATCGTGACGCTGTTCTCGGCCCGGGGGCCCGAGGTCGCCGCCGTGGCCGAGGTGGCCGACGAGCTGCGTCGGCGACGGCGTGGGCGACACCGTCACGTTCGTCCACAACCGCAACATCAACTACACGAACGTGTGCACCTTCAAGTGCAAGTTCTGCGGGTTCAGCAAGGGCCCCTTGTCGCTCAACCTGCGCGGCACCCCGTACCTGCTCACCCTCGACGACATCGCCGGGCGAGCCCGCGAGGCCTACGACCTCGGGGCCACCGAGGTGTGCCTCCAGGGGGGCATCCACCCCGACTTCGACGGCGACTACTACGTCGACGTGGCACGGGCGGTGCACGACGTGGCGCCGGAGCTGCACATCCACGGCTTCACCGCCCTGGAGGTCACCGAAGGCGCACGCCGGCTCGGCGAGCCGCTGGCCGACTACCTGCGGCGGCTCATGGAGGTCGGCCTCAAGACCCTGCCCGGCACGGCGGCCGAGATCCTCGACGACGAGATCCGGGCCGTCCTCTGCCCCGACAAGGTCGACACCGAGGAGTGGCTCGCACGCCCACCGCACCGCGCACCAGGTGGGCCTGCGATCCAACATCACCATCATGTTCGGTGCGGTGGAGCGGCCGGTGCACTGGGCACGCCACATCGTGCGGACGCGGGACCTCCAGATCGAGACCGGTGGGTTCACCGAGTTCGTGCCGTTGCCGTTCGTCCACATGGCCACGCCCCTCTACCTGCAGCGCAAGGCCCGGCGTGGCCCGACCTTCCGGGAGACGCTGCTCATGCACGCCGTCCCGCGGATCGCCTACGACGGCCTGATCGACAACATCCAGACCTCCTGGGTGAAGCTGGGCCGCACCGGCGTGCAGCAGACCCTGCGCGCCGGGGCCAACGACGTGGGCGGCACGTTGATGGACGAGAACATCAGCCGGGCCGCCGGCGCCGACCACGGTCAGGGCATGGTCGAGAGCGACTTCCGGGACTGGGTCGAACCCCTGGGCCGCACGCTGGAGCAGCGCACCACCCTCTACGGACGCATCGCCTCGGGCGTGAGCTGACCACCGCGACCCCCGTCACCGTCGAGGGCCGGTGCCGACCGGGTGATCAGATCCTCGTAGGCACCGTCGTCGGGCTCGCGCAGGATGGCGGCCGCCTTCTCGACCGCTCGCCGGGCCCGGGTGAGGCGCTTCTCGTCCACGGGGAGCTCGTGGCCGCCGGCGTCGATCGAGGCCCGGAGCCGTTCGATGGCCAGGTCGGCCAACTCCTCGGCGATGGCGTCGAGGCGCCCTCGGATCTCGTCGAACTCCCCGGCCACGTCCTCATCCTGCCCCATCGGGCCGGTAACCTTCGCACCCCGCTCCCCCGAGACCGTCAGGTGCTCCATTGGCCCGCTCGCCCGTGTCGATTCCCGTCGTCGCCGCCCACGACGTGCACGAGTGGCTCTCGTTCGATCACGACGGCGCCACCTACACCTTCGACGCCACGTTCCTGCTCAGCAACTGGACCTGCATCTACGGCGCGGGCTGTCCGGGGATCGGCGAGGAGCCGGCCCCCGAGCTCGAGCTCGGGTGCTGCAGCTGGGGCGCGCACTTCATCGACAAGAAGGACCGCAAGTCGACGTTGCGCCGGGCGGCGCAGCTCGAGGCCGACGAGTGGCAGTTCAGGGACGAGGCCGAGGCGATGGGCGGCGCGGTGTTCAAGAACGACGACGGCGTCTGGCAGACCCAGGTGCACGACGGCGCGCTGCATCTTCTTGAACCGTCCGGGCTTCGGCACCGGTGCCGGGTGTGCGTTCCACCACGCGGCCGCGGCCCGGGGAGAGAGCTACCTCGAGTGGAAGCCCGAGGTCTGCTGGCAGGTCCCGGTCCGTCTCGACTTCCACCGCGACGACAACGACCACCTCACCTACATGCTCCGGGAGTGGAAGCGGCGGGACTGGGGGCCGGGCGGGGACGACTTCCACTGGTGGTGCACCGAGGACCCCCAGGCGTTCGTCGGGCACGAGCCGGTGTACGTCGCCTGCCGGGCCGACATCGAGGCTCTGGTCGGCCGATCGGCGTACCTGGCCCTCGCCGAGCTGCTCGAGGCCCGCTCGTCGACCACGCGGCTGGCACATCCCGCGCTCAACCGGGACCTCCACACGGCCGAAGGGTAAGACGATGATCGCGTTCACTGCCGCAAGAGCTCCAGCGTGCCGCCGACGACGAGGGGATGCTGTTCCCCGACTACGTGCTCGACCAGCTGGTCGCCGCCATCGACTCCGGGAAGCACGTCATCCTCACCGGGCCCCCGGGCACCGGGAAGACGACGCTGGCCTACATGGCCGCCGAGGTGGCCCGCAAGGCCATGTTCTGCACGGGCTACCTCCCCACCACGGCCACCAGCGAGTGGACCACCTTCGAGACGATCGGCGGGCTCCAGCCCACCCCGGACGGGCTCATCTACCGGCCCGGGCTGTTCATCGACGCCATCCAGGCCGGTCGCTGGCTGGTGATCGACGAGCTGAACCGCTCGAACTTCGACCGGGCCTTCGGGCAGCTCTTCACGGTGCTGTCCGGGTCGGCCGTCGTGCTCCCGTTCAAGCGCAAGGGCAACTCCGATCCGATCTCGCTCGTTCCGGCCGGGGTCGAGGCCCCCGAGAAGACCGACATGATCCGGGTCCCGGCGAACTGGCGGATCATCGCCACGATGAACGTCTTCGACAAGAACCTGCTGTTCGACATGAGCTACGCCCTGATGCGCCGCTTCGCGTTCATCGAGGTCGGCACCCCGTCCGACGAGGCCTACGTCAAGCTGCTCCAGGGCCCGGGAGCCATCGTCACGAAGCTTGCTCCACCTGCGCCAGTTCACGGACCTGGGTCCGGCGGTCTACCTCGACGCCGCCAAGTACGCCGCCCGCCGGGCCAAGGACGGCCCCACGGACTCACGCCTGCTCTACGAGGTCTTCTACGCCTACTTCCTGCCGCAGTTCGAGGGCATGGAGGACCGCCGTGCCACCACGCTGTACCGGAGCGTGGCCGCCGACCTCGACGAGCCCGAGCGCCTCGAGGCCCAGCGCACGATCCGTGACGTGCTCGGTGTGGACCTGGCGATCTGACGATGAGCGACGTCGAGCCCGCGGAGCACGGTCGGACCGCGAGTTCCGCGAGCTCTACGACCGGCTGGCCCGACCGTTCGACGTCATCAGCACCGTCGCCGCGCTGGTCGGCCTGACCCCCATCGCCACGTCGCAGTTCGTGGGCAGCGCCACCGCCCGCAGCCCCGAGGCCGAACGTCTGCTCGCCACGATGCCCTCGACCGTGCGAGCCCTCGCCACGTCGGTGCAGACCCGCAACGAACGATGCATCGGCGAGCTGCGCGGGCCCGTGCTGTGGAGCGAGACGATGTCCGCACGGGCGTCGAGCTTCGGCGACGAGGGCCTGTTCGTCTGCGCCACCCCGAGCAGGGCCTACGACGTCGACGAGAACGAAGTCCTCGTCGCGGCGCTGCACACCATCGCCCGGGGCGCGCGTGACGCCAGCGAGCACATGAAGGCGCCCGTCGCCGACCTACTGCTCGAAGCGACCCGCCGAGCCGGCGCCGAGGCGTCGCGTTGGCTGGAGCACCCCACGCTGGCCGACCTCCCCCGCCAGCGGGCCAACGCCCGGGCGATCCGCCGCACGCGCTCGGGGAAGCACCGCCGGACCTACGAACCGGCGCTGGCCATGCTCGCTCGTGCCGGCGACCCGCTCACCGCCGACGAGGTGGCCGCATGGCGTGATCAGCGGACCAGGGCGCAGCACCACGTCCTCGTCGAGGTCATCCGACGCCTCGAGCGCGACGGCCGCACGCTGCCCCCCTTCCGCGTCGAGCGGGGATCGCTCTTCGCCGGACCGGTGCAGTACCACCACGCCCGGTGGCTGGGCGACCGCGACGACCGTCTCGGGCATCACCATCGGACGACTCCTCATCGACGTGCCCTCCCGCCTCCACGACCCCGATCGCGTCCGCGCCGAGAGCCGAGCTGGCCGCACGCAGCGGTGGTCGCCCCACCCGAGCCGTCCTCAACGACAGCGACATCGACGCGGCCATCGACCAGGCCATCGAACTGGCCCAGACCCGACGCCAGAGCGCCTGATCACCGGGCCGGCGGGCTCGAGGTCACTTCTTGAGACGTCGGCGGTCCGATTCCTTCAGCACGCGCTTGCGCAGGCGGAGGCTGGTCGGCGTCACCTCGACGAGCTCGTCGTCGGCGATGAACTCGATGGCCGTCTCCAGGGTGACCTCGCGCGGTGGTGTCAGCTTGATGGCCTCGTCGGCGGCGTGGGTCCGGATGTTGGTCTTCTGCTTCTCCCGGATCACGTTGACCTGCATGTCGTCGGCGCGGGCGTTCTCGCCGATGACCATGCCCTCGTAGACCGCCTCACCGGGCCCGACGAAGAGCTCGCCACGCAACTGGAGGTTGTCGAGCGCGTACGCCGGTGGTGTGCCCCAGACGATCGGCGATCATGGCGCCGCCCTTGCGGGTGGGGAGCTCACCCACCCACGGGATCCAGCCGGAGTGGTGCTGGTGCATCAGCGCGGTGCCTCGGGTGGCGGTCAGCAACTGGGACCGGAACCCGATGAGCCCCCGCGCCGGCGCTTCGATGGTGACGATGGTGCGGCCGGTGTCACCGGGACGAAGGTCGGTGACCTTGCCCTTGCGCGGAGCGAGGGCCTGGGTGACCGTGCCGACGTGCTCGTCGGGCACGTCGATGACGGCCCGCTCCAGCGGCTCGTGACGTGCCCCGTCGATCTCCGCGACGATCACCTCGGGCCTGCTGACCTGGAGCTCGTACCCCTCACGGCGCATCGTCTCGATGAGCACGGCCAGCTGGAGCTCGCCTCGCCCGGCCACCTCGATCACGTCGGGCGATGAGGTCTGATCGACCTTGATGGAGACGTTCCCGAGGACCTCGCGGTCGAGACGCTCGCGGAGGTGTCGTGAGGTCAGGTAGGTGCCCTCCTTGCCGGCCAGCGGCGAGGTGTTGACCCCGAAGGTCATCCGCAGGACGGGCTCGTCGACGGTGAGGCGGGGAAGGGCGACCGGGGTGACGGGATCGGCGAGGGTGTCACCGATCTCCACCTCGGGGAAGCCGGCGACGATGAAGAGGTCACCGGCGGTGACGATGTCGGCCTCCTCGCGCCCGATCCCGGAGAAGCACATGAGCTGGCTGAGCTTGCGCTTGAGCGGGGACTGCCCCTCGTCCTCCTCGCAGAGCGCCACCTGCTCGCCCCGGCGCAACGAGCCGTTCACCACCCGTCCGATGGCCAGCCGACCGAGGTAGTCGCTGGCGTCGAGGTTGGTGACGATGGCCTGCAGCGGTGCGTCGGGATCGCCGGCCGGGGGCGGCACGGTGGCGAGGATGGCATCGAAGAGCGGCGTCAGGTCGTCGTCCGTCCCCGGGCATCCCGACGCCGGTCACCGCCCGAGCGTCGCGGGCGATGGCGGAGACGACCGGGAAGTCGATGGAGGACTCGTCGGCGTCGAGGTCGAGGAAGAGCTGGTAGATCTCGTCGAGGACCTCGTCGGGGCGGGCATCGGAGCGGTCGACCTTGTTGAGCACGACCACCGCGGGAAGGTGGGCGGCGAGGGCCTTGGACAGGACGTAGCGGGTCTGGGGCAGCGGGCCCTCGGCGGCGTCGACGAGCAGCACGACCCCGTCGACCATGGTGAGAGCTCGCTCGACCTCGCCGCCGAAGTCGGAGTGCCCCGGCGTGTCGACGAGGTTGATCTTCGTGCCCTGCCAGGTGACGGAGGCCGCCTTGGCGAGGATCGTGATGCCCCGCTCGCGCTCCTGGTCGTTGGAGTCCATGACCCGGTCGACGAGCGCCTGGTGCTCGCCGAACACCCCGCTCGTGCGGAGGAGGGCGTCGACGAGCGTCGTCTTGCCGTGATCGACGTGGGCGACGAGGGCGACGTTGCGGAGGGGGATGGAGGCGGTTTCGGCGGGGGGCACGGGGAGTCGAGCCTACCGGCGCTCGGGCCCACCCGGCGAAGCCATGGGCACAGCACGCGCCGACGGCCACCGTGCGCGGCCCCGCCGAGGGATGTCAGGGCTGCTCAGCCACCCCAGGGCGACGCATCGTCGGTCTCGCGCTCGTACATGCACCACGATGAGTGGTCGTGACCCGGATCGGCCCCGCACTCGGGGCACGGCTCGGCGTCACGCGCATCGAGGATGGCGTCGAGGTCGTCGTTGTTGCGCTTGAGTGCTCGGGCTTCTTCGAAGCGCCGATGTCGCCCCTTCTTCACGGGCCAACTCCCGTCCGGTGAACGTAGGGTTCGAGTGTAACGGGTGCGACCACGGAGCCCGTGCCACCGACAGGACCCTAGGATCGGCCGGTGGGGGACGTCGCGTGGTGGCAGACCGGGGTCTTCTACCAGATCTACCCGCGGTCCTTCGCCGACACCGACGGCGACGGAATCGGCGATCTCGCCGGCGTTCGGGCCCATCTCGACCACCTGGCCTGGCTGGGCGTCGACGCGCTCTGGCTGTCGCCGTTCTATCGGTCGCCCATGGCCGACTTCGGCTACGACGTCTCCGATCACTGCGCAGTCGATCCCCTCTTCGGCGACCTCGACGACATCGATCGGCGTCATCCACGACGCCCACGGGCGCGGCCTGAAGGTCATCGTCGACTGGGTTCCCAACCACACCTCGGATCAACACCCGTGGTTCGTGGCCTCGCGATCGGGGCGTGACGACCCGAAGCGGGACTGGTACGTCTGGCGCCCGCCCGCCGACGACGGCGGACCGCCGAACAACTGGGTGGCGGCGTTCGGAGACGTGCCGGCGTGGACGCTCGACGAGGCGAGCGGCGAGTACTACCTGCACTGCTTCCTCCCCGAGCAACCCGACCTCGACTGGAGCAATCCCGAGGTGGTGGCCGCCATGCACGATGTGGCCCGCTTCTGGCTCGACCGGGGCGTCGACGGGTTCCGGCTCGACGTCGTGCACCTCATCGGCAAGGACCCCGAGCTCGCCGACGACCCCGCGGAGCTGCTGCCCATCCCCCACGTGGCCCTCAACGACCGACCCGAGACCCATCCCCTCCTGCGAGGGATCCGCTCCCTGCTGGACAGCTACCCCGGGGAGCGGATGATGGTCGGGGAGGTCTACCTGCTCGACCTCGACATGATCACCCGCTATCACGGCGACGGCGACGAGCTGCACCTGGCCTTCAACTTCCCGGCCCTCTACACCCCGTGGGAGGCCGGGCTCTGGCGGCAGCAGATCCAGATGGCCGAGAGCCGGCTCGCACCGGCCGGGGCATGGCCGACCTGGGTCCTGTCGAACCACGACAACCCCCGGCACCGGACCCGGTACGGCGGGGGCGAAGCCCGCGCCCGGGCTGCGGCGGTCTTGTTGTTGACGCTGCGCGGGACACCGTTCCTCTACGCCGGCGAGGAGCTGGGGATGATGGACGCGGAGATCCCGCCCGCCCGTCGCTCGTCGACCCTGGCGGGCGCGACGGCTGCCGCGCCCCCATCCCGTGGGAGCCGGCGCCGGACCACGGCTGGCCCACCGAACCGTGGTTGCCCTTCCCCGACCAGATGGAGGGGAAGAGCACGACCGAGCAACGACACGAACCGGGTTCCTTCCTCCATCTGTACCGAGACCTCCTGCGTGCCCGACGTGGCTCCGCCGCGCTGCACGAGGGCCGGCAGTCGCTGCTCGACACCCCGGCGGGAGTGCTCGGCTGGTCCCGGCGCGCCGCCGACGGTGACGAGCGTGTGGTGCTCGTCAACTTCACCGCCGCCGAGGTGCCCCTCGAGGGTCGACCGATCTGGCCGTCCCTCGAGGGGCAGCTGGTCGAGATCGCCTCGGACCGACGTGGCGAGGGACACGCCGTCGGGCCGAGCCTGGCGCCCGACCGGGCGGTGGTGCTGCGCCGGCGCTGATCGCCGCCCTGCGCCGGCTCCGCCCATCCGTCTCAGCTCAAGGGACGGTGCGAGCGCTCCTCGATCACCAACTCGCCGCCACCGGCGAAGGCCACCGCGGCACCGCCCTCGACGAGCCGGCGGATGGGCTCCCCCACGATGGCCCCGCGCCACCCCTGGGCGAGGCGGGCGTCGTCGTCGCCGCGCAGCAGCGCCTCCAGGTCGCTACGGGTGGCCAGGAGGGTGTTGTCGATCTCCAGGTCGCGGGCCAACTGGGCCACCCACGCCGACACGAGGGCCACCGCCGGGCGCAGATCCCGGTCCAGGGGCCCGCCCGATGCCTCGGCCGGCCTCTGGCGGAGGGGCCTCGATGCCCGAGCGCACCGCCGAGAGGAGGCTCTCGACCGCATCGCCTCGCAGCCCGCGATCGAGCCCGCGGATCTTCTCGAGCTCCTTGCGGTTCGCCGGCGGCCGTTGGGCGATGCCGACGACGGCCATGTCGGCCAGCACGTAGCGAACGGGGATGTCGAGCTGCGCCGCCCGCCGCTCCCGCCACGCCGCGACCGATCGGGCCACGGACCGGGCCCGGCCCTTGAGCTGGCGAGCCTCCTTGATGCGCCGCCAGGCCTCTTCCGGATCACGCTGCCCTCGGGACCGTTGCAGCACCGCCGCGCACTCGTCGAGTGCCCACTGGCGACGGCCCCGGCGATCGAGGTCGGCCAGCAGGCGGCGCTCGACCTCGAGCAGGTAGGCCACGTCGTTGGCGGCGTAGTCGAGTTGGCCCTCGGTGAGCGGGCGCTGCAACCAGTCGGTGAGCCGGTCGGCCTTGCCCACCCGGACGTCGACGATCCTCTCGTAGAGCGCAGCCAGCGACGGCGTGCTCATCCCGACGAAGCCTGCCGCCATCTGGGTGTCGAAGAGCTGTGACGGCACGGTGCCGCAGGTCAGCTGCAGCACCTCGAGGTCCTGATCGGCGGCGTGCAGGACGGCCGTGGCCGGACCGTCGAGCACCGCCGCGAAGGCCGCGAAGTCGACGGCGAGAGGGTCGACGAGGACGAGCTCGCCCGGCCAGGCGAGCTGCACGAGGGCCAGCTTCGGGAAGTAGGTCCGCTCGCGGTGGAACTCGGTGTCGAGGGCGTACTCGGGCTCGTCGGCCAGAGCGGCGACGACCTGCGCCAGGCCCTGATCGGTGTCGACGATGCGGTAGCGGGGCTGGTCGGGGTGGCTGCTCAGCGGGGCTCGCCACCCAGGACGACGGGCTTCCCCGCCTCGATCCACGCCTTGGTGCCACCGGCCACGTTGGTGGCGTCGAGGCCCTGGGCCCGCAGGAACCGCACCGCGCGCGCACTGCGACCCCCGACGGCGCACACCACGAACACCGGGGCCTCCACCGGGAGGTCGTCGAGCTGGTCCGGCACGGTGGAGAGAGGGATGTGGACCGCGCCCGGGACGTGACCGGCCTGGTACTCGTCGTCCTCGCGGACGTCGAGCACCAGTCGCCCCGCACGGACATGTCCGTCGAGGGCCTCGATGTCGATCTCGGGTACGTCGTCGCTCACGGTGTGCCTCCCGGCGGGAACCGGCCGCCTCGCCGGCCGGTCGTCCCGGCGTCAGCGAGCGTACCGCTCGAGGTCCTCCGGCCGGTCGACATCGACGAGCGCTTCGTCGGCCAGTCCCGCGACCGCCACGATGTCGAGCTCGGGCAGCACGAGGCGTGGCGCCCGCACTCCGGCGTCGAAGGCGCGCTGCAGGGCACCGGCGGCTCGGGTCGGACGCCATGCCCCCGTGAGGGGCTGCAGCCCACCCTCGGTCACCGCCAGCGCGGCCGCTGCGGCGGGAGCGGCCCGTAGCGCCGCGAGCAGCGCGCCGACCGTTGCGCCGTCGATCCGGGGCATGTCGCACGCGAGGACCACGACGAGTCGGTCGTCGCCCCGCCGGGCGACGCGGCGAAGGCGGTCAGGAGGCCACCCAGGGGCCCCTCGCCCGGCGAGAGGTCCGCCACCCACCTCGCCCGGGGCACGACGGAGCCGAGGGCCGAGGCGTCGCCCCCGACCAGCACGACCTCGTCGGCCCCCCCGTCGGTCAACGCCGCCACGCAGATCTCGACGAGCGTCCGACCCGAGATCTCGACCAACGCCTTGTCCCGGCCCATCCGCCGCGACGACCCACCGGTGAGGACCGCTCCGACCACGGGCGGCTCCGACGATCGCACAGGTCAGTACGGCCAGGGCTTGTCGTCGGGGAACCCGAGGGCGCGGGCCACCGGGCGGAGGCGGGCCAGGATGAGCACCTTGATGACCACGTTGCTGAGGAACCACGGCACCTGAGCCAACTGGTCGTTGCGTGATCGTCGATGCTGGCGCGGCGAGAGCTCCGCGCGCCGGTACTCGGCCATCGAGCCCGACCGACCGACGTACTCCCAGTCCGACGACGGGGCCAGGACCGAGAGGATGGCCAGCGTCACACCGACCGAGCTGAACGAGTCGTGGATCAAGAGGGTGCCGCCCGGTGCCACCCGGGCACCCCACGTGACGATGTCGTCGCGGGCCGGTACGAATCGGTGGGCGCCGTCGATGTAGAGCAGGTCGATCTCACCGTCGACCTCGCCGTGGGCGTCGTGGGAGAACTCGCGGACGTAGCGGACCCGATCACGGACGCCGGCACGCTCGAGGTTGGCCAGGAAGACGTGGTGGTCGGTCTCGGCTTCGGCTTCCTTCCCGCGGAACTCCTGCGGTCCACGGTCGTTCCCGCCGTGGGGGTCGATCGCCGTCAGGACGGTGTCCGGCGGCAGGCCCAGCGCGGTGACGACGGTGGAGCGACCCTGGAAGCTCCCGATCTCCACGACGGTCGCACCCGCAGGGAGCTCCTGGGCACGGTTCCAGAGCCGTTCCGCCTGGGCGTCGGTCAGCCAACCCTCGATGCCGTCGAGCGCCGCGAGCGCGTCGGCGAAGGTGAGCGTCGTGTCGGTCATCGGTCGCAGCTCACTTCGGGGTGTCGGGTCCGGACGGCGGCCAACTCGGGTCGAGCTGGCGCAGGAACAGGTGGCAGCGCTCGGCCTCGTCGTCCTCGCCGATCTCGCCGGCGACACGGGCGAGGCCGGCCAGCGAGCGGAGGAACCCCCGGTTCGAGGGGTGATCCCATCGCACGTGGCCCGATCCACGCCATCCGTTGGCCCGGAGCGCGTCGAGCCCGCGGTGGTAGCCCACCCGATAGGCGGCGTACTGCTCGATCGGATCGCGTCCCAGGTCTCCGAGCCGGCCCCAGCCTTCACTCCACCGGGGATGGTCGGCGACGACGGCGGCGACCGCGGCTCGGCGCTGCTCCGGCACGGTGGCCAACGCATCGTCGAGACGGCGCCGCAGCTCGTCGTCCTCCTCGGGCAGGACCGCCTCCGGCGGGCCGGAGGGGGTGAAGTTCACGGGCCTCGCGTCACTCATCGTGTTGCACTCTACGGCGGGCACCGGCCACCGACGGGCACACGCTCGCGGTGGGCTGCGCCGATCGGACCTCGTCGTGTCGGTCGGGACCGGCCCGGGGGATCGCACCGGTTCCTGTCGGGGCTCAGGGGATGCGCACGATGCGGACCGTGTCGGTGACACGCCCCTTGTAGATGCCGGATCCTGCGAGCACCACGACCACGTCGCCAGCGCCCACGTCGCCCTCTGCGACCGCTCGGTCGATCGCCTGCGGGACGAGCTCCTCGGTGATCATGCCGCCCTCGAGCAGGTAGGGGGTCGTGCCCCAGCTCATCGACAGCTGGCGCATCGTGCGCTCGTCGGTGGTGAAGCCGAGGATCCGTGCCTGCGGCCGGAACCGGGCGATCGAGCGGACCGTGAAGCCGCTGCGCGACAGGCAGATGATGGCCTTGGCCCCGATCTCGCTCGCGGCGCGATGAGCGGCCGAGGTCATGGCGTTGGTGATCGAGTCCTCGACGACGTCGGTCGGATCGAGGTGCAGCTCGGCGAGTCCCTGCGACCAGCCCGGGTAGTCGAACTCCTCGTCCGCCCGTTCGGCGATGCGAGACATGACGCTCACCACGTGGGTGGGATCGACGCCGATGGCGGTCTCGCCCGAGAGCATGACCGACGAGGAACCGTCGAAGACGGCGTTGGCGACGTCAGAGGCCTCGGCCCGGGTGGGACTCGGTGCGTGCACCATCGACTCGAGCATCTGCGTGGCGGTGATGACCGGTCGTCCGACGGCGATGCACCGACGGATGATCTCCTTCTGCAGGTGCGGGAGCTCCTCGATGGGGAACTCGGACCCGAGGTCTCCTCGGGCGACCATGACGGCGCCGGAGGCCTCGATGATCGAGTCGAGGTTCTCCACGGCCGCCCGCGTCTCGATCTTGGCGACGACGAGCGGGCCACGGGGGAAGGGCTCGGTCCCGATTCGCCGCACGTCGTGGGCGGAGCGCACGAACGAGAGCGCCAGCATGTCGACGCCGGCCTCCACGAAGGCGTCGGCCAACCGGAGGTCCTCCGGTGTGGGGGTGGGCATGCGGAGGCGATCCGAGGGGATGTGGATGCCGGGCCTCCCCTTGAGCAGACCGCCGTGGACGACCTGGACGTCGAGCCGATCGCCCTTGCGTCCGATGCAACGGACCTGGACGGCTCCGTCGCCGAAGGTCAGGTAGTCGCCGTCGTGCACGTCGGTGAGCAGGTCGTCGTAGTCGACCTGCACCACGTCGCTGGTGCTCTCCCCCTGGCCCGGCACGAGGGAGATCACGTCGAGGTCGGCCAGGTTCATGCCGTCGCTGGGCATGCGCCCGGCACGGACCTTGGGACCGGGCAGGTCGACGATGATGCCGAGCGGTCGCCCCATCTCTGCCGCGACCGAGCGCACACGGTGATAGCGCTCCAGGGCCAACTCGAGGGTCTCGTGCGCGAGGCCGAGCCGGGCGATGTCCATCCCGGCCTCCATCATCGTGCGGAGGGTCGCCTCGTTGTCCGATGCGGGGCCGATGGTGGCGATGATCTTCGTCCGACGGGGCATGGGCGACAACGCTACCGGCCATGGGTCGCCCCGACGGCGACGTTGCGGTGACGAGCCGGTGAATCGTCAGACGCCGCACCGTGGGGGCCCGACGGCGCGGCGTCGCTCAGTTGAGCCGCGAGCGGGCCTGGTCGGCGCGCTGGGCCAGGCTCGCCGAGGCGACGGGGTCGTCGACCGTGGCGGCGAGGTCGGCCAGCACGTCCGCCGCGCCGCCGAAGTCGCCACCGGCCATGAGCACGGACGCCAGCTCGGCCCGCTCGGCGACGGTGACCCCGGGGATCATCGCCCGCAGGCGCAGCACCCAGACCAGGTTGGCGACGTCTCGCCGCGAACCGAAGATCGCCCGCAGGTTGGCCAGCATCCGTGCGCCGATGGCGTGGGCGCCGACGGGCTGGAGGTAGGAGGGATGGAACGGCGCGTCGGCCCCTTGGAGGGAACGGAAGAGGCGCTCGCAGCCGGTGGTGTCGATCAGCACCCCGCCGTTGAAGCCGTCCAGGAACACGTCGTCATCGACCGCGTCGCCCACCAGGAAGTGCCCGGGCATCCCCACCCCGTGCAAGGGGACGCCGAGGCGACGACCGACGGAGATGGTGAGCACCGCCAGGCTGATGGGGATGCCTCTGCGCCGCCGCAGCACCTCGTCGAGGTAGGAGTTGCGCGGGTCGTGGTAGGTGGCCCGGTCACCCGCGAAGCCCTCGTCGACGAAGAGGTGCGCGCGGAGGCCGTCCAACGTGGGTGTGCGGCATCGCTGCGCCAGGACGTCGAGGCTCGCCTGCTCGGCAGCCACGTCGAGACGGGGGTTGGCGTGCGCGGCGATCAGCAACGCCATCTCGTCCAGGTCGACCGCGCCCTCGGGTCGAGCCATGAGGGCGGCGAAGCGCTCGCTCTCCTCCACCGGCGCAGCGTATCGGCCGGTACGGTGCGGTGATGGAGGAGCCGACGCCGTCGAGCAAGCCCTTCCTCGACCACCCCGGGCCGATCCCGTTCGCCCATCGTGGCGGGGCCGGGGACTGGCCCGAGAACACGATGCCGGCCTTCGAGGGCGCGGTGGCGCTGGGGTACCGCTACGTCGAGACCGATGTCCACGTCACCTCGGACGGAGTGCTCCTGGCCTTCCACGACGACCGCCTCGATCGGGTCACGGACGCCTCGGGCGTGGTGCTGGACCTTCCCTGGTCCGCGCGTCGCCAAGGCCCGGGTGGACGGTCGCGAGCCGATCCCCCGGCTGGTGGACCTGCTGGCCACGTGGCCCGACCTCCACGTCAACATCGACCCCAAGCACGACGCCGCCGTCGAACCGCTGGCGGAGGTGATCCTCGCCACCGGCGCCATCGACCGCGTCTGCGTGGGTTCGTTCTCCGATCGGAGGATCGCCCGGCTCAGGGCCATGCTCGGCACGAGGCTGTGCACGGCGATGGGCCCGGGCGCCGTGGCCCGGCTCCGGGCCGCCAGCTTCGGTTGGCCCCACACCCCGGCACAGGACTGCGCCCAGGTGCCCACCGCGGCAGGGACGCTTCCCGATCGTCGACGAGCGATTCGTCGGCGCGGCCCATCGACTCGGCGTGCCGGTCCACGTCTGGACGATCGACGACCCCGACGACGATGGACCGACTCCTCGACCTCGGTGTCGACGGGCTCATGACCGACAGGCCGGCCGTGCTCAAGGAGGTCCTCCAGCGACGGGCGGCGTGGTTCGGGGCCTGACGCCGACCGGGCTCACCCAGGCGGGAGCAGCACACCCGGGTTCATCACGCCGTCGGGATCCAGCGCCCGTTTGATCGCCCGGAACGCGTCGATCTCCGATCGGCTCCGCGCCAGGTGCAACCAGCGCTGCTTGGCCACGCCGATGCCGTGCTCGGCGCTGATCGATCCGTCGAGTGCGGCGACCAGCGACAAGACCGCGTCGTCGACCGTCTCGTCCGTCGGGTCCACCCCGGTCACGTTGACGTGGACGTTCCCGTCGCCCACGTGACCGAAGAGCCATGTGCGTGCACCGGGGGCACAGGTCGCGACGTCGGCGGGCACCCGGTCGAGGAACTCGGCGAACGCCGCCAGCGGGAGGGTCACGTCGAGCTTGTGCGTCACCCCCAGCGATGCGATGGCGGTCGTCTGCTCTTCGCGGAGTCGCCAGAGACCGGCCGGCGCGACCCGGATCGGTCGCCACGACGGCATCCCGCACGCCCCGGGCCCCACCGACCACATCCGCCAGCGAACGGGGTCGGATCGTCGGCGCCGACCACCTCGACCAGCACGTACCAGCGGTGCGGGACCGGGAACGGGTCGAACCCGCCGGCCCGCTCGACGACGAGCTCGAGACAGCTCCGCGAGAACAGCTCCAGCGCGTCGAGGCCGGGCACGGACCGACGCCAGGCGGAGGCGGCGGCCACGGCCTCGGCGGAGTCGGCGAACGCGCAGAGCGCCACCACCCGCTGCGCCGGAGGGGTGACGAGGCGCAGCCGGACCGCGGTGACGACGCCGAGCGTGCCCTCGCTGCCGCACAGCAGCCCGCCGAGGTCGTAGCCCGTGTTGTCCTTCACCAGACCGGCGAGGTGACGGATCGTGTCCCCCGTGCCGAGCACGGCCTCATGGCCCACGACCTGGTGGCGCATCGGGCCGTGGCGCAGGACGTGGAGACCGCCTGCGTTGGTGGCGACCATCCCGCCGATCGTGGCCGTGTCGCGTGCGGCCAGGTCGACGCCGACGGCGAACCCTCGTGGGGCGACGGCACGCTGGACCGACCCGAGGGTGGCCCCGGCGCCGACGGTGATCTGGCCGTCCAGGGCCTCGACCTCGCCGATCTCGGCCATCCGGCGCAGTGACAGGACCAGCTCCCCGTCGTGGGGGATTCCACCGCCCACGAGGCCGGTGTTGCCCCCCTGGGGCACCAGGGCCAGGCCATGACGTCGAACGGCGCGCACCAGCTCCCCGACCTCCGCGGACGACGCCGGGCTCAACACCGCCGGGGTCCAGCCCCGGAAGCGGCCCGTCCAGTCGACGACGTGCGAGCCGATCAGATCGGGGTCGGTCGTGAGCCCTCTCGGCCCGGTGATGTCGAGCAGCTCGCGTCGGACCTGCGGGGTCAGGGTGGGTGCCGTCATCGGGCCCCATGGTGGCCGAGCGGGCGATGACGCCGCCCCTTCGGACGAAAGGTCGAGGCTCGACGCGCCGATGACTCCCAGATGAGCTCTTGGTTCCCGAGGCTCGACCAGGAGCCGCCGGCCTTGCCACGGCGGACGGTCGACGGCGAGGCTGGACCCATGCGTCGATCGCTCCGGGGGCTCACGGGAGTGGTGGGTCGCCTCTCGATCGGGGCGCTCGCGGCCTCCCTCGTCCTGGGGATCTCCGCACCACCGGCCACGGCGCAGAACCCGGACGAGGCGCTCGCGGTGGAGGACGCCCGCCTCCATCCGTCGCTGGCCGGGGTCGAGATCACCGGCGGCGGGCGAAGCGCCGCCGCGCTGGCCTATCGGGACGCCATCGCGCGCCGCACCGAGGCCGACGCCGCGTTGACGGCGACGCGCACCGAGCTGGCCGAGACCGTGGCACGGTCCGAGCAGGCCACCGCGGACGTGGCGACGGCCACCGTGGTGCGAGACGCCGCCCAGGCGGAGTCGGTCGAGCTGCGGACCAGCCTGCGGGGACTCGCCGTGCAGAGCTACATCCGCGGCGGTGCCTCTCCCGGGAGGTCGATCGACCTCGAGGCGGTCGACGCCGAGCTGCGCCAACAGGCCATGGTCAACACGGTCAGCAACAACAAGATGATCGACCTGCGTGCCGCGCTCGCCACGATCGACCGCTCCACCGCCACGATCGACGGGGCCACCGCCACGCTCGCGGAGCTCGCGGTGCGCACCGAGGAGCTCACCGTCCGCCTCGGCCTCGACGAGGCCCAGCTCGCAGCGAGGACCGCCGAGGCCGGCCGGGCCCGGGCCACGCTGGCGGACTGGCGTCTCGGCTCCGACGTGGCCGGCACGGACATCCCGCTCGTCGTCCTCGACGCCTACGTCAAGGCCGCGGAGCGCATGGGCGTCGAACGACCCGAGTGCGCCCTCCGGTGGTGGGGGCTCGCCGGCATCGGCCGCGTCGAATCACGCCACGCCACCTTCACGGGGACCCGTCCCGGACCCGACGGGGTCACCCTCCGACAGATCATCGGCGTCCCGCTCGACGGCACGAACGACACGGCGCTGATCCTCGACACCGACGGCGGTGCGCTCGACGGCGACATCTTCGTGGATCGTGCCGTGGGTCCGATGCAGTTCATCCCGGGGACCTGGCGATCGCTCGGACGCGACGCCAACGGCGACGGTCGGGCCGACCCGCACAACATCTACGACGCCGCCTTGTCCGCGGCCGGCCTCCTGTGCCGTTCGGGCGGCGCCGGCCTCGACCAGCCGGAACCGCTGCGACGCGCGGCCCTCGGCTACAACGCCTCCGGGGCCTACGCCGACCTGGTCGTGCGCACCGCCTTCGACTACGCCGCTCGAGCCGACGCCATCATCCCGCCGCCACCGCCGTCGCCCGAGGAGCTGCTCCTCGCCGCCCTCGCCTCCGGAGCACTGCCGAGCGAGCCGCCGCCGACCCCGCCCGTCACGGCCGGCACGACCCCGTGAGCGCGTCCGCGGCGCGTCGAGCGACGACCTGTCCACCGGTCATTGACACGGTCGCAGCGCGTTCCTATCGTGCCGCCTGTGGCGGGAGTCACATCACCGTCCTGCGTCCCGGGACCAGACAGGAGCCGTGAACACCGAGTGGGCCCATCGACACGGCACCGGCAGGCCGGGGGGACCTCGCCGCTCCTCTCTCGCGCACCCCACCTCGCACCGGGCGACCGGCTCGCGATGAGGTTCATCCGCAAGAAGCTCCTCCAACTGGTGATCGTGCTCTTCGCCGTCACCTTCTTGTCGTTCCTCATGCTCAACCTGCTGCCCGGTGACACGGCAGAACGACTCTGCGCCGGCGCGGGCGGCGAGGAGTGCGTGGCGCAGAAGCGGGCCGAGCTCGGGCTCGACCGCCCCATCCCGATCCGCTACGCGGAATGGCTGGGCGATGCCGTCACGGGCGACCTCGGCACCTCCGCCCGCAACCAGCAACCGGTCTGGGAGGCGATCACCCAGCGCCTGCCCGTCACGATCGAGTTGCTCATCTACTCGCAGTTCATCGCCCTGGTCATCGCCATCCCCATGGGACTGATCGCCGCCCAGCGCGCCGGTGGCATCTTCGACCGTGCCTCCACGAGCGTGCTGTTCGGCCTCCTCTCCGTCCCGAACTTCATGCTCGCGCTCATCTTGTTGTTGATCTTCTCCAAACAGCTCGGCTGGTTCCCCGCGGTCGGGTACACCCCCTTCAGCGAGAACCCGCTCGACAACCTGTGGTCGTTGTTCCTCCCGGCGCTCACCCTCGCGGTGGCCGAGATGGCGGTGTACATGCGCCTGCTGCGCACCGACCTGATCGCCACGCTGCAGGAGGACTACATCACCATGGCCAAGGCCAAGGGCATGCCGTCTCGACGGGTCCTGCTGCGCCATGCCTTCCGTCCGTCGACCTTCTCGCTCGTCACCGTCGTCGGCCTCAACTTCGGTCGTCTCATCGGCGGGACGCTCATCGTCGAGGTGATCTTCGCCCTGAACGGCCTCGGGAAGTACACCGTCGACTCCATCCTCGGCCAGGACTACATCCCGGTCCAGGGTGCGGTGCTCGTCATCGCCACCGGCTACGTCCTGATCAACTTCGCCGTCGACCTCTTCTACGCCGTCCTCGACCCCAGGATCCGCCATGCCCGCGCGCTCGCCTGACGACCGGGCCATGCCCACCCCTCAGCGGGGCACCCTCTTCTCCGGCTCGGGGGACCTCGCGACGGCGGTCTCGGAGATCGCCGACGGCGACGCCGCCGTCCTCGAGCTGCTCCACGACCTCGATCCCGACCAGGTCGACGGCGCCGTCGCCAAGCGACGCCTCGGCGTCGGCTTCTGGATCGCCGCCGGGTGGTTCGCCCTGGTGGCGCTGCTGGCCCTGCTCGCCCCGGTCCTGCCGCTCAAGAACCCGGAGCTGCCCGCCGGTGCTCCCCGTCAGTTCCCGAACGCCGAGTTCTGGTTCGGCACCGACATGCTCGGACGCGACATCTTCTCCAGGGTCGTCTGGGGCGGTCGGGTCTCGCTGGTGGTGGGCTTCGCGTCGATCCTGCTCGGCCTGGCCATCGGCGGCACGATCGGCGTCCTCGCCGGCTTCTACAAGCGACGCACGGAGTCCGTGCTGATGGGCTCGATGGACGTGCTGCTGGCCTTCCCGGCGTTGCTGCTGGCCCTGGTCATCGTCAGCTTCACCGGCGACAGCAGCATCACCAACGTCGTGCTCGCCATCGGCATCGTCTCCATCGCCCCGATCGCCCGCCTCGTGCGGGCCTCCACGCTCGTCTTCAGCGAACGGGAGTTCGTGACCGCGGCCCGATCGCTCGGGGCGTCGAACGGCCGGATCATCACCCGCGAGATCCTCCCGAACGTGATGCTGCCGGTCCTCTCCTTCGGCATCATCGGCATCGCCGTGGCCATCATCGCCGAGGGCGGCCTGGCCTTCCTCGGGCTCTCGGTCCCGCCGCCCACACCCACCTGGGGCGGGATGATCAACGACGGACGGGCACAGCTCGAGAACTACCCGTACATGTCGCTCATCCCCTGCTTCGTGATGTTCCTCACCGTCTTGTCCCTGAACCTGGCCGGGGATCGCATCCGCGAGTACTTCGACATCAAGGAGGGGGCGCTGTGACCCAGAAGGTCATCACCTCTCCCGACAGCGACGCACACCCACCGGGCGACGTCGGCCCGGCTCCTCGAGGTCGAGGACCTGCGCACCCACTTCCGCACCGAGCGGGGAACCGTCAAGGCCGTCGACGGGGTCTCGCTGAGCCTCGACCGAGGGCGCACGCTCGGTGTGGTCGGTGAGTCCGGTTCGGGCAAGACGATCCTGTCTCGTTCGATCATGGGGCTGCTGCCCGAGCGCAACACGGTCCGCCAGGGCCGGGTCCGCTACGAGGGCACCGACATCATCGGGTACGACCAGCATCAGATGGGCGACATCTGGGGCGCCGAGATGGCCATGGTCTTCCAGGACCCGATGACGTCGCTCAACCCCGTGATGAAGATCGGCCATCAGATCACCGAGTCGCTCGCTCACCATCTCCGGATGGACAAGCGCGAGGCCAAGGAGACGGCCGTGGCGCTCCTGGCTTCGGTCGGCATCCCGGAGCCGGCGCAGCGCTTCGACGAGTACCCCCACCAGCTCTCGGGCGGCATGCGCCAGCGGGTCACCATCGCCATCGCCCTCGCCTGCGGGCCCAAGCTGCTCTTCGCCGACGAGCCCACGACCGCACTCGACGTCACCGTGCAGGCCCAGATCCTCGAGCTGCTCGCCGCACAGCAACGTGAGCGCCACATGGCGATGATCCTCGTCACCCACGACCTGGGCGTCGTGGCCGGTCGAACCGACGAGATCCTCGTGATGTACGGCGGCAAGGTCGTGGAGCACGCGCCGACCGCGTCGCTCTTCGCCGGGGTCAGGATGCCCTACACCGAAGCGCTCCTGCGGTCGATCCCCAAGATCGATCACCGCAGCCACACCCGCCTCGAGGCCATCCCTGGCCGCCCTCCCGATCTGGTGAACCAACCCCGGGGCTGCAACTTCGCCCCTCGCTGCCGCTACGTCCAGGCACAGTGCCTCGAAGCGGAACCGCCGCTGCTGGCGATCGGCGACACCGGACACCGGTACCGCTGCTGGTTCCCTGTCGGTACCCCCGAGGGAGCCGACGCCCTCGAGCGCAACATCGCGCTGGCCGACGACCGCGACGTCGCGACCGCGGCCTATCGAGCGGCCGCTGAGGCTCTTGCGGACCGACCCGACGACGGCGCGGACGACCCGTCGCCCGGCCCGACCACCGAACCCGCCGGCGGCGACGCGGCCGACGCCCCCGAGGCGACCTGACATGGCCGGCAGCGGTACCGCACACCTCCGAGACGACGCGGACATCCTCCTTCGGGCCGAGAACCTCGTGGTCGAGTTCCCCCTCGGCGGGACCGGCCTCAAGGTGAACGCCGTCTCCGACGTGAGCCTCGACGTCGCTCGCGGCGAGACGCTCGGACTCGTCGGCGAATCCGGCTGCGGCAAGTCCACGACGGGTCGAGCCCTGATCCAGATGCCGGCGCCCACCAGCGGCCAGGTGCGCTACGACGGCAAGGTCCTCACCGACATGTCCGCCGGCGAGGTCCGCCAGGTCCGGCCCGAGATGCAGATGATCTTCCAGGACCCGATCTCCTCGCTCAATCCCCGCCGCAAGGTCGGTGACATCGTCGCCGAACCGCTGCGCATCTGGAACAGGGGCACGGCAGAAGAGCAACGGGCGCTGGTCCACGAGACCCTCGAGGCGGTCGGCATCGATCCCGAGAGCGCCGTCGATCGGCGGCCCCATCAGTTCTCCGGCGGGCAGTGCCAGCGGATCTGCATCGCTCGAGCGCTCATGCTCGATCCGAAGCTCATCATCTGCGACGAACCGGTCTCCGCCCTCGACGTCTCCGTGCAGGCCCAGATCCTGAACCTCCTCGAGGACATGAAGCAGCGCTACGGGTTGACCCTCGTCTTCATCGCCCACGATCTCGCCGTCGTCAAGAACGTGAGCGACCGGGTGGCCGTCATGTACCTCGGCAAGCTCTGCGAGGTGGCGGACCCGGACACCCTCTACGCCCATCCGGCCCACCCCTACACCGCGGCACTCCTCGCGTCGATCCCCGTCCCCGATCCGAGCGTCACCGTGGCGACCGACACCCTCACGGGCGAGCTCCCCTCACCGGTGGCGCCCCCCAGCGGGTGTCGCTTCAGGACGCGCTGCCCGATGGCGCAGGACCTCTGCGCGCAGGTCGAGCCGGTCATGCGCGAGGTCGGCCCCGGCCACCACGTGGCCTGCCACTTCCCGCTCGAGACCACCTCGGAGCCGGCCGCCGTCACCGCCGACGACTCGGCCTGACGGACCCCGGCGGCGCATCCCCGATCAGTCCTCGGCGCCGGCCGCCGCCCAGCAGTACCACGCCGCGATGCTCCGATAGGGCCGGAAGGGGTCACCGAGGCCGAGCAGCTCCACGGCCGTCGGCGGGGTGGTCCACCCGTAGGCCCTCCCCCAACCGTGGCGGACGCCGAGATCGCCGACGGGCCAGACATCGAGGCGATCGAGGGCGAAGATCAGGAACATCTGCGCCGTCCACGGTCCGATGCCACGGACCTGCACCAACTCGTCGATCACCTCGGCGTCGCTGCGGCGACCGATCGCGTCGAGACGGACCCGGCCCTCGTCGACGTGCACCGCCAGGTCGAGCAGTGCGGCGAGCTTGGCTCGGGACAGCCCGGCGGCCCGAAGGCGCTCGGGATCGGTCTCGAGCACCGACACCGCGGTCACCGGCCCGGACACGGCCCGGCAGGTCCGCTCCCAGATGGTGCGAGCGGCGGCACCGGCCAACTGCTGGTGGACGATCGAGTGGGCCAGGCGCTCGAAGCGCCGCTCGACGGGCACCGCCGGGGAGATGCGGGCCGGTCCGTGGACGGCCACCAGGCGGGACATGACCGGATCAGCGGCCGCGACGGCCTCGATGGCTTCTCGATGGCGGCGACGAACGGGCCCGGGCACGGTGGCGGAGCCTAGGGCGACACCGACCCCGAGTCGGCCCGTCGGGCGCTCCCCGTGTGCCACGATGCCTGCATGCCGACACCTCCCGAGATGGCCATCGACGAGAACACGATCTACCGCATCACCATCACCACCGAGCGAGGCGCCATCGTCGCCGACCTCGATCCGCGCATCGCGCCGGTGACGGTCAACAACTTCGTCGGACTGGCCCGGCAGGGCTACTACGACGGGCTCACCTTCCACCGGGTGGAGCCGGGCTTCGTCATCCAGGGCGGCTGCCCCGAAGGCAGCGGCCGGGGCGGGCCGGGCTACAAGTTCGCCGACGAGCCCGTGCAGGGGAACTACCGGGAAGGCGCGTTGGCCATGGCCAACTCCGGACCCGACACCAACGGCTCGCAGTTCTTCATCTGCCTCAGCGACCTCACGGGACGCCTCCCGAAGCAGTACAACCTCTTCGGTCACGTCGTCTCCGGCCTCGACGCCGTCCAGGCGACCAAGCGCGGTGACGTGATGCAGACCGTCACCGTCGAGGAACGACCCATCGAGTCGTGACCGAGGACCTCGTGGTGTGCCCGCGGTGCGGCGCCGAGGCCCGGATGCGCTTCTACGGCCCGTGCCACGACTGCCGGGAGGCGTTGCGCGCCGCGTACGCCGGTCTGGCCCGTGACGTCGATGCGCAGGACTACGAGCCCAAGATGAACGTGACGCCGAACGCGGTGGCCTCGAAGGACTGACGCTGGGGACAAGTTCGCGAAGTCACAGGGTTGTCCCTCTTGTCGCCCACAAGGGGCCCTTCCTACGGTGGGAGCCTCACGAGGTGCGGAGGAGCGCGATGGCCGTCCACGAGGTCACCATGAAGGACCAGTCGGTCGAACGGATCGATGGCGCCGACGCCTATGCGCAGGAGGGTCCGCTCACGACGTTCTTCCGCACCGACCCCGACCGGCGCCTGATCGATCGGTGGAGCATCCGCCTGGCCAGCTTCCGCACCGCCGACGTCATGGCCGTGCGCCGGGTCGAGACCCCGACCGGAGGCTGATCGGACACGACACCTCGGGTGCGGGTCAGGGCACGTACACCCCGAGCCAGGCCAGCCCGCTCAGCGCCACCACCCCGCCCGACAGCACAGCCAGCGCCACCCGCTCCACCCGGGGATCCCGTGTGGCCCCGGCGAGGGCGAGCGCCAAGGGGAAGGCGCTCAACGCATAGCGTTCCAGGGAGTTGAGGTTGTCGGCGCCGAGAGCCACGAGCAGCACGGCCGTGGCGAACAGGCCGTAGGACGCCGGCCACCATCGCCACACCAGGACCAACAGCACGACGAAGGCGATGGCGAACGGGATGTGGAGCCCGTCACCCATCGCCTCGGGCCCCACCATCTGGCCCAGGCCATCCCAGAGCCGGCTCAACGGGTCGATGGTGTCGCCGCGAAGGGGGCCTTGCGTCCTCATCGGCAGCCAGGCGTCACCGAAGGCCAGCTGCACCCATGCCAGGTACATGCCCACGCCGGCGATCGGGGCCAGCAGGGCGGCGACGCCGGCGAGGCGCTCGTCGTTGCGGGCCGGCTTCCAGATCCGGATCAGCTCGACCAGGACCGGGAGCACCAACAGGATCCCGAGCGGCCGGCTGGCACCGGCGACCAACCCGGCCAGCACCGCCCACCCCCAGCGCCGCGACCGGACGGCCCAGAACACGACGACGGCGGCGAGCATCCAGATCGCTTCGGCGTAGGCCCAGCTGAGCACGAACGCCCCCGGGAAGAGCACGACCATCCACACCGCCCGATCGGCGAGCTGGGTGCTGCCCCGTTCGAAGAGCACCAGGCGTCGCACGGCCACGGCCAGGGCCAGGGACGCCACGTTGGCGAGCACGACGAGGGCGATGTCGGCACGTCCGGCGAAGAGCGGAGCGAAGGCACGCCCGAGCAACGGGAACGCAGGGAAGAACCGGAGGCTCTCCGTCGGCAGTGCGTCGTACCCCATCTGGGCGATGTCGCGGTACCACGTGCCGTCCCACGCCACGAGCCCCTCCGTCAGCGCCGTCGGGCGGCTGCCGGGGACGAGCTGGTCCGCCGCCGCGAACGCCATGACCAACCCGGCACCCACGAGCAGCCGGGCGGTGAGCCACGGGACGATCACGACCCGCAGATCGCCGCCGAGCATCCTGACCCGGCTCATCCCCCGGGCGCCCAGGTCACCGTGCCGTGCTCGAAGTACGTGCCCGCGCCGCTGGGCACGAGCTCACTCGTCGGGCGCGCCTCGGCGACGGCTGCGACGAGCCGCTCGCACTGGTCCTCGAAGGTCCGGTAGCTGGCGTTCCAGACCACGAAGACAGCCCCGTCACCGGCGCGGGCCAGGGCCTCGGCGGCGAAGGCCTCGGGGTCGGCCTCCGCGTTCCTGGCCTCGTAGTCGACCCAGTCGACGCGCTCAGGAGCCCCGAACGTGGGGTACACGACCTGCTCGACGTCGGTCGGCAGGGCACGGCTCCCCGTCGGGCCCAGCTGGTCCGGGCAGTACACGACGAGATCACCGGGCTCGACCACGGCTTCGATCGCCGCCGCCCACTCCTCGGCCTGCGTGCGCTGGTAGCCGACGTTGAAGACGGCGCCGACCGAGAGGAGGGCGAGAACGACGACGAACACGCCGATGCGCACCCAACGCTGCGCGAACCGGGTGATCCCGGCGGCGACGAGCACGGCGAAGAAGGGGAAGACGATCGCGGTGTACCGGGTGGCGAACGCGCTCCAGGTCAGGTAGGTGAAGCCCGCACCGAGCGCCAGGGCGAGAACCAGGACGACGGCTTCGGGTCGGTAGCGCCGCTGTGTGCGCAGGTCGAGCAGGATGGACCGACCATCGACGGCTCGGCCGAAGACCCCCAGGAGCGCGACCACCGAGACGACGAGGGCGATGAAGCTGGCATCGGCGAAGGGTCCGGCGGTGAAGTCGCCGAGGGTGTAGGCCACGATCGTCGTCGGGCGCGAGGGCGAGGCCCACGGCGTGCCGGTGTTGGCCGACTGGTACAGCAGGGTCGGGATCCAGGGCAGGAAGAGCACGCCGGCGGCGACGAAGCACCCGAGCGTGCGCCAGGCGGGCCGGGTGGTCCCGGAGCCGCGATCACGCCACAGGCGCCACACGAGCAGGAGCCCGACCGCGCCGAGCAACCACATGGCCCAGTAGTGGGTGTACAGCAGGGCGGTCGCGACCACGGTCACGCCGACCAGCCGGAGCCAGTCGTCACGCCCGAGGCGCAGAACGTCGTCGAGGAGCAGCGCCCCGAGGAAGACGAGCAGCATCACGAGGGCGTACATGCGGGTCTCGGTGGCGTAGCGCAGGGCGAACGGGGACAGCGCCACCACGGCGAGCAGGAACCAGGCCATGCCCGCCCCGCCCCGTCGACGGCCGTAGGTCCACGCGACGGGGAGCGTGAGCACCGCGACGACGCCCGAGAGCGAGCGGACCGCGACGTCCGAGCTCGCCGAACAGCTCGATCCAGCCGTGCAGGAGCAGGTAGTAGAGCGGCGGATGGCCGTCTCGGCGCAGCGCCTCGAGGAGGTCGGGGACGGGAAGGGAGGCGATGTTCACGCTCAGCGCCTCGTCGAGCCAGAGCGCCGAGGTGGTGACGAAGCGCAGCACCAGCCCGACCGCCGTCGCCCCCAGCGCCACCGCCACGACCAGTGGGTCGGCCGGCTTCGCGCGCTCCCGTTCTCCCGTCGGATCGGCGCCGGACGAAGGACCGGCACCCGTCCGGGGCGCCTCGGGTGAAGCCTCGTGCATGGGGGCGGACACTACCCTCGGCCCCCGCTGCGCCCGGGTACCTCCCCCGCCGACGATGCCCGGCCCCGGGGGACCCGTTCACTACACTCCCGAGCGTCCTCGATCCACCGAAAGCGACGTCATCAATGCCAGCAACCGACGCCCCCGATGCCGCCTCGGAGCGCACCGATCCGAAGATCGTCATCATCGGGGCCGGGCCCGCGGGGTTGACCGCGGCCTACCAGTTGAGCAAGCACGACATCTCGAGCACCGTGCTCGAGGCCGACAGCATCGTCGGCGGCATCTCGCGCACGGTGGAGCGTGACGGCTGGCGCTTCGACATCGGCGGGCACCGCTTCTTCACGAAGGTGAAGCCGGTGACCGAGCTGTGGCACGAGATCCTGCCGCCCGAGGACTTCCTGCTGCGACCCCGCATGAGCCGCATCTACTACGACGGGAAGTACTTCGACTACCCGCTCAAGGCGTCGAACGCGCTCAAGAACCTCGGCGTCTGGGAAGCGATCCTCTGCGTGCTGTCCTATGCCTGGGCCCGGATCCACCCGCCGAAGGACCAGTCGACGCTCGAGGGTTGGATCGCCGCCCGCTTCGGGTGGCGGCTGTACCGGCACTTCTTCAAGACCTACAACGAGAAGGTCTGGGGGGTCCCGGCCAGCAAGTTGCAGGCCGACTGGGCCGCACAGCGCATCAAGAACATGTCCTTGCTCAACGCGGGGATGAACGCCGTCATCGACGAGCTCTCGAAGTTCCTCCCGTTCCTGGCCAAGCGCAAGGCGACCGACATCACCAGCCTCATCGAGGAGTTCGAGTACCCGAAGTACGGGCCGGGGCAGATGTGGGAGGTCTGCCAGGAGAAGGTCGAGGCGGCGGGCACCAAGGTCCACATGCGAACCCGCGCCACCACCGTGCGACATCACGACGGTCGCGCGGTGTCGGTCGTGGCCACGTCACGAGACGGCGTCGAGACCGAGTACGACTGCGACGAGGTCATCTCGTCGATGCCCATGTCACAGCTCCTGCGAGCCATGGACCCTCCCGTGCCGCCCGACGTGCTGGCCGCCGCCGACAACCTCGCCTACCGGGACTTCCTCACCGTGGCGCTCGTCGTGCCCGAGACGGCGAGCTTCCCCGACAACTGGATCTACATCCACTCCCCCGAGGTCGAGGTGGGCCGGATCCAGAACTTCGCCTCCTGGTCGCCCTACATGGTCAAGGAGGGGCGGACCTGCCTCGGTCTCGAGTACTTCGTCTTCGAGGGCGACCACCTCTGGAACGCCTCCGACGACGACCTCATCGCCCGCGCCAAACGGGAGCTCGAGATCATCGGCCTGGTGAAGGCCGTCGACGTCGAGGCCGGCTACGTCGTGCGCATGCCCAAGGCGTACCCGTTCTACGACGAGCACTACAAGGCCAACGTCCAGCGCCTGCGCGACTGGCTCACCGACTGCGCCGCCAACGTCCACCCGGTGGGGCGAAACGGCATGCACCGCTACAACAACCAGGACCACTCGATGTACACGGCGATGCTCACCGTCGACAACATCGTCACCGGCACCACCTATGACGTCTGGGACGTCAACGTGGAAGAGGAGTACCACGAGGAGTCGTCGACCAAGGGCGCGAGCACGGGAGGAACCGGGCGGGACGCGCCGGTGATCCCCCGCGAGGCCTACGGCTCGGACCATCCGGTCAATCGACCGTCGGCCTGAACGCCGTCGACATGTCCCAGCAGGGCGACCGGCCATCGGCTCCGCCGAGCCTCGGTGCCGTGGTGCCCGGGGCGGCCGGGGTCGCCGCGCTCGCGGCCCGGGCCGGCCTCGAACGGATCCACGTGCTCGCCTGGCGCGACCTCGTCGACATCGAGGCCGGGGGCTCGGAGGTCCACGCGGCGAAGATCCTCTCGATCTGGGCCGACGCCGGTCTCGACATCACGATGCGCACGTCCTACGCCCAGGGCCACCCGTACCAGGGTGAGCGCGACGGCTATCGCATCGTGCGCAAGCACGGCCGCTTCATGGTCTTCCCGACGGCCGTGCTGGCGGAGCTGGCGGGGGCCCACGGGCCCCGCGACGGTCTCGTCGAGATCTGGAACGGCGTGCCGTTCCTCACGCCGCTCTGGGCGCGTGGTCCGAAGATCGCCTTCGTGCACCACGTGCACCGCGACATGTGGGACATGGTGCTGGAGGACCGGCTGGCCAGGGCCGGGAAGTTCTTCGAGCATCGCCTCGCCCCTCCGCTCTACCGCCGTACGCCCATCGTCACCCTCTCCCAGTCGTCGCGCCACGAGCTCGTCGAGTACCTCGGCCTCCGCCCCCGACAGATCACCGTGGTCCCTCCCGGCATCGACGAGCGGTTCTCGCCCGGCGAGCGGAAGAGCCCCGTCCCCCTCGTCGTGGCGGTGGGCCGTCTCATGCCCTCGAAACGCTTCGACGTGCTGCTCGACGTGGCTGCGGAGGTGAGGCGCTCGGTGCCCGATCTCCAGCTCGTCATCGTGGGCGACGGCTACGAACGACCTGCGCTCGACAGCCAGGTCGCCGCGCTCGATGCCGCGGGATGGGTGCGCATGGCCGGGAAGGTCTCCGACGAGGAGCTCGTCTCGCTGTATCGACGGGCGTGGGCCGTCGCCAGCGCCTCCGTCGCCGAGGGTTGGGGGATGACCCTCACCGAGGCCGCCGCCTGTGGCACCCCCGCGGTGGCCACCGACATCGCCGGACACCGCGACTCCGTCGCCGCGGGCCGATCGGGACTGCTCTCACGGAGCTCGCGGGACCTCGTGCGCGACCTCACCGCCGTCCTCACCGACGAATCGCCTCAGGACCGAGCTCAGCGAGGGAGCGCTGGCCCACGCGGCAACCCTCACCTGGGACGCGACCGCGGTGGGAGCCTTCACCCCGCTCGCCCTCGACGCCATGCACCGCCACGGCCGTCGTCGGCAGGCCCCGCCCGCCGACGGGCCCACGTGATCACCGACATCGACGCACGACGCAGCGCGTCGGGAACGCGACGCCGGTTCGACTGGCTCGGGATCGGGCTCCCCGCCCTCGTCGCCTACATCCCCCTGCTGCTCACCCATCGAGGGATGGTCGGCGCCGACACCAAGACCTACCTGTACCTCGATCCCGGCAAGCTCCTCTCCGAAGCGCCGTACCTCTGGAACACCGACGTCGGCCTGGGATCCGTCACCCACCAGAACATCGGCTACCTCTGGCCGATGGGTCCCTTCTACTTCCTGTTCGAGGCGCTCAACGTCCCCGACTGGGTCGCGCAGCGTCTCTGGATGGGCACGGTCATCTTCGCCGCCGGGATGGGCGTCCGATTCCTCCTGCGCACCATCGGCTGGGGCTCGATCCCCATGCGCCGCGGCGGTGTGCTCGTCGCCACCCTCGCCTACATGTTGAGCCCCTACCTGCTCAACTACTCCGCGCGCATCTCGGTCATCCTCCTCCCCTGGACGGCCCTGCCCTGGCTGATCGCCTTCACGGCACGGGCGCTTCGACGCGGCGGCTGGCGGGATCCCGCGCTGTTCGCCCTCGTCGTCCTGACCGTCGGCGGGGTGAACGCCACGGCTCTCCTGTTGATCGGCCTCGGTCCCTTCCTCTGGCTCGCGCACGCGGTGTTCGTCGACCGCGAGGCCAGCCTGCGTCGGGCGCTGGCGACCGCCGCGCGCATCGGCGTGCTCACCGTGGCCGCCTCCCTGTGGTGGGTGGCCGGGCTGTGGGCCCAGGGTCGCTACGGCCTCCCGGTGGTCCGCTACACAGAGACCTACGAGGTCATCGCCGACGCCTCGAGCGCCACCGAGGTCATCCGTGGGCTCGGCTACTGGTTGTTCTACGGGACCGACAAGCTCGGGCCCTGGATCGAACCCAGCATCACCTACACCCGGAACCTGTTCTTCCTCGGCCTGAGCTACCTGATCCCGCTGATGGCCATGCTCTCGGCGGCGCTGCTGCGCTGGCGGTACCGAGCGTTCTTCCTCACCCTCGTCGTCGTCGGCACCCTGGCCGCGGTGGCGTCGCACCCGTGGGACGACTCCTCGCTCCTCGGCTCGCTCTTCCGGGAGTTCACCCGCACCGACGCCGGCCTGTCGCTGCGCTCGACCCCCCGCGCCGTCCCGCTGATCGCCCTCGGGCTCTCCGTCTGCCTCGGAGCCGGAGTGGCCGCCCTCTCGCAGCGGATCCCCAAGCTGGCGCTGCCGATGACCGCCCTCGTCGTCGTCCTCGTCGCCGCCAACCTGCCGACCCTGTGGAACGGCCAGATGGTCGCCGACAACCTCGAACGGCCCGAGGACATCCCCTCCTACTGGAACGAGGCGGCCGACTACCTCACCGCCACCGACGACGGCACCCGCGTGCTCGAGGTCCCCGGCGCCGACTTCGCCAGCTATCGGTGGGGCAACACCATCGACCCCGTCACCCCCGGATTGACCGAGCGGGAGTACGCCGCACGCGAGCTCTTCCTCTACGGCTCGGAACAGGCGGCGGACCTCCAGCTCGCCATCGATCAGCGCTACCAGGAGAACACCATCGAGCCCGAGGCCATCGCCCCCCTGGCGCAGCTCCTCGGGGCCGGTCAGATCCTGTTGCGCAACGACCTGAAGTTCGAGCGCTATCGGCTGGCCCGCCCGCGCTACATGTGGGACCTGCTGCAGCGAGCACCAGGGCTGTCCGATCCGGTGACGTTCGGACCGAGTGAACCCAACCGTGCCGGGCCCGAGCTCCCGGTGATCGACGAGATCGAGCTGGCCACGCCGGAGACCTGGGAAGACCCCCCCGCCATCGCCATCTTCGGCGTCGAGGATCCCCTCGCCACCATCCGCACCAGTCCGAGCGAACGGTCGTTGCTCCTGTCGGGCAGCGCGGACGGACTGGTCGACCTCGCCGGCGTCGGGGCGTTGCACCCTGAGCAGTCGATCTTCTACAGCGGCACCTTCGCCGGGGACCGGTCGGTGATCGATCAGATGGTGGCCGACGGAGCCGACCTGGTCGTGACGGACACCAACCGCAAACGGGCTCGGTCGTGGAACACGCTGCGCGAGAACGCCGGCTACACCGAGCAGGCCGGAGAGACCCCGCTGACCTATCGCCCGGGCGACCAGCGCCTCGACCTCTTCCCCGGAGCCGATGACGACGTCTACACGGTCACCGAGCAGCAGGGCAACGCGAAGGTCTTCGCCACGGGCTACGGCAACATCGGCACGCTCACGGCCAACGACCGCGCCGCAGGCGCCCTCGACGGCGACCCCCTGACCGCGTGGCGGGTCGCCGACGGGGGCGATCCGAGAGGCGAGCGCCTCGTGATCGAGGCCGCTGATCCGGTCACCACCGACCGGATCAGCCTGCTCCAGCCGGTCAACGGCATCCGGACGCGCTCGATCACGAAGGTCCGACTGTGGTTCGACGGGGGGGACCCGATGGTCGTCGACCTCGACGAGTCCAGCCTGGCCGAGCCCGGTCAGGTCATCGAGATCCCCGAGCGCACGTTCACGACGCTGGAGATCGAGATCCTGGCCGACACCTCGGGCTCGCGGTCGCTGTACTTCGGCCAGGCCGGGGTGGGGTTCGCGGAGGTCGGCGTGGACGACCTGCGCATCCGTGAGGTCATCCGCCCCCCGGTCGACCTGCTCGAGGCCGCCGGTACGGCATCAGCCGACAACCGGCTCTCCTACGTGTTCACCCGCCTGCGCAGCAACCCCGCCGAACCGGTCCGCACCGACACCGAGGTCGACATGACCCGACTCGTCGACGTGCCCACCCCGCGGGCCTTCGCGCTGACCGCGCAGGCCCGCCTCAACCCGCTGGCCGCCGATGACACGATCGACGCCATCGTCGGCATCCCGGGCGCGGCGGCGGGTGGTGTCACCGCGGTGGCGTCGGACTCGATGCCCGGCTCGCTCGAGGCGCGGGCCCACGCCGCGGTCGACGGCGATCCTGCGACGGCGTGGACCACCCCGTTCGGCTCCCTCGTGGGGCAGTGGATCGAGGCCAGCGGTCCCGCTGCCGCTCGAGGTCGGTCGACTCGATCTGCGACTGGTCACCGACGGCCGCCACTCCGTCCCCACGATCGTCACCGTCCGAGCCGACGACGACCCGAGCCAGGTCCGGACGATCGAGATCCCGACGCTGCCCGACCAGGACGCGAACGGGGCCACGACGCTCGTGCCGCTCGAGTTCACACCGCTGACGGGAACGACCTTCCGCCTGACCGTCGATGCGGTGCGGCCGGTGAGCACCACCGACTGGTACACCAAGGAGCCGATCGACATGCCGGTCGCGGTCGCCGAGCTCGGCATCGCCGGCCTCACCGCCTCTGCCCCACCCGAGATCATCGACACCGGTTGTCGTACCGACCTGTTGGCCATCGACGGCACACCCATCCCGGTGCGGGTGACCGGGTCCGCCGCCCAGGCCGTGCGCCGCGAACCTCTCGCCGTGGAGACCTGCGCCACCGACGGCAGCACGGCCATCACCCTCACCGCCGGTCGCCACGAGCTCACCACGGCGATCGGTCGTGACGTGGGCATCGACCTCGACCGGGTCGTCCTGGCCTCGGACCGCTCCGGCGCGCCCCTGGCGGGAGCGGAGCTCCAGGTCCCGGTGGTCCCCCGCGAGGATCCTGTCGCCGTCGAGCGGAGGGGAGGCGTCGGGTACGACATCGAGGTCCCGGCCGCCGACACCGTGCGGTGGTTGTCGTTCGGGCAGTCCTGGAGCCCCGGCTGGCGCGCCTCGGTCGACGGCACCGACCTCGGAGCACCCGTCGTGATCGACGGCTACGCCAACGGTTGGGTGCTCGACCCCGCCGTGCTCGGTGCCGGGCCGTACACGGTGGAGGTCGACTGGACGCCACAGCGCACCATCTGGATCGCCATCGCCATCTCTCTCGCCGCCATCCTGGCCTGCCTGGCCATCATCCTGGTCTCCCTGAGGCGATCCTCCTCGGCGCGCCGGGCGGCCGCGGCCGACGACCCCCTGGCCGACGACCACGAGGCCGCCTCGCGTCGCGGCCACCGCGCCCTGCCGATCGACCCGGACCTGTCTCCCCCACCGTGGAGGCTGCCCCGCCACCCTGCCGTCGTCGAGCGGGTACCCACCGCGGCTGCCGTCACGGCATCGGTCCTGCTCTTCGTGATCATCGTTCCGAACGTCCCCGTCGGCGCGGCCACCCTGTCGATGGCGCCCCTCATCGCCGGACTCTCGTGGCTCGCCTTCCGCTCACCCCGCGGACGCGGCGTGCTCGGGCTCGCCGGGTTCGCCTGCTACGCGCTCGCCGCGGCGTACACCGTCGCGGCGGAGTGGCGCCGGGGCGAGTCGGCCGACTTCATCCAGACCGTCGCTCCCGTCAACGGCCTCGCCCTCGCCGCCGTCTTCCTCCTGTTCGCCGAGGGCGTCCGAGACATCATCGTCCGGAGAAGGGCGCTCGACGAGCACACCCCCGCCGACTCACAGGAGCACGGACCGTGACCCCACCCGTCGTCCTCGTCCACGGATTCGCCACATCGGCCGCGCGCACATGGGGCGACAACGGCTGGCTCGACATCCTGCAGGACACCGGACGCACTGCCCTCGCGCCCGACCTGCTCGGCCACGCCACCGCGGACCGACCCACGGATCCCGCCGCCTACGACGACCTGGAGGAGGAGCTGCTCGGACGCCTCCCCACCGAACCGATCGACGGGATCGGCTTCTCGCTCGGTGCCCGCACGCTGCTCGTCCTGGCCGGCGCCCATCCGGAGCGCTTCCACAGCCTCGTGGTCGCAGGGGTGGGGGCCAACCTGTTCGGCCATGACGGCTCGTCGAGCCGGATCGCCGACGCCGTCGAGGGCCGGGCCGACCCCGACGACCCCACGTTGCGCTACTTCGCCACGCTCGCCGAGGCCCCGGACCAGGACCCGGCGGCGTTGGCCGCGTTGATGCGTCGACCGAACCCCACAGCGTTGACCGACGACGCCCTGGCGCGCATCGAGTGCCCCGTGCTGGTGGTGCTCGGCGACGCCGACTTCGCCGGACCCGCCGAGCCGCTCATGAGCCGACTGCCGAACGCGCGCCTGGTCACGCTGCGCGGGGTCGACCACTTCGCCACGCCCAAGAACTTCGGCTTCATCGACGCCGTGCTCGAGTTCCTCGGCGACTGAGGGATCCGAGATGTCCGACGAGTTCGTCCTGGGGGTCGACCTCGACGGCGTGTGCGCCGATCACGCCGAGGCGTTTCGTCGAGTGGTGGCCGCCGAGCGGGGGATCGACCCGGAGGAGCTCACGCCGCAGACCACCTGGGACTTCGCGGAGTGGGGCCTCGATCGCGACCACGTTCGAGTCCACCCACAAGCGAGCGGTGCTCGAGCACCGGATGTTCCGCACGATGCCGCCCGTGGCCGGCGCCGCCGAGGCGCTGTGGCGCCTGTCCGACGCCGGGGTCTGGATCCGTCTGATCACCCATCGCCTCTACACCAACTGGGGGCACGCCATCGCGGTCGGCGACACCGTCGCATGGCTGGACGAGCACGGCGTCCCCTACCGCGACCTGTGCTTCCTCGGCGACAAGCCGGAGGTCGACGCTGACGCGTACATCGACGACGCCCCCCACAACATCGAGGCCCTGCGTCGGGCCGGAGCCGATGCCGTGGTGTTCGATCAGCCGTACAACCGGGACCTCCCCGGCCCGAGAGTGGGGAGCTGGGCCGAGGCCGAGCAGTGGGTGCTCGCCCTGATGGCCTCCCGGGGACGCCCCACGCAGGCGACCCTGGCGCTCGACGAGGATCCGCTCGGCGCGCCTGCGACGGTTCCCTCGCGGCGCCTGACGGCGACCGCACCCGTCCCTCGACGGGAGATCCTCCCGGGGCCCTGGTTACGGTGAGGAGATGGACGGGGTCAGAGATCTCTTCGGCGCGATCGCGTGGACGGCGGTGCTGTGCGTCCCGCTGGGCATCTCCCTGTGGGCGCTGCTGGACTGCGCCAAGCGACCGGGTTGGGCCTGGGCTCTCGCCGGTCGACGACAGGTGGTGTGGATGGCCGTCATCCTGATGGGCTTCATCTCCGTCATCGGAGGGCTGGCCATCTCCGTGTGGTACCTGGCGAAGGTGCGCCCGGTGATCGCCCGCGCCGAAGCCGGGGTCGGGAGCCCCTGAACCCTCAGGAGGCCGCCACGCTGGCCCGTAGCAGGGCGTGTTGCACGAGCTCGAGCAGGGCGGTCTTGGTCTGGGTGCGATCCCGGGCGTCGGTGGTGATGAGGGGGACGTCCTCGGGGACGGCCAGCGCTTCTCTCACGTCGTCGAGGCGATGGTCGAGCTCACCGTGGAACTTGTTCACCGCCACGATGAAGGGCACCCCGTGGGTCTCCATGTAGTCCACCGCAGGGAAGCAGTCGGCCAGGCGGCCCGTGTCGACCAGCACGACGGCCCCGATGGCGCCGCGCACCAGGTCGTCCCACATGAACTGGAACCGGTCCTGACCGGGCGTGCCGAACAGGTAGAGGATGAGGTCCTCGCCGAGCGTGATGCGGCCGAAGTCCATCGCCACGGTGGTCGAGGTCTTGCCGGTGTTGGTCCCACCGGTCTCGTCGATCCCCTCGGCGGCGCTCGTCATGGCCGCTTCGGTGGTCAGCGGGGCGATCTCGGAGATCGAGCCGACGAAGGTGGTCTTGCCGACGGCGAAGCCCCCGGCGACGATGATCTTGACGGGCAGCGGGACGTGCTCGTCGGGGCCGGCGGCACCCGGGCCGGCGGCGAGGGGCGATGACGTCGAGGCGTCAGAGTGCTTGGAGGCCATCGAGGACCCTTTCGAGCAGGCTCAGATCGGGCCGGTCGTCGGCGCCGATGTGCTGGGGGGTGGAGGCGGTGAGCAGGCCTTCGGCGGTCATGTCGCCGACGATGACCCGGCAGACGCCGAGGGGCATGTGGAGGTGGGCGGAGAGCTCGGCGATCGAGAGCGGCTCGTCGGAGCGCCCCACGATCTCCTTGCGTTCGAGGGTCAGGCGAGGACCGAGCAGGCGCCCCCGCTCGTGTCACCTTGACCAGCGTCTCGAAGGGGAGGTCGGTGGCAGAACGGGTACGGCCGCCGGTCAGGACGTAGGACCGGACCCGCATGGCCGGTGTGGCGTCGTGGCCTTCGGGGGCACCCGCCGGGCTCATCGCGGAAGCGTGGCCTGGAGCTCGGCCCGGATCTCGGGCGTCAGCACGGAACCGGCCTTCTCGACGAGAACGGCCATCTCGTACCCGACGAGTCCGACGTCGCACTCCGCGTCGGCGACGCAGGCCAGGCACGACCCGTCGCTGATGCCGGTGACGAACAAGAAGGCGAACTCCATCTCGACGATCACCTCGTTCACCGCCCCACCACCGAAGCGGCCGGCGGCGCCGTAGGCGAGACCGATGAGCCCCGACGAGACGGCGGCGAAGCGGTCGGCGGCATCTCGGTCCAGTCCGGACGACGCCGCGATCGGGAGGCCGTCGGAGGAGACCACGACGGCCTCGTTGACCCCCGTGACCCGCTCGGCGAAGCTCTGGACGAGCCAGTTGAGGTTTCGGGCTCCTGCGGAGAGTTCGATCATTGTGGTGTCGATCCTTCGTTGTGGGGCCGGTCAGGCCTGGTCGTCGCTGGTGGATTCGGTGGTGTCGGCTGCGGCGTCGTCGCCCTGGCGGCCCCGATCGAGGCCGGAGCGGTAGCGAGAGAGCATCCGGCGGACCTCTTCGGGAGAGCGGCTGCTGCGGGCCACCGGACGAGCCGTCGAGGTGGGTGACTCGAGGGGGTCGACCGCAGTGGCGACGGCGGCCTTCGGCGTGCGGCGCACGAGACCGGCGGCGGTCATCGCACCGGCCGCTTCGACGGGGGCGGGCGCCGAGGCGACGCCTCGCTGGGCGTCGGGACGGCGACCGGGGCCGGGGCGGGCACGCCGCGCCGTGCCGGCAGGCCCGTGGCGCCGACCGGAGCGGGCTCGGGCGGCGCCGGGGCGGCGACGGTCGTCGGGGCCGAGGTGGGCGCAGGCTGGCCGACCGGTGCAGTGGGTGCTGCGGCACGCCGAGAGACCGTGGAGGGACGGCTGGCGCCGGACGTCGACGGCCGATCACCGCGCCCGCTCGGGGTGGGCCGGGTGGCCGTGCGGGTCGCCGTGCGGGCGGTGGGCCGCGTGCCGGCTCCGTCGGAGTCGGTGTCCTCCGGGTACTCGACCAACGTGAAGGGCAGGCTGACCGACGCTGTCGTGCCTCCGTTGGGCGTGGGCTCGAGGGTGACGGTCAGGCCGAAGCGGCTGGCCAACCGGCCGATCACGATGAAGCCCAGCGACCGGGACAGGGTCAGGCCGACGAGCGGCGGGCGGGCCAGCTGTGCGTTGGCCTCGGCGAGCTGCTGTGCGTTCATGCCGATGCCGCGATCGGCGACGGTCAGGACGTAGCCGTTGCGATCGTCGCGACGCCCGAGGACCTCGACGCTGCTCTCCGGTGGGGAGAAGTGCGTGGCGTTCTCCATGAGCTCGGACAGCAGGTGGGCCAGGTCCACGGCGACGTTGCCGGCGATGGTGGCGTCGTCGAGAGCGATGAGGTGGACACGGCTGAAGTCCTCGACCTCACCGATCGCCACGCGCACCACGTCGACCACGGGAACCGGGCGACCGCGGCGACGGGGCGGTTCGGCACCGGCCAACACCAGGAGCGACTCTGCGTTGCGGCGCATCCGGGTGGCCAGGTGGTCGAGCTTGAAGAGGTTGTCGAGCTGGTCAGGGTCCTCCTCGTGGGTCTCGAGGTGGTCGATGAACTCGATCTGGCGATCCAGGAGGCTCTGGTTGCGGCGGGCGAGGTGGACGAAGATGTCACCGATGCCCTTGCGCAGCAGGCGGCTCTGCTCCTCGGCCACGTCGACGGTCACCGACTGGATCGAGTTGAACGCCTCGGCCAGCTGGCCGATCTCGTCGGTCGAGTCGACCGGGATCGGGGCAAGGGTCTCGGCGACCGACTCGGCGGCCTCGTCATCGGGGCTGCGGAGCTGCTCGACGAGGGAGGGGAGCTGCTCGGTGGAGAGCCGATAGGCCGCACCGGTGAGACGATTGAGGGGACGGGTCACCGAGCGGGCGACGACCACGGCCAGGCCGAAGGCCAGCGACGAGGGCGCCGATCCCGCCGAGGAGGTAGAGCAGGGCGCCACGGAAGGCGTTGGCCGCCAGGTCGCCGGCAGTGTCGACGACGTTGTCGGTGAGCACCGTGTGAACCTCGGCGAGGCCGTCGATGGCGGTGATCGCGGCAGCCGTCAGCTCGTCGGCCGGGACGGAGATGGCGTTGCCGCCGACGCCGTCGTCGAGAGCGCTCTGGGCCAGCTCGTCGAACTGCTGGCCGGCCTGGGCGTTCTGGACGAGCTGCTTCTCGGCCGGGGTGGCTCGGCCCTGCGTGAAGGCCTCCTGCGCCTGCTGCAGGCGACCGTTGGCCTCCTCGGCACGGAAGAACGAGTCGCACTCGGTGCCGAAGGTGGAGCAGACCTGGCCGGCGCGGTCGGTGAACTGACCGACCCGGGCCGCCGCCACCACCTGGGCGGCCAGGGTGCCCTGTGCGACGCTGATTCGGTCGAGCGACGCCGCGGTCTCGAGGCCCCGCAGGAGATCGGCGTCGTTGGCGGTCTGGACGAGTGAGGAGTTGACGGCGCCGAGGGCCTCGACGCTGTCGCTGTAGCTCTCGGCGATGGCGTAGGGCAGGACGGCCCCGGTGTCGACGGAGGTCCGCTGCGTGCTCAAGGTGCCCAGACGGGCGTCGGCGAAGCTGAGCGACTCGGACACGGTGCCGCCGACGTCGGCCAGGCCGGTGCTGTCGGCGGCGTCGGTGAACTCGGCGAGCGCCGCGTCGGTTGCCTCGCGCTGCGCCGCGAGCTCCGGGACACCGACCGCACCGTCGGAACCGACGACGTTGACCGAGGCCAGGGCCTCGAGCTGGAGCTGCTGGGCGAGGGCCGTGGTGGTCCCGGCGAAGCGGGCGACGTCCTCGACCTTGTTGGCGCTGCGGGCCACGTCCAGGCGATCGCGCACACCGACGGTCACCAGGATGACGATCACCAGCGCCGGCGCCACCAGGGTGGCCATCAACTTGGTCCCGACCTTCATGTTTCGCAGCATCCTCGGCCTCTCAGCTCTCCGCCCGGTACGGGGGGACGTGGTTCCTCGGGGAAGGTCTCCACTCCTCGTGGGAAGGTGATCGGGTCGTTGCGGTCGGGACTTGAGAATCAGGATCCGACCGGCCCATGCCTGAGCATCGGCCCGGCCTCGCACCCCACGCGAGCCGACGACGTCGCTCCCGGTCCGACCTCGCGACGGAGAAGAGCCACGGGGAGGGCCCCGGGATGACTAAGTTGGCCCGAGTCCGACACCGGGGCCGGCGAACTGGCCGACCCGGGTAGCCCCGGCGATCAAGGAGACGGCAATGAGCGACACTTCGCAGGGTCCGGGTTGGTGGCAGGCGTCCGACGGAAAGTGGTACCCCCCTGAGCAGGCGCCCGGCGGGCCGCCGCCCGGTGGGGGCGGCGGTGGCGGAGCGATGCAGCCGGCCGGCGGCGGTGTCGACATCGGCGGGTCCATCAGCTACGGCTGGAACAAGTTCACCGCGAACATCGGTCCGCTGATCGTCGCCGTCCTGTTCATCTTCGTGGTCAACGCCCTCGTCGGCGGTGTCGCCTCGGTGTTCAACTCGTTCATCCTGCAGATCATGTTCCAGCTGGTGGGCATCGCCGTCGGCGCAGTCGTCTCGTTCGGCCTGATCAACATGGCCCTCAAGATCGTCCGCGGCGAGCCGGTGGAGATCGCCGATGCGCTGCCGAGCGGGCCCCTGGTCGTTCCGTACGCCATCACCGGCATCATCGTGAGCCTCATCACCTATGTGGGGCTCATCTTCTGCATCATCCCGGGCATCATCGCCGCCACGTTCCTGCTCTTCGCGCAGTTCGTCGTGCTCGACGAGGGCCTGCAGCCCGGCGACGCCATCAAGCGGAGCATCGACCTCGTGAAGACCAACGTCGGTGGGGTCTTCGGCTTCATGGTCGTGGCCTTCCTGATCAACATCCTCGGGGTGATCCTGTGCTGCGTGGGTCTCCTGGCGACCTGGCCGCTCACCGTCGTGGCCGGGGCCAAGGTCTACAAGGGGCTCAAGGGCGAGTCCGTCGCGGCCTGAGCCGACACGGCAGGCTGGACCCCACACGAAGAGCCCCGGGCCGAGGTCCGGGGCTCTTCTCGTTCCACGGGTGGTCCGTCGCGCTCAGACCAGGGGACGGGCGTCCGGGGTGAGCGGCGACGGCAGCAGCGTCTCGCCCATCAGGTGGGCGTCCACGGCCGCGGCGGCGGAGCGACCCTCGGCGATGGCCCACACGATGAGGCTCTGCCCGCGACCCATGTCGCCGGCCACGAAGACGCCGGGGACGTTCGTCGACCACTGAGCGTCGCGGGCGACGTTGCCCCGGGCGTCGAGGTCCACGCCGAGCTGCTCGACGAGGCCGCCCTTCTCGGGCCCGACGAAGCCCATGGCCAGGAACACCAGCTCGCAGGGGAGCTCGAACTCCGATCCCTCGACGGGCACGAAGCGAGGGTCGGCCGTCGACGACCTCCGACCGGACCTCGACGGCCCGCAACGCCCTGAGGTTGCCGTCGTCGTCGCCCAGGAACTCGAGGGTGTTGACGGCATAGACCCGTTCACCGCCCTCCTCGTGGGCCGAGGCGGTGCGGTAGACGAGCGGCCACGTCGGCCACGGGGTGCTCTCGGCGCGCACCTCCGGCGGCCGGGGCATGATCTCGAACTGGTGGACGGAGGCTGCGCCCTGGCGGTGGGCCGTGCCGAGGCAATCGGCGCCGGTGTCGCCTCCCCCGATGATGACGACCCGCTTGCCGGCGGCGTCGATCGGCGCGGCATCGAGGTCGCCCTCCTGGACCCTGTTCGCCCCGGGGAGGTACTCCATGGCCTGGTGGATGCCGGCGTGCTGGCGACCCGGGATGTTCAGGTCGCGCCAGGCGGTGGCGCCGGCGGCCAGGACGACGGCATCGAAGTCGCGACGCAGGTCGTCGCCGGTGAGGTCCACTCCGACCTCGACGTTGGTCCGGAACTCGGTTCCCTCGGCCTCCATCTGCTCGAGCCGTCGCTCGATGTGGCGCTTCTCCATCTTGAACTCGGGGATCCCGTAGCGCAGCAGGCCACCGATGCGATCAGCCCGCTCGAGCACGACGACGTCGTGGCCCGCCCGGGTGAGCTGCTGGGCCGCGGCCAGGCCGGCGGGACCGGAGCCCACGACCGCCACACGCTTGCCGGTACGAACGGCGGGGAGCTGCGGGGTGACCCATCCCTCCGACCACGCGCGGTCGATGATCTCGACCTCGACCTGCTTGATCGTGACCGGGTCGGCGTTGATGCCCAGAACGCAGGCGGCCTCGCACGGAGCGGGGCAGAGCCGCCCGGTGAACTCGGGGAAGTTGTTGGTGGCGTGCAGCTGGTCGATGGCCTCGTGCCAGTGATCGCGGTAGACGAGATCGTTCCAGTCGGGGATGAGGTTCCCGAGAGGGCACCCGTTGTTGCAGAACGGGATGCCGCAGTCCATGCACCGGCTGGCCTGCTCGCGCACCTTGGCGATCGGGAACTCGTCGTACACCTCACGCCAGTCCCGGAGGCGAACGGGCACCTCGCGACGCGCGGGCAGCTCCCGGGGGAGCTTCAGGAATCCGGTCGTGTCACCCATCGTGTCGTCCTCAGGTGCGGGAGGCGGCCATGACCGCCTCCACGGGGTCGGTGCCGTTGGCGAGGGCCTCACGTTCGGCCACCAGCACACGGCGGAAGTCCTTGGGCATGACCTTCACGAAGCGCTCGACGCGCAGCGGTCCAGTCGTCGAGCAGTCCACGGGCCACGGCCGAGTCGGTCTCGGCCAGGTGTCGTTGCACACGGTCCAGGAGCCACTCCCGGTCCTCGTCCTCGAAGGGCTCGAGGTCCACCATCTCGGGGTTCACCCGGGACCAGAACGTGCCGTCGGCGTCGTACACGAAGGCCAGACCCCCGCTCATGCCTGCGCCGAAGTTGCGGCCGGTGGCGCCGAGCACGACGACCCGACCTCCTGTCATGTACTCACAGGCGTGATCGCCGACACCTTCGACCACCGCCACCGCGCCGCTGTTGCGCACGCAGAAGCGCTCCCCCACGACCCCTCGCAGGAAGACCTCGCCCGCAGTGGCCCCGTAGAGGATCACGTTGCCGGCGATGATGTTGTCCTCGGCGACGAACGTCGAGGTTCGGGGTGGACGCACGACCAGCCGTCCACCGGACAGGCCCTTGCCCACGTAGTCGTTGGCGTCACCCTCGAGGCGCAGGGTGATGCCCTTCGGAACGAAGGCACCGAGGCTCTGGCCGGCCGAACCCTCGAGGTTCACCACGATCGTGTCGTCGGGCAGGCCGCCCGCACCGTGTCGTCGGGTGAGCTCGGCGCCGAGCATCGTGCCCACGGTGCGGTTCACGTTGCGCACCGCGACGTCGATGCGGACGGGCTCGCCTCGCTCGAGCGCGTCTGCTGCCCGGGCGATGAGCTCGTTGTCGAGTGCGGCGTCGAGGCCGTGGTCCTGACCGACGACCTGGTGACGATGGGCGCCTTCGGGCAGCTCGGGCAGGTGCAGGATCGGTGAGAGGTCGAGCCCGGAGGCCTTCCAGTGGTCGACCGCGGCGCTGGCGTCGATGACCTCGACCCGACCGATGGCCTCCTCGAGGCTGCGGAAGCCCAACGAGGCGAGGAGCTCACGCACCTCCTCGGCGATGTACTCGAAGAAGGTCACGACGAACTCCGGCTTGCCCGTGAACCGCTTGCGCAGCTCGGGGTTCTGCGTGGCCACCCCCACCGGGCAGGTGTCGAGGTGGCAGACCCGCATCATCACGCAACCGGACACCACGAGCGGCGCGGTGGCGAAACCGAACTCCTCGGCGCCGAGGAGGGCGCCGATGACCACGTCACGGCCGGTCTTGAGCTGGCCGTCGACCTGCACCACGATCCGGTCGCGCAAGCCGTTCAACAGCAGCGTCTGCTGCGTCTCGGCCAGCCCGAGCTCCCACGGGGCGCCGGCGTGCTTGAGCGACGTCAGCGGCGAGGCGCCGGTGCCGCCGTCGTTGCCGGAGATGAGCACCACGTCGGCGTGCGCCTTCGACACACCGGCGGCGACGGTGCCCACGCCCACCTCGGCCACGAGCTTCACGTGCACCCGGGCGTGGTGGTTGGCGTTCTTGAGGTCGTGGATGAGTTGGGCGAGGTCCTCGATCGAGTAGATGTCGTGGTGCGGCGGGGGCGAGATGAGGCCCACCCCTGGCGTGGAGTGACGCGTCTTGGCGATCCACGGGTACACCTTGCTGCCCGGGAGCTGGCCGCCCTCGCCGGGCTTGGCCCCCTGGGCCATCTTGATCTGGATGTCGTCGGCGTTGACCAGGTAGTCGCTGGTCACCCCGAAGCGACCCGACGCCACCTGCTTGATCGCGGAGCGCTTCGAGTCACCGTTCGGGAGGGTCACGAAGCGCTCGGGGTCCTCGCCGCCTTCACCGGTGTTGGACTTGCCGCCGAGTCGGTTCATGGCCACGGCGAGGGTCTCGTGGGCCTCGGCGGAGATGGAGCCGTAGGACATCGCACCGGTCGAGAAGCGCTTCACGATCTCCGACACCGGCTCGACCTCGTCGATCGGCACCGGCGGGCGCTGGTCGTCGCGCAGTCGGAACATGCCCCGCAACGTGGCCAGTTGAGCCGACTGCTCGTCGACGCGCCCGGTGTACTCCTTGAAGACCTCGTAGCGGCGCGACCGCGTGGAGTGCTGCAGCTTGTAGACCGTCTCGGGGTTGAACAGGTGGAACTCGCCCTCGCGCCGCCACTGGTACTCCCCGCCCACCGCGAGGGTCCGATGGGCCCGCTCGGTGGGGTTGTCCGGGTAGGCCAGCGCGTGACGGCGACGCACCTCCTCGGCCACCTCGTCGAGCCCGATCCCGCCCAGACGGCTCACGGTCCCTGTGAAGTACTCCTCGACGAGGTCCTCGCCGAGGCCGACGGCCTCGAAGATCTGCGCGCCCGTGTAGGACGCCACCGTGGAGATGCCCATCTTGGACATCACCTTCAACACGCCCTTGCTGGCCGCCTTGATGTAGTTGCCGACCGCCTTGATGGGATCGTGCATGTCGGTCAGGCCCTCGGCGATGCGATCCTCGATGGTCTCGAAGGCCAGGTAGGGGTTGACCGCCGCCGCGCCGTACCCGATGAGCAGGCACATGTGGTGCACCTCGCGGGCCTCGCCGGTCTCGACGACGACCCCGACCTTGGTCCGGGTCTTCTCGCGGATGAGGTGGTGGTGCACGGCCGACGTGAAGAGCAGCGACGGGATCGGGGCCAGTTCCTCGCTGGCTCCTCGGTCGGACAGCACGAGGATGGTCGCCCCGTCGGCGATCGCCTGGCTGGCTCGCCGGCGGAGGTCCTCGACGGCCCGCCGCAGCCCCGCCCCGCCTTCGGCGACCGGGTACAGGCAGCGCAGCACCGCCGTGGAGAACCCGGCGAGCACCTCGTCGATGTGGACCAGCTTCGCCAGCTCGTCGTTGTCGAGCACCGGGCGTGGGATGTGGAGCTGGCGACACGACGAGGGCTGCGGGTTCAAGAGGTTGCCCTCCGGGCCCAGGTTGCGCCCCAGCGCGGTGACGAGCTCCTCACGGATGGCGTCGAGCGGAGGGTTGGTCACCTGGGCGAACAGCTGGTTGAAGTAGTCGAACAGCAGGCGCGGGCGGTGCGACAACACCGCGAGCGGGGTGTCGGTGCCCATCGAGCCGATCGGCTCGAGACCGGATCGGGCCATGGGCTCGAGGATGATCCGCAGCTCCTCGGCGGTGTAGCCGAACACCTGCTGACGGTTCACGACCGTTCCGTGCAGGCGCAACTCGTGGGTGCGGGTGGGGAGACCCTCGAGCTCGACGAGGTTCTCGGTGATCCAGGTCCCGTAGGGATGGCGGTCGGCGAGGTGGCCCTTGATCTCCTCGTCCTCGATGATCCGCCCGGCCGTGGTGTCGACCAGGAACATCTTCCCGGGCTGCAGGCGGCCCTTCTCGACGACTCGGGCCGGGTCGACGTCGATGACCCCGACCTCGGACGCCATCACCACGATGTCGTCGGCCGTCACCCAGTACGCGCGACGGGCGCAGGCCGTTGCGGTCGAGGACCGCCCCGATCACCGCGCCGTCGGTGAAGGCGATCGACGCCGGGCCGTCCCAGGGCTCCATGAGCGAGGAGTGGTAGCGGTAGAAGTCCCGCTTGGCCGGCGCCATGGACGGGTGGTGCTCCCAGGCCTCGGGGATCATCATCAACACGGCGTGCGGGAGGTCGTAGCCGCCCATGTGCAAGAGCTCGAGCACCTCGTCGAAGGTGGCCGAGTCGCTCGCGTCGGGCGTGCAGATCGGGAAGATCCGCTCGAGCTCTCCGGGGAGCAGTTCGGAGTTGAGCAGCGCCTCGCGGGCCCGCATCCAGTTGCGGTTGCCCTGGACGGTGTTGATCTCGCCGTTGTGGGCCACGTAGCGGAAGGGGTGGGCCAGGGGCCACGACGGGAACGTGTTGGTCGAGAACCGTGAGTGCACCAGGGCCAGCGCCGACTCGACCCGCTCGTCGACCAGGTCGGGGAAGAACTCGGGGAGCTGGTTCGTCGTGAGCATGCCCTTGTAGACGAACGTGCGACACGACAGCGACGGGAAGTAGGCGCCTCCCTCGTTCGTGAGCGGCCCCAGTTCGTGCTCGATGCGCTTGCGCACGATGTACACGCGCCGCTCGAGGGACATGTCCGCCAGCCCGTCACCCGCGAAGAACGGCTGGTGGAAGGCCGGCTCGACCTCTCGGGCCTGGGTGCCGATCATCGAGTCGTCGTAGGGGACGTCGCGCCAACCCAGGATGCGCAGGCCCTCGCTGGTGGCGATCTTCTCGATGGCGCCCATCACCTCGTCGGCGCGTTCGGCATCCTTGGGCAGGAACCCCAGGCCGGTGGCGTACTGACCCTCGGCGGGCAGCGGGAACTCCACCACGTCACGCAGGAAGCGGTCGGGGATCTGCACCAGGATCCCTGCGCCGTCGCCCGTGTTGGTCTCGGCGCCGGCCGCACCGCGGTGCTCGAGGTTGCACAGCGCTCCGACGCCCTGGGCCACGATGTCGTGGCTGCGCAGCCCCTTCATGTGGACGACGAAGCTGACGCCGCAGGCGTCGTGCTCGAATCGGGGGTCGTAGAGCCCCTGACGGGCCGGGGCGCGGGGTGCAACGAGGTCATACGTCTTCCTGGGAGCGTGGGGTGGCCCGGGAGGGCGGGTGGACACGACACGCGTGACGGGGACGACGTTGGCCCCTCAGCGGATCTCGGATCGTATCCGTCGGCTGCTTCCCCGGGCCATTCGGAGCGGGCGATCGTGGCGATCGCCGCAGCGTCGGGGAACCGGTGGGCACCGCCGGGTTGGAGCCGGCGATCGTCGCACCCGAGGAGCACCGTTTAGGGTGCCGGAGGTGACCCCTGCACCCGATGCCGACGCGGCGCGACGCGAGGCCGATCCGAGCCTTCGCACGCAAGCCGTCGACCTCTGCGAGTTCCTCGACGCGTGCCCCTCGCCCTACCACGCCGTCGCCGAGGCCCGCCGCCGGCTGGAGGCGGACGGGTTCGTCGGCATCGACGATCGTGACGAGTGGCCGTCGGCCCCGGGGAGGTACCTCCTGGCCCGCGGCGGGGCGCTGGTGGCGTGGGCCACCGACGACGACCGCACCCCCGAGGCCGGCTACCGCATCGTCGGCGCTCACACCGACTCGCCCAACCTCCGCCTCAAGCCCCACGCCGACACGGGCGGCCACGGCTGGCGCCAGCTCGGCGTGGAGATCTACGGCGGGGCACTGCTCAACTCGTGGCTGGACCGTGACCTCGGGCTCTCCGGTCGAGTGGCCGTTCGGGAGGCCGACGGGCTGACCATCCGGCTCGTCAAGGACGACGACCCGCTCCTACGCGTCCCCCAGCTCGCCATCCACCTCGACCGAGCGGTGAACGAGAAGGGCCTCGTGCTCGACGCGCAGCGCCACATGGCTCCGGTGTGGGGGACCGGACCGGTGACCGAGGGCCTGCTCGTCGCAGCCCTGGCGGAGCGACTCGCGGTCGACGAGGAGACCATCGCGGCGTACGACCTCATGCTGCACGACGTCACGCCGGCCACCTTGCTGGGTCTCGACCGCTCGCTGCTCGCCGGCGGCCGCATCGACAACCTCCTCTCCTGCCACGCCGCGCTCAGCGCCCTGACCCGTCCGACCGCTGCCGCCGCCTCCCGCGGGCCCCGCCCGGTGCCGGTCATCTGCCTCTTCGACCACGAGGAGGTGGGCAGCGCCACCGCCACGGGAGCCGCCGGACCGATCTTGTCGACCACCCTCGAGCGGATCGCCACCGCCTCGGGGCTCGATCGGGACGGCTGGTTCCGCGCGAGGGCCCGATCCACGTGCGTGTCGGCCGACGGCGCCCATGCCACCCATCCGAACTACGTCGAACGCCACGAGCCCGAGCATCGGATCCGGGTGAACGCCGGGCCGGTGCTCAAGGCGAACGCCAACGCCCGCTACGCGACCGATGCCGTCGGCGCCGGGTTGGTGCGAGCGCTGGCCGAGGAGGCCGGCGTCGAGCTGCAGCACTTCGTCGTGCGCACCGACATGCCCTGCGGATCGACCATCGGCCCGGTGACGGCCACCGGCCTCGGCATCGACACCGTCGACGTCGGCGTCGCCCAGCTGTCGATGCACTCGGCCCGCGAGATGTGCGGCTCCGAGGATCCGGAGTGGTTCGCCCGACTGCTCACGGAGTTCCTGCACGGCGACGTCGTCGCCCCGCGGAGCTGACCCCCGGGGACCTCAGATCCGGCGACCGCCCTCGGGCCAGTAGCGATCGCGCAGGATCCGGGTGTGGAGCTTCCCGGTGGCGTAGCGCGGGAGTGTCGCCTCGAAGTCGATCGAACGCGGGACCTTGTAGCCGGCCAGGCGGGTGCGGGCGTAGGCCATCAGCTCCTCGGCCAGCTCGTCGGACGGCGTGTGACCGTCCAGCAGCTCGACGGCGGCCTTGACCTGCTCGCCCCACTCGTCGTCGGGGACGCCGAACACGGCGACGTCGGCCACCGCCGGGTGCTCGGCGAGGACGTGGGCCACCTCGGTCGGGTAGACGTTCATCCCCCCGGTGATGATCATGTCGGCCGCCCGGTCCGAGAGGTGGACGAACCCGTCGTCGTCGACGTGGCCGATGTCGCCGAGCGTGTAGGTGCCCGGCCCGGCGAAGGCGGCCGCCGTCTTCTCCGGGGCGTTGTGGTACTCGAACACCCGGTCGACCAGCGTGTTGCGGCACCACAGGAGGCCCGTCTCGCCGACCGGGAGCTCGCCGCCCTCCTCGTCGCCGGCGAAGACCCGGTAGCTCGGGATGGGGCGGCCCACGGTCCCGGGATGCTCGAGCCACTCGCGGGTCGTCGCCACGGTCACGTACCCGCCCTCGCTGGCCCCCCAGTACTCGACGAGGATCGGCCCCCACCACTCGATCATCTGTTCCTTCACCGAGGCGCTCACGGGGGCGGCACCGTGGAGCACCGTGCGCAGCGACGAACCGTCGAAGGCCGAGCGGACCTCGGTCGGGAGGCGGAGCAACCGGACGAACATCGTCGGCACCAGGTGGGTGGTCACGACCTGATGACGGTCGATGAGCTCGAGGCACGCCGCCTCGTCCCAGCGGCGCATGATGACGAGCTCCGCGCCGTTGTGCAGGTCGAAGAGGGCGAAGCCCAGCGGCGCGGCGTGGTGCAGAGGCCCGGTCACCAGGTGGGGGCCCCGACCGAGGAGGTCGAGGGGGCGTCCGGCCGCGGCGAGGGCGTGGAGCTGTGCGCCGAGATCGGAGGCCACCGACCGCCGCACGCCCTTGGGCCGGCCCGTGGTCCCGCTCGTGTAGAACATCGTGCCCCCGGCCGGGCCACGCAGGTCGAAGGGCTCGTCGCTCGCCCCCGCCAGGCGACCGTCCAGGTCCGCACCGGCGACGATCACCGGCCGGTCCGCTGCCGCCGAACGAGCCGAGGCCTCGTGGTCGGGATCGGTGAGCACGACGTCGGCGCCGGCGTCGTCGAGCACGTAGCGGACCTCCTCGACGGTGAGGTGGCGGTTCACCGGTGTCAGCCAGACCCCGGAGAGCGTCGCGGCCAGGACCGCCTCGATCGCCTCGACCCGATTGCCCCAGAGGGCGGCGACGTGCCCACCTCGGACGACACCCAGCTCGTGCCAGAGGTGGGCCATCCGCACGGAGCGGTCCAGGAGCTCCCCTCGCGTGCGTCGCCGCGTGCCGTCGTCGAGGGCGCCCGCCGTGGGGTCGGCGGCGACGAGATCGATGAACACGCTGTGATGCTCCCACGCCGGCGAGCGCGCGAGGTCGGGCGACTCGTCATGGGTTCGTCCGCACCGATCGCCCTCGCCATACCCTTCGACCATGCTCCCGTCCCGAGCGGTCGCCGCCCTCCTCCTCGCCGCCGCCATGGCGCTCTCGGCCTGCTCGAGCGGCGCGCCGGCCGACGATGCGCCCGTCACGGCGCCGGTGACCCTCCCCGCCGAGCTGCTCCCACCGCCCGCGTCGACCACATCTCTCGCGACCCCCACCACGACGCCGGCGCCCGATCCGGCCGCCACCGGCGTCACCGTCACCTCCTTCGTCGTGAGAGCGCCACTCACCTGTGAGGGGGATGACTTCGTCGCCAGGGTCGAGTGGGTCGCCGTCGGCGCGGTCGGCGCGACGATCGTCGTCGACGGTGCCCCGGTCGACACTCCTGTCCCGCTGGCCGGCCCGGCGGAGATCACCCTGCCCTGCGACGGCTCGGCTCGACCGGTCCTGCTGGTCCTGGCCGCGGCCGACGGGTCGAGCGAGATCCGCTCCCAGGCCGTCCTGGCCAGCCCGGCGGGCTGACCCGATGGCCGAGATGACCCTCGCCGAGGCGCGAGACATCCTGGGGGTGTCACCCGGTGCGTCGCTCGCCGAGGTGAGGGACGCCTACCGGCGCCTGGTGCGGGCGAACCACCCCGACCTGGTGGCCGAACCGCAGGCGACGGCCCGTACGGCCCGGGTCACCACGGCGTTCGCGACGGTGCGCGCCGCGGTCGCGGGCGAGGACCGAGGCACCGTTCCCGACGACCCACCGAGGCCCTCCGAGCCCCAGACCGGCGCCGGGCGTGCCCCCACCCGCGGTCCGGGGCCGCCGTGGGCCTCCGAGCCGGTCGAGGCGGACGGGGTCGACGGCGACACCATCACCATCGCCGCGCCGGCCCCCGAGGCGTTCGCCCTCCTCCTCGACGCGGCATCCAGGGTGGGCAGCGTCGGGTACGTCGACCGCCAGTTGGGGATCCTCGAGATCCTCGTTCGCTTCGAGGGCGGCCCGACCTGCTCGGTGCTGATCACCCTCCAGGGCCGGGCCTTCGGCACCGATGCGTTCTGCACGATGGAGTCCATCGAGTCGGCCCCGACACCTCCGCTGCGACCGGTGGTCGATGCCCTGGTCATGTCCCTGACCACTCGCCACTGAGCATCCACCGTCCGGCCGAGGCACGCGCGTCAGCATTGTGAGAACTCCACGTGGCCAGGAGGTGTCCGGATGTCGATGATGAGTCGGGCCTGGATGTTGGATCCCGTCGAGTTCCACCTCGACCTCGAGTCGCTGCGGCGGGGCTCGGACGGCACGCTCGCCTGGCGGGACCGCGCCGTCGCGGTGTGGGAGCAGGCCGACCCCGTGGTGCGGTCCTATCTCGAGCTGCTCACCATCTCCGACCCGGAGGAGTGGCTCCTCGCGCCCGATCCGAGCCACGTCGTCGAGTGGTATCGGGTCTCGATGGCCCCGTACCTCATCCCGACACGGGCCTTCCGCTCCCCGGATCTGCTGCGCCGCCGCCTCCCCGACCTCGGGTGGCCTCCGAGCGAGGCCCGACGCCTGGCCCGGGGCCGTGAGCTGCTCCACCTCGCCGAGTCGTTCGCGCCGCCGGAGCTCACCGACGAGCTCTCACCGCTGCTGCGCATGGGCAACAAGGGCTGGTTGCACCACGACGACATCGTCGCGGGGCTCGATCGGATGCGGCGCCTGCACCGCGACGCCTTCCGAGACCATCAGGACCTCGTTCCGGTCGTGGAGAACGCGTTCGAGGTGCTCGAGGCGGCGGCCACGAAGCCCGATCACGTCCTGTCTGACGATCACCGACTGACCTCGCCGGACCGGAGTCGCCGCCCTCGCAGGAGCGCCACCAGCGCGATGGCGCAGTAGCCGGCCACGACCCCCCAGAACCACGGATCACCGGGTGACTCGACGTAGCGGCCGAACCCGGCGCCGAGTCCGATGCCCAGCGGGATCGTCACGACGACCAGGCGCGACGTCGACGGATCGACCAGGCGCAGCTGCTCGGCCACGAAGTCCGCGAGGGCCGGGAGCGGGAGCAGCACCAACGCCGCCACACCGAGGGCGTCGGGCAGCGAGGCTCCGGCGACGGATGCGACCAGCACCACCGACGCCACGGGGTAGAGCACCGCGCAGCGCCGACAGACGTGCGTGCGCCCGACCCGCAGGCATCGGTCGTAGTCCTCGGGCCAGTGGTGCGACAGCCACAACGGTGTGATGCGGCCCTCGTCGCGAGTCACTGCGCGAATCCGGCGAACACGTCCTCCGCGCCCGGACCCAGCTCGAGGACGGCTGCACCGCCGCTGGTCGTGCGGGGCGTGACGGGGATGGTCACCGACTGGGGGGAGGCGCCCCGCAGCGCCCAACCGAGCCTGAGCGCACCGAAGTAGGTGAGGTCGTCGTCGATGCGCATGCCCGTGCCGACAGCCCCCGGGATCCGGGCCAGGGCCAGCGGGTTGCGGGTGTCGGCGACCGAGGCCAGCAGCGCCGTGAGGAAGGCTCGCTGGCGCTCCGTGCGGCCGATGTCGCCGGTGGGGTCACGCTGCCACTGATCGCCGACGAGCTGCTCGTAGTAGCGGCTGCGGACATAGGCCAACGCCTGGGTCCCGTCGAGGGTGACGGTGCCGGCCTCGTCGATCTGAAGGCCCGAGTTGGCGTCACGCGCCGGGGCGGGCACGTCGATGTCGATGCCGCCGATCGCATCGACCAGGCCGGCGAAGCTGACGAAGTTGATCTCCATGTAGTGGTTCACGGGGATGCCCAGCTGCTCGACCGCAGTGATGAGGTTGGCCGGACCGGCGGCGAACGTGGAGTTGATCCGGCCCTTCTCCCCCGTCGCCGGATCGGTGACCCAGAGATCCCGGGGAACCGAGAGCAGCGAGGTCGTGCCCCCGGCGACGCGCAGCACCATGATCGTGTCGGTGCGCGAGCCGGCCACGCCCTCGTCCAGGAAGGCGCCGGCGTTGGGGGCGTCCGGATCGATCCCCTCCCGTGAATCGGTGCCCACGATCAGGTAGTTCGTCCCTCCGCCGGCGGCCGGGCTCAGCGCGGTGGAGACATCGACCGTCGGGATGCGCGAGAACTGCCACCACCCGAAGAGGAACGCCGAGGCGGGCACGAGCACCACGACGGCGGCGACGAGCAGGGAGATCGTCTTCCACGACCAGCGCCGGCCGCGGGAGCGAGACAGGAGGGAGGCGGAGGCGAGGACCGGGCCTCGTCCGGTGGCGCCGGCGAACGAGGCGGTCCGGACCCGGAGCTGCGGCCGAGCACGGTCACGGGACGCGCGGCGGCCGGCGCCGCCGCGGCGACGGGCGCCACGTTCCAGGGCGCCGGGTCGGGCACCCGCGCCTTTGCGCGGGGGCGACGCCGGCGGACGCGCCGCCGGAGACGAGAGGCCGCCGACCACGACGTGGCGGGGCTCGGCCGACCTGGACCGCCCTATGACCTTGCGCGGCGATGACCCGTCCTGCTCGGGGCGTCGCGGGTCACTCGGCGGGGGGGAGGTGGCCACGAGAGCGAGCGTAGGGGTCGCTCCGCCACGACCGGTGTCACGCAGGCAGCCGACCCCAGACCACGAGGTGACGGTCCGAGACGACCTCGATCTGCAGGTGTGCGCCCAGTCCGACCCGCTCGAGCTGCGCCGCGATCTCCTCGGGGCGATAGGCCGCAGCGAGCGAGCGGGCGAAGTCCTCCCGCAGCACGGAGGGTTCGGCCGAGGCGTACCGCGCGACGAGCGCGTCGACGGCCCGGGAGTCCGCTGGACGGACGAGGTCGGCGACGTGGACGACCGCCCCCTTGCGCCCGAGTGCACCCACCGCCGTCCAGAGGTCGTCGGGATCACGGAGATGGTGCAGGACGCTGTTGGCCACCACGACGTCGAAGGGCTCGAGCGCGTCGGACAACGTCGGCGACAGGCGGGCCTTCACCAAGGTGACCCGGTCCTCGAGCCCGACGCGGCGAACCCTCTGCTCGGCCAACGCCAGCATCACCGGGCCGGCGTCCACGCCGACGACCGTGGCCGCCGGGAGGGCGCGGGCCAACCGCACGGTGACGTCGGCCGGACCGCAGCCCAGGTCGACGAGGCGACATCCGTGCGAGCCGAGGTCGGGGAAGCGTCGCAGGAGGTCGTTCACCAGCGAGTCGTGGGCGTCGGCGAAGTCGGCGCCGCTGTAGGCCGCGGCCTGGTCCGGATCCTCCATCAGTTCGGGCTCGGGCACCCGCTGGTCGAGCTGCATGGCGTGGTTGGCCTCCGTGTCGAACCTACCCGGGTGGTGGAGAATCGGAGGATCCGCTACCCCTGGGTAACGTCCACGGCGTGGACCACGACGTCGTCGTCATCGGAGCAGGGCTGGCCGGGCTCACCGCGGCGCGCACCCTCGCCGCAGCCGGTCTGGAGGTCGCGGTGCTCGAGGCCTCCGACGGGGTCGGCGGCCGCGTCCGCACCGACGTGGTCGACGGGTACCGACTGGACAGGGGTTTCCAGATCCTCCTGACCGCCTACCCCGAGCTCTCACGGTGGCTCGACCTCGACGCGCTGCGACTGGCATCGTTCGATCCCGGCGCCGAGGTGCGCGTCGACGGCCGATTCCACCGGGTCGGTGATCCACGACGACGGCCCGCCGACGTCCTGTCGACCGTCCGGGCCCCGATCGGCACCTGGGCCGACAAGGTGAGGGTGCTGGCCCTGGCCGCGTCGGTCACCCGAGGTCCGGCGGCGGACCTGCTGCGCCGCCCCGACCGCTCGACCCTCGAGCGGCTCGACGACGCCGGCTTCGGCCCGCTGATCATCGAGCGCTTCTTCCGACCTCTCTTCGCCGGCATCCAGCTCGACCCCGCGCTCGAGGTGTCGTCACGACGATTCGAGATCATCCTGCGCATGCTGGCGGTCGGAGCGGCCGCCGTCCCCGCGCTCGGGATGGGAGCGATCCCCGAGCAGCTCGCCGCCGGCCTCCCTCGCGGGGTCCTGCGCCTCGACGCACCCGTCGAGCGGGTCGAGGGAACCTCGGCCTGGCTGGGCGACGGAACGCAGGTCCGCGGCCGTGCGCTGGTCGTGGCCACGTCGGGCCCGGTGGCCGCCGACCTGCTCGGCCTCGACGACCCCGGGTCACGACCGGTGGCCGCGATCTGGTACACCGCGGCTCGGCCGCCCAGACCGGGCAAGGCCCTGCTGCTCGACGGAGATCGATCCGGGCCTGCGGCCAACGTCGCCGTCATGAGCGAGGTCGCCCCGACCTACGCGCCACCGGGGCGCAGCCTCGTGGTCGCCGCCGTCCCCGGACCAGCGGCGCTGGCTCCCGGGATCGCCGACGACACGACCGACCAGCTGCGGACCTGGTTCGGACCACAGGTCGAGGGCTGGGACGTGATCCGGGTCGACGTGATCCCGCACGGACAGCCCGACCAGCGACCGCCGCTGCACCCGCGACAGCGCATCGCCCTCGGTGGGCGCCGCTACGTCTGCGGCGACCACCGCGACACGGCCTCGATCCAGGGGGCGATGTTCTCCGGTCGGCGCACCGCCGAGCGGATCCTCACCGACCTGGCCACGGGATCGGGCGAGGCGGGGTAGCGCCGGCGCACCGCGGACGCGCCGACGGGTCCGGTGCACCCACCGACGCCTCCGACGAGGGTGACCAGTAGAGCTTTTCGACCGCTTGCCACCCTTGCAGCTCCTGTAGTAGCAACAGGCCCCGGGCTGCACGTCGCCGGCGACGGGGCGTGGCATGCAGGTGCGCAGGGAGCACGATGGAGACGAGCGACGAGCAGCGACGGGCCTTCGGTCGGGCCGTGCGACAGCGTCTCGAGGACCTCGGCCGCAGCCGCGCCTGGCTCGGCGGTGAGGTCGCCCGTTGCGAGATGGGTGAGGGCAGCCGGCCCTACACCGCCTCCGCGGTCACCATGTGGGTCAACGGCGACACCGAGCCGACCCGGCCGAAGGTCTGGGCCATCGAGGAGGCACTGGGCACGAAGCCCGGCACCCTGTCGCGCCTGCTCGGCTACCTCCCCCTCGACGCACGCGCCGTCGCCACCGTCCCCGGTGCCATCGAACAGGACACCCGTCTCGACGAGGACGGGACGACGCATCCTGCTGTCGGTCTACCGGGTGCTGACCGAGTCCCCCTGACTCGGCTCGCCACGGCACGCGGCCCAGGTGACGACGCCTCACGACGTCGAGCTGACCACGCCCAGGATCCGCTCGACGAGCTCGAGGCTCCCTTCCTCGATGCGGTTGCGCTTGATGGCCATGCCACCGATCACGTCCCCACCTCGGTCGGCCATGATGGCGCTCAGCTTGTCGAGGGTCTGGCCGGTGTCGATGGCGTAGGTGCAGAACACCGCGCAGGTCTTGCCGGTGATGAAGGGGAGCTGCGCGAGCCGCGCCGCCTTGGCCGGGCGTTGACCGAAGAAGAAGAGCCCGTCGGTCCAGCTCCCGACGATGACGAGGTCGGCATCGGCGAGCGCCTGGAAGTCGACCGCGGCCACCGTGCACGTGACCGTGCGGACACCTCTCCTCGAGAGCTCGGCAGCGATCAGCTCGGCCGCCTTGGCGGTGTTCCCGGTGAGGCTCTCGTAGATCACGACGGCGCGCATGGACCAGATCCTCCCGGGGACCGTTCGGTGTCGGCCAGAGACTAATGACCCGATCCGGCCTCCGACGCGACCCATCGCCGAGGCCGCTCGGTCGACGGGCGCGGCGGCGGTACCTTGGGCCCATGGCCGAGTTCACGCACCAGGACCTCCTCCCTCTGGGAGAGGACGCCACGCCCTACCGCCTGCTCACGACCGAGGGCGTGTCCACCGTCGAAACTCCCCTGGGGTCGTTCCTGGAGGTGGAGCACGAGGCGCTGCGCCTGCTCACGGCGGAGGCCATGCGCGAGATCGCCCACTTCCTGCGCCCCGGCCACCTGGCGCAGCTCTCGTCGATCCTGGACGACCCCGAGGCCTCCGGCAACGACCGCTTCGTGGCCCTCGACCTGCTCCGCAACGCGAACATCGCGGCCGGCGGGGTGCTCCCGTCGTGCCAGGACACCGGAACGGCCATCGTCAAGGCCAAGAAGGGCCAGTTCGTCATGACCGGCGGAGGTGACGAGGCCGCCATCGCGAGAGGCATCTTCGACACCTACCAGACGTCGAACCTGCGCTACTCCCAGATGGCGCCGCTCGACATGTACCGCGAGCAGAACACGGGGACCAACCTCCCCGCCGAGATCGAGATCGCCGCCGTCGACGGTTCGGCCTACAAGCTGCTGTTCATGGCCAAGGGGGGCGGCTCGGCCAACAAGAGCTACCTCTTCCAGGAGACCAAGGCGCTGCTCAACCCCCAGAGCCTCCTCGACTTCGTCGCCGCCAAGATGGACCTGCTGGGCACGTCGGCCTGTCCTCCGTACCACCTCGCCCTCGTCGTCGGCGGCACCTCCGCCGAGTACGCCCTGAAGACCGCCAAGCTGGCGTCGGCCCGCTACCTCGACACCCTGCCGACGTCCGGCAACGCCCTCGGGCGGGGGTTCCGCGACCTCGATCTCGAGCTCGAGATCCTGAAGGTCTCCCAGCAGTCGGGGATCGGCGCCCAGTTCGGCGGGAAGTACTTCTGCCACGACGTGAGGGTCGTCCGACTCCCCCGCCACGGGGCGTCGTGCCCGGTGGCCATCGCGGTGTCGTGCTCCGCGGACCGCCAGGCCCTCGGCAAGATCACCTCCGACGGCGTGTTCCTCGAGCAGCTCGAGCACGATCCCGCCCAGTACCTCCCCGAGGTCACCGACGCGCACCTCGACGACGACGTCGTCCGCATCGACCTGACCCGCCCCATGGCCGAGATCCGCGCCGAGCTGTCCCGCCTGCCGGTGAAGACACGGGTGTCGCTCACCGGCCCGATGATCGTCGCCCGCGACATCGCCCACGCCAAGCTCAAGGAGCGCATCGACGCCGGCGAGGGACTCCCCCAGTACATGCTCGACCACTGCGTCTACTACGCCGGACCGGCCAAGACCCCTGAGGGCTATGCGTCGGGCAGCTTCGGCCCCACCACCGCCGGGCGGATGGACTCCTACGTCGATCTCTTCCAGCAGCACGGCGGCAGCCTGGTCATGCTGGCCAAGGGCAACCGGTCACGGCGGTCACCGAGGCCTGTCAACGCCACGGCGGCTTCTACCTCGGTTCGATCGGTGGGCCGGCTGCCCGCCTGGCCCTCGACTGCATCCGCAAGGTCGAGGTCCTCGAGTACCCCGAGCTCGGGATGGAGGCCGTCTGGCGCATCGAGGTCGAGGACTTCCCCGCCTTCGTGGTCGTCGACGACAAGGGCAACGACTTCTTCGAAGAGGTGGCCAAGAGCCGTCCGGTGACGATCGGGCGCTGAGTCGCCGGCCTCGTCGAGCGGCCGGCCCGCGGGCGCCCGGGTCACCGTCGAACCGGCCTGGTCGCTGGCCGGGGGCCCGGTGCCAATGACGCGACGCGTTCTTGGCGTCAGGCGGCTGCACCGGGCAGCATGGCGCCACAGCGGGTCGCCGCCGTCCAGGCGAGGCCCCCGTCCCCAGGAGGTTCGCCCATGGGAGCACGGCATCGTGGTCAACGCCGCGACCGACGGGTCCTGCCCGGCCGAACGATGCGGCAGGTCGAGCACCGCAAGGTGCGTCACCTCGCCAACATCCAACTCCACCAGGCGGCCAACGGCGCCGACGTCGACGACCTGGTGGTGGCCGAGGAGGTCCGCCGGCACGGCTACGACGAGGTCGTGCACGAGCCCAAGGTGGTCAGGCCCAATCGGCTGAAGCACTGGAAGACGCCGTTCTGGAAGCGGCGCACCGTGCTGCGGACCCGTCGCTGGCAACTGGCGCTCGACATCGAGGACTGAACGCGCCAGGCGCCGGCCTCGACGGGCCCTCGGGTCGGGTCAGTCGACGGAGATGCGCTGGAGGAGCTCGATCTTGCGCTCCTCGAACTCGTCGAACTCGATCTCCTTCGCCTCGTACTGGCGATGGAGCTCTTCGACGAGGGCCAACAGCTCGCCCGCGGTCAGCTCGTGACCGTCGTCGGCGAGCAGCGCCTCGGTGTCGGGCGCCTCGGCGGCCTCGACCTCGTCCGGCTCGCCCTTGCCCTGACGCTTCTCCCGCTTGCTCGCTGCCTTGGCCTTCTTGGCCCGGTCGCGCTGCAACTTCTCGAAACTCGTGCGTTGTGCCCCCATCGGACACCCTCTTTCCTCTACCGGGTGAAGAACTGCGGGGAGCCGCCGGCACTGGGCCGGCGGCTCCGGTCGACCCGAAGGTCAGATGGGGCGGACGTTCTGGGCTTCCTCGCCCTTACGGCCAGGTGCCACGTCGAACTCGACCTGCTGACCCTCTTCGAGAGTCTTGAAGCCGGAGCCTTGGATGTTGGAGAAGTGCACGAACACGTCGTCGCCCTGCTCCCTGGAGATGAAGCCGAAGCCCTTCTCGTTGTTGAAGAACTTCACTGTTCCAGTAGTCAACTGATTCTCTCTTCGCATGTACGAGGCGCTCGGATGTGACCGCCTCGACGTCAACCGTAGAGGACTGGCTCCCGTTTCCCCACATCGGGCCGGAGCGCAGCGCCGGCTCCGTTCACGAATTCGTCCACCGCCGTCCACCCAGAGGACTCAACACGGACACCTCTGCTGCCGAGAATAGGAGGGTGATGTTCGGCTCCACCCCTCGCGCGCGCCGTCACCTGTCGCGTCCACGCAGGGTCGGCGCCGTCACCGTGGCGCTCGTCGTGGCCATGGCCACGCTGGTGACCGCACCGTCGGCGGGTGCGGTCGACCCGGCCGAGGCCGTCGCTCCGGCGATGGAGCGTCTCACCGCTGCGGTCGACCGGGTCGTGGCCGCCGAGGCAGTGTCCGCCGAGGCCCTCGAGACCCGACGTCAGGCCGGCGAGCTCGAAGCGCGCACCGCCGCCGAGCGCAATCGCACCAGCGCCGTCCTCGACGACCAACGCGAGCAGTACGGCCGCCTCGGCGCCGCCAGCTACGTGCGCCACGGCGTGTCGTCGGCCCGCGATCACCAGGTCATGGTCGGCGCCATGACCGCCCGCAAGGTGCTGCTGGCCGCCGCCGCCGAGGACGCCGAGAACGCCGAGGACGCGCGACGATGCGGCTGTCCGGGATCTCACCAAGGCCGACCGCCAAGCCACCACGGCCGAGGCCGAGCGCCTCGCCGCCGAGGCCGAGCGCGCCACCGAGGAGGCCGCGGCCGACGCCGCGCTGGCCGCCGTCGGAGCCACCGATCTCCCGGCCGTGGCCTACCTCGCCTACAAGCGGGCGGCGGACGAGGCCAATGCCGCCGACCCGGACTGCCGCCTGTCCGGCGCGGTGCTCGCCGGGATCGGACGGGTGAAGTGGCGCCACGGGCGACCCACCGGACCGACAGCCCAGCTGGCCGTGGCCGCTCCGGCACCGGAGGACCCCCAGGGGCCCTACGACCTGCAGCGGGCATCGGCCCCGATCGCCGCTCGGCTCTGCGAGGGCACGGGACAGCCTCGACACCTTCGCCCCGCTCCAGCGCGGCGTGTGGGAGGTGCAACGTGACTCTGCGCAGGTGCGGATCATCCTCGCCGCCGCTCAGCGCTACTCGCGCATCCCGGGTGTGGATCTCGGCGTCGTCCCCGTCGACCCGTACCAGGTGTCCGACGGGATCCCGCAGTTCGACGACGGCTCGCCGCCGCTCTTCCCCGGCGATGTCGCCGGGATGATGGACTGGGCCATCACGCGGGTGGGGACGCCGTACTCGCAGTGCCTCGGGCCCGAGGCGCGACCCCAGGACCCCATCTGCCCGCCGGGCACGAACCGCTTCGGCGCCGGGTTCTTCGACTGCTCCGGTTTCGTGTCGTCGGCCTACCGCAAGATCGGCATCACCGTGCCGACCACCACCTACGCCATGGAAGCCGATCCGGCCTTCATGGCCCTCAAGGTCGCCGACCGCCTCGACCCGACGCTGCTGCTCCCGGGTGACGTGTTCCTCATGGACGGCCACACCGGCCTGTACGCCGGCGGCGGGATGATCATCCACGCCTCGGGCGGAGGCCTCAACCTCGAACGCATCCCCGCCTGGGTGGCGCACGGCACGTTCGCCGTGCTGCGACCGACGATCCCCTTCGGCGCCCCCCTGCCCGCACCGGCCTGAGCGAGCACACGACGGGAACAGCAGCGACGCTCCCATCGAGCGGGACGAGGCTCAGCCGGGAAGGGGCCGGGCATCACGGCCAGGGGACGTCGCGGTAGGTGTCGCGCAGGTCCTGCTTGAGCACCTTGCGCAGCGTCTGGTTGCGGGGCAGCTCGTCGACCACCTCGAGTTGCTCGGGGATCTTCTGCCGCATCAGATCCGCGGCCTCGAAGAAGGCGACCATCTCGTCGAAGCCCAGGGCCTCGGCACCTTCGGCGCGTTCGACGACGGCGCAGACGCGCTCGCCGCGCTCTCGGTCCGGGAGGCCGATCACCGCGACGTCGCCCACCTTGGGGTGCTGGTACAGGAGGTCCTCGACCTCCTTCGCGGAGATGTTCTCGCCCTTGCGGATGATGACGTCCTTGAGGCGACCCGTGAGCACGACGTGGCCCGACTCGTCGAGATGGCCGAGATCGCCGGTGCGGAAGTAGCCGTCGACGTCGAAGGCGTCGGCGTCGAGCGCCGGATCGGTGTAGCCCTTGAAGACCATCGGCCCCTTGACCCGCACCTCGCCGTCCACGCCCGTCTGCGGCGATCACGCCGTCCGTCGTGACGATGCGCACATCGCACCCCGTGACCGGGTGACCGTCGGTGTAGGTGAGCTGGTCGTCGCTGTCGTTCGGGCCCGCCCTGGGCGATCATCGGGCACTCGGTCATGCCGTAGCCGTGGCAGATGGGGATGCCCATCTCGCGCTTCACCTCGAAGAACATCTCGGGTGGCTTGGGGGCGCCACCGCCGGAGAGCAGTCGCAGCGACGGGATGATCGGCGTGTCGGGCTGCGAGCGCTGCTTGGCCAGGTACATCTGGTAGAAGGCCGGCCCGCCGCCGGCCATCGTGGCGCCCTTGCGGGCGAAGAGCTCGACGGCGGCGTCGAGGGCGAAGTCCTCGATCAGGACCGCCCCGCATCCCCGGTAGAGCAACATGATCAGGTAGTCGGGCCCGGCGATGTGGGCGAACGGGAAGGCGATCGAGCCCATGTCGTCGGACGTGAGCTCCACGGCGTCGGCCAGACCGAGCCCGCCGGCCAGCAGCGTGCCGTCGGTGTGCTTGACGCCCTTGGGGGCCGAGGTGGTGCCCGACGTGTAGTAGATCCAGCGCACCTCGTCGCCGCTGTCGGGTGGCGCGGGCAGCGTGGCGGGGTCGCCGACGGGCAGGTCGTCGTAGGTCACCACCACGGTCGGGGCCACCCCGGTGTCGTCGGCGATCCGCGCCGCCATCTCGACGAAGTCGAAGCCCTTCCACGTGCCCGGCACGAGGAAGAACTCGGCCTCGGTCTGCGCGATCACGAACCCGACCTCACGGTCGCGGTAGATCGGGATGATCGGGTTCTGGACCGCACCGAGCCGGGCGAGGGCCAGGCAGGTCAGGATCGACTCGATGCGTGTCGGCAGCTGCCAGGTGACCCTCGTGCCGTGCCCGATGCCCAGCGCGGCCAGCCCGGCGGCGACCCGCTCGGCCTCGTCGCGCAGCCCGGCGAAGGTGACCACGCGGTCGTCGCCGTCGAGCAGCACCGCCACGTCGGGCGTCGAGCGCGGCCCGCGCCTCGACCAGCTCCCACATCGTCTCTGCCTGCTCGATCCCCGGTCCACTGTGGCCACGCTCGTTCCTCCTGCGTCGTCTCGCCGGGTCATCATGCACCACCCCACCGTGACCGAGCCGCACCGGCGGTCGCCGGCTCTCCGACGAGGCCGCAGGGAGCCCTCGACCGTGCCAGGCTGCGGCCATGACCGACACGATGACGGCCTACCGGATCCTCGGCTGGGAGCAGGCTCCTGAGCTCGTCGAGGTGACCGTCCCTCGACCGGGGCCCGGTGAGGTGCTGGTCGAGGTGGCCGGGAACGGGCTGTGCCACTCCGACGTGAGCATGTGGCAGATGCCGGCGGCCATCGGCGAGGCCATCGGCTGGCGGGTGCCCTTCACCCTCGGGCACGAGGTCGGGGGGCGCGTCGCGGCGGTGGGTGACGGAGTCCGGGCGGTGCGCGACGGCGATCCCGTCGCGGTGATCTCGCCGAGCTCGTGCGGCGCCTGCGACCCCTGCGTGACCGGACGCCAGAACATGTGCCCGAACGGCCTGGCCGGCCGCGGGTACGGGCGAGACGGCGGGCTGGCCCGCTACGTGCTGGTGTCGAGCCCGAGGGAGCTGGTGCCGCTCGGGTCCCTCGATCCCGTGCTGGCCGGCCCGCTCACCGATGCCGGTGCGACCTCGTTCCACGCCGTGCGCCGGGTCCTGGCCCACCTGCGCCCCGGGGCCACCGCCGTGGTGCTGGGCGCTGGAGGGCTGGGGGCGTACGCCGTGCAGTTCCTCCTGGCCCTCACTGCAGCCACCGTGGTGGCCGTCGACCCGGTGGCCGCCCGGCGGGCCTACGCCGAGGAGCTGGGGGCCCACCACGTGATCGACGGCGTCGACGCATCGACCGTGGCGGCGCTGCGGGACCTGGGAGGGGTCGACGTCGTGCTCGATTTCGTGGGCGTCGACGCCACGATCGCCGCCGGCCTGGCCGCGCTGCGCCCCGGTGGCGCGTTCGGGCTCGTCGGTGCGGGCAACGGAGCCCTCGACGGGCGACCGCTCATGGGGGTGCTGCCCAAGGACGGGCAGGTCTTCACGTTCCAGGGTTCGGACATCTCCGATGCCCGGGAGGTCATCGCCCTGGCCGAGCAGGGGCGGCTCCGCGTCGACGTGGACGTGTACCCGCTCGAACGCGTGGCCGAGGCCTACGAGGACCTCGACGCGGGCCGTCTCCGCGGTCGGGCGGTCGTCACCCCCGGCTGAGGATCTACCCGCCCCGGTCGTCGCGGCCATACACGGAGTACGGTCCGGGTCGTCGAGGGGAGACTGCCGTGGAGCTGTTCGATCCGGCCCTGCTCGAGCTCGTCGACGAGCAGCGGGCCCACAACGCCGAGTTGATGAAGATCACCGAGCAGATGGCCGGTCTCGACACCACCAGTCCCAGCGGCCTGCGGTGGGTCCGAGAGGCGATGGCCCCGGGCGGGCTGTTCGGGATGACGAGCCTCGACTTCCCCGAGGTGCGCGAGATCCCGGGCCCGGGGGGCCCGATCCCGATCCGCATCCTCGTGCCCGACGCCGTCGACGGCGTCTACCTCCACTTCCACGGCGGGGCGATGACCGTGGGCTCGGCGGAGGGGATGGACGGCCGCAACTGGGACTTCGCCCAACGGTGCAACCTCGCCGTGGTGAGCGTCGACTACCGCCTGGCCCCGGAGCACCCGTTCCCGGCCGGACCCGACGACTGCGAAGCGGCGGCGTGGTGGCTGATGGAGCACGCCGAGGCCGAGTTCGGCACGACCCGGCTGCTCACGGGAGGAGAGTCCGCGGGCGCCTACTTCGCGGTGCTCACCCAGCTGCGACTCAGGGACCGCCTCGGCGCCCGGCCCCCGTTCGCGGGCATGGAGCTGTGCTACGGCGGCTACGACATGAGCGGTGTCCCGTCGGCGACCCAGCTGGCCGGCCTCGTGCCCTACGCCACGGGTGACACCGCGAACCGCGAGCACTACCTGCCCGGCCGCACGCTCGAGGAGCTGCGTCATCCCGACGTGTCACCGATGTGGGCGCAGCTGCACGACCTCCCCGCGTCGCTGCTCACCGTCGGCACCGCCGACTGGCTCGTCGATCACACGCTGTTCTTCGCCGCCCGCCTCGCCGCCGCCGGCAACGAGGTCGAGCTCGCCGTCTACCCGGAGGGACCCCACGGCATCGAGTCCGCACCCACGGCCATGGGGCGGGCGGCCCGACACCGCATCCACGAGTTCCTCAGGACCCGCTGATCGCGCACGTCGTGGGAAGCGCCGGAGCCCGTCGCGGTGCTCAGGCGTCGGGATCGATGTAGGGCGTCGACTGGAGGTCGTCCACCAGTCGGACCAGGAGCCGTCCGAGGTCGCGGCGTTCGTCGGGGGTCCACGATTCCAGGGCTCGACCGAGATGGCCGCCGCGCACCCGTTCGTAGCGAGCGTTGACCCGTCGCCCCTCGGCGGTGGCCTCGACGAGCACGATGCTGCCGTGCGCCGGGCTGGTGCGTCGACGGGCCAGGCCGGCGTCCTCGAGCACCTTCAGCTGGCGGCTGACGGCTCCGTTGTCCATGCGGGCGGCGCGGGCGACGTCGCTCACGGCGGTGGGGGCCTGGTCGCCGAGCGCCCGCAGCACCTGGAGCGCCTGCTGGGACAACGAGACCCCGGCGGCGGCGGCCATGCCGCTGTGGACCCGACGGCTCGACAGCAGCCGTTGGAGGCGGGTGATGCCGAGCCGGACCGCCGCCAGCTGCTCCTCGGCGTCGACGCCGTCGCTCAGTGACGGCTGGTCGTCGACGGCATCGGCCGAGGGTCGGGGGACGGCGGTCCGGGGAGCCACGGGGTCAGGCCCGCTGGAAGGCGGGGCTCTGGTGGTCGGGCACGACGTCGAGCGGGGTGGCGAGCTCGTCGACGGTGGGCCCGATGCGCTCGGCGATCACGGCCAGCGCGTCGAGGTCGAAGCCGTAGACGTGGGCCTGGTTCTCGCTGAGCACCTTGCGCAGGTCGGCCTCGTCCCAACCGGCGAAGCTGTGGCGCAGCGACTCACGGCTGAGGGGCGAGCAGGCCTCGTTGTGGGGGTAGTCGCTCCCCCACATCACCTTGTCGAGACCGATCTCGTGGAAGGTGGCGACCTCTCCCGGCGACGGGAAGCTGGCTCCGAGGAAGCAGTTCCGCTTGAAGTAGTCGCTCGGCTTGTGGGGCAGCACGGCGTTGGCCGGGAGCTCGCCGATGCGGCCTCGCACCATGGAGTCGTGGATGCCGTCCATGCGGGCCAGCGTCGGGGGGAGCCAGGAGGCGCCCTGCTCGGTCATGACGAACTTGAGGCCCGGGAAGCGCTCGAACACGCCCGACATGGTCAGGTGCCAGAGGGCCCGGTTGGCGAAGAAGCCGGTCTCGAGGACGAAGATGGTGATGGTCGACGGGTGGTTGCCGTAGTCGGGGATGCCGCTGCCACCGGCGTGGTGGGTGATCGACATGTCGAGCTCCTGGCACACGGCCCACAACGGGTCGTAGGCGGCCGAGAAGAGCGGCTCGATCCAGGGGGTGTCGGGCGAGACGCCGGGCAGCAGGATGCCCCGCAGGCCCTGCTCGTGGGCCCAGCGCACGTCGGCGACGGCCTCGTCGACGTCGTTGAGGGCGATCTGGGCCAGCCCGGCGCGACGCTCGGGCGACTCGGCGACGAAGTCGACCAACCACCGGTTGTGGGCCCGCAGGCCGGCGAGTCGCTTGGGGAAGTCCTCGGGCGAGGGCGCAGGGGCGATGACGACGCCGGTCGGGAAGAACGGGGGCACGGTGTTGGGGAAGAGCACCTCGGCGGCGACGCCCTCGGCGTCGAGGTCGGCGTTGCGACGCTCGGTGTCCCAGTTGCGGCTGCGGCCGTCGTCCTGGAGGTCGCGGAACGGGTTCTTGTAGCGGCCCCGCCAGGCGTCGAACTCGTCGCGCCACTCGGGGTCGAGGTACTCGCGGTACTGGGCGTGGTTGCCGCCGGCGTGACCGTCGGCGGAGATGATCGTGTAGTGGTCCGAACCGGGCATGGGGACGCTCCTGGGTGAGGTGGCACCGTGACGTCGTCCACCCTACTGACACAGTCTTGATCGAGTCAAGGCCGAGGCAGAGAGACCGCCCCGGGAGCTCGTGGCACCTACCATGCCGAGCGCCCACGACCAGGAGACCTGACCATGACCACGCCCCACCGCCTCGACGTCAGCATCGAGACCACCGACGGCGTCGTCCTCGCCGGGTGGCTCTACCTCCCGGAAGGGGATGCCCCCGTACCGGGCGTCGTGATGAACCACGGGTTCTCGGCCACACGCCACATGGGCCTGCCGGGCTTCGCCGAGGCGTTCGCCTCCGCCGGCATGGCCGTGCTCCTCTACGACCACCGGAACCTCGGCGACAGCGGAGGTGAGCCCCGCCAGGAGATCGACCCGTGGGCCCAGATGCTCGACGCCCGCACGGCGCTCACCTGGCTGGGCGCCCGGCCCGAGGTCGACGCCGACCGACTCGGCCTCTGGGGCTCGAGCTTCAGCGGCGGCGAGGCCATCTGCCTGGCCGCGGTCGATCGCCGCATCAAGGCCGTCGTCGCCAACGCCCCCTTCGCCGGTCTCGGCGATCTCGACGCCGGAGACCTCGACGCCACCGCGGCGCGCTTCGAGGGGATCGCCGCGGTGCTCGACGGGCGCACTCCCCCGCCGACCGATCCCACCATGGGGCCGATGCCCGTGGTGCGCGAGCCGGGGTCGGAGGTGGCCGGGTTCCTCGATCAGCCCGAGAGCGCCGAGTGGTTCCTGGGCAACGGCGGTGACGGCACGGCCTGGGCCAATACGGTGACGGTGCGCTTCAGCGCCGAGCCGTCGTTCGATCCTGCCGCCTGCGTGGCCCGCGTCAGCCCGACGCCGCTGTTGATGGTCGTGGCCCGCGAGGACCGGGTCGCCGACGCCGCAGTGGCGCTGACGACGTTCGACGCAGCACGGGAGCCCAAGCAACTCGAGCTGGTCGACGGCCACCACTTCGCCGACTACCAGGGCCCCGGCTTCGACAAGGCCGCAGCCACCACGGCCGCGTTCTTCGCCCGCCACCTCTGAGGCGGCCACCGGGCCCGGCGGAACCGGACCGCCACGGGCCCGATGCGGTGGCGGCCGGGGACTCGGCGCTACTCGAGCCCGTACTTGGGCATCGCGCCCGTGAAGGCGTGCTCGTAGAGCCCGTGGCCCACGTGACCGTCGTACTCGAAGCGGGCGGCGTGGTCGACCACGGCGTAGGAGCCCAGCGGGGCGATCTCGGCCACGTCGTAGCTGATCCCCTGCACCACGGTGTCGGGGCCCTGGTACATGCCGTGGCGCCAGTCGGGCTCGAGTCCGTACCCGGTGCCGACCGCGATGAAGTTGGCGATCAGCGGGGTGCAGCGCACCTCGATGCCGGCGTCGGGGAACGAGATGGTCGACCCCGACAGCAGCCGCATGCCCTCGACGAACTCGTGGGCGTGCTCGGTGCGGCCGAGCTGCTCGATGCGCCCGTCGAGCCACACCCGCTCGGCCTGCTCGAGGCTCCGGGAGCCGTCGGCTCCCTCCGAGCAGATGTAGAAGATGGAGTGGTCCTCGAAGCGCATGGGGAAGTAGCTCCACATGCCTCCCGGGCGCACCGTGTCGGCGTAGATGCCCTCTGGCTCCTTCTCCCCCACGGGGCGCACGCCCCACGACCGGTCACGCGAGCCCCACGTGGTCGACGGATCCACGGTCATCTCCCGGCCGGCGACCTCCAGGGTGCCGCTCCAGGAGCCCATCTGCGCCAGGCGTTGCGTGTCGAAGGTGACCCGGTTGCCGTTGCGGATGAACTGGTTGGGCTCGGGGATGGCCGGCCCGAAGCCCTCCCACGTGAGATCGGCGGCCACGGCGTGATCGGTGGGCTCGCACACCACACGAAGCTTCTTCAGCGGTTCGATGACCTCGATGCGCAACGGGCCCACGCTGATGTCGGCGCGGTCGACGAGCGGCTTGGACGCCCGCACGACGTGTTGCTCCTCGCCGGTGCGCACGGTGATGAACGCATCGGTCGTCCCGAGGTTCGGGTACTGACCGAGGCCCATGACGCACATGAACTGCCCACCGGTGTCGAGGGCGTTGAAGTAGTAGCGGTCGTAGAAGTTGCGGTCGCTCGTGGCGACGTGCGCGATCCAGTCGGCCGATTGATGAATCGGATAATCGTCCCAGGACGTGACGGTCATGGATGGTGTCCCCCCAGACAGGGCCGAGCGTGTGCCGGCCGGGTGATGCGGTTGCGGTGGCCGCGACCAGATGCAGGCCGCAGCGGGATCCGGACCAGGCGGCGCGTCAGCCGATGACGACGGGCGGGCGCGGGAGTCCCTGCTGCTCGCACATGGCCAGGTAGAAGGCCAGGCTGCCGGCACCGTCGGCGACGGACTCGATGTTGCCCTCGTCGTCGAGGTTCAGGTTCACGCCGTACATGTGGAACCACACCCGGGTGTCGTCCTCGATGCACTCCAGCGTGTGGACGGAGCCGGCGGGCTCGTAGAGGAACGACCCGGCCCGGTTGACGTAGTCGTACTCCTTGTACTTCCAGCCGCCGGAGACCGTGTAGCCCCACACCGGACCGGTGTGGCGGTGGGTCTGGACCGCGAAGCCCTTCTGGAAGATGTTCTCGATGATCCAGAGGCCCTCCTTCTCGTTGACCTGCAGCACCCGCAGCATGTTGCCGCCGCCGATCTCGACGAAGGGCAGGTCGTCGACGCCGATGTGCACGGCTTCGGGGACGTTCATCTCGGTGATGGCCATGGGGTGATCCTCCAGTGTGGGGACGCCGGTTCGTCCGGTCGTCGGAAGGGTAGTTCGGGTGTCGGGAGTTCGGCGGACCGAAGGAAGGTGTGGGGCCGATGGCGCCTCAACGGGTGCCACGGACGAGGCGCCCCGGACGCTCGCCGGTGTCGGCGTCGTGACGCCGGGTCACGGTACCGGCCACGACGGTGGCGTCGTAGCCCCGGGCCTGCTGGACGAGGCGCCGACCGCCGGCAGGCAGGTCGTGGACGACCTCGGGCGGGAGGAGGCGCAGGTTCTCGAGGTCGATGACGTTCACGTCGGCCCGCTTGCCGGCGACGAGCTCGCCGCGATCGCCGAGACCGTAGAGCCCCGCCGTCTCGGAGGTCTGCATGCGCACCGCCGCTTCGAGGGCGATGCGGGGGCCCCGGGTGCGGTCTCGTACCCAGTGGGTGAGCAACATCGTGGGCATGGAGGCGTCGACGAGCATGCCGCAGTGGGCGCCGGCGTCGGACAGGCCCAGGACCGAGGCGGGGTGGGTGAGCATGTCGTGCACCCCGTCGAGCCCGGCGTCGGCGTAGTTGTTGATGCCGGCCTGGAAGAGGATGCGGCCCTCCTGCTCCAGCATGAGGTCGTAGCTGTACTCGAGGGGGTCCCGGCCGGCGGCGGCGGCGAGGCCGGCCACGCTGCGGTCGGCGACCGGGTTCCTGGTCGACGTGCTCGTCGACGGGGAACAAGATGGCGGTGGCGTTCCGGGCGAAGGCGGCGACGCCCTCGAAGAGCTCGCCGGTCGGCGCCAGGTCGTCCTCGGCCAGGATGGCGGCCTTCACCTCGGGGCGACGCAGCTCGGCCACCAGCGCGGCCAGGTCGCCGCCGGTGCGCTCGGTCAGGGCCACGAAGGTGGGGCGACGCTGGAAGGCGTGCGACGTGGTGAGCCCGACCAGCAGGCCCTGGCTCTTGGCCGACACCTGCGGCACGACCATCGCACCGTCGGCTCGAGCGGCCAGGCAGGCGTCGAGCACCTCGCGGTAGAGGCCGGGGTTGGTGGGGATCTGGGCCAGCACCGGCGAGACCGTGAGACCGAACTCGAGCGAGAGCCGGCGCATCCAGTCGAGCTCCTTGAGCACCTCCTCCGGGTCCTGGCTGGTGGTGCCCTGGGGGGCGAGCTGGAACACGCCGGGCCCGGCCTCGGCCACGGCCGCGGCGATCGGCCAGAGCTCGTCGGCGTCGGCGTAGGTACCCGGGACGTAGTTGCCGTCGGGGGCCTTGTGGCTGAACGTGCGGGAGGTGGAGAAGCCCAGCGCACCGAGCTCGATGGCCTCGCGCACGAGCGCCGCCATCTGCTCGACCTCGTCCCGGGTGGCGTCGACGTCGCCGATGGCCCGGTCGCCCATCACCCACACCCGCAGGGCGCCGTGGGTGATCTGGGTGCCGACGTCCATCGACCACGCCGGGTGTCCAGCGCGTCGAGGTAGTCGGGGAAGGTGGTCCAGTCCCAGGTCATGCCCTCGGTGAGCGCGGTGCCGGGGATGTCCTCGACGCCCTCCATGAGCTGCACGAGCTGGTCACGACGCTCGGGCAGGCAGGGGGCGAAGCCGACACCGCAGTTCCCGGCGACGACGGTGGTCACGCCGTGCGATGCCGACGGCTCGAGCAGGTCGTCCCAGGTGACCTGGCCGTCGAAGTGCGTGTGGACGTCGACGAAGCCCGGGGTGACGATGCGTCCGGTGGCGTCGATGGTCTCGGTGGCCTCGCCGCTGACGGTGCCGCCGACCTGGACCAGCACGCCGTCGCGGATGGCGACGTCGCCCACGAACCGGGCTCGGCCGGTGCCGTCGACGATGGTGCCGTTCTCGATGACGAGGTCGTACACGACGCGTCTCCCCTGCGGGCGGCACCCTCGGCCGGCCCCCTGTGATGGTGTCACAGACCGGGGAGCACCGAGGGGCGGGGTCGGGAGGTCCTCTGTCGAGGGGGCGGGCGGAGCGGCGCTCAGCGCGGCCGAGGGGTGGAGCGGACCAGCTGCCCGGGCCGGCCGGGGCCGGCGTCGACCGCGGTGGTGCCGTCCTCTCGGATCACCCGGCCGTTGACCACCACGTGGTGGATGCCCTCGGGCTGGTCGGCGGTGAGGCGCTCGGCGTCGGCGGGGAAGTCGCGCACCCGGCGCACCGGCCCGGGGGCGACGGTGTCGGGGTCGAACACCACGACGTCGGCCCACATGCCTTCGGCGAGCACGCCCCGGTCCGTGATGCCGTAGATCTCGGCCTGCACCTGCGTGAGCTTGTGCACGCCCTCCTCGAGCGACACCACCCCGCGGTCGCGCACCCAGTTGCCGAGGAAGTCGGTGGCCTGCGGGGCGTCGCAGAGCTGGCCGACGTGTGCGCCGGCATCGGAGAGGCCCAGGGTGCAGTGCTCGTCGGCCAGCAGCTCGGCGACGGCCTCGGGGTCGTCGTTGGCCAGGATCGTGCGGACCCGCATCGACAGGTCGGGGTCGTCGAGGGTGAGGTCGAGGAGCACGTCGAACGGATCGGCACCGCGCTCGGCGGCCACGTCGACGAGCCGACGCCCGTCGGTCTCGGGGTGTGCGCCGCTCTCGCCGATCTCGAAGGTCTCCCACCGGGGCACGAAGACCGCGCCCTTCGTCCAGGCGGCCCGTACCCGCTCGCGCCACGCCGGGTCGGCGTAGGCCTCGCGGCGCTCGTCGAGGCTGCGGCCCATGAGGGCGGCGAACTCGGGGTTCACGTTGAAGGTGAACGGCTCGACCATCGTCATCACGAAGGCCAGCGGCCGCGGCGAGACCTGGGGCCACACCTGGGCGCCCTTCGCCCAGCCCGCGGCGTTGAGCGCCTGCTGCTTCACGTGGCCGCCGCCGGGGAAGCTCAAGCAGGGCCGTGTAGGTGAACGGGACGCCGTAGCTCGGGCTGGAGCTCGTACATGTCGGGGATCGGGCACGGGTCGCCGGCCGCGATGGCCACGGCGCCGCGGCGCTCCTCGGCCATCACCTGGAGGAGGGCCTCCCACTCGGCGCGGTCGGCCTGGCGCGACGGCACGGGCTTGCCGTCCACCCCGCGGTGGGTGACGGCGAAGCTGGTGGCCAGGCCGATGGCCCCGGCGCGCAGCGCCTCGCGCAGCACGTCCTGCATCGCCGCCACCTCGTCGGGCGTGGCGGCGCGCTCGTAGGCGTCGTCGCCCATCACGAACAGGCGCAGGGCGGTGTGCCCGATGTAGGCGGCGAAGTTCAGCCCGAGGCCGTGGCGGGCCACCGAGTCGAGGTACTCGGGGAACGTCGAGAAGTCCCACGGGATGCCCGCGGCGAGGGTGGCGACGTCCATGTCCTCGACGTTCTCGAGGGTGCGGGCGATGAGGTCTCGGTGCTCGGGCCGGGTGGGGGCGATCGAGAAGCCACAGTTGCCGGCGATCACGGTGGTGACCCCGTGGAAGCAGGAAGGGGTCAGCTGGGGGTCCCAGAAGACCTGGGCGTCGTAGTGGGTGTGGATGTCGATGAACCCGGGGGCGACGACGAGCCCCTCGGCGTCGAGCACCCGGGCGTCGCCGGCGTCGAGGTCGGCGCCGATGGCCGTGATGCGCCCGTCGGTGACGGCCACGTCGGCGCGCACCCCCGGGGCACCGGTGCCGTCGATGACCGTTCCGCCCTTGATCAGCAGGTCGGGGCT
>CAVQSE010000009.1:0-168541 GCA_963715425.1 uncultured Iamiaceae bacterium
GTTCGTCAACCTGTCCGAGCACCACGGGTCGGCCGACGGCTACCTGCCCAGCCCGCTGCCGGGCTGCCGTGGCGATGGCGGCGACGAGCACGATCGCCATCAGCATCGCCGCAAGATCATCGCCCCGCTTCACGACCCCCTCCGCCTGGCCGAGGACGTCGCCGTCGTCGATCTCGTCGAGCGGCGGACGCCTCAGCATCGTCGTGGCCAACGGCTACGTGCGCGGCGAGTTCGACATGTTCGACGTGGCGATGTCGGAGCGGGCGGGCGCCTACCTACGAGACGGTGAAGGTCCTCAAGCAGGCCTGGAACTGGCGAGCCCTTCGAGCACCGGGCCGCACCGTGCAAGGCCTCCTGACCCACCAACCCCGGCGGGCCGCCGATCACCGCGGTTCCGCCGCCGCCCGCCGAGCCGCCCGCATCGCCGTCGCGACCAGCCCTCCACCCCCGACTCCTGGGTCGCCGACCCGGACGAGGTGATCGCCCTCGGCCGCCCGCTACCGGCTACATGGGCGGGAGCACCGCCACGGTGTTCGTGGCCGCCGACCACGACCGGGGGTGGAGACCCTTGCGCCCTACGCCATGCACGAGGTCAGCCGCCACGGCGCCTGGGCCGAGCCGGCCTCGACAATGGCTACGAGACCTTCGACGACCCCGACGAGCTCCGGGGCCGACGGCGGCTACCGTGTCGCCACCCCCGACTAGCTCGTCGCCGAGCTCACCGCTGCCGGGGACCTCGGCTTCTTCGGGTCCACCCGCTCCTGGGGGGCGTGCCTCGACAAGGCCTGGGAGAGCCTCCACCTGCTCGAGCACGCGCTCCTGCCCAGGCTCTGACCTGAAGACCAGGAGCGATCCCGACAGGACCAGCCACCTGTGGGACACTTAGCGTCCTAGGACGCAAATCCGTCCGCACCCCGAGGGGGGGACCAGTGACCGCCACGCACACCGACGTCTACGGCTCGAGAAGGACCCCAGCGCCCGCCTCAAGCGTTACCGCCGTGAGGTCGGCGGCGGCGGCCTGTACCGCCCGGCCACCCACCTCGCCGCCGAACGCGGACGCCTCGCCGGCCTCACGTGGCAGCACTTCGACGCCGCCCCCGGGTGCGTCATCGGCGCCGAGCTCACCGGCATCGACCGCTACCGCCCCGCTCCCCGACGCCGCCGTCGCCGAGGTCCGCCAGGCCCTCCACGACTACAAGGCGACATCTTTGTATGAGCCTCTACCGCCGACGGCCACGTCGCCTTCGCCGCCGGCGATTCTTCGGCGAGCTGGAGATCCACCCGTTCATCCCCAACCCGGGCCGCCCCGAGCTGGGCGCGTTCCAGAAGTCCGCCGAGGTCCTGCAGATGATGCGTGGCACCACGACGTCACCGTGCAGTCTGTCGATGGGCGCGGCGCTGCACGCCATCGAGGTGCCCGCCGTCGGGGGCGACACGCTCTTCAGCGACATGTACGCGGCCTACGACTTGATCGACGAGGGGCGACGTGGACCCTGGTCGACACCGACCGCCCGCCACGACTTCATGAAGGCCTTCGGCCACAACGCGCCCGCCTACCGCCGTGCCGAGATGCGCGAGACCTATCCGGTCGTCGAGTACCCCGGTGACTCTCGTCACCCACGAGGGCACCGGCGCCGAAGCCCTCGATGCTACGGGTGTTCACCGACGGCATCGTGGGAACTGGACGACGACGAGAGCGACGCCCTGCTCGAGCGGCTCTACGACGCCGCCGAGACCGCCGAGCACCAGGTGCGCTTCCACTGGGAGGACGCCTGATCGCCTTCTGGGACAACTGGGCCGTGCAGCACCTCGCCGCCAGCGACGACTGGCCCCAACGGCGGGTCATGGTGGAGCGCGAGCATCCTGCGCTCACGCCCGGTGGGCCTGACCGGCCGGTTCAGTTGGGTCTATGGAGGCACGAGTCGGGCGGGCGGGACGACACCGTCGTCGTGCGACGTCGACGTCGTGTCGTTGTCCTCGACGTGACGGACTTCAACAGGGTCGACGCCGAGGAGAGCGGTCTCGAGCTGCTCGACGAGCGCAGACCACCCTGAAGCTGGCAACCTGCTGCATGAACTCCTGGTACCCCGCCGCCCTGCCCGCCGCTGTCGATGATCGACACCTTCTCGATGTCGACCACGAGACCGTGCCTCGACGAGGACGTCGATGACGTCGGGCAGCATCCGGCAGCACGATGCGCTGGGCGTTCCTCACCGGGCGCGGTACCTGGTCGACCAGGCCAACGGAAGACCTCGACCTGGGCGTTGCCCTCCTCGATCACCTTGGCCGCGTCGGCCTGGGCCTCGAGCCGCTCGGCCTCCAGGTCGTGGGTGAAGCGGGCGCCACCGCATCTCGCCCTGAGACGACGGGTCTCGAGCTCGACGTGCTCGGCCTCGAGGGTCTGCTCGGCCACGACGCCCTCCACCGGCCACCCTGCTCTGCCTCCGCGGCCCGGGCCAACGCCTCCAGGGCTGGACGCACCCGCAGGGCGTTCTGCTCGACGTCACGAGCTCGGCCTGGCGGCGGCGACTGCCGCGCCGGCGACCGAGGGCCTCCGACTCCTCGGACATGGTTCGCCGCAGCGCCTCGGCCACGCGGGCCTCCTTGAGCACCTCCGCGGTCTCGATGACGCCCGACCGAGTCGAGGTAGCCACCTCGTCGGTGACGTTCTGGATCTTCAACACGTCGAGCTTGAGACCCAGGGTCTTGATGTCGTCGTCGGCCTCGTCCATCAGGGTCTGGGCGAACTTGAGCCGGTCCTCGTTGACCTCCTCGGGGGTGAGGGTGGCCAGCATGCCGCGCAGGTTGGCCTCGAGGGTCTCCTTGGGCGATGGCGGCGATCGCGGCCGGGGCACCTCGAGCTAGCGGTTGACGAAGTTCCGCAACAGGCCCTCGATGCTTGAGACCTTCACGTTGGCGATGCCCTGGACGTTCAGCGGGATCACTCTGCTGAGTAGGCGTTCGGCACCACACTCCATCGGGATCGTGTTGAGCTCCATCCAGGCCACCCGCTCGAGCAAGACGGAACGCGGAGCGTGCGCCCACCACGGATCGACCGATAGCCCACCGCTTGGCCGTCGCTGATGGGCGCCGGCCCGAGATCACCGCCACCCGGTTCGGAGGGCAGATGATGACGAGGCTGCGCACGCTGAGCAGGATGACGAGGATGGCCGCAGCCAGGATCGCACCGAGGATGGGCGGGGTCATGGGTGAGTCTCCTTGTTGATCGGGGCCGTGTAGCTCCGGATCGAGGCGGATGACGGTGGCCACGCCGTCGGTGACCTCGACGAACCACACCGGGTAGGTCGACGCCGAAGCCGTCGTGCTGGTCGGGCCGTTGCGGCGCCAGGCGGCTCAGAGCGGGACGGGTTGGTCGCCGACGTCGACCACGATCCGGCCGTGGTGGATCGGGCAGAAACTGGACCTGGCACGACGATGTCTGCCATGCGGCCGGTGAGGCGGCCGTCGTCGACGTCGGAAGCTGCTGCTGCGGCGCAGAGCGGCGAACGCCGCACTGTTCGAACGCCCCCGCGAGCAGGGCCACGGCGAGCGAGCCGAAGAAGGTGACGCTGGCTGCGTCAATCGCTCCCAACGCCAGACCCGAGACGCCGAACACCGCGGCCGCGAGGGCCACGCTGACAGGGGAAAAGAACCTGCAACATGACGGCGTCGACGCCGTCGAGCACCGTCCTGGAACATCGGTGCCGTCGCTCGTCTCCGTTTAAGGAACCAGGCCACCAGCGGCACGCCGACAGCGGCGAAGAAGAGGTACAGACCGGTCACGTCGTCCCTTGCTGCACCGCGACACCTACTGATCGCCGGTCTCGCTTCCTCGGCCAGCTACGATCACAAGCAGATTGAGCTCGGCTCCAGGAGTAGGTGGGCCGTCGAATCGTCGAGGGGTGCACGTTCCTGGCCACCCGTCGTGCCGGCAGGAAGAAGGTGACGACCAGGCCGAAGCACCACCGGCACCGCCACCCGGAAGGCCCCCAGCAAGGCCACGGCGAGGCTTCGTATGGCTGGACCGACTCGGCCAGCGCCGAGACCTTCTGGCGGGTCGCCCTGGACGTCGGCGACGGGGAACTGGGGCAGCCGCCGCGACACCTCGTCGAGCAGCCGACCGGTGAACACCGCGCCCAGCACGGCCACACCGTCTATCTACCTGCCCAGCACCCGGGTCAACATCACGGTCGACGTGGACACCCCCATGTCGGCCGCCGGCGTCGCCCGCTGGACCACGTAGAGCAACGTCTGCATCTACGAACCCCACGCCGATCCCGCCTACGACCCCCATGGCCGCCACGAGGCCGGGCGCCTGTTCCACCCTGACTGTGCCGAGCAACGAGTAGCCGAGGGCCAACAGCCCCATGCCTACGTGGGGCACCACGACATAGCCCCTCCCGGTCCGATCGGTGATCTGGCTCGTTATGGAGGGTCACAGGGCGGTGGAACAGGCGCAGGCACGCAGCAACAGCCCGGACACGGTGGCGTCGGTGCCGGCCACGGCCGGGAAGAAGATCGGCGGGTAGATGATGCCGGCGGTGAAGCCGAAGCCCGCCACCAGGTCGCGCGAACGTGGTGGTCCCCGTGATGCGCTCGGTGATCCGCAGCGGGAGCAGGGCTCGGTGGCGCGCGCTCCCAGGCCACGAACACCACCGCGGCCAGCACCAGCACGAACAGGGCCACGCTGCGAGGAGAGAAGAGCGCCGCCGTTCTCGTGCGGGTGAGGCCGAGCAGGAGCGTGGCCACCGCCACCGCCACAGCATGCTCCCGGCCAGTCGAGGCGGTGGCGTACTCCGGCCGACCTGACGGGGCACGAACACGAGGGTGACGAGGCAGATGATGCCGCTGGGCATGTTGATGAAGAAGACCCAGCGCCACGAGAGGTTGTCGACGAAGAGGCCACCCACTAGCGGGCCCAGGACGCTCGTCAGCCCGAACACGAGCCCCTGGTAGCCGAGGTAGCGACCGAGCTTGGCCGGGGCCACGACGTCGGCGACCAGCGCCATGCTCAGCCCGTGACGCCACCCGCACACCGATCCCCTGGGAGCACCCGGAAGGCCACGCTGTCGATCGACTGCGCCGCCGCAGGCCACCGATCCCGCCAGGAACGTGGACATGGCCAGGTGTAGATGCGCTTGGCGCCGAAGAGGTCGGCGAGCTTGCCGTAGAGGGCCATCGTGCACACCTGAGCCAGCATGTACGACGTGGTCAGCCACGGCAGCAGGGCCACTGGACCCAGCTCGCCGATGATCGTCGGCGCCGCGGTGGCCACGACCGCACCCGTCGAGCGCCGACATGGTGTTGCCGAAGAGGATGCCGACGAAGACCAGGGTCATGCGCCGGCCCTGCTCAGGGGGCTGGGCTGGGTGAGCCGGTGCCTTGGGCGGTCAACTCGGCCGAGGTCACGAGGCGGGCGGGTCCGCGCCCCTCCCGCGCTGCCGGACGGGCGGCGTCGGCGGCGTTGACCCGCTTCATCGTGCCCAGCGGATCGGCCTTGAACGCCTCGACCGAGCGCTGGTGCCCGGCCAGGGCCTGGGAGCCCCTGACCTGCCCGGACGGCCGAGCGCACGCCCATGATGTCGGCCTGGCGGTGCACCAGGCGCTCGTCGATCCGGCCAGGCTCAGTCCCGCCACCCGCGGGGCCATGTTGAGCACCGCGTCGTCGAGCTGGTCGGCCGGGAACGAGCGGTTGGCCCAACCCAGCGCCACCGCCTCGGCGCCGTGACTCGTCGCCCAGCAACATGATCTCCATGGCCCTGGCGCATGCCCAGCAGCGTGTGGTACTGCCAGTCGGGCGGCGAGGCCACCGGCACGATCGGGTAGCCGATGCGGGCGTCGTCGGCCACGTAGACCAGGTCGAGGCCTGGGCCAGCTCGGTGGCCCCGGCGATGGCGTAGCCGTGCACCTGGGCGATGATCGGCTTGGCCATGTCCCAGAGCTACGAGTTCTCGGTGACGTGGCGCGACCAGTTCCCGTTGCCCGGGGCGGTGTGGAACGGGCGGCTCGGCCACGAGGTCCCCGCCTCGGTGCCCGAGCCCTGGCGGGAAGAAACAACTCCCCGACCCCCGCAGGACGGTGGCCCGCACCTCCGGGTCGCTGTCGTGGCGGCCAGCGCGTCCAGCAGCTCGGCGCGGATCGGCGTGGAGATGGCGTTGCGCTTGTCGGGCCGGTTCAACGTGAGCGGCTACGTGCTCGGCCGGGTGGTCCACCTCGATCAGCTCGTAGGTCACGCCGACACCTCCTGGTCGCGGGCGCCGGCCAGCTCGGCCATCAGCTCGAGGCCCTCGGGCTGCTGGCGCGCACGATGAGACCGGTGAGCCCGTAGTTGTACCGATGGCTCCCAACGAGCTCGGATGTGGCTCCAAGCGATCAGCGCCCCGTCGTCGTGGTACTCGTCGGGCACCGCGCCACCGCCTCCTCGTGGCGGCCGGCCCGCCACAGCTCCTGATGCTCGGCTTGTCGGGGTAGCCCCGCCGGGCCATGGCCTCACGGTGGTAGTCGTGCGTCTCGCTGCCCATGCCGCCCACGTACATGGCGGTGAGCGGCTTCATGGCGTCGAGGGCGCCCTTCACGTCGTCGGTGAACACCACGCTCACCCCGCCGAACACCTCGAGTCGTCGGGCCGCTCACCCCGCCGGGCGAACCCGGCGTCGAGGGCCTCGGGCGTACACCTGGCGGTCCGTCGAAGCCCCAGCCGATCGGCAACATGCCGTCGGCCACCTCGGCGGACAGCTGGCGTTGCGGGGCCTGCTGGTAGCCGACGGTGTCGATCTCGCCGACCGGGTGCAGGATCGACTTCAGCGGCTTGCCCTGGCCCAGCGTGCGCGGGCCGTCGTAGGGCAGCGGGAACTCGGGACCGTCGTTGGTGAGCGGCTCACGGGCGAAGACCTTGCGCATGATGGCCACGTACTCGCGGAGGCGCCGGTTGGGGTTGCCCCACGGCTGGCCGTACCAGCCCTCCACGTCGCGGGCTCGATACCCCGAGCCCGATGATCACCCGGTTGCCGCCGGCGAGGGCGTCGATGGTGAGAGCGTGCATGGCGGTGGCCGCCTGGGTGCGAGCAGCGATCTGCACCACGCCGGCGGCCAGCTTGATGCGCGACGTTACCGCGGCCAGGTAGGCCAGCGGCGACAAGGCGTCGGAGCCGTAGGCCTCGGCGGTTCACGCAGTGGTAGCCGAGCGCCTCGGCGCGTCGCACGTCGTCGACGGGCACGTCCGACCGGCGGCGCCGCGGGTGTCCACACCCAGAGCGAGCTTCATGGCGGCGCTCTCGCGGTAGGCCCTGCGCTGACGATCGCCCGTCCCCGATGACCTTCGCCCCTCGCCGAGGCCCGCGGTGACGCACAATGTCGGTAGGCAATCGACCCACCCATCCGACGACGCACCTGGCTCACCGGCACGACCGCCCCGGTGGGTGGTGATGGACGGCAACGAGGCGGCGGCGAGGGTGGCCGACGCGCTGTCCGAGGTCGTCGCCATCTACCCCATCACCCCCGCGTCGGCCATGGGCGAGCACGCCGACGCCTGGAGAACGCCGAGCGACCCAACCACTGGGGAGCGGCGCCCCGTGTGGTCGAGATGCAGAGCGAGGCGGGCGCCGCCGGCACCCTGGACGGCGCGGCCACGACCGGGCGTTCACCACGACGTTCACCGCCTCCCAGGGCCTGCTGTTCACGTCGCCCAACCTGTTCAAGCTGGCCGGTGAGCTCACCCCCACGGTGATCCACGCGGCCCTCGGACGGCTGCGCACCCACGCCCTGTCGATCTTCGGCGACGACAGCGACGTGATGGGCACGCACCACCGGCATGGCCATGCTGGTGCGCGTCGTCGGTGCAGGAGGCCCGATGTTCGCCGCCGTCGCCCACGGGCCAGCCTGCGGGGCCGGGTGCCCTTCCTGCACTTCTTCGACGGGTTCCGCACCAGCCACGAGCTGGGCCCCGTCGACCTGCTCACCGCCGACGACCTCGACGCCTGCTCGACGACGACGCCCTCGCCGCCCATCGGGCCCGGGGCTGTGATCGACTATCTGGTGCTGCGCGGCCCGGCCCAGAACCCCGACGTGGTCTTCCAGGCCCGTGAGGCGGCGGCCCCGTACCACCGTCGGTACCCGGCTTGGTCTAGGACCTGTTCGCCACCCTCGCCGAGCGCACCGGTCGCCGCTACGGCCTCGTCGACTACGAAGGTGCCCCGGACGCCGACCGGGTGATCGTGGTCATGGGCTGGGCGACCCAGCGGCGGGCGAGGCCGTCGCCGCACTGGGCGACCGGGGCGAGAAGGTGGGCGTGCTCACCGTGCGCCTCGACCGGCCTTCGCCGAGGCCCTCGTCGTCCGGCGCCTGCCGGCGGGTCGCGGCGAGCCGTCGCCGTGCTCGACCGCACCAAGGAGCCGGGCGCGGTGGGCGAGCCGCTCTACACCGACGTGGTCGCCGCCCTCGTCGAGGCCCACGCCGACGGACGCCTCGACGGTGCCCCTGGTCGGCGGGCGCGACGGGCTGTCGTCGAAGGAGTTCACACCGGCCATGGCCGCCGCCGTGCTGGCCGAGCTCGACGCCGAGCACCCCGTCAACCACTTCACCGTGGGGATCGTCGACGACGCGTCGCACACGTCGCTGCGGGTGGACCCCACCTTCGACACCGTCGCCGCCGAGGCGCGCGCCGTGTTCTACGGCCTCGGCAGCGACGGCACGGTGAGCGCCAAGAAGACCGCGGGCGAGCTCATCGGCGAGCACACCGACCGTCACGTGCAGGGCTACTTCGTGTGACGACTCGAAGAAGTCCGGTTCGGTCACGGTGTCGCACCTGCGGGTGTCGGACCGGCCTATCCGCTCCACGTACCTCATCGGTCCGGCCGGCTTGGTCGCCTGCCACCACACGGACCTGCTCGAGCGCCTCGACGTGTTCGACGTTGCCGAAGTCGGCGCCACGATCCTGGCGACGCACCCTGGGCGCCCGAGGACACCTGGGACCACCTGCCCGGCCGAGGTGCAGGCCGAGATCGTCGACCGTGGGCTGCACCTGTGGGTCGTTCGACGCCGACCGGTCTGGCCCGCGAGGCCGGTCTGCCCGGCCGGGTGACGCGGTGATGCTGCCGGCGTTCTTCGCCCTCTGGGGTGCTCCCCCGAGACCGCGGTCGGAGCTCAAGGCGGGGTTCGCCCGCGCCTCGTACGGGGCCGTGGCGACGCACAAGGCGGCGGCTCGCAACGACGCCGCCGTCGACCTCGCCCTCGGCGTGCTGGCACGCAGGCCGGCCGTCCCCGACGTCGTGACCACCACCCGCCACCGCCGCCCCCCGGTGCCCGAGCACGTGCCGGGAGTTCGTGGCCCGCGCTACCGCCGCCATGCTCGCCGGCCAGGGCGACCTGCTCCGGGTGCGAGCGCTGCCCGTCGACGGCACGTTCCCGGTGGACGCGCGTGACGAGCAACGCCGCCTGGCCCACGAGCTGCCCGTGTGGGAGCCCGACCTGTGCGTCGACTGCGGTCGCTGCGTCATGGTCTGCCCCCACGCCGCCATCCGCATGAAGGCCGAGCCGCCAGAGGTCTACGCCGCCACGCCCGGCGCGGGGCCCTCGACACCAAGCCCTTCCGGGCCCGCGGCCTCGACCACAACCTGCTCACCATCCAGGTCGCCCCGGACGACTGCACGGGCTGCGCCATCTGCGTCGACGTGTGCCCCGCCCACGCCAAGGACGATCCCACCCACAAGGCGCTGGCCATGGTCGACGCCGAGCTGCGGCGCGACCTCGAGCGGCCCCGCTGGGAGGCCTTCCTGGCCCTGCCCGAGGTGCCCCGCGCCCGCTGGCCCACGACACCGTGAAGGGCGCGGCGGTGCTGCGACCCCTGTTCGAGTTCTCCGGGGCCTGCGCCGGGTGCGGCGAGACGCCCTACCTGCGCCTGCTCACCCAGCTCTTCGGCGACCGGGCGCTGGTCGCCAACGCCACCGGCTGCTCGTCGATCTACGGCGGGAACCTGCCCACCACCCCGTGGGCCAGCGACGGCGAGGGCCACGGCCCGGCCTGGGCCAACTCGCTGTTCGAGGACAACGCCAGTTCGGCCTCGGGCTGCGCATCGCCGTCGACGCCGCCGGCGACCTGGCCCGCACCGAGCTGACGGCGCTCGCCGAGCACCTCGACGCCGGGCTGGTGGAGCGCCTGTTGCACGCCGAGCAGACCGACGAGGCCGGGATCGCCACCCAACGCGAGGCCGTCGCCGAGCTCGCCGCCCGCCTCGAGGAGCTCCAGGGCTCGGCGTCGACGCCGCAGCGGCCGGCGGGCCCGCATGCTGGCCGGGGTGGCCGAGACCCCGGTGCGGCGCAGCGTGTGGATCGTCGGCGGCGACGGCTGGGCCTACGACATCGGCTCGGGCGGGCTCGACCATGCTCGCCTCGGGCGCCGACGTCAACGTGCTGGTGCTCGACACCGAGGTGTACTCCAACACCGGCGGGCAGTCGTCGAAGGCCACGCCGCCGCGCGCCGTGGCCAAGTTCGCCACGGGCGGCAAGCCCACGGCCAAGAAGGACCTCGGCCTGGTGGCCATGAGCTACGGCAACGTCTACGTGGCCCAGATCGCCATGGGCGCCAACGACCTGCAGACCGTCAAGGCGCTCACCGAGGCCGAGGCCTGGCCAGGACCGTCGCTGGTCATCGCCTACTCCACCTGCATCGCCCACGGCATCGACATGTCCACGTCGATGACCCACCAGAAGGACGCCGTGCGCAGCGGCTACTGGCCGCTGTTCCGCTACCACCCCGGCGCCGGCGAGCACGAGCACCCGTTCCGCCTCGACGCCCACGACCCCACCATCGAGCTGTCGGAGTTCACCTCCACCGACGGGCGCTTCGCCGGCCTGGCCCGCAGCGACCCCAGCGCGCCCAGCGCCTCTTGGCCCTCGAGGGCGACGACGTCACCGAGCGGTGGCGGCTCTACCACCAGCTCGCCGACATGGAGCGCACCGCTCCACCCGACGACACCGGGGACGGCAGCCCGGTCGACCTGCCCCGACGCGGCGACTGACCCGGTCTCAGGCGGCGGCGCCCGGCGCAGCCGGGTGGGTGACCATCGCCTTCGGGACCCGGCCGGCGAGCACCGACGAGGCCGGCCACGACGACGGTGACCAGGAACACCGCCACGATGCCCGGGCCCTCGGTGCCGGCGACGGCCACGCCCGCGGCCACCAGCACACCGGCCACCCCGGTGCCGAGGGCCGTCCCGAGCCCGTCGCAGAGCTGCAACCCCGAGGTGGCCGTGCCCTCCCGCGGCTCGGCCTCGGCCAGCGCCGACACCGACAGCGGCGAGTAGGCCAGCCCCATGCCGAGCCCGGCGATGCCCCAGGCCACGATGGCCACCGGCACCGGCACCCCCGGCAGCAACGCCAGCAGGGTGGCGGCGGCCCCGACCGCCAACGTCACCAGTCCGATGCGCACCAGCCGTCGCGGGCCGACCCGGTAGACGTAGCGGTCCTGCACCCACGAGCCCACCGTCCACACCACCGCCGCCGAGGTGAGGGCCAGCCCGCCGACGAAGGCGCTCACCCCCTTCACCGAGGTCATGGCCAGCGGCACGAAGGCGTCGGTGGTGAAGAAGGCGAACGTGAGGATCCCACGGGTGGCCACGATGCCCGGCAGGCCGGCGCGGGCCCGTGTCGTGCCCGGCGGGGTGAGGGCCACGAAGGCGGGCCCGCCGAGCGCCAGACCGGCGGCCACCAGGGCGACGGCGACGAAGGGGTTGCGGCTCCCCAGGCCGGCCAGGACCAGTCCCGCTCCGGCGGCCACGGCCAGCGCCCGCAGCACGGGCGTCGGTCCCGCCGGCGCCGTCTCGGGCACCGGCACCCGGCGGATGCCGCCGAGCGCCATGAGGCCGATGGCCACGGTCACGGGGAACAGCCCGAGGAACACCCAGCGCCAGCCCAGCGTGTCGCCGACCACGCCGGCGATGGCCGGTCCGAGCAGCCCGGGCACCACCCACGCCGTGGACAGCACGCGAACGTGCGGGGCCGTTCGGTCGGGGCGTAGGCCCGGGCGATGCACACGTAGGCCATGGCCACCATCGACCCTCCCCCGAGGCCCTGCAGGACCCGGCCGAGGACCAACACCACCATCCCCGGCGCCGCGCCACCGACCAGCAGGCCGACGACGAACAGGCCCAGGCCCACCGCGAAGGGCACCGGGGGCCAGCCGATCGGCGGCGCGCCCGCGACGACGAGGCCGACGAGGTTGCCCAGGAAGAACCCGCTGAACACCCAGCCGTAGAGCCAGAGGTCGCCCAGGTCGCTCTCGACGAGGGCATCACCGTCGACACCGCCAGCGACTCGAAGGCCACGGCCGTGACCACCGCGATCAGCGCCGGCGGTGAGCAGTCGACGACCTCGCCCCCACACACCGGACGCGAGGCGCCCCCCGCCGGGCCGGCGGAGGGCGCACCGTCGTCGGATCGGGCCTGCGTCACCGGGTCAGGGTACGACCCCCGGACCGGCGCTCAGGCGATCGCCGCCGTCAGACGGCCTGGATGACCGGGCCTCGGTACTGGTCCTTCCCGAAGCCCAGCATGATGAAGAAGATGAAGGGCAGGAGCCAGAGGCCGATGCCGTAGCCGGCGCCCTTGCCGAAGCTCTTCGCGATGTCGATGCAGAGGATGATCCACATCACGATGTTCACGATGGGGATGAAGAACAGCACCACCCACCAGGTGGGCGACCCGTCGCCTTCAGGAACGGGATCGTGCCGATGGGGAAGCAGATCAGCCACAGCAGGGCCCACGCGCCGGGTTGCCCGGTCTTGTCGATCGTCTTCCACAGTCCGACCAGGGCGACGATGCCGATCACGGCGTAGACCACGATCAGGGCGATCCCGAGCCCGCTCCCGCTCGAGTCGGATGTCGTGGTCACTTCCACCTGCGCCAAGAGGTTCATCGGGTCCCGCTCCTTGTCTCCCCCCGGGTTCGGTACCCGCGGATCCGACGCGGACCGTACCGCTCCACGTACCCGCGACTCGCGGATGATCGGCCTGCTGCGCCTCGCGACGATCCCCGCCCGTCCGTGCGCGGGACGCCGAGGGACCCCGGCGACGCCGGCCGACACGGGTAGCTCGCGGCACGCCCTTGTAGCTCAACTGGACAGAGCAGCCGGTTTCTACCCGGCAGGTTCCGGGTTCGACTCCTGGCGGGGGCACGATCGGCGGCGCGGACGACACCAGCGCAGCGCCCGGAGAGGCGGTTTCGTCGCTCGACACCCCGACGCCTATGCTGACCCATCCCATGGTGGCCGTAGCTCAGCTCGGTTAGAGCGCCAGGTTGTGGCCCTGGAGGTCGGGGGTTCAAGTCCCCTCGGTCACCCCACGGTGGTGGTGGCAACCCGTCTCGGCGGGTGGCCACCGCCCCCACCGCATCGCCGTACACTCGCAGTTCCACCAACGCCGTCCCACCAGGCGCCTCTAGCTCAATGGCAGAGCAACGGACTCTTAATCCGCAGGTTCTGGGTTCGAATCCCAGGGGGCGTACCAACGAAGTGCCTGCCAACGAAGTACCAGCAAGGCCCGGGTCCCGCACCCGGGCCTTGTCGCGTCTCGCGCCGAATCGCCTTCGAGCCAGATCAGGGCCGCCGGCGCCAGTCGCGGCGCCCGATGGCGGTCATCGCCGCAGCCATCTCGGCGAGGTCGTCGTGGAGCTCGTCGGGGTCGCCCTCGCCCCACTTGCCGTGACCCGGGAGCACCCAGCGGAACCGGGCCTGGTCGGCCAGGCGGGCCATCGACGCCGCCAGCGCCTCCCACGAGAACCACGTGGCGCCCGCGAACGACGTCGAGACGGCGGCGGTGGCGGTCGATGTGCAACGTGTCGCCGGTGAACAACAGGTCGTCGTCGACGTGGAACACGACGCTGCCCCGCGTGTGCCCGGGCGTCGGGATGAGGCGCACACCGTCGGACACGTCGACGGGCTGGTCGCCGTCGACGACATCGGTGGCGAAAGGCGCCGCGGAGGCGTCGTCGGCGTGGATCCAGACGCGGGCGCCGAGCTCTCCGGCATAGCGCTCGGCGTCGGCGACGTCGTCACGATGGGTCAACAGGACGTGCTCGAGCCCACCGCGCTCGGCGATGGCGTCGCGCACGCCGCCGAGTCCAACGTGGTGCATCGACCATGAGGTTCCCGCCGGGGCGGGTCACCAGGTAGCTGTGGGCCCCGAACGACGACTCGTCGTTGTGCCCGAGCAGCTCCACACCGTCCGTCACCGGCCACGGGAACACGTCGACAGGCGGGCGGCGACGGCTGATCGTGCCGATCGACTGCGTCGGACAGGCCACCGCGGCGCGCCACATGGCCGCCTCCTCGGCGGGAGTCGAGGGCTGGCGGATCACCACCGACAACCCGTCGGCGTCGGCGGCGATCAGCTCCGGGGCGTAGTGCCGGGCCACGTCGCAGTCGATGCAGCGCGTGTCGACGTACCACTCCCCCTCGACGTTGTCCGGGTGCCGTGCATCGGGCCGGGCCATGACGAGACCGTACCGACCTGCGAGGCGAACCCGGCCGGCGCTACTGGTGGCGCATGACGCGGGCGAACTCGGCGTCGAGGTCGAGCGGCGGGGGCGGGCCGACGTCGATGCGCACGCCCACGAGCTCGGACGGCGCCGGGCACGGGGGCTCGTAGTCGTCGCACACCGGGAACGGGCGGCCATAGCCCACGGTGAGGAAGGCCCCGTCGGGGGCGATGGCCGAGGGGATCGCCCGATCCATCGTCGCCGTGGCCGACACCTCGCCGTCGACCGAGAGCTCGAGGTCCACGCCGCCCGTGGGCCGAGGCGTGGCGGCCACGGCCAGAGAACGACAACCAGCCGGCAACCGGGCCGAGATCCGGTGCTCGGTGCCGCTCGTGGTGTAGATCCAGGTGGCCGTACCCCCGGCCAGGAACCACGCCCACCCCGCGATCCAGTCGCCCTGCTCGCACAGCACCCCGGTGGCGTCGGCGGCGAGCGGACCGTCGAAGAGCGCCACCATGCGGAAGCCTCCGAAGATGATCGGGCCGTTGGCCTCGTGGAGCTTGTCCCCCGGGCGCAGGTGGTAGGTGCCCCGGAAGGTGGTCCACGGGAGGTGCATCTGGGCGATGCGGTTGTCGCGGCTGTCGTCGATCGGCAGGACCTGGTTGCGCGCCGCGGCGTCGTCCCACAGGGCGACCAGCTCGGCGAGCTTCTCGGGGTGCGACGCGGCGAGGTCGGTCGCCTCGGTCGGATCGGTCCGCGTGTCGAAGAGCTGCCACTCGTCGGTGGCGAAGTCGCTGCTGCCCACGATGGCGTCGCGCTCGGCCGCGGTCAGCTGGTTGACGTGGTCGGTGACGGCCTTCCAGCCGTCGGCGTACATGGCCCGGCTCCCCCAGCACTCGTAGTACTGGGCGGTGTGCACCTCGTCGGCGTCGCGCGTCGGCCAGCAGGGGTCGCAGCGACACCCCGTCGACGGAGAGCTGCGCCACGCCCCTCAGCACCTCGGGGGCGTCGACGTCGAGCAGGTCGAGCAGGGTGGGGAACACGTCGACGGCGTGGGCGTACTGGTGGCGCAGACCGCCGGGGTCGGCGATGCCGGCGGGCCAGGCGACGATGAACGGGTCGCGCACGCCGCCCTCGAACGTGTAGCGCTTCCACCGCCGGAACGGGGTGTTGCCGGCCAACGCCCACCCCCACGGGTAGTGGCCGGAGGAGCGGAACCCGCCGAGGTCGTCGATGTGGGCCAGCTCGTCGTCGATGTCGTCGGGCTCGTCGGAGATGTAGTGGCGCAACTGGTTCCACGAGCCGTTCGGTCCGCCCTCGGCCGAGCACCCGTTGTCGGACACCACGACCACCACCGTGTTGTCGGCGTCGGGTCCGCGCTCGATCTCGTCGAGCACCCGCCCGATGTGGTGGTCGGTGTGGGCCAGGAACCCGGCGAACACCTCCATCATCCGGGCGTAGAGGCGCTGACGGGCCGGGTCGATGTCGGCCCATGCCTCGACCCACTCGGGGCGCGGCGAGAGCACGGCGTCGGCCGCCACGATGCCCGACGCCTGCTGGCGGGCGAAGGTCTGCTCGCGCCACACGTCCCACCCGGCGTCGAAGCGGCCGGCGAAGCGGTCGATCCACTCCGGCGGCGCCTGGTGCGGGGCATGCGGCGAACCGGTGGCGTACCAGAGCAGGTAGGGGCGGTGCGGGTCGTGGAGGCGGAGGTCGCGGAGCTGGGCGATGGCCTCGTCGGCCAGGTCGGCGTCGAGGTGGTAGCCCTCCTGCGGGGTCGCCGGAGGCTCGACGTGGTGCTGGTCGCGCACCAGGTTGGGCGTCCACTGGTTGGTCTCGCCGTTGAGGAAGCCGTAGTAGCGCTCGAAACCGAGCCCGGTCGGCCAGGTGTGGAACGGGCCGTTGGCCCGCTGGTCGCGTGGGGTGAGGTGCCACTTGCCGATGGCCGTCGTCGAGTAGCCCCGGTCGAGGAGCACCTCGGCGAGGGTGCCGGCGGAGTCGGGGATCTCGCCCGTGTAGCCCGGATAGTTGACGGGCATGTCGGGCAACATCCCCATGCCGACGCGGTGGTGGTTGCGCCCCGTGAGCAGCGCGGCGCGCGTGGGCGAGCACACCGCGGTGGTGTGGAAGTTCGTGAAGCGCAGACCCCGCTGGGCCAGGCGATCGAGGTTCGGGGTCTCGAGGTCCGACCCGTAGCAGCCCAGCTGGGCGAACCCGAGGTCGTCGAGCACGACGACCACGACGTTCGGCGCGCCGACCCGGTAGGGCTTCTCGGTGGGCGCCGCCCGGCTGTCGGCCAGGGCCAGCGCGATGGACGGTGGCGTCACCGAGGTCGGCTCAGGCGACGATCTCGCTGGTCTGGGTGACCGGGGTGATGGTGGTGTAGTTGGCCACGTCGGCCATCACCTCACCGGTGCCCGGGGCGCCCATGGCTGCGCCCATGGCGTCCATGGACTCGAAGGTGAAGTGCACGACGGCCTCGTAGGGGCCGTCGAGGCCCTTGTCGATCTGGGCCCCGTCGAGGCCCCAGGTCTTGACGGCCAGCGGCACGTGGCTGTTGGCGTAGTAGTCGTGGTCGAAGGTCGCACCCTCGGTCTTCGGGTACAGCACGCTGAAGCGGATCATGTCGGCGATGTCCTCCTGGACGGGCGATGACGTGGCGCCGACCGTACATGGTCCCGATCGGACGGGGGCGAGTGACGCCCGGTCGGTGCAGGTCCCCGTACCCCCGAGCCGGGGTCACTACGCTCAGCGTCGGGGTCGTGGGCACGCGCCGATCGACGGTGCCACCCCACCCGCCCCGTCCGCTCGACCGCCACCCCGCCGAGGCGCTGTGACCTTTTCCGCCACCGACGCCGAGACCGCCACCGACGAGGAGCTCGTCCGCGAGCGGGTGCTGGCGAGGGCACGCGACGAACAGGACCGCCTCCGCGCCGCCGAGACCGCCCTGGCCACCAGCGAGGCCCGCTTCCGCCGGGCCTTCGACGAGTCCCCGATCGGGATGAGCATGTCGTCGGCCGACGGTCGGCTGCTCTGGGTCAACGACGCGTTCTGCCACCTCCTGGCCCGCAGCTGGGCCGAGGTCGTGGGACGTCGGCTCGCCGACTTCACCGACCCCGACGACGTCGACATGGCGGCCCGCATCCGCAGCCAGCTCCTGGCCGGTGAGACCACCCGGGCCGAGTGCGAGCTGCGCCACCTGCGCCCCGACGGCTCCGCCGTGCTCGTGCGGATGTCGATGTCGGTGCTGTCCGATCCCGACAGCGACGAACCGTCGCTCGTGCTCGGCCAGGTCCTCGACATCACCGAGGCCCGCGAGACCGAGGCCCGCCTCGCCTACCTGGCCAGCCACGACGTGCTCACCGGCCTCCCCAACCGGCTCCTTCTCCTCGATCGCCTGGCCCAGGCCATGTACCGACGGGAGCGCTCGGGTGGCGAGGTGGCGGTGCTGTTCCTCGACCTCGACGACTTCAAGATCGTCAACGACGCCCTCGGCCACGCCGCCGGCGACGAGTTCCTCGTCGAGGCCGGCAACCGCCTGCGCCACTGTGTGCGCCCGACCGACACCGTGGCCCGCCTCGGCGGCGACGAGTTCGTGATGGTCTGCGAGGTCGACCACATGGACCTCGTCGCCCCCCTGTGCGACCGGGTGGCCGCCACCCTCGCCCGCCCCTACGAGATCGACGGGAAGTCGCTCACCATGAGCGCCAGCATCGGCGTGGTCGTGGGCGACGAGCTCCACGATCCCGCCGAGCTCCTCCGAGACGCCGACGTGGCCATGTACCGCTCCAAGGCCGACGGTCGTGGTCGGGCCACGCTGTTCACGGCCCGCCTGCGCGCCGAGGCCGTGGAGCGCCTCGAACAGGAGGCCGACCTGCGCGTGGCCCTCCGCGAGCACCACCTCGAGGTCCACTACCAGCCGGTCGTGTCGTGCACCGACGGGTCCGTGCAGGGCGTCGAGGCGCTCGTGCGGTGGCGCCACCCCGAACGGGGCCTGCTCATGCCGGGCGACTTCCTGCCCGCCGCCGAGCGCAGCGGGCTCATCGTCGACGTGGGGGCCTACGTGCTCGCCGCGGCCGCCGTGCAGCTGGCTCGCTGGCAACAGACCGGGTCGTCGCTGCGGGTCAGCATCAACCTGTCGCCCCGCCAGCTCCTCGACGGTTCCGTGGTCGACATCGTGCTCGGCGCGTGTCGTGCCGCCGGTGCCCGCCCGCAGGGTCTGGTGATCGAGCTGACGGAGAACGCGCTCATCGAGGCGCTCGGGATCGCCGGCGATCGCCTGCGACGCCTCCGAGACGCCGGCATCACGGTGGCCCTCGACGACTTCGGCACGGGCTACAGCTCGCTGCAGTACCTGCGGGACCTCCCCGTCGACCTCGTCAAGATCGACCGCACCTTCGTGCGCGGCCTGGGCCTCGGTGACGACGGCGCTCTCGCCGAGGCCATCATCGGCCTGGGCGGCGCCCTCGACCTCGTGACGGTCGCCGAGGGCGTCGAGACCGAGCAGCAGCTCCAACGGCTGCGGGCCATGGGCTGCGACATGGTCCAGGGCTACCTCCTCGGTCGCCCCGTGCCCGCCGGCGAGGTGGACCTCACCCCACGCTGGTAGGGCCGCCCGAGGCGGCGTTCGGGGTCCACCCCGAACGGGCCGACGGGGACCACGAACGCGACGCTCGGCCACCGGGTACCGCCGCAGCGGACCCGATGGCCGACCGAACGCGACGCGACCCGTGCCCTCAGCGGGCCTTCTTGGCGGCCGTCTTCTTGGCCGGAGCCTTCTTGGCCGGCCGTCTTCTTGGCCGGAGCCTTCTTGGCCGCCGTCTTCTTGGCCGGAGCCTTCTTGGCCGGCGTCTTCTTGGCCGGAGCCTTCTTGGCGGCCGTCTTCTTGGCCGGAGCCTTCTTGCCCTCGTTCACCGTGTCCTTGAACGACTTCAGCGGCGTGATCCGCACCGCCGTCTTGGCCGGCACCTTCACCGGCGCACCCGTCTGCGGGTTGCGCCCGGTGCGCGCCACGCGCTTCACCGGGATGAACTTGGCGAAGCCGGTCAGGACGACCTGCTCACCACCGGCCACGACGTCGGTGATCGTGCTCAGGGCTTCGGTCAGGATGCTCTCGACTTCAGCTCGGCTCTTGCCGACCTGCTCGGCGACGCTGGCGGCCAGGTCTCGTCGGTTCACGGATTCTCCTTGTGTTCGTTGAGCCTCGTCTGAGGCCACACGGCTGACGAGAACAGCATTGCGCACAAACGGACCTTCCCCGCGCCGCCCGCCGGAGAACGCCCGTCGGACCGCTCAGATCGTGAGCACGAGCTTGCCGAACGACTCCCCCTCGGCCATGCGGGCGAACGCCGCCGCGGCCTCTCCCAGCGGGCGCACCGAGTCGATCAACGGCCTCACGCCGGCGGCCTCGCAGAAGGTGATCAGGCGAACGAGCTCGCTCCGGGTGCCCATCGTCGAGCCGACGACCGACCGCTGCAGGAAGAACACCTGCGCCAGGTCGGCGCTGGGGTCGTTGCCGCTCGTCGCCCCGGCGACCACGAGGACCCCACCCGGTCGCAACGATCGCTGGGAGTGGCTCCAGGTGGCCGCGCCCACGGTCTCCATCACCGCGTCGACCTTCGCGGGAAGGCGTTCCCCGCTCTCGAAGGCCCGGTGCGCCCCGATGGCCAGCGCGTGCTCCCGCTTGTCGGCGTGGCGGCTGGTGGCCCAGACCCGCATCCCCGCGGCGCGGGCCAACAGGATCAGCGCCGTGGCCACACCGCCGCCCGCGCCCTTGCACGAGCACCGTGTCACCTGGGCGGAGCTGACCCCTCGTGAACAACATCCGGTAGGCGGTGAGGTAGGCCGTGGGGAGACAGGCCGCCTCCTCCCAGCTCAGGCCCGCCGGCTTGGGCACCAGGTTGCGCCGGGGCACGGCCACCCGCTCGGCGAGCGTGCCGGGGAAGCGCTCGGACAGCAGGCTGCGGCGCGGGTCCAGGGTCTCGTCACCGCCGCCGGCATCAGGGTCGCCGATGACCGCATGCACCACGACCTCGTTGCCGTCCGGATCGGTGCCGGCCCCGTCGCAGCCCAGCACCATCGGGAGCTGCGCCTCGGTCAGACCGACTCCGCGCAGGCTCCACAGGTCGTGGTGGTTGACCGCGGCCGCCTTCAGGTCGACGAGCACCCAGCCATCGGGGACCTCCGGCTCGGGGTGCTCGCCCACCTCCAGCGCGCTGAGCGGGTCGTCGGGGGCGAAGCGGGCGGCGGTGACGGCGAGCACGGATCTCTCCTGGGTCGGTGGCGCGGCGAGTCTGCCAGTCCCCCCGCCGCGACCTGCCGACTCAGCGCGTGGCCGGGGCCTCGAGCGCGCCGAGCGTCGACAGCTCGGCGCGGACGCCCTCGGCGCCGGTCACCCGTGCCACGACGGCCCCGCCGGCCTCGGCGCGCAGCACGGTCGGGGCACGGCGCACCCTGTAGCGCGCCGCGAGGGCCGTCTCGGCGGCGACGTCGACGACGTGCACCGCCGCCTCCGGTCGGGCGGCCTCGATGGTCGACACCACCGTCGGGCACACCGCGCAGTACTCGGTGGTGAACACCACCCACGTCTCGCGGTCCGAGGCCAGCCCGGCGGGGAGCGCCGGATGGGCACCGTGGGCGACCTGGACGTGGCCGTCACCGTGGCCGTCGTCGGTGCGATCGACGGTCACGACGCGCACGCCGCCACGGAGGCGCACGAACCACACGTACATCTCGCAGCCGACGCAGAGACCGGTGACGGCGGCCAGACCGGCGAGCGCGGCGACGATCAGCGCCAGAACCCACCCGAGGGCCGGGGCGCCGAGCAGGAACGACAGGGTGGAGGCGGCCAGGAAGGCCACACCCACGGTGGCGGCGAAGCGCGGCGGCCGGGGGTCCTCGAGGTGAGCGGTGGGCCCAGACGTGGCTTGAGGACGGACTGGTAGAGGCGCAGGACGGGCCCGTACCGGGGCCCGAAGGCGGCGCCGAGGAACAACACGACGGCGAACACGGGCACGACCCATCGCTGGCCGGTGAGCGCCGCCAGGACGAGGGCGACGGCCAGCACGGCCTGGTTGGTACGCGGGCCCCGAGGATCGATCGGAGCGGGCGGAGTCGAGGCAGCCATGGACCGCAGCCTAATCCCGACTTATCCGATCGACAATCTCGATCATTGGTCGGGCCCCCGCCTGCGGGGACCGTCGGCTCAGACCGTGCCGAGCGCCACCGGGTCGTTCGACGACTGCGGGACGCCGCCCGGAGCCTCCTCGGTCAGGGCGTAGGTGGTGAAGCCCACCCCGCCCGTCGAGATGGCCGACACGGTGGGGGCGCTGCCCAGGACCCCGAGCGAGATGACCCGGTCGTCCTCGATGCCCCACAGCTGGTAGGTGCGACCGTCGGGCAGCTCGGGGAGGTCGGTGCCGAGAACGAACCCGGCCCCGCTGTCGAGGACCACGACGGTGGCCTGCGCCTCCCCGCCGGCGGGGGGCGTGAGGGCGACCTTGGTGGCCGCTGGATCGGCCATGGCCTGGCCGGCGGCGCGCTCGCATGTCGACCGACGCGACCTCGCGTCCGATCTCGTCGATGCGGTTCTCCTGGCGGGCCACGACGATGCCGAGCACGAGGATCACCGCGGCCGCCACGCTCACCGCACCGATGAGCACCTGCGTGACGCGCCGACGTGACGACAGCGAGACGACGTCGGCGGAGGGCGCAGACGTCGAGGCCGGCGGCGCGTCCGAGGAGGTCGGCGCCGGAACCGGACCACGGGCCTGGCGGGCGACATCGAGGTCGGCGACGCTGAGGCGCATCTCGGGCGGTCGTTCCTCGAGCGCGCCGGAGATCCGCTCCCACACCCCTTCGGGCGCCTGGGAACCGCCCCCGGCCATCCACGAGGCGACCTCGAGATGGCCGGCCAACTCGGCACGACACCGGGGGCACTGGGCGAGGTGGCGATCGACGATGCGGCGCTCGTCGTCGTCGACGGCATCGAGGGCGTAGACGCCGAGCAGCTCCTCGATCTCGGCCACCGACATCTCGAGCTCACTCATCGCAGCACCTCCGCATCGGATGCATCGAGCAACCCACGCATCTTCTTGAGCCCGGTGCGGATGCGGCTCTTCACCGTTCCCTCCGGCTCGCCAAGGATGGTAGCCACCTCACGGTAGGTGTGCCCGCCCAGGTAGGCGAGCTCGATGGCCCGTCGTTCGTTGTCCTGGAACTGACCCATGGCCACCTTGACCCGCTCGGCCACCGCCAGGTCGAGCACCTCGTGCTCGAGGTCGTAGCCGGCCTCGGCGGTGCGCTGGGCGTCACGTTCCTCGCGACGCCGCCGCGCGCCCTCGGCCCGGAGCAGGTCGACCGAGCGACCGTGGCTCTGGGCCAACAGGTAGGAGCGCAGCGCGCCACGCTCGGGGTCGAACTTGTCGGGGCTGTTCCACAGCCGCAGGAAGACCTCCTGCACCACCTCCTCGGCCAGGGTGGCGTCGTTGAGCAGACGACGCGACAGGGCGAACACCGCGCCGGCATGACGGCGGTACGCCTCGGCGAGCGCCTGCTCGTCGAAGCGGCTGATGGCGATCACCAGGACGGCGTCGCTGGCGGTGGGGAGATCGGTGGGCGGCATGGTTCCATCGGTGTTCGGAGCCGCCGGCTCCTCCGGATGACCCGAACCAGAGGTTTCTCCGCCGACGCCGTCGCCCTCTGAGCGCTGTTCACCCGACATGGGCCCATCCTCGCTCACGGCCGCATCAGGATCACGTCAGCAGATCGAACCGGCTGACCACCTCGACGTGCGACGTGTGGGGGAACAGGTCCACCACGACCGATTCGACCGGTCGCGTACCCGCGGGCGGCCAACAGCGCCGCATCGCGGCCGAGCGACGCGGCATCGCAGCTGACGAGCACGATGCGCGGCGAGCGGGTCGACGCCAGCACCTCCACGCCCCGTCGCCCCAGCCCGGCCCGTGACGGATCGGCCACCACCAGGTCGGCCCGGGGGGCCCGGAAGCGCTCCACCGACGATCCGATGACCCGGGCGGGGAGGTCCCCGAGGTTCCGGCGGGCGTCGGCCACCGAGGAGCGGCCTCGCTCGACGCCCATCGCCCGCCAGCGCGGCCCATCGGCGGGCACCCGATCGAGCAGGGAGCCGGCGAACAGGCCCACCCCGCAGTAGGCGTCGACCAGCGTGCGGGGGCGGTCGGTGGACCCTCCAGGACCGGCGAGGGCGCCCTCGAGCACGTCGAGCGCCGCCTCGTGCACCACGTCGACGAGCACCGCGGCGCCGTCGCTGCGGGTCTGGAAGAACGACTCGGCCGAGACCCGCCAGCGCCGTCCGGCCACCTCCTCGTGGATCCAGGCCCGCCGCCCGGCGGCCAACTCGTCGGCGCCCACCACGACCACGTCATCGGGGAGCTCGACCCCCTCCGCCGTCGGCGCGACCAGGGCCAGACGCTCCCCGGTCGTGGCTCCGACCCGCAACGTCACCTCGGTGGCGGCGCCGAAACGGCCCTCGACGACGAGCTCGTCCAGGCTGGGGTGTGCCACCACGCAGTGGTCGATGACGACCACGTCGTGGCTGGCGGCCGGCGCGCAGACCGGCACGGCCGTGAGCCACACCGAGGCGCAACGTGGTGCGGAACCCCTCGTCGGGCAGCGCCGGACCAGGGCGCACCGTCGGCTCGGGGATGCGTCCGAGGCGCCGGAGGGCGTCGGCGACCATCTCGACCTTCGCCGACACCTGACCGTCGGCGCTCAAGCGCCGGGAGGTCACACCCCCCACAGCCGTCGGCCACGTGCGCGCAGTGCGCCCCGCGACGCTCGGGCGAGGCCACGAGCACCGCGTCGACGGCGCCCCGCTCGGCGCCGCGGCGAGAACCGGTGAGGCGGATCCGCACCCGTTCCCCGGGGAGGGCACCGGCGACCAGCACGACGCGCCCGTCGCCACGACGGGCCAGCGCCTCTCCCCCGGCGACCAACCGCTCGGCGGTGACCTCGATGGTCTCGGTCAGCGTCGTCCGGCGGGCATGGCGTGCGGACGACGGGCTCGGGCTCGATCACCGCCGCAGCGTAGGCAGGTATCGTCGGCCGTCCGCGACCGTCGTCCCCATCGAGGCCCCCATGCCCGACCCGACCGCCCCCCGATCCGTCGAGATCGTCCCCTCGGTGCTCCCCGCCGACTTCGCCCACCTGGGCGAGGCGTGCATCGAGCTCGAGAAGGCCGGTGTCGACCGGATCCAGTGGGACGTCATGGACGGCACGTTCGTCCCCAACCTCACCTTCGGCGCCGACGTGATCGCGGCGACCCGACCGCTCGTCGACGGTCCCCTACGAGGCCCACCTCATGGTGCACGAGCCCACCTGGATCCTCGACACCGATGGTCGACGCCGGCTGCCGCCTGCTCATCGTGCACGCCGAGGCCTGCGTCCACCTCCACCGCACGCTCGGGGCGCATCAACGACCTCGGCGCGGCCGCCGCCGTCGCCCTCAACCCCGCCACCCCCGTCGGAGCCGTGGCCGACGTGCTCGACCTCGTCGAGATGGTGCTGGTCATGACGGTCAACCCCGGCTTCGGCGGCCAGAGCTACATCTCGACCATGGAGCCCAAGATCGCGGCGCCTGCGACGCCTCATCGCCGACGGCGGCCACGACGTCGACATCGAGGTCGACGGCGGCATCGGCCCGTCGACCATCGCGGGGGCCGCGGCGGCGGGCGCCAACGTCCTCGTCGCCGGCAGCGCCCTGTTCCGAGACCCGAGGGGCTCGGCCACGCCACCAGCGAGCTGCGCGCCCTGGCCCTCGCCGCCCAGGCGAGTTGAGCGCAGCACCCGGTCACGACCGGCGCCGCCGGCCCGCCGCGTGGCCGATCGCTCGCTCGTCGTGGGCCTGCGTCGTGGGCCTCGTCGTCGGCTCTGGGGGTCTCGCTGGGAGCCTGCAGCCGCGAGCCCGAACGCTCGGCCGCGGCGCTGTGCGAGCAGCTCGCCCGGCCCAGGGCCTCGACGAGGCCCTGGCCACCGTCGACGCCACCGGCCTCGCCGAGGCGTCGACCGCCCTGGAGCGCGCCGCCGACGTGGCCCCGCTCGACATCGAGCCGCAGGTCGTCGTGATCGCCGACACCACCGGCGGTGCTCGTGGCCACCGTCGACACCGCCGGAGGGGATCGACGCGACGCGCCTCCAGGAGGCGCTGCGGGCCCGCGAGGCCGAGGTCGCCTCGGTCACCGCCGCCGGCGACGCCGTGGCCACGTGGAGCGCGGCGAACTGCGGTCTCGACCTCGGGTCGGGCGACGCCGTCCCGACCACGCCACCCCCGACCACGACAGCCCCGACGACGACCGGCCCCGCAGGGCCAGCCCGTCGAGCCCGAGACGCCGCCGTGGATCACGAAGGGCCCGACGCCGATGCGCCGGGCCCCTCGCCAGATCAGCTCAGCTCAGCCAGTCAGACGAGCTCGCCGCGGCCCTGGATGACCTTGTCGACCAGGCCGTACTCCTTGGCCTGCTCGGCGGTGAACCAGCGATCACGCTCGGAGTCGAGCTCGATCTGATCGACCGGCTGACCGGAGTGGTGGGCGATGCGCTCGGCCATGAGCCGCTTGATGTAGGCCATCTGCTCGGCCTGGATGGCGATGTCGGAGGCCTGGCCCTGCACCCCACCGAGCGGCTGGTGCATGAGGATGCGGGCGTGGGGCAGCGTGTAGCGCTTGCCCGGGGCGCCGGCGGTCAACAGGAACTGCCCCATCGACGCGGCGAGGCCCATGCAGATGGTGCCCACGTCGGAGGAGATGAACTGCATGGTGTCGTAGATGGCCATGCCGGCGGTGATGACGCCGCCGGGGCAGTTGATGTAGAGCCAGATGTCCTTCTCGGGATCCTGGCCCTCGAGGTACAGCAGCTGGGCGACGATCTGGTTGGCGACGGCGTCGTTCACATCGCTGCCGAGCACCACGATGCGCTCCTTGAGCAGCATGCGGTAGATCTCCGAGCCCGGTTCCGTGACCATCGTCTGGGCCGTGGGTGCGAGCGGCGAGTGATCCATCGGTCTCCTTGGGAGAAGGGTGCGCCCGGGACACGGGCGAGAGGGGCGAACGGGCCACCCGACGGCGACCCGCTGCGCAGACTACCGGCGTCGCCCCCGTGGGCCTCCCCCCGGCGCCCCTCGCCACTACGGTGAGCCCACCACGAGCGAGCGTGGCGGAACTGGCAGACGCGTCGGGTTTAGGTCCCGGTGTCCTCGGACGTGGGGGTTCGAGTCCCCCCGCTCGCACGATGTTCCCGTGGCGACGCGGGGCGCGCCGACCCTGGCGGTCGCCCAGCCCACACCCACCCGATCGGCCTTCCCCTCGACGCAGCCACCCCACATCGAGGCAACGAAGAGCTACGCCGACTAGCGTTTCGCCCGGGCCCGGGTCGAGCCCGACCCGGCCGGGGGGAGGGGTCATGGAAACGTCAAGCCACACGGCGCGTCGCGTCGGGGGTGCGGCAGGTCTGGGAGCCGCGGTGCTCCTGCTCGTGCAGTTCGTCATGGTCGGAGCACCACCCGAGAACGACGCTCCGGTCGCGGAGATCCAGAAGTTCCTCCTCGACAACCGGACCGGCGGTCTCGCCTCGGTGGTGTTGGGGGCCCTGCTCGTGCCGATCTTCATCGTCTTCGTCGCCGCGCTGTGGGATGCCGTCGCCGAGCGCGTGGGCTACGGCCTTGCCGCAGGGGCTCTCCTCGCCGGCGCGCTCTTCATGCTCCTGCAGCTCGTGGCGGGGACGCTCTTCTTCGGGATCGCATGGATCGACGGGGCCGCCGAGGGCTTGGGGACCGACGTCGTGCAGGTCGGGTGGAACATCGTCAACGTGACGTTCGTCGTCGCCGGTCCGCTGGCGACGCTGTTCCTGGTCGTCGTCGGCATCGCCCAGCTGCGCAGGGGGACGGCGAGATGGACCGCATGGGTGGCGTTCCTCGCGGCAGCGGTCCTGCTCGTCGGCACCCTCGGCGCCGTCTTCCCGGCACTCCTCATGTTCAACTTCCTCGGGACGATCCTCCTGGCCCTGTGGATCCTCGTCACGGGCGTCAGGCTGCTGCGAGGATCGTTCGACGACCCGCCGGCCGCGACGACGGCGACTCGGCCCTGATCGTCCGATCGGAGCCACCCACCGCGCCGCGCCAACTGACCGCATCGAGCCGCCCGCCTGCCGAGATCGGCCGACGGATGGCTGCGAGGTCGGAGCTCAGGTCGCGAGCAGGGCGATGACCCCGACGGTGTTGACCACCGAGTGGGCCACGATCGCCGGCCCCAGCCGACCGTTGGCCCGCAGCACGAGCAGGGCGAACACGGCGCCGTAGGCCCCGGTCACCACGACGATGAACAGCCCCGCGCCCGTGAACGCCGAGATGTGGAACATCCCGAACACGATCGAGCTGGCAACGATGCCGATGGGGAGGCCGAAGCGACGCCCGACCGCCCGCAACATGAGCCCACGGAAGAACAGCTCCTCGGCGATCGGGGTGAACACGGCCACCAGCAGCCACAGCACCAGGGCGCCGATGACGCCGGGCGAGCTGGGCAGGAACTCGCCGTTCGACGGAGGGTCGTCGCCCGACACGACCGTCCACAGCACACCACCGGCCACCGACACGATCAGCGCGCCGACCCCGCCGAGCACACCCCAGCCGACGTCGATCCAGCGGATGTCGAGCCCGAAGTCCTTGGCCAGGCTGCGCTGCCCCTTGCGCCACGAGGCCACGATCGGCCACCCGACGAAGCCGATCCAGCCCGCACTCAGGGCGATGGCCACCATGCCCACGCTGAGCTCGCCGACCGTGCCGTCCTGCACGTCGACGGCGCCGGTGACGAACAGGGCGACCGTGCCCACGATGCCGCCGGCCACCCACAACAAGAGGCCGTAGACGACGTCGCCCATGCCCCAGCGGATGACGGGGATCGGTGGGGCTCCCGGACGGTGGCGCCGGTGGCGGCCCGTAGGGGGGCGGACCGGCGGGATAGGGCGCCGGTGTGGACCCCACGGACGGCGGCGCGCTCGGGTACCCGGGTCCGGCGGTGGAGCCGCCCAGCCGCTCGGCGCCCTCGGCGGGACCGCCCACCGGCACCGGCGGTACCGGGGGCAGCGGCGGCGGCGGAGGCGGAGGCGGCGGGGGTGGCGGCGACGACACCGGGCGCGGCGGGAAGGACGGCGGGGGCGACGGGGGCGGCCCGGGATCGGTCACCCCACCAGTGTGCCCCGAGACCCCTGCACCGCCACGGTCACGTCGACCGGGCCCGCGATCAGGCCAGCTTCAGGAACATCTTCTCGACCTCGGCCAGGGGATAGCCGTCGGCCTCGGCCTTCTCGGGCTCGCTCACGCAGTAGGTGAGCCCGGCGGCCACCAACTTGAACCCGGCCTGCTCGAGGGCCCGGTTGGCCGCCGACAGCTGGGTGAGCACGTCGCGGCAGTCGCGACCCTCCTCGAGCATCCGCTCGATGCCCTGCACCTGTCCGGCCACGCGACGAAGGCGGGTGCGCACGTCGGTCACGACGTCCTCGGGAAGCTCCATCGGCTCGGTCCTCTCGTGACAGCGGCGGGCGCACGTGGCCCACCCCGGATGCCGAGTATACCCCCAGCGGTATCTGATCAACCGGAATCGTCGTCGCCGGATCCGCGCCGGTCCTGGGCGAGTCGCTCGGCCAGCTGCCGAAGCGCTCGGCCGCGATGGCTGACCGCGTGCTTCTCGTCGGGGGCCATCTCGGCGAAGGTCCGACCGTCACCCTCGGCCGGCACGAACACGCTGTCGTAGCCGAAGCCCCCTGCCCCTCGGGGCTCGCCCACGACGTGCCCCTCGACGGTCCCTTCGGCCATGACCTCGTGCCCGTCGGGCCAGCGCACCAGCGCCACGGTGCGGAAACGAGCCGAGCGGTCATCGGCATCGACGGCGCCGACCCGGTCGAGCTCGGCCAGCAGATGGTCCACGTTGTCGTCGTAGGTGGCGTCGGCGCCGGCGAAGCGGGCCGACCAGACGCCCGGGGCGCCGTCCAGCGCGTCGACCTCGAGACCGGTGTCGTCGGCCACGGCGGCCGCCCCGGCGGCTTCGGCGATGGCGCGGGCCTTGAGCCGGGCGTTGCCCTCGAGGGTGTCGGCATCCTCCACGACGTCGGGGACGTGGTCGGGTCGAGGGACCAGATCGACGCCGATCGGCGCGAGGACGGCGTCGATCTCGGCCACCTTGTCGGGGTTGGCCGAGGCCACCACGAGTCGCACCGTGCTCACCGGGGCGTCGCGGTGGCCCTCACGCGGAGCGAGCGGGAGGCGCGTCGGCCACGACGAGTCGCTGCAGGGCCATGATCTCGCCGATGCCCAGCTCGGCCAGCCGGAGGAGCTCGTCCAGCTCGTCGCGCGAGAAGCTCATGCCCTCGGCGGTCCCCTGCACCTCGAGGAAGCGCCCGTCACCAGCCATCACCACGTTCATGTCGACCTCCGCCGCGGAGTCCTCGACGTAGGGCAGGTCCAGCAGCGGCACACCGCCGACGACACCCACCGAGACGGCGGCACACGGTTGGGTGAGCGGGTGCTCGGCGATCGTCCCATCGGCCACCAGCCGGGTGAGGGCGTCGTGCAGGGCGAGATAGCCACCGTTGATCGACGCCGTGCGGGTGCCGCCGTCGGCCTGGAGCACGTCGCAGTCGACGATCACCTGGCGCTCCCCCAACAGCTCCATGTCGCACACGCCGCGCAGCGAGCGGCCGATGAGGCGCTGGATCTCCTGGGTCCGGCCCGACGGCTTGCCCGACGAGACCTCGCGGCGGATGCGCTCGGGCGACGCGCCCGGGAGCATCGAGTACTCGGCGGTCACCCAGCCCTTCCCGCTCCCCCGCATCCAGCGGGGCACGTCGTCGTCGACGTAGGCGGTGCACAGCACCATCGTCTTGCCCGCCTGCACCAGGATCGAACCCGATGCGGCGTCGGTGAAGTCACGCTCGAAGCTGATGTCTCGGAGCTGGTCGGGGGCACGTCCGTCGGGGCGCATGCAGGCCTCTCTCGTCGGAGCTCAGAGCTCGTAGACCACACCCGGGGCGGCGAGGTCGACCGGGCCACCGTAGGCGGCGGCGGCCAGGCGGGCGTGCGCCTCGGGGTCCGACCCGGGCACCAGGTGGGTGAGCACCAGACGCCGGGCTCGGGCCTCGCGGGCCATCGCGCCCGCCATCTCGGCCGAGAGGTGCAGGACGTCACCGAGGTCGGCCGTGGTGGCGTAGGACGCCTCGAGCAGGGCCAGGTCGACGTCGGCGCCGATGCGGCCCATCGACCAGCCCGGTCCCGTGTCGGCGGAGTACACCAGCGAGCGTCCTTCGCGGTCGTCGACCCGCACGGCGTAGGTCTCGATGTAGTGGTCGGTGCGGTCGATGGTGAAGGTCAGGTCACCGATCGAGAAGGTGGGCTCGGGGCCGAGGACCGCCGTGGCGAACGCCGGGTTCACGTCCGTGCAGACGGCCCGGAGCATCTCGATGGTCGCCGGCGTGCGCCCACACCGGGATGCCGTCGATGCCGAGGTGGTAGTGGGTGAGGATCCGCATGGCGGTCAGATCGACCCAGTGGTCGGGGTGGGCGTGGGTCACGACGACGGCGTCGAGGTCGGCGAGGTCGATGTGGCGCCGCAGCACCGGGAGCGTGCCGTGGCCCATGTCGAGCACGACGGCGGTGCTGTCGCTGCGCACCAGGTACCCGCTGCAGGGGACCCCGTCGCCGGGGTAGCTGCCCGCGCAGCCGAGGACGGTCAGGCTCAGGCCCATGTCACGTGCTCCACCACGTCGAGCTCGGGCCCGAGCAGCCGGCTGCCGAGGGTGCGAAAGACGGTCACGTCGCCCGAGGACTCGAAGCGGTGGCGCCCCACCGGCCCCGTCGGGGCGCCGTCGGGAGCCCGGGCGAGGCCGAGCTCGCCGAGCTGGGCGCGAACCCTGAAGGCGGTCTCGTCCGCCGAATCGACGAGCACCACGTCCCGCCCCATGACGTCGCCGATGGTACGGGCCAGGAAGGGGTAGTGGGTGCAGCCCGAGCAGCAACGTGTCGATCTGGGCGTCGCGCAGCGGTGCGAGGAGCCGCTCGGCCAGCACGTGCACCTGGTCCGAGGCGGTCTCGCCCCGCTCGACGAACTCGACGAACCCGGGGCAGGCGGCGCAGGTGAGCTTCACGTCGGCATCGGCGTCGGCCACGGCCTGCTGGTAGGCGCCCGACCCGATGGTGCCGACGGTGCCGATCACCCCGACGTTGCCGTTGCGGGTGGCCGCCACGAGCGAACGCACGCCCGGCTCGATGACGCCGATGACCGGGACCGGGCAGGTGGCGCGGAGCTCGTCGAGGGCGGCGGCCGATGCCGTGTTGCAGGCCACGACGACCAGCTTCACGTCGTGGACGTCGACGAGGCGGGCGGTGATCTCGTGGGCGAAGGCCCGCACCTCGTCGAGGGGCCGGGAGCCGTAGGGGTAGCGACCGGTGTCGCCGATGTACACGAGGTCCTCGGCCGGCAACAGGTCGATGAGGGCCCGGGCGACGGTGAGCCCCCCGAAGCCGCTGTCGAACATGCCGATCGGACGTGCGCCCACGACCCGCAGGGTACCGGCCCGGCCGCACAGACCCCGGACGCCGCGACGCCCGCCGGGACCTAGAAGTAGATGATCTTCTGGGCCCGTTCGACGACGTCGTCGATGTCGTCGGTCCACAGGCCCGGTCGAGAGGTACTTCCAGCCGCCGTCGCAGACGATGAACACGATGGTGCCCGAGTCGATCTGGCCGGCCACCCGGCACGGCCCCGGCCAGCGCCGCCCCGGCGGAGATGCCCGAGAAGATGCCGCACTCGTCGGCCAGGCGGCGGGTGTACTCGATGGACTCACGGGGCCGGACGATGCGCTTGCCGTCGAGCAGCTCCTGGCCGCCCCACTTCTCGTAGACGGGCGGGATGTAGCCCTCGTCGAGGTTGCGCAGGCCCTCGACCATCTCGCCGATGGGCGGCTCGACGGCGAGGATCTTGACGTCGGGGTTGCGTTCCTTCAGGTACGTGCCGACACCCATCAGCGTGCCGCTGGTGCCCAGGCCGGCGACGAAGTGGGTGATCTCGGGGCAGTCCCGCCAGATCTCCGGACCGGTGGTCTCGTAGTGCGCCCGGGGGTTGGCCTCGTTGGCGTACTGGTAGAGGAACGCCCACTCGGGGTGCTCGTCGGCCATGGCGATGGCCCGCCGGACCGCCCCGTTGGAGCCCTCGTTGCCCGGCGAGAGGATGATCTCGGCGCCGAACACCTCGAGGAGCTGGCGGCGCTCGACCGACACGTTCTCGGGCAGCACGATCTTGATCGGGTAGCCCTTGATGCGGGCGATCATGGCCATGGCGATGCCGGTGTTGCCCGACGACGGCTCGATGATCGTCTTGCCCGGCGTCAGCGTGCCGTCGGCCTCGGCCTCCTCGATCATGCTGAGGGCGATGCGGTCCTTGACCGAGCCCGCCGGGTTCTGCCCCTCCATCTTGCCGAGGATGCGGACGTCGGGGTTGGGGCTGATCCGGCTCACGTCGATCATCGGCGTGTCGCCGATCATGTCGAGCACGGAGGAGTACACAGCCATAGAGGAGACCTTCAGTGGGTTCCGGGACGTCCCGGCCGACGAATGCCGACCCGCCGCTCGGGATTCTACCCGTCGACGATGCCGACCGGCTCCTCCGAGACGACACCGTCGACGATCCGGTAGGAGCGCAGCGACGCCACGCCGGTGCGCAACGACACGATCACGTAGTGCCAGGAGGGGTCGGGGGCCTGCGCCACGTCGGTCGGCGAGGGATAGGCCTCGGTGTGGGTGTGGGAGTGGACCACCCCGATGATCTCCAGGCCGTGGTCCTCCGCGTCGCGGTCGGCACGCAGGTGGTCACGCGGCTCGACGGTGTAGACCCGGCTCGACGCCGCGGCGTTGGCGGTCGGGTAGAAGCCGCACGGCCTCGGCGACCTCGGCGAGACCTGGGCCGGATCCGCCGGCGCCGACGCCCGAGGGCCGGGCCGGCGGCCGGCCAGCAGCCCGCACGCCTCGTCGGGCAAGCCCGTCGAGCAGGTGACCGACGATGGCCAGGTGGGCGGAGCGAGCCAGGAGCAGCACGTCGGGTGACGCTACAAGCGCCACCCAGCCGTGTGGCGCACCCGGGATCGTGGGCCGACGGCCGTCACGGTCGAACCCGCCGCCGGCGGGGCGAGCACCGGTAGCCTCGGCCCCCCTATGGCGAGACCCAGCGATCCGGGCGTGAAGGTCGTGGCGACCAACCGGTCGGCCCGTCACGACTACGCCATCCTCGACACGGTCGAGGCCGGGCTGGTGCTGCGCGGCAGCGAGGTGAAGTCGCTGCGCGACGCCCAGGTCCAGATCAAGGAGGCCTACGGGCGCATCGACGACGGCCAGGCGTGGATCGTCGGGATGCACATCGCTCCGCACACCACCTCGGCGGCCCATGACCTGGCCGAGCCGGACCGCCGGCGCAAGCTGCTGTTGAACCGCAAGGAGATCGACCGGCTCAAGATGCGCATGGACCTCGAGCAGCTCTCCCTCGTGCCTCTCTCGCTCTACTTCAAGGACGGCCGCGCCAAGCTCGAGCTCGGGCTCGGCAAGGGTCGCAGCCGGGGCGACAAGCGCCAGGCCATCGCCGAACGAGATGCCCAACGCGACATCGACAAGGAGATGGGACGGGCCCGCAAGGGCACCGCTCGCGGCTGAACCGGCGGGAGCCGCTCAGCCGGTGAAACGAGGCGACGCCGTTGCCGCCGCAGCCGCCGGGGGTGCCTCGGGGGCACCGGTCGTGGTGGTGGGCTGCTCGGGCTGAGGGCAGTCGCCTGGGACCTCGATCGGCTCGAGGTCGAACTGCGACTGTCCGACGAGGTTGCTCACATCGATCCGCGAGAGGAACTTCGCCGGCCCGATGTCACCGGGGACCTGGACGATCTGCTCGTACGTGGCGTCGATCGGCAGGTCGGACGGGCCCGTGAAGGTCCCTTCCGCCACGGTGGCCCCGTCGAACTGCAGGCTCCACGCGCCGCCGTCGACCGTCACGTCCTCGGGGCCGACGTTGGTGATGCGGACCCGAACGAGCGCCACGGCCGTCGACGCCGGGCTCGTCGACGACGTCGTCGACGCAACCGAGGTAGGTGGCCGAGTAGTCGAAGGCGATCGGACGCGGGGGCCGCCTCCGGCGCCGGCGGTGGCCGCCGACGAGGCGATCCACGCCATCGCCAGGAGCACGGCGGACACGACGACGAACGGCTTCTTGGCGACGGACATCACTTCCCCCTTTGTCGATGGTTCGACAAGCCTCTCACGGCGACGCCGCACAGGCGAGGGATCTGCCCTCAGGTTCCGCGCAGATCACCCGGGCCGTGCCCGTCCGCCGGCTCGCTCCCAGGGGGAGAGACGAGCACCACACCCGGACGCACGCGCGCCGCCGGATGCCGACGTCGGGCCTGCTCGAGTGCGGCGACATCGATGTCGGGATCCTCGTCGCCGACCGGCACGGGGAACGGCTCCGGCGCACCGTCAGCCCGTGCACGCCCGTGGCGCGGCCCCCGTCCCGACGCCGTGTCGTCCTCTCCGGCCACCGTCAACCCCCTGATCACGACCACGCTCCCACCCTACGGAGGGGGTGCGACACCGCAACGCGACGCCACGGCCCCTCAGGCCCGGGGCTCGCCCGTACCGGCCACCGCGTCCTGCAACCGCACCACCTTCGACCGCCAGCGGCGATGGAAGCGCTCCTCGCGCCTCTTGCGCCGACACCTGCTTCGTCGATCCCACGGCGTAGCGGCGGGTGGCCCACGGCGACCTCGGTCGGGCCAGCCGGACCGCGGCGACGACGGCCACCAACGGGAAGACCACGCCGATGACCGCACTGGCGAACTTGCCCTTGAGCACGGCGATCCCCGCACACCCCAAGGTGATGACGATCCCGACCATGGCCCCGATCCGGCTCGCGACCTCCTGGTCGGTCTGCTCGTCGATCCCGACGGGCGATCCCACGACGAGCGACAGGACGAGCACGGCCGCCAGGACGAACACCACGTCGACCGAGAGCCGTCCCTCCTGCTCCCAGTAGACGTCCTCGAGGTGCAAGATGAGCGCGAACTCGTCGAGCACCAACGCCAGGCCGATCCCGAAGGCCACCGCCGCCGCGGCCCGCCAACCGTCGGACTGGGCGCCGAAGGCGACGAGACCGCCCAGGACGACCAACACGATGCCGGGCACGACGTGGTGGACGTGGACCCCGCCGACGGTGTTGTCGGAGAAGGGGCCCTTGCCCGCACGGATCGCCCTGACGATGACGCGAGTGGCCACGAACGTGACCACGAAGGTGACCGTCAACAGCAGCAACGGGAGCTTCCCCGGCTCGACGATGTCCTCGCGCCACCAGGTCGCCACCGGCGCGACGCTACCCGGAGGGTGCGTACTGCCAGCGCCGCGGCGGGCCGGTCCCCGGCGCATGGTCGATCGACTGCACGTCGAACCAGATCGGCAACAGGTACTTGACGTAGAAGGCGTGGACCACCACGTTGCCGGTGACCAGGTCGTCGTACACCTTGAGGCGCAGGCGATCGTCCTTGTCGGCCCACCGTCGGCACTCGGCGAGGATCTCGTCGACCTCGTCCCGCGTGTCGCACAGCAGGCCGAGATGGTCGTAGCCCGGCGCCTGCATCGGGCGCTGGTGCTCGGCCACGAGGATGAACTGGCCCTCGTCGGGCCGCATGAGGAACTGACGGCCGCCCAGGACCTCGACGTCCTTGGTCTCCCAGCCCAGCACCCCGCCGTAGAACGCGGCGAGATCGCCGCGCATCGTGTCGTCGAGCGTGCCGACGGGCACCGTGAGCTCCATGTGGTTGAACCGCACCTGGGCCATCTCGTCCCCCTCGGGTCGGGGCACCTCGACCGATACCCCACCGGGAGTGTCGCGCGTCGGCGGTAGCCTGGTGACGTCCACCGGAGACATGGTGGGCACTGCGATCACGGGGCTGATCGGTTTCGACGTTGGGACCGGGAGCTGGATCGTGCGACCCGAGTTGCCTCAGACTCGCTAAACGGGGGCAACCAAAGAACCGCCGATGAGCAGTTCGCTCTCGCCGCCTGATCTAACTCAGGCCTAGAGAGAAACAGTGACCAGCAATGGCGCACGGGGCCAGCTCGCCGCAGCCCGGCAACAGAAGCGGTGGGTGCCAGCCGGAAAGACGGCTGACGGCGGGAAAGACCGCTGACGTCGGGGAAAGACCCGGTGGTCGGGCCCTCGTGGCCCACCCGACCCGGCGGGCAGGCAGCCATCGAGCCTGAATCTCGGGAACGGTCGTAGCGCGGACAGTTGCCACTCGACGGACGGGGGTTCGATTCCCCCCAGCTCCACTCACTCAAACTCAGACTCACGGCTCACGGACCTGGTGCTGCACGCCAGCTCAGCGCCGTGTCCGAACCCGGCTCGGTAGCATGTGGCGGTGTTCCGCCAGGTGGTTGCGTTCCGATGGGCCGAAGGCACGTCGCCCGAATCGCAACAGGACCTGCGTGACGCGCTCGAACGTCTGCGGGAGATCCCCGAGCTGCATCGCGATGACCTGGGGCGACGACGCCGGGCACTTCGACGGCAACTTCGAGTTCGTGGTGGTCATGGACTTCGCCGACTTCGATTCGGCCCGACGCTACGTCGACCATCCGCTCCACCGCCGCTACGTCGAGGACCACGCGACCAAGGTCGTCGGCGAGCGCGTCGTCGTCCAACACGACTGGGTTCCAGACCGGTCGTGACGGCGCTCGCGGCACACCGCTCGGCAGCCACTCGACCCCACGTCCGGATCGTGCGAGCCCCACCGCCGGCACGGAGGGACGGGGTAGCGGCCGGTACGGTGCACGAGTGAGCGACGGGACGCCGACGAACCCCGACTCCTCGACGGCCCTCACCCGGCGCGGCCTCCGCCTCGCCCAGTTCACCGTCGCCTACAACGTCGTCGAGGGTGCGATCGCCGTCACCGCCGGCCTGATGGCCGGACTCGTGTCGGTCGTCGGGTTCGGCCTCGACTCCGGCATCGAATCGCTCTCCGCCGTTCTCGTCTGGAGCCGCCTGGCGGCGAGGCTCCGCCACCGCGAGGTCGATCTTCGGCGGGAGCGTCGAGCGCTGCGCCTCATCGCCATCACGTTCTTCCTGCTGGCCACCTACGTCACGGTGGACGGGGCCCGAAGCCTCCTGGGTGGCGAGGAGCCTGACTCCTCGACCGTGAGCATCGTCCTCCTGCTCACCTCGCTCGTCGTGATGCCGCTGCTCGCCGCAGCCAAGGAGCACGTGGGCCTGGCCCTCGGGGGCGACCCCCTGATCCTCGCCGACGCGGCCCAGACCAGGATCTGCGTCCTGCTGTCGATCTCCACCCTGCTCGGCGTCGGCCTGTTCCAGCTCACCGGTGCTGCATGGCTCGACCCGGTCGCCGGGTTCGTCATCGCCGGTTTCGCCGTCCGTGAAGGACTCGAAGCCTGGGAAGGCGAGCTCGTCGAGACCCTCGACGAACTCGAGCTGATCCGGCGCCGACGGCGTGCCGGACCGCCGGGACTCACCCGAGCGATGGCGTGCATCGCTCGGAGCGCGGCTCCGTGGACGGACTCCGATGGGCGGGCACGGGAGCGACCGCGCACGGCGGCGCGGTCGCCGCCACGTGGCCGGGAACGACGGGACGGGCGACCGACCTCAGCCCGACGCCACTACCCGGCGAAGGTGATCGCCACGATCACCCACGAGATGGCCCACAGGATCGTGGTGATCCATCCGAAGATGAGACCGAGCGTCGCCTGGCTGGCGTTCTTGAACGTGCCGGGGGACGCGCCGATCTCGCGCTTGGCCCGGTTGCCCAGGATGATCGCCGGGATCCCGAGGATCGGGCCCAGGCAGAAGAAGCTGATGAGACCGAGCCAGAACGACAAGTTCGTGTTCTTGTTCCTCACTTGCTCATCGCTCACGTCGATGCTCTCTCTCCGCCGGTTGTTTCGTGGTTACTCATCAGCAGGGTCTAGCACTGCGGCGACGGGCGTCCGTGCCGACGGTGACGCACCGGACGTGTCGATGTGCGCACTCCGATGGGCGAACAGGTGCCGAAAGCCGGCCCACCGAGACCGCCACCGAACGCGACGACAGCCCCCGGCCTGCACGACGACACCGAGGCCGCCTCCTCGCAACGCCCGGGCCGGCGGGTTCGGGCGCCCGATTGAACCGGGGCCGTGACGGGCGCGTTACGGGACCGAGAACAGAGCCCTACACGACCCCACGGCGCATCGACCGATCACTACGTTCGGCCCGGAGCTGGTGCGTCGCTCTTCGAGTGGCTCCCGGCGGACGACCCATCGAGACACCGAACGGAAGGCCACCATGGGCACCAGCACACTCCGCCAGAGCGCGATCGAGGAGATCACGGCGACCTCCCCGCCCACCATCGAAGCCGGCGGGCCGCTCAGCGAGATCTGGGCCTGCGACGTCTTCAGCCTCGCCACCATGGAGGAGTGCCTGTCGAAGCAGGCCTTCAAGGCCATGAAGAACACGGTCCAGACGGGCGCGCCGCTCGACCCCGCCACCGCCGACGTCGTCGCCGCGGCCATGAAGGACTGGGCCCTGGCCAAGGGCGTGAAGTTCTTCTCCCACGTGTTCTTCCCGATGACCAACATCACCGCCGAGAAGCACGACGGGTTCATCGTCACCAACTCCGACGGCAAGGCCATCACCGAGTTCACCGGCAGCCTGCTTGATCAAGGGCGAGCCCGACGGTTCGTCGTTCCCCAACGGCAGCCTGCGCATGACCAACGCCGCGCGCGGCTACACCGCATGGGATCCCACCAGCCCCGTCTACGTGATGAACACCGCCAACGGCGCCACGCTCATGATCCCCAGCGTGTTCTTCTCGTGGACCGGCGAGGCGCTCGACAAGAAGATCCCCCTGCTGCGCTCCAACGCCGCGATGAACACCGCCGCCCAACGGCTGTTGGCCCTCATGGGTGAGACCGACATCGCGCCGCTCAACTCCAGTTGCGGCGCCGAGCAGGAGTACTTCCTGGTCGACACCCGCTTCGCCAACGCCCGCCCCGACCTCCTTCTCGCCGGACGCACGCTGTTCGGTGCGCCCTCGGCGAAGGGCCAGGAGTTCGACGACCACTACTTCGGTGCCATCCCCGAGCGGGTCCAGGTCTTCATGCAGGACTTCGAGGACAAGCTGTTCCGACTCGGCATCCCGGCCAAGACCCACCACAACGAGGTGGCCCCCGGCCAGTTCGAGATCGCCCCGTACTTCGAGGCGGCCAACGTCGCCGCCGACCACCAGCAGTTGATGATGACGATCATGAAGTCGACGGCCAAGGCCCACGGCTTCACCTGCCTCCTGCACGAGAAGCCCTTCGCCGGCATCAACGGCTCCGGCAAGCACGTGAACTGGTCGGTGGGCAACGCCACCCAGGGCAACCTCCTCGATCCCGGCACGACCCCGCACGAGAACCTCAACTTCTTGTTGTTCTGCGGCGCGGTCATCCGCGGCGTCCACCTCTACGGCCCGCTGCTGCGGGCGGTCATCGCCTCGGCCGCCAACGACCACCGCCTCGGCGCCAACGAGGCCCCGCCGGCCATCCTCTCGGTGTACCTGGGCGACCAGCTGGAGGGGGTGTTCAACGACATCAAGGCCGGCAAGGTGTCCGCGGCCAGCGACGGCGGGGTGATGGACCTGGGCCTCAGCCAGATCCTCCCCTTCACCCGCGATCCCGGCGACCGCAACCGCACGTCGCCGTTCGCCTTCACCGGCAACCGGTTCGAGTTCCGTGCCGTCGGTTCGTCCCAGTCGGTCTCGGGGCCGCTGGTGGCGATGAACACGATGCTGGCCGACTCCCTCGACTGGATCGCCGACAAGCTCGAAGCGGCCATGGCCGACGGGCACAGCGAGCTCGACGCGGTGGCCGCCGTGCTGCAGGAGCTGATGGAGCTGCACGGCGACGTCGTCTTCGGTGGCGACGGCTACTCGAGCGAGTGGCACCGCATCGCCGTCGAGGAGCGGGGCCTGAAGAACATCCCGACCACCGCCGACGCGCTGCCGATCTTCCTCGACGAGAGCGTCGTCGGCCTCTTCGAGCGCACCGGCGTGCTGTCCCCCGTCGAGCTCGAGAGCCGCTACGAGGTCTACGGCGAGCAGTACATCCTCTCGATCGGCGTCGAGGCCAAGCTCACGGTGGAGCTGGCCCGCACCGCCCTCTACCCCGCGGCGATGTCGTACATCTCCGATCTCACCGGCGGGATCACCGCAGCGGCGTCGCTCGGGGTGGAGCTCGACACCACGGCGGTGCAGGAGGTCGCCACGGAGGCCAACGCCCTGCTCGCCGCCGTGGCCGAGCTGGAGGCGGCGATGAAGGTGCACGACTTCGACTCGACCGCCGCCCACATGAGCTACTGCGCCGACACCATCCGCGGTCTGATGGACGAGGTCCGCAGCCACGGCGACGCCCTCGAAGCGCTGGTGGCCGACGAGTACTGGCCCCTCCCCAAGTACCGCGAGATGCTCTTCATCCGGTGAGGCCGACCTGAGCGTTCGGTGGGTGGCTCCGAGGGACCACCCACCGGACTACTCGTCGCTCATCTTCACGCCTCGAGAGGTGAACGACGTCGCCGAGGTGCCGGGCGACCCCCAGGTTCACCGACCCGCGTGTCTGCGGTGTTTCCCGCCGCGTTGCGTGTCCGTGGTGCAGGGTCAGCTCGTCGTCAGGCGGCCCCCGTACCCTCGCTGGGGTGAGGTCCGACCAGCCGAGGACCAGCGCGACCGCGTCGCACGTGGGGGCCGCCCTCGTCGCGTGCGTGGCGTCGGTGGCGCTCGCATCGTGCTCGGCCTCACCGGGCACCCCCACCGGGGCCACGCCGACCGCGCCGACCGCGTCGCCGGCTCCGGACGGGACCTACGAGGTGACCGTCACGGGAGGGTTCGGTTCCGGTCGCCACGCTCCGGGCGAGACGGTCCACGTCTGGGCAGACGTGTCGACGACCGACGAGGTGGCACAGCCCTGGACCGGTGACGCCGACCTGCTCGAAGAGCCCGACGAATGGCACAGCACCTTCGTCATGCCCGAGCGCGACGTGAGCCTCACCGCCGAGACCAGTGATCAGGAGCTCACCCTTCGAACCGAGGAGCTCCTCGGTGCGAGCGACGCCACGAAGACCGTCCGCTACGCCCTGCCCACCGAGATGACCGGCGTCGTGTTGTTCAGCCACGGGACCGGCGGGTCGAGCAGCTTCATCGACAGCGCCGAGGCGTTCCCCCTCGCGCTCGCGCTGTTCCAGCGGGGCTACGGCGTCATCGCCACAGAGGCGGAGGAGAGCGTCGTCGGCGACCAGACCGGTGAGGGCAAGGAGCGCTGGAACACCCGCCCCACGGCCGGGAACGTCGACCTGCGGAACCTGGAGATGCTGTTCGACGACCTCGAGGCCCGGGGCCTGGTCCCCGCAGGGGCCCCGAAGTACGCGCTGGGGATGTCGGCCGGCGGGGCCTTCAGCCACTTCCTCGGCACCGTCGGCGACCTCGCCATCGCCGACGAGTTCCCCCAACTGCGCTTCGACGCCGTCGTGAGCTACTGCGCGGACGCCACCACGACGCGATCGGCCACGAGATCCACCACCCCGTCGGCGTGGTTCATGTGCGCGAACGAGGACAACCCCGAAGTGTTCAACGACCAGGCCCGAGCGAACGAGGCGACGATGCGCGAACGGGGGATCCGGACCCAGTACCTCGAGAACGCGGCCTCCCCGCTCTACGACGGGCGATTCACGCGCATCGCCGGCATCACCCCCGACACCTCCGCAGCCATGGCCGAGGAGCTCCGCCGGGGTGGCTTCGTCGACGACGCCGGCTTCCTGGACACCGATGCCGACGCCGTCACCGCAACGATCTTCGCCGACCCGACGGGCTTCCCGACGATCACCTCGGCGACGAGGGCCCGGCTGTTCCAGAGCCAGCTCAAGGCGATGCGGGCCGAGCACGGAATGTTCGCCGACGCCACCCAGCGCACGATCGCCTTCTTCGAGGACCGGCCCCTCCCCCAGCCGCTCTGAGCCACCGGCGTCGTGCCAAGCTGCAGCGGACCCGGCCACGGCCCAGAGGACACCGCTCATGGAGATCGCCTACACCCCCGCCCAGGCGGCGCTGCGCAACGAGCTCCGCGCCTACTACGACGAGCTCCTCGACGACGAGACGATGCGCGAGGTCCGCGCCGACAGCGTGGGACCGACGGCCAAGCGGGTCTGGAAGCAGATGTGCGCCGACGGGTGGGCCGGACTCAGCTGGCCGAAGGAGTACGGCGGCCGCGAGCTCGATCCGATCGACCAGTTCATCTTCTTCGACGAGTCGATGCGCGCCGGAGCACCGGTGCCGACCCTGACGCTGAACACCGTCGGGCCGACGATCATGAACTTCGGGACCGAGGCGCAGAAGCAGTTCTTCCTCCCCAGGATCCTCGCCGGCGACATCCACTTCGCCATCGGCTACTCAGAGCCGGAGGCCGGCACCGACCTGGCCGCCCTGCAGTGCCGCGCGGTGCGCGACGGCGACGAGTACGTCATCAACGGCCAGAAGATGTGGACCTCCCTCGCCGGAGGGTCGGACTACCTCTGGTTGGCGGTGCGCACCGACCAGGAGGCCAAGAAGCACAAGGGCATCTCCGTGCTCATCGTGCCCCTCGACACCCCCGGCATCACCCTGCAACCGCTCACCCTCATGGCCGCCCACGACATCAACGCCACCTTCTTCGACGACGTGCGGGTGCCGGTCACCAACCTGGTGGGCGAGGAGAACGGCGGCTGGGGGCTGATCACCAACCAGCTCAACCACGAGCGGGTCACCCTCTGCGCCAGCGGCAGCCCCGAGCGCAACCTCACCGATGTCCGGCGCTGGGCCCAGGAGACCCTCCTGCCCGACGGTCGTCGGGTGATCGACCAGGAGTGGGTGCAGCTCAGCCTCGCTCGCGTCCACGCCCGCCTCGAGTTCCTCCGGCTGGCCAACTGGAAGGTGGCCTGGTCCGCCGAGCAACAGGCCCTGCACCCGGCCGACGCGTCCACGGTGAAGGTGTTCGGCACCGAGTTCTACCTCGAGGCCTACCGCCTGCTGATGGAGATCCTCGGACCGCGTGGCTACGTGAAGGAGGGCTCGCCCGCCGACGTGCTGCGCGGCCGGTTGGAGGCGATGATCCGCGGTGTGGTCATCCTCACCTTCGGCGGTGGCACGAACGAGCTCCAGCGCGACCTCATCGCCATGTTCGGCCTCGGGTTCCCACGTTCGCGCTGAGGATCCCGCCGCTGGCGGACGGCACCCCGGCCGGCTCGCTCACCCGTCGAGGTGCACCTCGTCGCCGACCCTGACCCGTCCCGGGCGACGCACCTCGGCGTAGACCCCGAAGTCCTGTCCGAGCTCGCGGACGATGTGGCGCAGCACCGACCGATCCGCGGGGGCGTCGTCGTCGATCTCCCGGGTCACCATCACACAGCGCGGGCACCGGACCCCGACCTCGAGCTCCAGGTCACCGATCGACAGGCTCCGTCCGAGCCACTCGAACTCCGGGTACCCCGGCGCGTCGCCCGTGTCGACGACGAGGCTCGGCCGGAAGCGGCGCACGTCCACGGCGGCGTCGGACAAGGCCTCGGCCAACGAGCGCAACGACGACGTGGTGACGACGAGCAGCGGGAAGGCGTCGTAGTAGGTGCCCGGAGGTGACTCGAACTCGATGATCTCCGGCGGGAAGACCGAGAGGTCCGGCAAGGGCTCATCGGGGTCCCGGCCGAAGAGCCCGCGGAGCTCCGCCATCACGTCGTCGCTGTCGGGAGCGCCCCGCCGGTAGTGCTCGAGGTCGTCGGCCGGGCGCAGCGCCTCCAGGGCGACTCGATGACCGAGTGCGGCGCTCACCCGCTCGTCGCAGTCCTCGTCGTCGGTGGCCACCGTGGATCCGTCGGGCAGGGTGATGACGGCGTGCCCGTCACCTCGATCCTGCGCCGCGCAGCGCATCAGGCCGGCGATCTTCTTGGCCCCCCGGATCCCCCCACGCTCCAGGTCACGGGTGGCCCAGCCCCGGTCACCGACGATGCCGACGCGTGTCGACCTCGACCTCGCTGACGCGCTGGCCGATCATCGACTTCACCGGGTACCGCCACAGCTCGTCGACCTTCATGGTCGCCTCCCCGAGACACACCCCGACGGACCTCTGCCGCACCCTGGGTCCTGCCCGTCATCCGCTACGGGAGGAAGCGATACGAGGGGTCGGTGTGGTCACGACGCCCGGTCGCGGTGCTCCCGTCGGTGAGCGAGGACGCCGGGCTCTCCTCGATCCGCTGGAGGTCGTCGACGTAGCGGCGGTGGTCGATGGCCCACACCCCGTCACGGCACGACCAGCGATCGAGGTAGCGACCCCGCCCGAACAGGTCGCGGACCACGCCGTCGTGCGGGGGCCACCGCAGCCAGACCGAGACGTAGCACTCGCTCACGGCCACGCCGGTGGTGGGGCTGCCGTCCACCAGGACGTTGGTCACCATGTGGGAGTGGCGGGCGAAGCCCTCGTGGGTGGGCCACACCCAGTCGAGGAAGCCGGTGCCCGTGCCCTGGTAGAGCGGCCGGTAGTCGGCCGTGCCACCCGGGTGCCAGACCGATTCGGCCAGAGCACGGTCCATGCGGTCGAGGGCCCGGCAGTAGCGGTGCAGCACATCGGTGATCGCCTGCGTCGCCAGCAGACCGGCCAGGGCATCGTCGCTCATCGGGTGCCGACGGTACCCGCCCCCGGTGACCGACCGCGTGCGACGCCGCTCGTCAGCGCGACCAGCCCAGCTCCTCGTGACGGCGGACGATCCGCCATCCGTCGACGGTGCGCTCCAGCTCGTCGTTGTAGAAGATCCCGGTCGACACCAGGGTGCGCTCGTCGTCGAAGGCCATCGTGACGAAGCAGGCCACGGGCACCCGGGTCGTGGCCCGATCACCGTGGAGCGACAGGCGCAGTCCGCCGGTGATGCGCTGCGCCGCCACCATGACGGGCTGCAACGACGCCAACCACGCCCGGTACTCCGGGTAGACGAGCACCGGCTGACCGAAGTCACGCATGTCGATCTCGGCGGTGACCGTGAAGGTGGTGTCGTAGGCCTCGAGGTCCCAGGCCTCGGCCGCCGCCAGCTGGCGGTCGTAGAGATCGGCGATGGCGGCCCGGTCCTGCAGCTCGCCCAGGTCGTAGCGACGGTCGTCCAACGTTGCCCCCGATGGCCCGGTGAGCCCGGGCGACGGGCCGCAGGATACCGTTCCGCCTCGAGCCGACCCCGGGGGGACTGCAGGTGATCGTGTCGTTCACGCTGGTGCGAAAGCGCCCCGAGCTCAGCGACGACGAGTTCTTCGAGCGCTGGACGCGGCACACCCAGGAGTTCGACCTGAGGGACCACCCCTACATCTCGAAGAACCGTCTGATGATGATCGTCGGCTCCCCCGACTACGTCGGGATCGCCGAGAACCACTGGCCCGACATGGACTCGATGCTGGCCACGTCCGCCTTCTACACCGAGACGGACGCCGGGCGCGAGCACTGGGCCGATCTGCAGACCTTCATGGACATCGACCACAGCCCCACCGTCGTGGTGACCAAGGAGGCCGACGTCGCCGCCGCCCGCACCACCGTCACCGCCTTCCTCTGATGGTCGACGGCGACCTGCCCGACGAGCTGCGCGCGTGGGTCGAGACGACCACCGGTGCCACGGTGGTGCGCGCCGACCGCCACCTCGTCGGCGCCAGTCGCCAGGCCTGGGCCGTCGACGTCGACGGCGACGACGACCAGCCCCGGGAGCTCTTCCTGCTCCGTGACACCGGGCGCGGAGGTGGGTCGGCCCGCGATGCGGCGGTGCTCGCCGCGCTGCACGGCACCGACGTACCGACACCCGATCTCCACGGTTCCGACCCGACGCTGCGGGTGGTGCTGCTGGCGCGCATCGACGGCGAGCAGCGAGTTCGGGGACGATGCGTCGCGAGACACAGCCCCCGCGCACCTGATGGAGGTCGTCGCGACGCTCCATCGCACGGACCCCTCGGCGCTCGACATCGGCCACCTCGGCCCCCCGGACCCGTCGGCCGACCACGCCGCGGCGCAGCTCGGCGCCGTCGAGGACGTGGCCGCCCTCGTCGGGCGAGGCGAGGCCATCCGCTCTTCGCGGTCGCCGCTGACCTGGCTCCGGCAGCACCGGCCGACCGGGGCCGGTCGCACCTCGCTCGTCCACAGCGATCTCGGGCCGGGCAACCTCATCCACCGAGACGGGCGCATCCGGGCCCTCCTCGACTGGGAGGTCGCCCACTGGGGCGACCCGATGGAGGACCTCGCCGCACTCGCGGTGCGCGACATGGCCACCCCGGTGGGCGACCTCAGCGGTCCGCTTCGCCGAGTACGAGCGCCACGGCGGGCCGCCGGTCGAGCGTTCGACGGTGGCGTGGTACCGGATCCTGATCCTGGCCCGCAACGCCATGCTCATCGGCCTCGGGCTCTCCGTTCGACGATCCCGCCACCGACCGCGCCCAGCTCACGATGTACCGGTTGCTGTTGATGCGCGCCCTCGCCCTCGCCCTCAGCGATGCCGTCGACCGGCCGTCGACCGACCGAGGCGCCGTTCGACCAGAGGCCCGTCGTCGGACCTGTCGGCGCTCGTGGCCCACGCCCGCCGCGACCTCGACGAGACGATCGCTTCCAGCGCTCAGCGGCCCCGTCGCCCGCGATCGCGCCGGCGGCGTGAGCGGCGTCCTCGGCACCGTCGACCACCACCTCCGCTTCGGCGCCGACCGTGACGTCCGGGAGCTCGACGACCTCGCGGCGCTGCTCGGTCACCGCCCGGCCACGGTGGCCGCGGGCCTCGCACGAGGTCGGCCGTCTCGCCGACCGGCCCGAGCGGATGGCCGACCTCGTCGCCTACCTGGCCCGGCACCTGACCCGCGACGCGATGCTCGCCTCCCCGCTGCTGGGGGACCTCGCCGATCGGGTCCCGCAACCGCTGGAGGACCGATGACCATCGTCGGCAACCCGCCCGAGCCGTCCGTCTCGGCCGACGACGACGGCTTCCACCCGCCGACCTCCGACGACCCCACGTGGATCGAGACCGTGTGGTTCCCGTTCTGGCTCCCCGAGCTGGGCGCCTCGATCCACACCGGGTGTGGTTCCGCCCGAACGAGGGCCTCCGAGGGCGGCACGGTGACCGCCTGGAAGGGCGAGAACCGCTACCTCGCCCACGACAGCTGGTCCGAGGAGCATGACCGACACCCCCCGACCTCCGCCACCTCGAGATGGCCGGACGGCTTCCGGCTCGAGGTGCGTCGAGCCGCTCCACTCCTATCGGGTGACCCACACCAGCGAGCACATCGACGTCGAGGTCACCTTCCGCGCCCTGATGGAACCCAACCCCGTGGCCCCGGAGGAGTCACCGGGCATGTTCGACGGCCACCTCGAGCAACCCGGGCGGGTGCAGGGCCGCGTCCGTCTCGCCGACCGGTGGTTCGACGTCGACTGCGGCAGCGTCCGCGACCGCTCGTGGGGGCCGCGGACGATGCGACCGGGGCTCCGCCTGGGCAACGCCCACGGGACCTCCGCCGACGGTTCGGCCTTCTTCGTCTACGTGCACCCCGACCCGGAGCGGGCCGACCGGATCGCATCACCAGCGGATACTGGCTGCGCGAGGGGCGAGCGGCTCGCATCGTCGGAGGAGAACGACGCACCGAGCTCGACGGCGACTTCCCGGTGGCCGTCGACGATCGACGCCCACGACGCCCTCGGCCGCCAGTTGAGCGATCCGGGGAGAGTGTCGCAACCGTCAGGCCGTCGACGCCGGGCAACGACCTGTACGCGGTGCTGAACCTCGTCGGGTGGGATCTCGACGGGGCGACCGGCCTGGGGCGAGAACCACGACATCTGGTCGGAGACCGACTGGCTCGCGTCGGGACGCGCCCCCTGGGGTCGAGGCGATGACGAACAGGACCGTCACGCGGTTCGCCCCGGCCGGCTACACCACCGAGGAGCAGGTGGACACCCTGATCCGCCTCACCGAGCGCTCCTGCGTGGTGCTCCGGACCATCGCCGACGCCCCTGAGCTCACCGTGAGCGGCAACGCCGCCCGACCGGTCGTCAACGGGGCCGGATCCCCTCCGTGACGATCCTGACCACGTCGTCGGGGTGGTCGACGACACGGAGCAGGCCGAACTCCTCGACCGTCACCCTACCGTCGGCCACGAACTGCTCGCGCATCCACCCGAGCAGACCGGACCAGTAGGTCGAACCCGACCAGCACCACGGGGAAGTCCTGGATCTTCCCGGTCTGGATCAGCGAGAGCGCCTCGAACAGCTCGTCGAGGGTGCCGAACCCGCCGGGGAACACCACGAACGCCGATGCGTACCGGACGAACATCACCTTGCGCACGAAGAAGTGCTGGAACTCGACCGCGAGGTCGACGAAGGGGTTGATGGCCTGCTCGACGGGCAGATCGATGCCGAGCCCGACGGACAGCGCGCCGACATCACGGGCACCACGGTTCGCGGCCTCCATCGCGCCAGGGCCTCCCCCGCTGATGATGGCGTACCCGGCGGCGCCGAGCCGTGCGGCCGTGCGGCGGGCCAGGTCGTACTCCTCGCTGTCCACCGGTGTGCGCGCCGATCCGAAGACCGACACCGCACGGCCCGACACCGGCCAGCGCCCGGAACCCGTTGGCCATCTCGGCGTCCATCCTGGCGAGCCGGACCGAGTCGTCGCCGACCAGTCCCACGACGTCGGCTGCGGGACCGGCGAGCAGCGCCTCGTCGAGGGTCGGCGTCGGGCGGGCGGGCTCGTGCCGGAAGCGGTCGAGGCGCCGCTTCGGGCTCCACCGGGGCGCCAGGGCCGACCGGGACGGGACCGACGCGCACCCGCTCCCCGAAACGGGGAACGACGGCGTTCCACCCCAGCTCCTGGTCGATCCGGGTGCACAGGGCCGCCGAGGCGTCCGGCTCGCCGTGCACGACGTAGACCGCGTCGGGTCGGGTGTCGGCCGTGCGCAGCCAGTCGACCAGCTCCACGCAGTCGGCGTGCACCGAGAACGCGGGGAGCTCCACGATCTCGGCGTGCACGGGCACGTAGTTGCCGAGCAGCTTGACCTGCCGGGCGCCCTCCAGGAGGCGTCGGCCCCGCGTCTGCTCGGCCTGGAACCCGACGAGCACGACCGACGCACGACGGTCGGGGAGGTAGCGCTTCAGGTGGTGCAGCACCCGACCGCCGGTGGCCATCCCGGACGCCGACACCACGATGGCCGGGGTGGTGAGCCGATCGAGCTGCATCGACTCCTCGACATCGCGCATCGCCCGGACGTGACGGAGACCGAAGGGATCCCCCGCCTCCCTGACCTCGGGACGGATCTCCGACCCGTCCTCCTCGATCGCCCGCCGGTACACCTCCAGAGCCGCGAGGGCCATCGGGCTGTCGACGAAGACGGGCAGCTCCGGGATCAGTCCCTTCTCGCGCATGCGCTCGAGGTGCCACGAGCACCACCTCGGTGCGGTCGACGGCGAAGGCCGGTACCACCACCACTCCGACCACGGGCGGCGGTGCGACGAACGACGTCGGCGAAGGCGTCGAGCGCGCCTGCATCGTCATGACGACGATCGCCGTAGGTGGACTCGACGAGGACCAGATCGGCCTCACCGATACGCGCCGGCGGGCTCAGCAACGGGTGGTGGTCGCGGCCGAGGTCACCGCTGAAGACCATCCGTCGACCGCCGTCGATGGCCACGTCCAGCGCCACGACGGAGGATCCGAGGATGTGACCGGCCGGCGAGAGGGTGGCGGAGACGCCGTCGGCCACCTCGACCCGGGCCCCGAACTCGATCGATCGGAACTGCTCGAGCGCCCGTCGGGCATCGGCCTCGGTGTAGAGCGGCTGCGCCGGATGGTGCTTGGAGAAGCCCCGCCGATTGGCGTAGGCGGCCTCCTCCTCCTGGAGGTGGCCGCTGTCAGGCAGCACGATGCCGGCCAGTGCCGTAGTGCTCGTACTGGCGAACACGGGCCCGGTGAACCCCTCCTGCACCAACCGCGGGAGCGCCCCCGAGTGATCGATGTGGGCGTGCGTCAGCACGACTGCGTCGATCGAAGCCGGATCGACGGGGAACGGGGCCCAGTTCCGCAGCCGCAGCTCCTTCAGCCCCTGGTAGAGACCGCAGTCGACGAGCACACGGGCGTCGGGCGTGTCGACGAGGAACCGACTGCCGGTGACCGTGCCGGTCGCCCCCAGGAAGGTGAGGACGGCACCGTCGGAGCTACCGCCTTGGGAATGCGCCATGCCCCATCGTAGGGAGCGAACGGGCCAGAGCTCACCCGGGGAGGAAGTGGCGTTCGACGTGCGCCCTCAGCGCAGCCCTCCCCTGATCGTCAGGGAGGGCCTGGAGCCGGCGGGCCTCGGCAACGACGGCACGGGCCTCGGCGAGCGGGACGGCGCCGCCGCGAACCGGCGTTCGAGAGCGCGCACTCGAACTCGGCGCAGGCCCGCGGGCGATGCAGGTCGTAGATCGTGCACACCCCCGTCGACGAGGGCGGGGCACGGAAGGGCGAACACCGCAGGATCCGCCTCGACGATCAACTCGACGCCCAGGGCCGCCAACGGTGCGCCGAGGTCGCTGACGTCACGGACGGCGAGATGGCTCACGACGGTGCCGTCGCAGCACAGCCCGCAACCCACGCAGAGCGAATCGACGGCGTCGACCGCCCCGGCCACCTGATCGTGATCGGACCTCTCCACGCCCGAGCCTCGCGCGCGATCGACCGGCCCAGGAGGCCGGGCGGGGCGGCACCGCCGGCGCAGGAGCCGTCACGACAGGCCGAGGGGATCATCGACGCCATGGAGCGTGTGCGAGATGATGCACGACGTGGTGATCCCTGACGAGACGGCACACGACACCGTGGGACCGCCCGTCGTCCCCATCGTCATGCTGGCCATCACGACCCTCGCCACGATCGCGATGGTGGTCGGTGCCGTCGTCGACGGGGCCGGCGACACCGACGAGGTCGCACCCACCGCCGTGCTGGCCTGGATGTTCGGCGCGGTGTTCGGGCTCATCGTGTTCGCCTGGTTCGGCTCGCTCGACGCCGTGCGGCGAGCCACCGGCCACTACGTGGACGCGACCTGGAAGCCGCGCACCGTGGCCCTGGTCCTGGCGATCAGCGGCTGGGTGGTCGGCTCGGTGGGCGCGTTCCTCGTGGCCCAGGCCCTGGCCCGCCGATGACGGCGCGCCGGACCACCGCGTCGCTGTCGGCGGTGCTGGCCGTGCTCGTCGTGCTCCTCGTCGCCGCGGGGACGCTGGTGCCGATGACCGGCGCGGGCGGGCAGGTGGTCACCGGCACGACAGCCGACGCCGAGTGCACCACGCTCGAGGTCCTCCTGCTCATGGACGAGTCCGCCAGCCTCAAGACCACCGACCCGCAGAACCGACGGGTCGAGGCGGCCGACATCCTCGTCCGGAGCCTCTCGGCCTCGGCCGAGGCGGCCGGCGGCTCGGTCAACCTCACCATCGCCGGCTTCGGCTCCAGCACCAACGAGGTCGGCCAGGCGGTGCTCCCGGCGCAGACCGGCGCCGCGGTCGACCTCGTCCAGTCCTTCACCACGCGCACCGACGAGCGCAACACCGACTACGTGCTGGCTCTCCTCTACGCCACCGACCACTTCGCGCAACGCCCCACGCGTCCCGATCGCCTGCAAGCGCCTGGTCTGGTTCACCGACGGTGCCTACAGCATCGACGACACCTCCGCTCCGGGGATCGCCACCTACACGTCCTCGACCGAGAAGGCGGCGATCGAAGGCCAGTTCGAGGGCCAGGTCTGCGGCGACCTGCCCCCCGAGAGCCGGCTCACCGCTCCGGTCAGCGCGCAGATCCGGGCGGCGGGGTTCGTGGTGCAGCTCGTCGATCTCCGCGCCGAGGGGGGCGAGACCGCGGTCGAACGTCAGGAACGAGCCGCCACGGACACGGTCATCGCCCGATTGCTGACGGGAGACGGCAGCGACCCGTGCCGGGTCCCGGGTGAGCGGGTCGAGGCGGGACAGGCCACGGCGCTGGCCGACGAGTTCTTCACCCAGGGCCAGATCGCGCTGGGTCGGCGACCGGTGGCCTGCGCCGATCTCGGCACCGGGTTCCCCAGCCCTCTCGTGCAGGCGGCCAGCGCCCGGGGGAACCCCGGGACCACCGTCACGATCCGACGCGACGGCACCGACGTCGCCAGCGGTGACGGCTTCGCGTCCTACACCGCACCGGCGGACGCCCCCACACCCGGAGCGGTGTCCGTCACCTCCTCCGGCGGGCCGGTGATCGGCTGCTACGCCGACCTCGCCGCCTCCGTGGCGGCCGCGGGCACGGCGACGGTGATCCAGGGCGCACCGTCCGGACTCCTCGGCGTGGCCGTCCGCGGCGGCGCCGAGCCCGGGGACTCCGCGACGATGCTCGGACCTGACGCGGTCTCGGTCAGGGCCACCGTCGACGGGGCGCCCGCCGGCGTCGAATGGCAGGACGCGACCCGCACCTGGCAGGTCGCGCTCCCCGGGCCCATCACGGCAGCCCCGAGCGTCGTCGTCACCGCGTCGACCCCGGGCTGGGGCGACCTGTCCTCGGGCGAGATCCCCGTGGTCCTCGGCGACGCCCCTCCGCTGCCCGGCGTGGCGTGGGGCGGTCCCACCACCCTGGAGGGCTCCGGCACCTTCCCCGGGCGCCTCGACGTCGTCCCCAGCGCCGTCACGGGAGGCCGGGTGTGCGTGAGCTTCGGCGAGGCCCAGAGCGCCACTCCCGGGGTGACGATCCAACTCAGCGCGCTCGAGGCGTGCGGTCCCGACGACGAGCCCTTCTCGGTCGCCGCCGACCTGGTCGTCGACGGTGAACGCAACGGCCCCGTCGAGCTCAGCCTGCCCTTCACCGCCAGCTACCGGCCGGCCGGCGCAACCGACGCCCAGGCGCTGGAGGGCACGGGGCAGGTGACCTTCCCGACGATCACCGCCACCAAGGCCGCCGACGCGTCGACCACGGCGATCATCACGGTCGTCCTGGTCCTGCTCTCCGCCCTGCTGCCGCTGGCGCTCCTGCTCATCCTGGCCAACGCCAACCGGCGCCTCCCCGATCCGACCGGCCGGCGCGTCGCGACCTTCACGCTGGTGGCCGAGGAGGGCGCGCTCGAGCTGCCCTCCGGCGCCGGGTTCTCACCCGATCACGTCACACCGCTGATCGGCACCCGGAGCCGCTACGAGCTGCCCCTCGGGCTGGCCGTCACCCGACGAGCCACCCTCAACCCCTTCGCCGAGGCCTCCGTGGAGGTCACCAGCGAACGGGGACCGGTGACGGCCGTCCCCTGGATGCGGATCGGGCAGGGTCGAACCCTCGAGGTGCCGTCGCGGTTCGAGCACCTGGTGCTGCTGCGCAGCGAACCGGGCAAGGACACGGGACGAGCCATCGTGGTCATCCCCGCCGAGGCCACCGAGGCCGAGACCGAACGGGTGCTGCACGAGGCGCTGGCGACGACCAACCGGCTCTGGGACAGGGTCAACACCCTGCTCTCGACCCAACCCGGCCGCTGACCGCCTGATCAGGGAGCCCCCGCGCCGAGCTCGGTGGAGATCTCGTCCTCCACCTGGTGCTTGAGCACCTTGCCGGTCAGCGTGTACGGGAGCTCGGACCGAAAGACCACGTGGGCGGGCACCTTGTAGGCGGCGAGCGTGTCGGCGACCCAGCTCCGAACGTCGTCCGCGTCGAGCTCGACGCCGGGGTGGAGGACGACGACGGCGGCCACCTCCTGACCGAGCTGGTGGTGATCGACGCCGACGACGCAGACGTCGGCGATGCCGTCGTGCTCGACGAGGCGGTTCTCGATCTCGATCGGGTAGACGTTCTCGCCGCCTCGGATGATGAGGTCGCGCATGCGGCTCTCGAGCTGGAGGACCCCGTCGACGAAGCGCCCGTAGTCCCCGGTGCGGTACCACCGGTCCGCGTCGAGGGCGGACGTGGTGGCATCGGGGTCGTTCCAGTAGCCCAGGAAGACCGCGGCACCACGCAGGCAGATCTGGCCCACCTCGCCGTCGCCGAGAGGCTCGTCGAGGGGCCCGCGGATCTGGATCTCGCACAGCGGCTCGACCGAACCGACCGAGGCCGGGTGCGTCTCGAGGGTCACTCCGCCGAGCCGGGACCCCGATCCGACCGTCTCGCTCATCCCGTAGCCGCAACCGACCCGTGCCTGGGGCAGCTTGCGCGACATCAGCCGGAAGAGCTCGGGCGCGAAGGTGGCGCCGCCCCCGCCCAGCGACTGCACGCACGACGTGTCGAACTCGTCGAAGCGGGGGTGCTCGAGGAGCCGCCAGAACTGCGTGGGCACCCCGCTCCACGCGGCGATCCGGTGCTCCTCGGTGAGGCGCAGGTGGGTGACCTCGTCCCACGCGCCGAGCGGGGGGAAGACCAGCTTCATCCCGGTGACCGGCCCGGCGGCCACGGGCAGCGCCCCGGAGACGTGGAAGATCGGCGAGACCATCAGGTTCGAGGGCTGTGGGCGGGCCGGGGCGTCCGGCGCGGGGGGTGCGGCCACGAGCGCCATGGCTCCCTGCAGCGCGATGACCATCGGGCAGTGCACGAAGTTGCGGTGCGAGAGGGTGGCCCCCTTCGGGCGCCCGGTCGTACCGCTGGTGAACAGGATCACCGCCGGGTCGTCCTCGTCGATGGCGACGTCGGGGAGCGCCGGATCGTCGGGGGCCGGCGGCCCGAGGAGCGCCTCGAGCTCGGCCATGGCGATCACCGTCACGTCGTCGGGCAGCCCGGCCTCGTGGAGGCGCTCGAGGCGTCGCTCGTCGGCCACGACCACCTTGGGTCCCGACAAGGCGATGCCGTGGGCCAACTCCGCGGGCGTCCACCACCCGTTGAGGCTCGACACCACCGCACCGCTCACCACGGTGGCCCACCACGCCACCGGGTAGGGGGCGACGTTGGCGGCGGCGAACCCCACGCGGTCTCCTGGTCCGACGCCGTGCGAGGCGAGCAGGTCGGCGACGCGGGCGACGCTGGCCACCACGTCGCGGAAGGTGAGCGTCAGATCGGGGAACACCAGGTGATCGAGGTCGGCGTGCCTCTCCCCGGCTGCGACGAGCACGGCGCGCAGGTGAGGCGGCCGGTGGCGGAACACCGTGGTCGCCACACCGAGGACGTCCTCCTCGACGAGCTCGAACGGACCCCCCGGGCCCACGAGCGGCGCCACGATCTCCGGCGGCTCCCAGACGTGCGTGTGCTCGGTCACTGCTCCCCCTCGTTCGTCATCTCGCCCCAACCCCGCCTCACCCGACCGCCGCGGCACCCGATGGCGACGGCTCAGCGCGGCTCGCAGATCACCAACGGGATGTCGCGTTCGGTGGCCTTCTGGTAGTCGTCGTAGGCGGGCCACGCGGCGGTGGCCAGGGGCCAGAACCTGGCCTTCTCCTCGGCGCTGGCCACCCGGGCGCGGAGCTCGTGCACGTCGGCACGGTCCTGCACCGTGACCTCCGGGTGAGCCACCACGTTGTGGAACCACTGCGGGTTCTGCGGGGCGCCGCCCATCGACGCGACCACGAAGTAGCGCTCGCCGTCGGTCACGCGGATCAGCGGTGTCCGACGGACCTTTCCGCTCTTCGCACCGATGGTCGACAGGATGATGACCTCTCCGCCCTCCCACTCGAAGCCGTCAGCGCCGTCGGTGGCGAGGTAGCGCTCGACGTGGTCGGCGATCGGATCCCAGGGGCTCGGTGCGTAGTCCGTCATCCCCCGACAGTACCGCCCGACGGACCGCGCGGATCCTTGCCGAATTCACACCCGCATCGAGAACCCCTCTCACCGCCGACCTCCACCATGCCCTCAGTGCGTGAAGGACACGCCAGGTCCGAGGAGGCCCCCACCATGAAGAGCTCACTGCGCAACACGATCGTCGCCGGCACCGTCGCCGCCGGCCTGCTGGGAAGCGGCGGCATCGCCTTCGCCCAGTCGTCCACGACCACGCCCACCGAACAGGGCTCGGCGACCGATGCCGCCGGTCGCTCCGCCGACCGTGAGGCCCGCAGGGCCGAGCAGACCGCCGATCTGGCCAACCGGCTCGGGGTGACCGACGAGCAGGTCACGGCCGCCCGCGACGCGGCCCGCGCCGCCGTCGAGGCGCAGTTCGGCGCACGCCCCGAGCGCCCGACCGAGCGCCCCACGACGCCCCCGACCGACGAGGAACGCGCCGCTCGGGCCGCCGACCGTGAGGCCCGCCACGACCTGTTCGACCAGACCTTCGCCGCGGAGCTCGGGGTGAGCACCGAGCAGGTCCACGCCGCGCGGGAGGCCGGGCTCCAGGAGCGCCTCGCCGAGAAGGTGGCCGACGGCACCCTCACCCAGGAGGAGGCCGACGCCCGCCTGCAGGCCATGCAGAACGGCGAACGGCCGATGCGGGGCGAGGGCGGTCCGGGTGGCCCCGGTCGCCACGGCCCGCCGTCCGACGCCGACGGTGACGCACCCACCTCCTGATCGCCGCACCCCCCGAGGGGAGAGGCCCGACCTGCCCGGACAGGTCGGGCCTCTCCGTGTCCGACGACGACGTCAGCCGACGGGCTCGGGCTGACGCGGGTCGAGGGGACGCTCCCCTGCGTTCACTACTGTTGCCGGCGACACCCACGACAGGGCGGCAGGCATGGGCGACCTCTTCATCAGCGGCGGCACGGTCGTGGACGGTACGGGGGCGCCTCCGCGTCGCGGCGACGTCAGGGTCCGTGACGGGCTGATCGTCGAGGTCGGGGACGACCTCGACGCCGAGGGCGAAACGGTCGTCGATGCCTCCGGAGCGCTCGTCACCCCCGGGTTGATCGACTGCCACACCCACTACGACCTCGAGATGTTCTGGGACCCCACCCTCGACCCACTTCCGTCCTACGGGATGACGACGGTGGTGATGGGCAACTGCGGCCTGGGCATCGCCCCGGTGCGGCCCGACGTGCAGGCCGACATCGCCGACCTCTTGTGCTTCGTCGAGGAGCTCCCGACGACGCTGGCCGGGGAGTACGTCCCCTGGGGCTGGCACACCTGGTCGGAGTACCACGCGACAGCCTCGAAGACCCCGCTCGCCGTGCAGCCGATGGCCTACACCGCACACGGGGCGCTGCGCGCCACGGTCATGGGCACCGAGGCGTGGACCCGGGCCGCCGAACCGAGCGAGATCGGTGAGATGGTGGCCCTGCTCGACGACGCGCTCCACGCGGGCTCGCTCGGCCTCTCGTCGAACTGGTTCGACACCGACCGCAACCGACTCCTCGTACCGAGCCGGTTCGCCGACGACGCCGAGCTCGATGCCCTCCTCGACACGCTGGCCCGCCACCCCCACGCCACGTTCCAGATCATCGCCCGTGGCGCCGGCGACCGGCGCTGGGCGCTCGAGAAGGGGTGCGAACGCGGCATCCGCTGTCTGTCCCTCGGCGACGGCACCGGCGGATCCAAGACCGAGGTCGGTCTCGACACCTGGTACCTCGGCGGCGGGAACGAGCCCTTCACCCCGATGTTGGGCTTCGAGGCGTCGATCGCCGCCGCGGCGGTGCCGCCCTGGCACGAGCTGATCAACGGCCCGTCCGACACGAAGCTGCAGACCCTCGCCGATCCGGCGTGGCGCGATCGTGCCCGCCAGGCGTGGGACAACCCGCGCCAGGAGCAGAACGCCTTCCGGCCCGAGGCCCTCCCGTTGCTCATGCTCACCGACTCCGAGAACGGCACCGGCCCGGTCGACCTCTCCCTCGCGGATCTCGCCGCCCAGCGGAACCTGCACCCGTCCGACGCGCTCGCCGAGTGGGTGCTGGCCAACGGCGTGGGCTCGCGCTACACGGTCATGTCGAGCACCAAGGTCCCCATGAACGACGACGACCGTCGCCGCCAGGTCGTCGACGACGTCGCCAACCCCTTCGCCCTCATGGGCGGCACCGACGCCGGCGCCCACCTCACCATGTTCTGCGGTGCAGGCTCGAACCTCTACCTGCTCACCCACTGGGCGCGCGACGAGGGCGCGGTGCGCATCGAGGACGCCGTGCACTGCCTCACGCAGCGCAGCGCCCGGTTCTTCGGCCTCGACGACCGCGGCGTGGTCGCCCCCGGTCGTCGAGCCGACCTCGCCGTCTTCGCGCTCGACGAGATCGAGACGCGGCCCCACGAACGACGCCACGACCTCCCCGAGGGCCGCTACCGCCTCAGCCGTCCACCGGCGGGTTTCCGAGCCGTCGCCGTGGCCGGCGATCTGACCGTCGTCGACGGCACGCCCACGGGCACTCTTCCGACCAGGATCGGTCGTCCCATCGTCGCCACCGACCGCTGAGCCGTCCGCGGCGCCTCAGAGGGTCCGGGGCCGGTTCACGAACCGGTTCTGCGAAGGCGACCAGAACCAGCCACCGCCGGCGCGGGTGCCACCGTCGACGGGGATGTTGTGGCCGGTGACGAAGGCGGAGAGGTCCGACGCCAGGAACAGCGCCACCCGGGCCTGGTCCTCGGGCCAACCGAGGCGACCCACCGGAGCCCACGCCTCCCAGAGGTCGTCGGCGTCCTCCCACCCGGTCAGGTAGTCGACCTGGGGCGTCTGGGTGAGGTCGGGGCCGATGCCGTTGACCCGCACTCCTCGCCGCCCCAGCCCGACGGCCAGATCGGTGGTGAACGCGGCGGCCGCCGCCTTGAACGCGCCGTAGACCGGGTCGCCCGGGTAGCCCCGCAGCCCCTCGACCGAGTGGACGTTGACGATCGACCCTGCTCGGTGCTCGATCATGGAGCCCACGAAGGCCTGGGTCACGGCGAAGACGTGGAACAGGTTGATGTCGTACATGGCCTTCCACGACTCCGGCGACGAGGTCGGGAAGCGGACCAGAGGGCGGTAGTCGCCCACGTTGTTGACCAGCACCGAGACGTGAGGGTGCTCCGCCAGGACCGCCTCGGCCAGCCGGGCGACGTCGGCTTCGGCGGTCACGTCGACGACATGGGCACGCGCCGACCCACCGTCGCCCTCGATCTCGGCGACGATCCGACCGGCCCGATCGGGATCGATCTCGGCGATCTCGACGTGGGCTCCGTGGCGGGCGAAGAGCCGAGAGACCGCACCCCCGATCCCCTCGCCCCCGCCCGTGACCACGGCGACGCGACCATCGAGCAGCCGGCCCCAGTCCTCGATGGGGGGCACGTTGGCGGGGGTCTGGGTGCTCATGGTGGCTCGGTCCTCTCGTGGATGGTCGTCGACAGCCGGCCTCGATCATGCCCGCCGGATCCTGCGGCTGCTCTACGGTCGGCGCATGCGCGCCGTCGTCTGCCCCGAGCTCGGTCCGGTCCAGAACCTGCATGTGGAGGAGCGTCCGCCGCCGGCCCTCGGACCCGACGGGGTGCGCATCGCCGTGGCGGCGTGCGGGGTCAACTACGTCGAGGGCCTCATGGTCCAGGGGCTCTACCAGATCAAGATCCCTGCCCCCTTCGTCCCGGGGATGGAGATCGTGGGCACCATCACCGAGGTCGGCGCCGACGTCACCGACCGTCGGATCGGCGAGCGGGTCTTCGCCAACGTGGGCATCGGCGGCTACGTCAGCGAAGCGGTCGTCCCTGCCATGAGCGCCGTACCCCTCCCCGACGAGCTCACCGACGGCCAGGCGGCCACGTTCATGCAGAGCTACCTGACCGGGTGGTTCGCCCTCCACGAGCGGGCCCGGGTCCAGCACGGCCAGACCATGCTCGTCCTCGGCGCCGGGAGCGGCGTCGGTCTCGCCGCCGTCGACATCGGTGACGCCCTGGGGCTGCGGGTGTTGGCCGCGGCATCGACCGAGGAGAAGCGCCAGCTGGCCCGCCACCGCGGCGCCACCTGGGTCATCGATTCGTCCACCGAGGACGTCAAGGCCCGTGCTCGTGAGCTCACCGACGGGGGGGTCGACGTGGTCTACGACCCGGTCGGCGGCGAGGTCGGCGAGGCCTGCCTGCGCGCGCTCACCGATGACGGGAACCTGATCGTCATCGGCTTCGTCGCCGGGATCCCCCGCCTCCCGGCGAACCAGATCCTGCTGCGCAACCGCAGGGTGACCGGTGTCGACTGGGGCGGCTGGGCCAGCCGCAACCCCGACCGCAACCAGGAGCTCATCGGGGAGATCCTCTCCATGATCACCGCCGGTCGCCTCCACCCGGTCGAACCCCACGTGTACCCGCTCGAGGAGGCGGCCCGCGCCCTCGACGACCTCGCCCACCGTCGTGTGGCGGGCAAGGTCGCCCTCGTCCCATGACACGAGAGGCGATGCCGGGCCGCCTACAGTGACCCGCCGTGCCCGCCCCCGAGAAGCTCATCCAGGTCGTCCGTGGTTTCGCCATGGGGAGCGCCGACATCGTGCCCGGGGTGTCGGGGGGAACGGTCGCCCTCGTCCTCGGGATCTACGAGCGCCTCATCGAGAACATCAGGGTGGCGTCGTCGGTGGCCATGAGCGTCGCTCGTCGCGACGGCGCCGAGGTCAAGCAGCGTCTGGGGCAGGTCGAGTGGACGTGGTTGATCGCCCTCGGGCTGGGCATCATCGCGGCCATCCTGGCGCTCTCCTCGGTCCTCGACACGCTGCTCACCGACCATGCCGAGGCCATGGCCGGGCTCTTCTCCGGCCTCATCCTCGGCTCGGTCGTCATCTCCTGGCGCCTCGTCAAGAAGGTGACGGCCACCGAGCTGGCCATCATGTTCGTCACCGCAGCCGGCTTCTTCCTGCTCCTCGGCCTGCGATCCGACACCGAGTCCACCGCCGAGAAGATCGTCACCCAACCGCTCTGGGCCTTCTTCCTGGCGGGGGCGATCGCCATCTGCGCCATGATCCTGCCGGGGATCAGCGGGTCGTTCCTCCTGGTGCTGATGGGGATGTACGCGGAGGTCCTCGGCGCCGTGAACGACCGGAACCTGCTCGTGCTGTTGGTCTTCGTGGCCGGATGCGTCATCGGCCTGGCCTCGTTCTCCTCGGTGCTGAGCTGGTCGCTGCGGACCCACCACGACAAGGTCATGGCCGCGCTCATCGGGCTCATGCTGGGGTCGTTACGGGTGCTGTGGCCCTGGCCCAACGGCGTCAGCAGCACCCGGCTCGAGGCCCCGTCGGGTGCCCCGGTGGTCCTGCCCGTGGTGCTGTTCGTCATCGGCTTCGCTGTCGTGGTGGGCACCGAGGTCATCAGCGTGCGCCTGGCCGCTCGCCGCGGTGCCCCCGCCGACGCGTCGGCGTGAACCCCCGGTCGGACCGGACCACCGGCGCGCAGTAGGTTGCCCAGCAGCCCTGACCATGGTGGAGACCCCATGCCCGTGAACGAGACCCCGTCGAGCACCAAGAACGTCGACGCCGAGATCGACGCTGCCGGCGGCGACCGTGACCTGCTCGAGCAGCTTCGGGCCGGCTACCAGGCGCGGATCGCTCGACGCAGCGACGACTTCGAGGCGACCAGAGGGTTGAAGGCCGCCGAACGAGCCCTCAACGCCACCACCCGAACCGGCGACCCCTGGGACCACGCCGTTCGCAAGCTCGTCAAGGACTGACACGCCCCACCACCGGGTGTGGTCGCGGCGCTCCGCCGGTGGCGGGCCAGACTGAGCGGGTGATCGATCCCGTCGTCAAGCGCAGCCTCGGCCAGATGATCAAGGGAGTGCAGGTCGTCGCGGCGATGCACGACGACGTCACCCGCGCCTACACCTCCCACTGGGTCACCCAGGTGGCCTTCGAGGAGCCCATCGTGATGGCCTCGATCTCACCCAAGCACGACACGTGGCCGCTCATCCAGGCCTCCGGGCGCTTCACGGTCTCGGTGCTGGCCGCCGACCAGATCGCCCAGGGCCAGTACTTCTCCTACCCCGGGCGGCGCTTCGCCTACGTGGCACCGGAGTTCCTCACCGAGGTCGACGGACACCCCGTCGTGGCCGACTGCATCGCATGGTTCACCGCCGAGGTGTTCGACCAGCTGACCATGGCCGACCACGAGCTGGTGTTCGCGCGCATCACGGCCACCGGGCTGGGCCGGCTGAAGGAGCCTCCGCTGCTGTACTCGAGCCGCCACGGGTGGCGCGTCACCGGCGACAAGGCCCGCGAGCCCGGCACGTCGATCCGCGACCAACTGCTGGCTCGGCTACCGAAGGCGGAGCCGGTCGACCCGCCGGACGACGAGTCCGACTGACCACTGCGCCGTCGGCGGCCGGTGAGACGAGGCCACAGGATCTGTCATCATGGCTCGCCATGGCCGTCGAGACGACGCTGCTGGGCACGGGGAACCCCGTTCCGTCGCCCGATCGTGCCGGTGCCGCGACCCTGGTCAAGGCGGGCGGCTCGCACCTGCTCGTCGACGCCGGGCGGGGTGTGACCATGCGCATGGTCGCCGCCGGAGCCCTTCCGGTCATGCTCGAGGCGGTGCTGCTCACCCATCTGCACTCGGACCACATCTGTGACCTCAACGACGTCATCACCACCCACTGGGTGATGACCCAGGCGCCCACCACGCTTCGCATCTACGGTCCGCCGCGCACGCGCGACGTGGTCGACGCCTGCCTGGCCATGCTGGCCCCGGACATCGGCTACCGCCTCGCCCACCACGACGACCTCACCTGGGAGCCGCAGGTCGAGGTCACGGAGGTCGATGGCGCCGGCCTCGTGCTGGACAACGGAGACGTGCGCGTGTCCGCGGCCGCCACCGACCACCGGCCGGTCGAGCCGACGGTGGGCTACCGCATCGACCACGGGGGCGGCGCAGTGGTCATCGCCGGCGACACGGTGCCGTGCGACGGACTCGACCAGCTGTGCCGTGGGGCCGACGTCTACGTCCAGACGGTGCTGCGCGACGACCTCGTGCGCCAGATCCCGATGCCGCGGATGCAGGACACGATCGACTACCACTCCACCGTCGAGCAAGCGGCACAGACGGCCGCTCGTGCGGGCGTGCGCACCCTGGTGCTGACCCACCAGGTGCCGACACCCGCTCCGGGGAGCGCCGAGGAGTGGATCGCCATCGCGGCGGCGCACTTCGACGGCACCATCGTCTTCGGCGAGGACCTGACGACGATCACCGCCTGACCGTCGGCCGGCGCGAGTGCGCTCAGCGGGCGCGCCCTCCCCGTTCCACTCCTGCGCTGACGATGGCCTCGTAGTCCGACATGCTCAGGTACACGGGCTGGTAGGCGACGCCCCGCGCGTCGAGAGCTCTGGTGAAGGCCCGCAAGTGGTTGCGGGAGCCGGCCTGGAGGTTCTCGAAGACGGCGACGACGGCCGGGGCGTCGGTCTGGGTCAGCCGCGTCTCGAGATCGACGATGTCGAGCTCCTCGACCAGGGCCCCCACCTTCAACGCCTCCACCTCGGAGACCTGGCCCTGCGTGGTGAGGTCCCGATAGAGGGTGTCGAAGAACGGGTCGGTGAACTCGCCTGGGGCCTGGCCCGCCGTCGGGTCGGTGAGGTCGAAGCGGTCGAGCAGGGTGCGCACCGCGTCGACGTGGGTGGCTTCGGCGCCCGCGATGTTGGTGAAGGTGGGGACGTCCCAGGTCGACCCCAACGCCGTGTAGACGTCGAGCGCCAGCTTCTCCTCTTCGACCATGTACCGCAGCGCAGCGACCTCGGCCTCGGTGAGCGAAGCGGCGGGCGACGCGTCGAGCTGCTCGGCGAGCGTCGACGGGTCGATCGCCGTGGTGCCGTCGCCGTCCACCGCGAGGGCACCACCCTCGGCGAGGGTGGTGCCGGAGCCGCCACCGACCGTGTCACCGTCGCCGCCGCAGGCCGCGATCGAGCCGGCGAGCAGGACGACCAGGGTGAGGGCGGCCACGAAAAGGGCCGGGCGGCGACGAGTCTGCGTGACGTACGTCATGACGATCTCCCTTCTGCCTGGGAGGAACATACCCCCGGGGGTAAAGGAGAGGGTAAGAGGCCGTCGATCGGACCCGACGTCGGATGTCGAACCGAGCGATCGGGCGAGTCGGTCAGCCCCCGGCGCCGGCCATCTCGTCGGCCATGTCACGCAGCTTGTTCTTGGCGACCTTGTCGAGAGTGGCGCGAGGGAAGTCCTCGACGCGGTGCACCGCCCGGGGCACCTTGAAGTCGCTGAGGTTCGCGGCGCAGAGCTCGATGATCTGGGCCTCGTGATCGGCCTCGTCCGGGGCACCCGGTGCGGCGATCACGAAGGCCACCGGCACCACGTCGAGCATGTCGTGGGAGCGCCCGACGACGGCGACGTCACCCACTCCGGGAACGGTGCGGATGAGATCCTCGACCTCCTTGGCCGACACGTTCTCACCGCCCACCTTGAGCATGTCCTTGTCGCGCTCGGAGTAGACCAGCTCGCCACCCGGACCCTGCCGGACACGGTCGCCGGTCTTGAACCAGCCGTCGTCGGTGAAGCTCTTGGCGTTCGCCTCGGGCGCGCCGTAGTACTCGAGGAAGAGCTGGATGCCCCTCGTACCCCGGACCCACAACTCCCCTGCCACCCCGGGCGCACAGATCTCGCCGCTGTCCTGGTCGACGACCAGCACCTCGTAGCCGGGTGTGGGCTTGCCCATCGACCCTTGGGGGATCAGGCGGTTCGGCACCCATCCGGTGGCGTGGATGACCGTCTCGGTCATGCCGTAGGCGGGGATGATGTCGACCCCGCCGAGGAGATCGCCCATCTGCGGCATGACCAGGCCGAACACCCCGGCCTGCAGCTTGTTCTCGGGGATGGGCTGGCCCGCGACGGCCTTGAGCACGAACGGGATGATCGAGATGTGGGTCACGTCGTGCTTCGCCACGACCTCCCAGAACCGGCTCGCCGAGAACTTGGGTTGCAGCACGATCGTGCCGCCCGCGCCCAGCACCGTCGTCCACATCGACCAGCTCTGCGCGTTGACGTGGAAGAACGGCAGGTAGATCAGGTACACGCCGTCGTTGTCGATGGAGATGTTCGTGGGCCCGACCTTGCCCGCCCACAGGGCGTTGGCATGGGTGTGCACGACCGCCTTCGGTCGCGACGTGGTGCCCGACGTGAACATGATCCCGGCGGGGGCCATCGGTTCGGCCGGGCGGTCCACGAACGCCGCCTCCTCGCCGTAGAGGTCCTCGAACGGCACGAAGTCCCCGGCGGCGACCGCGGCGGCGCCCTGTTCCGACGCCGGCTCCCCGCAGTCGTCCTCGGTGACGGCGATCCACCGCAGCGTCGAACCGCTGGCCTTCACCACGGCAGCGTGCTGGGGCTGGGTGATGGCGGCGACGGCGCCGGTGTGCTCGATGAAGTAGCTCATCTCGGCGCCCACGCTGCGGGTGTTGGTGGTGACGCCGACGGCCCCGACCTGGGCGCAGGCGTACCAGGCCAGCACCATCTCGGGGCAGTTGTCGGCGTGGATCACGACCATGTCGCCCTTGCCGATGCCCCGCTGCTGCAACCCCGCCGCGAGACGCGTGGTGTCGCGCACGAACTCGGCGTAGGACCAGCTGCGGTGCTCGCCGCTGCGGGGCTCCCAGATCAACAAGGGCTTGTCGGGCTGCACGTCGACCCACTGCCGCAGCATCCACGGGATGTCCTGTCCCGCGAACTGGAACTGCGCGACCTCGTCGGTGTCCATCAACTCTCCCCCAGGCGAAACGCATGCACGTCGTTCGACGCGAGCAGACGCCCATTCTGCCCCGCCGGGTGCGCGGCCGCGAACGGCGGTCGGATCGCGTGCTCCCGACCGCTCGACTCCGGATCCGACACGTCGGGGGGCGACTTGGCATCCTGTGGCGGTGCGGGTCGCGACGTGGAACCTCCAGGGGCGGGTCGGCGAGTGGCAGGACCGCCAGCAGGCCATCGTGTCGGTCCTCGACCGCGTCGACGCCGACGTGGTCACGCTGCAGGAGTCCTGGGTCGAGCCCGGGGGCGCAACGCAGGCCCGTGCCCTGGCGGACGGGTTGGGGATGCGCGCCGTGAGCGCCGCCGAGCTGGCCGGGTTCGACCGGTACCCCCAGGCGCCGTACTGGGTGGTCAACGCAGTGCTGTCACGGTGGCCCGTCACGACCACGGCGGCGGTGCCCCTCGTCGACGAGCGGGGCGAGCCCACCTGGCGCCATGTCCTCGTGGCCTCCGTGGATCGTCCCGAGACCGAAGGGGGCGCCTTCATCGTCGCCGGCACCCACCTCGAGCACGGCCTGGACCGCTCGGCGACACGCGTCGCCCAGGCCTCCCACCTCGCGGCCTCGGTCGCCGGGGTGCTCGGTGACCGAGCCACCCGGTCGATGCAGCTCCCCGCCGTGCTGGCCGGTGACCTGAACGCCGTGCCCTGGTCCGACGAGGTCAGGGGGCTCACCGGGGCATCGACCCCGCTCGCGGACGGGCTGGTCTTCGTCGACGCCTGGGAGGCATCGGGGAACCAGGGGCGAGGGGACACGTGGGCTGCGGCCAACCCCCTGGTACCGAAGCGCGCGGTGTACCCCGATCGCCGGCTCGACTACGTGATGGTGAGCTGGCCTCGGCGCCGCAACGCAGGGCACGTCGCCGCCTGCCACCTCGCCGGCACGGAGCCCGTCGACGGCGTCTGGGCCTCGGACCACTTCGCGGTGGTGGCCGACATCGACCTCTAGACGAGGACTCGGAACGGAGCATCGGGGAGGCACCACTACGATCCCCACCGACCGCTGGTGCGGCGACGTCGACAGGGGGACGAATGGCTGGGTCGCAGGAGGGCTACGCGGGCTTCGAGGGGAGCGTCGGGCGGGTGTTCGCCACGTCCGAGCCCTGGTGGCCGCCACGACCGACTGCACCGGAGGGCGCGCCGAACATCGTGGTGATCCTGGTCGACGACCTCGGCTACGCCGACCTGGGCTGCTACGGCAGCGAGATCGCCACCCCCAACATCGACCGTCTGGCCGCCGGCGGACTGCGCTACACGAACTTCCACTCGGCGCCCATGTGCTCGCCCACCCGGGCCAGCCTGCTCACCGGGATGGAGCCCCACCTGGCCGGGGTGGGCACGGTCGCCCACTCCGATCCGGGGTTCCCCGGCTACGCGATGGAGATCGCCGACGACGTGGTCACCCTGCCCGAGACGCTGCGTGCGGCCGGGTACGCCACCTACATGGTGGGCAAGTGGCACCTGAGCAAGGACTCCGATCAGTCCGACGCCGGGCCCCGGGACTCCTGGCCGTGCCAGAAGGGCTTCGACCGCTACTACGGCGTCCTCGACGCGTTCACCAACCTCCACCAGCCCCACCGCCTCGTCTCGGACAACCAGGCCGTCGAGACCGACAGCTACCCGGACGACTACTACTTCACCGACGACATCACCGACCGGGCCATCGCCATGATGAAGGCGGGCAAGGCGTCCGATCCCACCAAGCCCTTCTTCACCTACATCGCCCACGGGGCGGTGCACGCCCCGCTGCACGCCCCAGCCGAGGCCATCGCCCGCCAGAAGGGCCGCTACGACGCCGGGTGGGACGCCCTGCGCGAAGAGCGCTTCCGTCGCCAGCAGGAGCTCGGCATCGTCGTTCCCGACACCGAGCTGGCGCCGCGCAACACCGAACCGGGCAACGACGTGCAGGCCTGGGACACGTTGCCTCCGGAGCACCGAGAGGTGTTCGCCCGCCACATGGAGGTCTTCGCCGCCATGGTCGAGACCGTCGACGCCTCGACGGGCCGCGTCCTGGCCGCGCTCGAGGAGATGGGCGAGCTCGACAACACCCTCGTGATCTTCACCTCGGACAACGGGGCCTCACGCGAAGGTGAGGAGATGGGGACCAGCTCCTACATGGTCCACCTGCTCGCCGGGGACGACATCGACGCCGATCGAGCCCGCCTCGACCTCATGGGCGGCCCCCAGACCTCCCCCCACTACCCGCGGGGATGGGCCATGGCGGGCAACACCCCGTTCCGGCTCTACAAGATCAACACCCACGCCGGGGGCCACACCGTGCCCTTCATCGTCAACTGGCCGTCGCGCCTGCGCGACCAGGCCGGCACGCTGCGCCGTCAGTACGCCCACGTGTCCGACCTGATGCCCACGTTCCTGGACTGATCGGGATCGAGCCCCGCTCCGAGCGCCGCGGCGCCCCGGCCAAGCCCATCACCGGCACCACCATGGCGCCGACGTTCACCGACGCCGACGCACCCGACACCCGAACCGAAGCCGTCTACGAGATGATCGGCCACCGCGGCTTCTACCGGGACGGCTGGGAGGTCGTGACCCTCCACGCCCCGTGGACCCCCTTCGACGATGCCGAGTGGGAGCTCTACGACCTGCGCAACGACCCGACCGAGCTGCACGACCTGGCCGCTGAGCAACCGCAACGCACCGCCGAGCTGGCGGCCGCCTGGGAGGAGGCGGCCTGGGCGACCCAGGTGTTCCCCCTCGACGAGGGCACCGGCCTCAAGTACGTGATCCGCCCCCCGCACACCGACGTGCTGCGCGCGCCGCTCACCATCTGGCCGGGCACGCCCACGATCGAGCGGTGGCGGTCCCTCCAGCTCGTCTGGATGTGCGGGGTGGACATCCGCGTCGACCTGGAACTGGCCGACGGCGACGTCGGCACGCTCGTCGCCCACGGCGACCAGAGCGGCGGCTACGCGCTCTACGTGCTCGACGGACACCGCCCGGTGCTGCGCCACAACGACGGTCGCGGCGTCATGACCGAGCTGGTCGGTGACCCCCTCGACCCCGGCCCCCACCAGATCGGGGCCCGGTTCGACGCCCTCGCCGGCAACCGCTGGCGGCTCCACCTCGTCGTCGACGGGGTCGACGTCGCCGGAGGGCCCGAGGTGCCGATGCTCTACGGCATGGCTCCGTTCGAGGGCATCACCGTGGGGCGCGACCCGCGCTCCCCCGTGTCGTGGGACCTCTACGAGGCGCACCGGTCGTTCCCGTTCACCGGCCGACTCGGCCCGGTCACCTACACGCCCCTCGACGGCCCTCCCGACATGCCCGACGACGTCGTGGCGATGCTCCGCCAGATGGGCGCCAGGTTCGACTGAGGACAGGAGCTCTCCGGCGGGCTCCGTGGCGTCAGGATGCCTCGGCGGCGACCGCCCGGGCCTGCGCCCGTCCGCGCTGGATCGTGTCGAGCAAGCCGGCGAGCTGGCGGACCTGGGCCGGTGTCAGGTGATCGAACAGGCCACGGCGCACGCCGGCGACGTGGTCCGGGGCCGCCTGCTCCAGGCGGGCCCGGCCGTCGGGCGTGAGCACGGCCAGGATGACCCGGCGATCGTCACGGGCGGGCTCGCGGACCACGAGGCCCTGGCGCACCAGGCCGTCGAGTCGACGGGTCAGGCCGCTCGGTGAGAGGTGGAGGCGGGCGGCGAGATCGCACATCCGCAGCCCACCCCCGTCGGCCTCGGCCAGGTTGACGAGCACGCCGTAGTCGCCGGCGGTGATCCCGTGGTCGTGCACGAGGTCGTCCTCGAGCTCGGCCATCAACTCGGCGTGCAGGCCGATGAAGCCCAGCCACGCGGCCATCTCGTCGTCGTCCAGCCACATCACCATGACGACATTCTACCCGATCGAAACTTTCTGTGCTCAAAGGTTGTGAACGCAAAGTTCTTCCTTATGCTTGAGCCCGCAAGCATCCCACCGACCCGAGGAGCCCTCTCCTGATGAGCACCATCCACGACCTCACCCCCGGCACCTGGACGATCGACCCGTCCCACACCACCGTCGGCTTCGTCGGTCGCCACGTCGTCGTGGCCAAGGTCCGCGGCCGCTTCGGCGCCGTCGACGGCACCGTCACCGTCGCCGAGGACCGGCTGCAGTCGACGGTGAGCGCCTCGATCGACATGAGCAGCGTCGAGACCGGCGACGAGACGCGCGACGAGCACCTGCGCAGCGCCGACTTCTTCGCCGTCGACGAGCACCCGACGATGACCTTCGTCAGCACGGCGATCACGCAGAAGGGCGACGACTACGTCCTGACCGGCGATCTCACCATCAAGGGCGTCACCCGCTCGGTCGACCTCGACCTCGAGTTCGACGGCGTGAGCCCGGACCCGTGGGGCGGCACCCGGGCGGGGTTCAGCGCCCACGGCGAGATCAACCGCCGCGACTGGGGCATGGAGTTCAACGTGAAGCTCGACACCGGCGGCGTGCTCGTCGGCGAGAAGGTGAAGATCGACCTCGACGTGGAGCTGGTGGCCCAGGTGCCCGCCGACGCCACGGTCTGACGCAGGTCGACCGACGACGACCACGGGTCGGCCCCCCGGGGCCGGCCCGTCTCGCGTCCGGCCCTACGTCGCCGTCGCGGGCCGGATGCCCGACCACGTGATCGGCAGCTCCACGAACCCGTCGATCAGGTTCGAGTTGACCCGCGGGAAGTCAGCAGGATCGCCCGCCACCTCGAGGCCCTCGAAGCGCGTGAGGATGGCCTCGAACATGATGCGAGCCTCCAATCGGGCGAGGTTGGCGCCCAGGCAGAAGTGGGGCCCGCCGGCCCCGAAGGCCACGTGGTCGTTCGGATCACGTCGCAGGTCGATCCCGTCGGGGTCGTCGAAGGCGCGCTCGTCGCGGTTGGCGGCTGCGTAGATCATCAGCACCCGCTCCCCCGCCGAGATCTGTCGACCGCCCAGCTCGACGTCGGTGACCGGCGTCCGGGTGAACTGCACGACCGGGGTGGCGTGGCGGAGCAGCTCCTCGATGGCGGTGGGCAGGATCGAGAGGTCGTCGCGCAACATCGCCAACTGGTCCGGGTGCTGCAGCAACGTGAGCGTGCCGGTCGTGATGAGGTTGCGCGTCGTCTCGCTCCCGGCGTTCTGCAGCAGCAGGAAGAACAGCTCGATCTGCAGCTTCGTGAGCTGCTCGCCGTCGACCTCGGCGGCGAGCAGCACGCTCATGAGGTCGTCCTGCGGGTTCTTCTCGCGCTCACTGGCCAGCGCGTCGGCGTACATGAACATGTCGACCATCGCCTGAGAGCGCTGCTCGGCGGTGACCTCGGGGTCGAAGCCGAAGGTGAGCTCGGTCCACTCGAAGACCTTCGTGCGGTCCTCCTCGGGAACACCGACCATGTCGGCGATCACGTGCAGCGGGAGCCACAGCGCCAGGTCGTGGACCAGATCAGCGCTCTGACGATCCATGAGGTCGTCGATGATGGCGTTGGTGCGCTCGAGGAGGCGGTCGGAGAGGTCGGCGACCCGGCGCGGCGTGAAGCCCTTGTTGATCAGCTTGCGCAGCTTGATGTGCTCGGGGGCGTCCAGGCTGATGAGCAGCTCGCTCGTGCCGGCGTCGGCGTCGGGCGACGCCGTCCCGTCGTCGAGGAACGGGTTGGGGGCGTTGTGGAAGGTCGCGGAGTCACGAGAGACGCGCTGCACGTCCTCGTGGCGGGTGACCGCCCAGTAGCCGCCGGGGTACGCCGGGTGCTCGTGGTGCGAGACGGGATCGTGGTCGCGCAGCCATCGGTAGTACTCGTAGGGCACACCAGCGTCGTAGGTGCGGGGGTCGTGCAACGAAGGAGCGTCGACAGCGGTGTCGTCGGTGACGGTCATGGGGTTCCTCCCGGAAGGGCGACGGCGGTGTGGTCGGTCTCTGTCAGTCGTCGACGAGCAGCCCGGACAGGCGCTCGGTGGTGTCGATCCACTCCTCGACCATCTCCAGGACGAGGTCCTTCGACGGCCGGACCTTGTTCATGCGACCGACGATCTGCCCGACGGGGAAGCCGATCAGGTCGCGGTTCTGGACCCGGCCGGTGCGCCGGCCCGCTTCCTGGTGCAGGATGCCCTGCAGCGGCATGGGCAGGGTGCCCGGCGAGTCGTCGGCCTCCCACGCATCGGTCCATGCCGTGCGCAGCTGCCGGGCCGGCTTGCCGGTCATGGCCTTCGAACGGACGGTGTCGCGTGACGTGGCGGCCAGCATGTTCTCCAGCGCCGCCGGGCTCGTGTCGGCCTCGCTCACGGTCAGCCACATCGAACCGGTCCAGACGCCCTGCGCGCCGAGCGCGAGCGCGGCGGTCATCTGACGCCCGGTGGCGATGCCTCCGGCGGCCAGCACGGGGACGTCGGGACCCACGGCGTCGACCACCTCGGGCACCAGCACCATGGTGGAGATCTCCCCGCAGTGCCCTCCGGCCTCGGTGCCCTGGGCGACGATCACGTCGACCCCGATCGCCACCTGCCGCTCGGCGTGCACCTTCGAACCGGCCAACCCACCGACCAGCAGGCCGGCGGCGTGGGCCTGGTCCACCACGTACTGCGGGGGCGGACCGAGGGCGTTCACGATCATCTTCACCCCCGGATGGGCCAGGCACACCTCGATCTGGCTGGGGCCCATCTCGTCGACCCCGAGACCGGCCGCCGCCACCGGGCCCTCCTCCATGTCGTCGGGCAGCTCCGGCACGTCGTAGCGCTCGAGCAGGCGGTCGACGAAGTCGCGGTGCTCCTGGGGGATCATGGCGTCGAGGCTCTCGAACGTCGCCCCCTCGCCTCCGCCCTTCCCGACGTAGTTCACCGGCATGGCGAAGTCGACGCCGTAGGGCCGGCCGTTCACGTGCTCGTCGATCCAGTTGAGCTCGATCTCGAGGCGCTCCGGACCGTAGGCCAGCGCACCGAGCACGCCGAAGCCGCCGGCGTTGGTGACGGCGGCGACGACGTCGCGGCAGTGCGAGAAGGCGAAGATCGGGAACTCGATGTCGAGACGATCGCAGATGGGCGTGCGCATGGTGGGTCCCCCTTCCCGCCGACGGCGCCGGCGCAGCCGGGCACATCCCGGCCTCCGCAACGTACTACGCAAACAAGGCGATGGATCCTTCCAATGTCACACGTTCGGGTTCGGCGGCGGCGGAACGATGCCCTAGATTGCCCAACGTTCGAGACCACACCCTGGGGGAACCATGAGAACCCGCGCCGCCGTGCTGCACGCACCGCACACCGAGTACGTGATCGAGGAGATCGAGCTCGATCCGCCCAAGGAGGGGGAGGTCCTCGTCAAGTTCGCCGCGAGCGGCATGTGCCACTCCGACGAGCACATGGTCACCGGCGACATGGCCATGGACCCGGCGGTCGTCGAGATGCTCGGCTGGCAGCAGTACCCGATCATCCTCGGCCACGAGGGCGGTGGCGTGGTGATCGAGGTCGGCCCCGGCGTCACCGAGCTGGCCGTCGGCGACCAGGTCGTGACCTCCTTCATCCCGTCGTGCGGTCGGTGCCCCTCCTGTGCCAGCGGCCACCAGAACCTCTGCGACAACGGCGCCCACCTCCTCTCGGGCCACCAGGCCGACGGCACCAGCCGCCACCACACCCTCGACGGCAAGGACATCGCCACGATGTGCTGCCTCGGCACCTTCGCCGAGCACTCCGTGGTCCACGTCAACTCGCTCGTGAAGATCGAGCCCGACCTCCCCCTCGACAAGGCCTGCCTGGTGGGCTGCGGCGTCACCACCGGTTGGGGGTCGGCCACCTACGCCGCCGACGTCGCCCCGGGTGAGACGGTCGTGGTGATCGGCACCGGCGGCGTGGGCATGAACGCCGTGCAGGGCGCCCACCTCGCCGGGGCCCGCTACGTGGTGGCCATCGACCCGGTGGAGTTCAAGCGCGAGCAGGCCCAGCAGTTCGGCGCCAGCCACGCGGTGGCCACCGTCGAGGAGGCACAGGCGCTGCTCGGCGAGCTCACCTGGGGCCGCAACGCCGAGAAGGTCATCGTCACCGTCGGCGAGGGCAAGGGCGCCGACGTCGGCAGCTACCTCTCCATGGTCGCCAAGGGCGGCAAGCTCGTCTTCACCTCGGTCACCGACATGAACGCCAACGACGTGACCCTGAACCTCTTCGAGCTCTCCATGATGGAGAAGTCGATCGTCGGCACCATCTTCGGCAGCGCCAACCCCCGCTACGACATCCCCCGCCTCCTCGGCCTCTACCGCAGCGGGCAGCTCAAGCTCGACGAGCTCATCACCAGGACCTACGCGCTCGACGAGATCAACCAGGGCTACCAGGACATGCGCGACGGCAAGAACATCCGCGGCGTCATCATCTACGAGGACTGAATCGACATGACCGAACGAGCCGCGATCGTCGAGATCTGTGACCGCTACATCGCCGCCGTCGCGGCCGGCGACGTCGACGGGGTCATGGCCCTGTACGGCGCCGACCCCGTGGTCGAGGACCCGATCGGGTCCGAGCCCAAGCGGGGCCGCGACGAGGTCCGAGCCTTCTACCAGGGCGTGGTCGACATGGGCGTGAAGCTGTCCATGGCCCGCCTCGGTCCCGTGTGCCACGTGGGCAACGAAGCGGCCTTCATGTTCCGCATCGACGTCGACCTCGGCGAGACGACCATGTCGATGGCCACGGCCGACACCATGGTCTTCGACGACGCCGGGCTCATCGTCTCGATGCGGGCCTATGCCGACGGCGAGGCCGACCCCGACAACGGCTGAGCACGGCCCACCACCGCCGATCACCGCACGTGGCGTTGCACCGGGGCGGCGTGGCACGGGCAGTCGGTCACGGCGTCGCAGGGACCTCCCCGACCCACCGGAGCCATCCGGTCGGGATACGCCACCCCTGACTCCACCCTCCCGGTGAAGACGCACCCACAGGCGTCGCAGGCCCAGCCCGAGCGTTCGACAGGCACGAGAACCGCACCGGGGACCCCGAAGCTGCGGGCCATGCGCTGCGCCTCGCGGACCGCGGCATCCCCGTCGAGGGGCGACGGCGTGGGCGCCCGGCCGGCCGGGGCCGATCCGTCATCGGCCAGGACCGCGCCGAGCGCAGCCAGCGCCACCAACTCGTCGACCGCGACCTGATCCGCCGGACCCGGCTGCTGCCCGGTCGATGCGGTCCGGTCGAGCGCCAGCAACCGGCGGTGCGCCGCCAGCACCACGGCGCCCGGTCCGGGCGGCCGCCGAGTGTGCCAGATGCCTCCTGACCGCAGGTCGGAGGCCAGATCGAGCGACGCCGCCCCCACCTCGTCCCGACGCACGAAACCACCACCCAGCACGATGCTGTTGGTCACCGCCGTCACCAGCACCCTCGACCAGTGCGTGGCGTCGGGCACGGCCCCCGCCGGAGGTGGCGGCGTCGGCTCGGTCACGGCGGCCGGGGAGGCAGGGAAGTGCTGCACCACCAATGCCTCGAAGCTCGACCAGAGCACGTCCATGGCCGTTCGCGCGTCCTCGGTCGGCATCCCCAGCGATGCGGCCACGAACGTCCCGTCGAGCACCTCGACGAGGCGGTTCCGGAAGCGCTGGTCGGGAGACGGGGCAGCGAGAGGAGACGACACGGTGCCATTGTGGCGGCGCGCCCCGCTCCTCCACCCGGTCGGGCGCGGTCGGCCACGTGGTTGACTGTCGGTCGGTCGAACCAGGGGGAGCAGATGTTCGAGATCGACGGCCGGGTGGCGCTGGTGACCGGCGCGGGACAGAACGTCGGCGCCGGGATCGCTCGGCTCCTGGCCGCGCAGGGCGCGGCGGTGGCGGTGAACGACGTGCGACCCGAGCGCGCCCAGGAGACCGTCGACGCCATCGTCGCCGCAGGCGGCACCGCGGCCGTCGCCGCGTTCGACGTCACCGACTACCAGCAGGTCGAAGAGGGGTGCGCAGCGGTCGCCCAGAGGCTCGGTCCGATCGACATCCTGGTGAACAACGCCGGCAACGGTGGAGCGGAGGGGATGCGACCGACCCCGTTCCGCGAGAGCGATCCCGCATCGTGGCGCGGCCCGATCGACGTGAACCTCTACGGCGTCATGAACTGCAGCCGGGCGGTCATCAACCCCATGTGCGAGAGGGGCTGGGGGCGCATCATCACCATCGCGTCCGGAGCGGGGGTGACCGGGCTCACGATCGGGGTGGCGGCCTACGGGGGCGGAAAGGGCGGATCCATCGGCTTCATGCGCCACCTCGCCATCGAGAACGCCGCATCCGGGGTCACGGCCAACACGCTGGCCATCGGGCTGATGACGATGGAGGACCACACCGTCACCGAAGCACTGGCCCGCCAGATCCCGGTGAAGCGGACCGGGCTCCCGCACGACGTGGGCTACGCCTGCGTGTACCTGGCCTCCCCCGAAGCGTCGTGGGTCACCGGCCAGACGATCCATGTCAACGGCGGCAGCCTGACCACGTGACGGTCCCCCTCAGGTGACGACCACGGTGGTTCCCGGCTCGGCCAGGCCTGACGACCAGAGCCAGTCGACCGCCGGATCCGGCAGGCGCACGCAGCCGTGGCTGGCGGGTCCGGCCAGCACCGGGACGCCCCCGTGCAGGGCGATGCCGCCGGTGAAGTACTTCGGCCGGTACAGCGAGCCGTAGGGGCCCGGATCCCACCCGTCCACCTGGCGGAAGATCGTGTACGTGCCCGGCGGGGTCGGCGTGGCGGCCTTGCCCGTGGTGGCGTTCACGGCGACGGCCGTGCCGTCGTCGCCGACCACGATCGCCACCTGGGCGACGAGGTCGACCTCGATGTGCGCACCCGATCCCACCCTGGGGGCCACGGGAGCAGCCGAAGCGAGCGCCGCGGCGGTGATCGGGCCCGCCACCCCGTCGCGCTCGAGGCCGTGCAGCTTCTGGAAGGCCATCACGGCGTTGCGGGTCCCCGGCCCGTCGACGCCCCGCGGATCCGAGACGAAGTAGCCCAGGGCGAACAGGCGCTCCTGGAGCGCCGCGACCTGCTCGGGACCCGGGGGTGGCGGTCGAGGTGGCGCAGGCGGAGGCACCGCCACGGTGGTGGTCACGGCGGGCGCGACGCTCGTGGTCGTGGTGTCGGTGGTGGCGGGGGCCGACACCACCGCGGCGGTCGTCTGCGACGCGCTCGACCGGTCGACGGGCTCGTCGCCCCCGCAGGCGGCCACCACGACGACGCCCGCGGTCAAGACCACGACGGCGAGGGCCGACCGACGACGGGACATCCCCGATTCTCCCAGACGCCGGGGGGCCCCGACACTTCGGGGCGCCGGATCCGGGCCGACGGGGCCATCGCCGCCACTGTCTAGTCTCGTCCGATGGAACCGTTCGTCGTGACGATCACCCTCGGCCAGGTCACACCCTCCACGACGACACCGGCGATCGGGCCCACGGGCACTGCGCCGGGTCTGAGCTTCGTGCAACCCGCGGAGCCGGCCATCGACGACTCGAGCAACGTCACGACGTTCAGCTGGCCTCTCGGGTTCGCGGCGATCGTGCTGGTGGTGATCGTCACGGGGGTGCTCCTACGGTCGCGCCGCACCAGGTCGCCCGGCACCGACGGTGATCAGTTCCCTGACGGGTCACGCGGGTAGAGCGAGAGCCACGACACCGGGCTGCCCTGGCGGCGCAGCACGTTCGCCCAGAGCTGCTGGGGCTGATCGTGCCAGAGGTCCGTGCCGACCGCCGGGGCGGCGACCCATGCCTGCTGCGCCAGCTCCGCCTCGAGCTGGCCGGGGCCCCAGCCGGCGTAGCCGACGTAGACGCGCACGACGTCGAGCCCGCACGACCGACCCGGCTGCGCGTCGAGGTCCACGGTGGCCAGCGGGCCGACGGAATCGGCTGCCGTCACGATCGGGCTCCAGACCGGATCCTCGTCGATCGTCGGATGGTCGCCAGCGGGACGGCCGAGGCCGATCGCCGCGGCCTGCTCGACCGGGCCCCCGACGAAGACGACGGGTGGGTCGGCCACGAGGCCCTGCCACTGCGGCAGGGATTCGGAGACGTCGAGGTCGGTCGGGCGGTTCACGACCACACCGAGCGCACCCCCGTCGTCGTGCTCCAGCAGGAACACCACCGTGCGCTCGAAGTTGGGATCACCGATGACGGGGGTCGCCACCAGGAGCCGTCCTCCCAACCAGTCCTGCGTCACCTCTCGATGATGGCACGGCCCGGGTGCCCACCCGCCGGGAGGGGTGGGCACCCGGGCTGCGCCCGGCACCGTCAGGACTGGGCGGCCAGCTCCCGGCGCACCTCGTCCATGTCGAGGCGTTCGATCTGGCCCACGATGTCCTCGAGGGCGGCCTCGGGGAGCGCTCCGGGCTGGCTGTAGAGCACCACCCCGTCTCGTACGGCCATCAACGTCGGGATCGACTGGATGCGAAACGATGCCGCCAGCTCCCGCTCGGCCTCGGTGTCGACCTTCGCGAACACGACCCCCGGATGGGCCTCGCTGACCTTTTCGTACACGGGAGCGAACATCCGGCACGGGCCGCACCACGAGGCCCAGAAGTCGACGAGCACGATGTCGTTGTCCTCGAGCGTCTGCTCGAAGTTGTCCTTGGTGAGGGTGACGGTGGCCATGATCGTTGTGTCCTCCTGTGGGGATTCGGGTACCCCCTGGGGTACATAACCCTACGGGCCCCTCCCGCATTCCCGGCCCCGCGGCGTCGCCTACTGGCGCAGCAGTGAGAGCAGCCGGAGGATCTCGAGGTACAGCCAGACCATCGTGACCGTGATCCCGAAGGCGCCGTACCACTCCATGTACTTGGGGGAATCGGCCTTCGAGGCCTGCTCGATGAAGGCGAAGTCGATGCCGAGGTTGGCGGCGGCGACCACCACGATCACCACGCTGATCCCGATGCCCAACGCCGACGGCTCGTTCCAGAAGGCGATGTCGGCGCCGAACAGCGTGGCGATCCATGCCCCGAGGTACATGACGAAGATGCCGAGGGTGGCGGCGACGACCACCATGACGTACTTCTTGGTCACCTTGATGATCCGGGTGACGTAGAGGAAGAACATCACGCCGAACACCGCCAGGGTGGCGGCGACCGCCTGGACGACGATGCCGTCCCACTGGGCGTTGTACACCGCCGAGATGGCGCCGAGCACGGCGCCGTAGGCCAAGGCGTAGAGCGGCGCGGTGAAGCGGGCGATCTTCGGCATGAACGCGGTCACCAGGCCCAGGCCGAGACCGACGAACAAGGCGATCAACAACCAGCCCGGGAACGACGTGGTGTTCACGACCTGGATCTGACCGGTCGCCGGGTCGACGACCTCCTGGGTGGTCTGGTCCACCTGCATCCAGCCGAAGGCACCGGTGATCAGGATGAGGGCGAAGAGCACCCCGGTGGCGGTCATCGTGCCGCCGATGGTCATGGTCTTGCCGGTGGGGGGCGAGACGGCGCCGGTGGCACCGAAGCGGCCGCCGAGGTCGGCGCCCCCGGCGCCGACCTGGGTGTCGGGCCCACCCGGCGCCAGCCAGGTGGATCGATCAGCGCCCTCCTGCTCGAAGCGCTGAGGGTTGAGGACGGGATTGGCCATGCCGATCTCCTTGTCGTGGGAAGGACGAATCGTCCTTCCACCATTCTAGGGAGCCGGACCGTCTCGGCGGTCGCGCCAGGCGCGAGTCGCGCGGCTCGACCAGCCGGTGCGGTCGCTCGTGACGGGCATGGCCGTCATCGCCGAGTCGACCACGGGATGACGTTCGACGTAGGCCGCACCGAGCGCCTGCACGACCGCGCTGAACGGAAGGGCCAGCAGAGCACCCACCCCGCCGAGCAGGCTGATCCCCACCAGCACCGAACCGAACGCGACCGCCGGGTGCAGATCCATCGTGCGCGCCGTGATGCGGGGGGCCAGCAGGTAGTTCTCGATCTGTTGGTAGACGATCACGAAGCCGAGCACGTACAGCGCGTCGACCGGGTCGTTGGCCAGGGCGATGAGCGCCGGCAGCGCACCGGCCAGGTAGGTGCCGATCACCGGGACGAACTGCGAGACGACGCCGACGAAGGACGCGAGCGCGGCAGCGTAGGGAACGCCGATGATCTCGAAGGCGATCCAGTGGGCCACCCCCGAGATCAGGGCGAGGAGCCCTCGGCTGTAGATGTAGCCGCCGGTCTTGTCCATGGCGATCTCCCACGTCTCGAGCACCCGCCGCTGGCGGTCGGGACGCAGGAACGAGCAGATCAGGCGGCGGAGCCGAGGGCCGTCGGCCACCATGTAGAACACGAACAGGCCGATGGTCAGCATGCGGAACACGATCCCCAGGACGCTGGCGCTGATGCCCAGGGCGTTGCTCGCCGCCTGGGTGGCGAACGAGCGGATCGGACCGTCGGCGTCGGTGAGCTGGGCCCGCAGGTCCTCGCCGGAGACCTGCAGGTCGAAGGTCTCGTTCACCCAGTCCTCGAGCTCCTGGAGGTAGCCCGGCGAGGCATCGATGAGGTTGGAGACCTCCTCGGCCAGGAGCCGGGTGAGGCCGGCGACCAGGACCAGCACCAACAACAAGAAGACGCCGAACACGAACGCGGTGGCCACCCCACGACGCCAACCCCGCGCGGCCAGGCGGTTGACGGCCGGCTCGAGGGCGAAGGAGATGAAGATGGCGATGAGCAGCGTCACGATCAGCTCGCGCAGCTCACCCAGGAGCCACGACGCCACCGCCAACCCCACCACACCGGCGAAGAAGAGCGCGATGGCACGCGGCACCCAGCGGGGCATCACATCTCGAGGGTCGACGGCTCCCGCGCTCAAGCGGTCGGCCACCGAGGGCCCCGGAGAGGGGGCGCCCGACGACCTCTCGTCGTCACCCGGGGGCGACCCGTCCGTGGGCATGGCCCGACGGTGCCACGCGACGGGGCGCAGGGCGCGGATCCCCCGTTCGGCGCAACGGTCGGGTGGCCACATCGCCCGACGTCCCCGTCGTGCCGCAGAGGGGGCTCGCCGCGGCGCGGACCTAACATCGCCCGATGCACCGCTTCGCCGATCTGTTGGGCGCCAACGCCGACCACGCATCGCACTTCGAGGACGGCTCGCTGGAAGCCCCTCCGGCCCTGCGCCTCGCCGTGGTGACGTGCATGGACGCGCGGATCGACGACTACCGGGCCTTCGGCCTGCACCCCGGCGACGCCCACGTGCTGCGCAACGCCGGTGCTCGCGTGACCGACGACGTGATCCGGTCGCTCGTGAAGTCCACCAACCAGCTCGGCGTGACCCGGGTGGCCATCGTGCACCACACCGACTGCGGCGCCGCCAAGATCGAGCTGTCGTCCCTGCGCCGACGGGTCATCGAGCGCACCGGGAACGACCCGGTCGGGCTCGACTTCCACCTCATCACCGACCCCGATCAGGCGGTGCTCGACGACGTGGAGGCCCTTGCCTCGTGCCCGTGGCTGCCTCCGGGAACGGTCGTCGGCGGCTTCATGTACGACGTGCGCACCGGCGCGGTCGAACCGCGGCTCGTGCGCGAGGTCGCCGCTGCGGTGACCTGAGCCGGTCGGATCGGCCCCGGTTCGTCGTCAGACGTCGAGGAAGCGGGTGACGGCGATGCCGGCACCGACGGCGCCGATGAGGATGCCCACGACCCCGAGCAGCACGAAGATGGCCGTGAGCTCGCCGCCGCTCACCAGGAACCCGCTGACCAGCGGGAAGTCCTCGGGGTTCGGCAACCACTCCTGGAAGAACGGCTTGAAGGCGGCGAGGGCCACGATGGCGGCGAGCGCGCCGAGCATGCCCTGGACCAGCCCCTCGAGCATGAAGGGCACCCGGATGAACCAGTTGGTGGCACCGACCAGCTTCATCACCTCGATCTCGCGCCGACGGGCGAACATGGCCATGCGGATCGTGTTGAGGATCAACAGGCCGGCGGCACCGAGGAGAAAGGCGGCGATGACGAAGATGCCGACGGTCAGACGGCTCGACAGCTGCTGGATGAGCCTGATGGTCTCGGAGGCGAACACGACGCTGTCGACCCCCGACTTGTCGGAGAACTGCGACCCGAGCGCCTCGACGGCGAGGACGTCCTTGTCCACGGGCTCCACGCGGAACGACGGTGGGAGATCCTCGGGTTGGACGCTGGTGACCATCTCCGGGGAGTCGGAGAACAGGACCTTGAACTCCTCGAACGCCGCGTCCTTGTCGACGAACTCGATGTTGGCCACGTCGGGGCTGTCCTCGAGGTCACGACGCACGGCGTCGATCTGGTCCTGACTGGCGTCGGGGCGCAGGAAGACGACGAACTCGATGCCGCCCTGCCAGCGTTGCGTGGCGTTCTCGACCCCGGTGCGCAGCATCAGCGACGCCCCGACGAGGGCGAGCGAGACGGCCACCGTCATCACCGAGGCGAGGGTGATGGTGAAGTTGCGTCCGAGGTTGGACCCGGTCTCCCGGACGACGTAGTCGAGCTTCATGGCATGGATCCAGTTCTCTACTCGTAGACGCCGCGGACCTGATCGCGGACGATCGATCCCCGGTCGATCTCGATGACGCGGCGGCGCATGGTGTCGACGATGCCTCGGTCGTGGGTGGCCATCACCACGGTCGTACCGGTCTTGTTGATGCGGTCCAGCAGCCGCATGATGCCGACCGAGGTGGCCGGATCGAGGTTGCCGGTGGGCTCGTCGGCGAGGAGGATCAGCGGCCGGTTCACGAACGCGCGGGCCATCGAGACCCGCTGCTGCTCACCGCCGGACAGCTCGTCGGGGAAGCTGGCGGCCTTGTGGCCGAGCCCGACCAGGTCGAGGATGGCCGGAACCTGGGTCTGGATCACGCTGCGAGGGCGACCGATCACCTCGAGGGCGAAGGCCACGTTCTCGTAGACGGTCTTGTTGGTCAACAACTTGAAGTCCTGGAAGACGCAGCCGATGTTGCGGCGCAGGAAGGGCACCTTCCAGGGAGACAGCTCGCCGATGTCCTTGCCGGCGACGAAGATGTGGCCGGTCTCCGGGGTCTCCTCCTTGTTGAGGAGGCGGATGAAGGTCGACTTGCCGGACCCTGAGGCGCCGACGAGGAAGACGAACTCTCCCTTGTCGATCTCGACGTTGGCGTCGCGCAGCGCGACGGTCGAGGTCTTGTAGGTCTTCGTGACGTTCTCGAGCTTGATCATGTGAAGAGGGGCCCGCCGGGCAGGGGGATCGCGTGCCGTTGCCGAGGGTAGACGGCAGAGCCGTCAGATCCGCGGCATCCCCCGAACGGGGAGGTCGATCGGAGGAGGAATCGGCTCACTCGGGCGTCGCGGAGGCCTCGCTGCTGCGCTCCCAGCGCAGGAACGCCTCCATGAACTCGTCGAGCTCACCGTCGAGGATCGCCTCCACGTTGCCCGACTCGTGACCCGAACGGAGGTCCTTGACCATCTGGTAGGGCTGCAGGACGTAGGAGCGGATCTGGCTCCCGAAGCCGACCGAGCGCTGGACACCCCGGATCTCCGACAGCTCGGCCTCGCGCTCCTCCCTCTGGAGCTCCGCCAGCTTGGCCCGCAGCATCTGCATGGCCCGGTCCTTGTTCTGGTGCTGGCTGCGCTCGTTCTGACACGACGTCACGACCCCGGTGGGCAGGTGGGTGATGCGCACCGCGGAGTCGGTGACGTTCACGTGCTGGCCTCCGGCCCCCGACGACCGGTAGGTGTCGATGCGCAGGTCCTTCTCGTCGATCTCGATGTCGGGCACGTCGTCGAGGAACGGGGTGACCTTCAGCGCCGCGAACGCCGTCTGACGCTTGCCCTGGGCGTTGAAGGGCGACATGCGCACCAGCCGGTGCACCCCGTGCTCCGAGCGCAGCCGGCCGTAGGCGTGGCGGCCCTTCACCAGGAAGGTGGCCGAGGAGATCCCGGCCTCGGAGCCGTCGGAGGCCTCGGTGAGCTCGACGTCGAACCCGCGTCGCTCGGCCCAGCGCAGGTACATGCGCAACAGCATCTCGGCCCAGTCCTGGGCGTCGGCGCCGCCCTCGCCGGACTGGATCTCGCAGATGGCGTCGGCGTCGTCGTGCTCGCCGGTGAACAGCGCCCGCAGCTCGAGCTCGCCGAAGTCGCGCTCCAACGAGGCGATCCCGGCCTCGACCTCGGCCTCGACGGAGTCGTCGGACTCCTCCCGACCCAGGTCGAACAACGTCTCGGCGTCGTCGATGCGCTCGGCCAGCCGGTCGTAGAGCTCGAGGTCCTCGACCACGGCCGAGAGCTCACCGGTGACCTTGCGGGCCCGGTCGGGGTCGTCCCAGAGGTCGGGGCGGGAGGCCTCGACCTCGAGCTGGGGCCGCGACGCCTCCAACTCGTCGATCCGCAGGTAGACGGCGGCCTCGGCCAGTCGGCGCCGGAGCGCGTCGAGATCGTCGGAGAAGTCCCTCATGGTGGTGGCCTCGGTCCTACTGGCCGTGACAGAGCTTGAACTTCTTGCCCGAACCGCACGGGCACGGGCGCGTTGCGCGGGGTCTTGTCGAACTCGCTCTTCACGACGGGGGTCTGCACGACCTCCTCCACGGCCTCCGGCGGCGCGTCGACACCGTCGAGCGCCGCCTGGGCCCGCGCGGCGTCGGCCAACGTGCTCGGCGCCTCGCTGGGATCGAGCGGCGCGGAGTACATGACGTCCTGGAGGGCCTTGGGCGTGTCGAGCTTGGGCTGCTCGGCCACCGTCACCTGGGCGTGCATCACGTAGGTCACGAAGTCCGTGGCGATGCCCTGCATCATCGACCCGAACATCTCGAAGCCCTCGCGCTGCCACTCCACGAGCGGGTCCTTCTGCCCCATGGCCCGCAGGTTGATGCCCTCCTGCAGGTAGTCCATCTCGTAGAGGTGCTCGCGCCACTTCTGGTCGATGATGCGCAGCATCACCTGACGCTCGACCTCTCGCATGTTCTCCGGGCCGAACTCGGCCTCGCGCGCCTCGTAGTGCGCCGTCGCCTCGCCCATCAACCGCTCGTACAGGTCGTCCGTGGTGAGGCACGAGGTGCCCAGCTCCTCGGCCGTCGTGGTGGACGGCCAGATCGCCGCCACCTCGGCGACGAGGCCCTCGAGGTCCCACTCCTCGGCGAAGTCGGTGACGCAGTAGGTGGAGATGACGCCGTCGACGGTCTCGGCGAGGTACTCCATCGCCTCGTCGCGCAGGTCGGCCTGGTCGAGGATCTGGTCGCGGCGCCGGTAGATCACCTTGCGCTGCTCGTTCATGACCTCGTCGTACTTGAGCACGTTCTTGCGGATCTCGGCGTTGCGCTGCTCGACGGTGTTCTGGGCCCGCTCGATGGCCTTGGTCACCATCTTCGCCTCGATCGGCACGTCGTCGGGCAGGGCCTTGCCCATGACCCAGTTCATGGCCCCGGTGGCGAAGAGGCGCATCAGGTCGTCCTCGAGCGACAGGTAGAAGCGGCTCTCGCCCGGATCGCCCTGACGCCCGGAGCGGCCGCGCAGCTGGTTGTCGATCCGGCGGCTCTCGTGGCGCTCGGTGCCGAGCACGTAGAGGCCGCCCAGCTCGCGGACCTTGGCCCCCTCACCCTCGGTCTCGGCCTCGTAGTGGGCCAGGAGCTCGGCGTAGCGGGCGCGACCCTCGTCGCTGTCGAGCTCGAGGCCCTCGGCGACGACGTCGCGCTCGGCGAGCCCCTCGGGGTTGCCGCCGAGGAGGATGTCGACGCCACGACCGGCCATGTTGGTGGCCACGGTCACCGAACCGAGCCGACCGGCCTGGGCCACGATGTCGGCCTCACGGAAGTGCAGCTTGGCGTTCAGGACCTCGTGGGGGACGCCTCGCTTCTCGAGGAAGCGGGCCAGCTTCTCGGACTTCGCCACCGAGATGGTGCCGACCAGGACCGGCTGGCCGTGCTCGTGGCGCTCCACGATGTCGTCGACGACGGCGTCGAACTTGGCGTCCTCGGTCTTGTAGATCAGGTCGGCCTGGTCGAGGCGGACGAGGGGGCGGTGGGTGGGGATCGGCACCACCTGGAGGCCGTAGGTGCTGGCGAACTCGGCGGCCTCGGTCTCGGCCGTACCGGTCATCCCGGCGAGCTTTTCGTACATGCGGAAGTAGTTCTGGAGCGTGACCGTGGCCAGGGTCTGGTTCTCCTCCTTGATCTTCACCCCCTCCTTGGCCTCGACGGCCTGGTGGAGGCCCTCGGACCAGCGGCGGCCCTCGAGGATGCGACCGGTGAACTCGTCGACGATCTTCACCTCGCCGTGCTGGACGACGTAGTCCTTGTCGCGCTTGAACAGCTCCTTGGCCTTCGAGCGCGGCCTGGAACTGGTGGACGAGGTTCTGGGAGACCTCGTCGTACATGTTCTCGACGCCGAGCGCCTTCTCGACCGCCTCGACGCCCTCGTCGGTGGGGGCGACCGTCCGCTTCTCCTCGTCGAACTCGTAGTGGACGTCGCGCTTGAGGCCACGGACGATCGAGGCGAACTGGTAGTAGATCTTGGCGGCGTCGGCGACCCGGCCCGAGATGATCAGCGGCGTGCGGGCCTCGTCGATCAGGATCGAGTCGATCTCGTCGACGATGCAGTAGGTGTGGCCCCGCTGGACCTGCTCGGCGCGGCTCATGGCCATGTTGTCGCGGAGGTAGTCGAAGCCGAACTCGTTGTTCGTGCCGTAGGTGATGTCGCAGGCGTACTGGGCGCGCTTGTGGCTGGGATCGAACTGACCGGGGATGACCAGCCCGACGTCGAGGCCGAGGCGCCGGTGGACCTGCCCCATCCACTCGGAGTCACGGGTGGCCAGGTAGTCGTTCACCGTGACGACGTGGACGCCCTTGCCGGCCAGCGCGTTGAGGTACACGGGCAGCGTGGAGACGAGGGTCTTGCCCTCGCCGGTCTTCATCTCGGCGACCCACCCGAAGTGGAGGGCGGCGCCGCCCATCAGCTGCACGTCGTAGTGGCGTTGCCCGATCTCGCGCGAGGCCGCCTCGCGCGTCACCGCGAACGCCTCGATCAGGAGGTCGTCGAGGTCCTCGCCGTTGTCGAGGCGCTGGCGGAACTCGGGGGTCTTCCCGGCCAGCTCGTCGTCGGACAGCGCGGCCATCTCGTCGCCGTAGGCGTTGATGTCGGGCACGAGTGACTGCAGCGCCCGCTGCTTCTTGCCCTCGCCGGCGCGGAGGAGCTTGTCGAACATGCCCATGGGACTGTGGAGTGTACCGACGCCCCGCGGTCGGGGGAACCGCCCGGTCGACGCCGGGATCCGGCCGTGGGCCCCGTCCGGTCAGACCGGATCGGCGCCACGACCCTCGGCGGCCGCCACCACGGCGTCGGCCAGGTCGGTTCCGGCGTCGTGGCGGTTGACGTGGTGGCGACCCGGGAGGTCGGCCTCGGTGGTCGAGGCGTCGAACACCACGACGACCGCCACCTCGGGATGGGCCCGAGCCAGCTCGGCGATGGCCGCCCCGGCCCCTCCGGGCGGGAGTCGGGCGTCGAGCACTACGACGTGAGGCACGTCCTCGCCGACCGCACGGAGCAAGGTGTCGACGTCGACCACCTCGGCGGTGACCACGAGGCGAGGGTGGTCCTCGAGCGTCAACAGCAGCTGGCGCCGCAGGAGCGACTCGTCCTCGCCGACGACGACGCGGATGACCTCGTCGCCCCACCTCCGCTCGACACCGGCGAAACCGGGGGCGTCGGTCATGCCGCCACCGCCATCGGGGGCGTGCGGGCCAGCACGGCGCCGCGCACGACGACGGCTCCCGCGTCCCGGAGGGTCTCGCCCGCCTCGCTCAGCGTGGCCCCCGTCGTGCAGACGTCGTCGACGAGCACCACCTCCGCGGGCGCCGGGCCCATCGGGGTGAAGCGGGCCGCCCCTCGGCGCTCGAGACGCGACCGCCCGGTCTGGGCAGGCCCGTCGATGCGGCGCAGCAGTCGGCGCACCGGCCGATGCACCGACCGGGCGAGGGCCACGGCCAGGAGCTCGGCCTGGTCGAAGCCACGATGGCGGCGCCGAGCGGTGGTGGTGGGCGCCCAGCTGACGACCGCCGACGGGGCCAGCGGCTCGAGCAACGAGGCCAGCGCCGGCGAGAGCCCGTCGATCGAGCCCGAACGGCGTTGCGGTACTTCACCGCCACCAGGAGAGGCCGCGAGACGTCGTCGTAGGCCATGAGTGCGGCCAGCGAGTCGAGGCCCGGCGGAGGCGCCAGCACCGGCGCGGGACGGAGGCGCCCGGCGCAGTCGCGACAGGGGGACCGCCCGGGAGCCCGACAACGTGCGCACTGCTCGGGGAACCACATGGGGCTCACGCTAGCGACGGGTGGGGACAGCGCCGGGTACCACCCGGGCGCCGCATCAGTGGGTCAGGAGTGGGGGTGCCGCGCCGTCGAGGATGGCCTGGGTGCGCAGGCGGACCTGCTCGGGGGTCTCGTCGTGGGTGAGGATCCAGAACGTGTCGGTGCGCACGGCGTCGACGACCGCCGAGGCGACGTCGTCGACCTCCATCCCGGTCGTCAGGAAGTGCTCGATGATCTGGGCGATGCCCTCCTCCTCCTCGGGTGAGGGTGCCGGTCCCCCGTCGGAGGGCCGGTTGCGACGGGAGGTTGCGATGTTGGTCTTCACCCACGACGGGCACAGCACGGAGACCCCCACCGGCGAGGCCGCCATCGCCAGCTCGACGGCCAGGGTCTCGGACAACGAGACCACGCCGTACTTCGACACGTTGTACGGCCCCATGAACGGCGCCGCGTACAGCCCGGCCACCGACGCGGTGTTCACGATGTGGCCCTCGCCCTGCTCGAGGAGCAGGGGCAGGAACGTGCGCACGCCGTGGATGACGCCCCAGAGGTTGACCCCCAGGACCCACTCCCAGTCGGCGATGGAGACGTCCTGGAGCGGTCCTCCCCCGCCGACACCGGCGTTGTTGCAGACCACGTGCACCGCCCCGTAGGCATCGAGGGCCCGGTCGCGCAGCGCCTCGACGTCGGCTCCGGACGACACGTCGGTGATCGACGTGACCACCTCCACCGACCCGTCGAAGCCGGCCGCCGCGGCCTCGAGCGCGCCCTGTTCGATGTCGGCCAGCACCAGACGCGCCCCCTCGGCGGCGAAGTGCCGGGCCACGGCCAGCCCGATGCCGCTGGCCCCGCCGGTGACGACGACGACCTTGCCCTCGAGTTGCTCCATCGTTGTCCCCCTCGAGCGTGTCGCTCGGCTCGGATCAGTAGCGGTAGTGGTCGGACTTGAACGGCCCGTCGACCGGGATGCCCAGGTACGCGGACTGGTCCTCGGTCAGCTCGGTGAGGCGCACGCCGAGAGAGTCCAGGTGCAGCCGCGCCACCTTCTCGTCGAGGTGCTTCGGGAGGGTGTAGACCCGACGCTCGTAGAAGCCGGGGTGGGTGAAGAGCTCGAGCTGGGCGATGACCTGGTTCGAGAAGCTGTTGGACATCACGAAGCTCGGGTGCCCGGTGGCGCAGCCCAGGTTGAGGAGCCGCCCCTCGGCCAGCACGATCACCGAGTGGCCGTCGGGGAAGACGAACTCGTCGACCTGGGGCTTGATGGTGATCCGCTGCACGTCGCTCATCTTCTTGAGCCCGGCCATGTCGATCTCGTTGTCGAAGTGGCCGATGTTGCCCACGATGGCCTGATGCTTCATGCGGGCCATGTGCTCGGCGGTGATCACGTTGAAGTTCCCGGTGGCGGTGATGAAGATGTCGGCCGTGTCGAGCACGTCCTCGAGGCGGGCCACCTGGTAGCCCTCCATGGCGGCCTGCAGGGCGCAGATGGGATCGACCTCGGTGACGATGACCCGGGCGCCCTGGCCGCGCAGCGATGCGGCGCACCCCTTGCCCACGTCGCCGTAGCCGGCCACCAGCGCCACCTTGCCGCCGATCATGACGTCGGTGGCCCGGTTGATGCCGTCGATCAGGCTGTGGCGGCAGCCGTAGAGGTTGTCGAACTTCGACTTGGTGACCGAGTCGTTGACGTTGATGGCCGGGAAGAGGAGGTGACCCGCCTCCATCATCTGGTAGAGCCGGTGCACGCCGGTCGTGGTCTCCTCGGTGACGCCCTGGATCCCTTCGGCGATGCCGTGCCACAGCTTCGGCTCCTCGGCCACCGTGCGCCGCAGCACCTCGAGCACGACGGCCCACTCCTCGGAGTCGGTCTCGGCGTCGTCGGGGACGACGCCGGTGCGCTCGTACTCGACGCCCTTGTGGACGAGGAGGGTGGCGTCGCCGCCGTCGTCGAGGATCATGTTGGGTCCGGTGCCGTCGGGCCAGCGCAGGATCTGCTCGGTGCACCACCAGTACTCCTCGAGGGTCTCGCCCTTCCACGCGAACACCGGCACGCCCGTGGGCCGCTCGACCGTGCCCTCGGGTCCGACCACGACCGCGGCCGCAGCGTGGTCCTGGGTGGAGAAGATGTTGCAGCTGGCCCACCTGACCTCGGCGCCGAGGGTGACGAGCGTCTCGATCAGCACGGCGGTCTGGATGGTCATGTGCAGCGAGCCGGTGATCCGGGCGCCGGCGAGGGGCTGCGCGTCGAAGTACTCGGCACGCAGCGCCATCAGCCCTGGCATCTCGTGCTCGGCGAGCTGGATCTCCTTGCGCCCGAAGGCGGCGAGGGAGAGGTCGGCCACGCGGTAGTCGAGGCCGTTGTCGGTGAACAGGGGGGTGAGGGTCATTCGTCGCTCTCTGGTTGCGGGCCCGGGCGCGCCGGGGGGCACGGCAGGGTTCCCTGACGGAGATGGGCTGGGGCCGTCTGACCCTCGCTGCACAGCCCGAGTGGCACGATCGTACCCACGCCACCGCGCGTCGCCGCGACCCGCCGGGCCGGGTCAACCCTCGAGTGGTGCGGCGAGGCGTCGCTCCACGTCGTCGAGCACCGGCGCCGGGCCGGGATCGACGCCCTGCTCCGCCGCGGCGTACAGCGACGCGACGTCGCCGAACAGCGCGAGGTCGAAGAACTGCGCCAGCATCCCCTCCCCCTGCGCCTCGACGGTGTGGACGCGGCCGACGACCTCGTCGAGGTAGTCGGTGACCACCCCGAAGCGTCGGGCCACCTGCGGGTGCTCGAAGTCGTGGCGCAGGAGCACCAGTTGGATGATCTGGCGGGTCACGTCGCCGTCCTGGCCCCAACCGGCGATCTCGTTGTGGGTCGCCTCGGGCAGCTGGTTGGCGAACGCCGGGACCTTGGCGTTCTCGTTGAACTGGGTCTTCCAGCGCACGGCGGCGGCCCCGCCCAGGCCACCGCCGCCGTAGATCAGCGGGAAGGCCCGGCCCAGCCGGTGGGCGAGGCGGCTGGCCGCGTTGCCCTCGACGATGAGCTCGTCGCGGCGACGGGAGAGCTGGCTGATGGCGGCGGCGATCCACGCAGAGCCTCCCGGGAACAACCCGACGGCCTCGAGGGCCAGGAGCGGCGGCACCGAGAGGGCTCCCAGCGCCGCCCGGGCCACCGGGGGCCCGATCGCCACCGGGAGGTGGCGCGCACCGAGCTCGGCGGTCGCGTCGGCGAGGCGCCCTCCCTGGGAGACGGTCACCACCGTGGCTCCGGCGAGGGCGGCCTCGCCGGCCCCTTCCACCGTCTCCTCGGTGTCGCCCGAGAACGAGACGGCGATCACGAGGGTCGATGCATCGACGAAGTTCGGGATGCCGTAGCCCTTGTGGACGACCACGGGGACCGGCATGAGCGGGCCGGCGACCTCCCGCACGACGTCGCCGGCGATGCCGCTCGCTCCCATCCCGAGCACCAGCACGTGCTGGATGTCGTCGTGCGCCGGCAGCGACAGGTCCGCGAGCACTGCGGGGGTCGCCCGCGCCGCCGCCGCGACCTGCTCGGGCAGCGCCGCGGCGGCATCGAACATCCCGAGCGTGTCGAGCACCATCGTCAGGCCTCGAAGGTCGGGTGGATCCCATCTGCGGAGGCCTTGGCCATGAGCCGTTCGTGCTCGGCGTCGTCGACCGTGGTCGCCTCGTCGATCAGCATGATCGGGATGTCGTCGCGCACGTCGTAGCGCCGACGGAGGCGGGGGTTGTAGAGGCTCGCCTCGTCGACGAAGTAGAGCAGCGGGCCCTTGTCGTCGGGACAGGCGAGGATCTCGAGGAGTTGCGGGTCGAGTGCCATGGGGTTTCCTTCGGATGCGGAGTCGGGTCGGCGGTCAGGGACCGGCGACGGAGGCGATGACGGCACGGACCTCGGCGACGTGGCGATCGCACGCCGCGCGATCGGCCGCCTCGAGGTTGAGCCGCAGCAGCGGTTCGGTGTTGGACGGCCGCAGGTTGAACCACCACGGGTCGTCCGGATCCGCTCCGCGACCGGCCGTGAGGTCGACGGTCAGGCCGTCGAGGCGATCCTGGTCGGCGTCGGCGTAGTGCGCGGCGACGGCGTCGATGACGGCCGCCGGGTCGGGCACGACCGTGTTGATCTCACCGGAGTCGGCATAGCGCTCGTACGGGACGCGCAGCTCCGAGAGCGGGACACCCGCCCGTGACAGCACGCCGAGCACGACGACGGCGGCGATGATCCCCGAATCGGCTCGGAAGTTGTCGCGGAAGTAGTAGTGACCCGAGTGCTCGCCACCGAACGCGGCGCCGGTCTCGGCCATGACCTGCTTGATGAAGGAGTGCCCGACCCGGGTCCGCACCGGCGTGCCGCCGTGCTCCACGATCACCTCGGGCACCGCCTTGGAGCAGATGAGGTTGTGCAGGATGGTGGCTCCCGGGTGCTGGTCGAGCATCGCCGGCCGCGACGATGGCCGTGGTGAGCGATCCCGACACCAGCTGGCCGCGGTCGTCGACCAGGAAGACACGATCGGCGTCGCCGTCGAAGGCCAGCCCGATGTCGGCGCCGGTCTCGACGACACGGGCCTGCAGGTCGACCAGGTTCTCCGGTTGGATCGGATCGGCGGGGTGGTTGGGGAAGGTGCCGTCGAGCTCGCCGTAGAGCAGGTCGAGCGTGACGGGGAGACCGGAGAAGATGGCGGGGGCGGTGAGCCCACCCATACCGTTCGCGGCGTCGGCGACGATGCGGAACGGGGCGAGGGCGTCGATGTCGACGAAGGAGTGCACGTGCTCGGCGAAGGCCGCCAGCGCATCGTCACGGCTCGACTCGGACCCTGGCGCGCCGACCGGCGGGAGCCCTGCGAGCGTGTCGGCCTTGATCCGGCCCAGACCGGTGTCCTCCCCGACCGGCTTGGCTCCGGCGAGGCACAGCTTGATCCCGTTGTACTGCGCCGGGTTGTGCGACGCCGTCAGCATGGCGCCGGGCGCGTCGTACTCCCCCGCCGCCCAGAACAGCAGATCGGTCGAGGCGAGGCCGAGGTGGACCACGTCGAGACCCTGGCCCATCACCCCTTCGGCGAACGCCGCGGCGAACTCGGGGCCCGAGGGCCGCATGTCGTGGGCCACGAGCACGTGGTCGGCGCCGGAGGTGTCGGCGGCGAAGCGGGCGAAGGCGGCACCGATGCGCCGCACGAGCGGGCGCGTCGAGCTGTTCGGGGACGACGCCCCGGATGTCGTAGGCCTTGAAGATGGCATCGAGGGACGGGGCGTCGGCGTCGGCCATCGCGCCGACACTAGTTGAGGGTCTCTCCACCCCAGATCGGCGGGTTGGCACCGAGCAGGTCGTCGCCGGTGAGGTCGTAGCGGCCCTCCGCGGCCCACTGGCGGACACGGAAGAGGTCCCGGACGAGGCCGAGCGCGTCGCGGAGCGCCCGCACCGAGGAGCGGTCCGAGTTCACGATCGTGACCGGGACCTCGGCCAGCGAGAGGTGGTAGCGCTCGACGAGGTGGAACAGCTCCACGTCGAAGGCGAACCCGTCGACGCGGGTCCGCGAGAAGATCAACCGTGCCGCGTCGGACCGGAACGCCTTGAGCCCGCACTGCGTGTCGCGGTAGCGGCCCAGCAGCACCGCCCTCGTGAGGATGTTGATCGCCCGGCCCCCGACCTCCCGGAGCCGCCGAGCCCGGACCAACGTCGTGGTGTCGGTGTGGCGGCGGCTGCCGACGACGACGTCCCAACCGTCCTCGACCAGCGCGACCAGGCCCGGGATCTGATCGGGGGCGTAGGCCAGGTCGGCGTCGGTGAACACCACGCAGCGACCGTCCGCGGCCAGCACGCCGCTTCGCACCGCCGCGCCCTTGCCTCGGTTGACCTCGTGGCGCACGACCACGTCGGCACCGGCGCGCTCGGCCGCGACGGCCGTGTCGTCGTCGGAGCCGTCGTCGACCACGACGATCTCCACGCCTCCGTAGGCGTCGATCACGTCGAGGGCCCGGCGCAGCGCGACCACGGTCTGACCGATGCGCTCCCCCTCGCCGTAGGCCGGGACCACGACGCTGAGGCGTCGGCCGCCGGGAGGCCGAGCACGGTCACGGCGACGTTCGAGGTCGGCCCGCAGCGGCGACAGGCCTCGTTGCCAGCGGCGCAGCGCGATGGCTGTGATCGCGCTGCTCGCCGCAGCGACCGCCAGGACGCGCAGCGCTCGGCCGGGTCACGAGGCGGTCGGGGGGCGCGCGTCGGAGCCGTCGGGCGGGGTGGGCCCGACGTCCGGGCTCGGCCCCGCGGTCGACGGCGGGGTCGACGGAGGCGCCGGTCCGGCTCCCAGGACGATCGCCATCGGGTCGAGGTCAGAGGCGGGAACACCCGGCTCCGGCTCGGGCTCGTCGCGGAGGCGTCGGCGCCACGGACGGGGATCGGGCATCGTCAACGGTCCGGCCCGGACCAGCAGGACGAGCCCGACCACCCCGAGCGCCGTGATGGCCCAACCCAGCCAGTCGACGCGGGGTCGTGCCGTAGCTGAGGGTCACCTCGTCGGCGGTCGGGACCACCACCATCAGGTTCGGGCTCACCCGCCAGGGCCCGTCGGCGCCCTCGGCCTTCCAGTTGGGGAAGTACGAGGTCTTGACCAGCACGGGCGTCCCCGGCTGGCTCACCTGGAACGAGATGGTGTCGGTGCCCTGCTCGATGTCGGTGACCGCCACCGGGGTGGTCGGCACCGCCGCCGGGGACTCCCCCGGCGCGAGCCGTGCCCAGTCCTGCGGACCGTCGGCGGCGAGGAAGACCGACCACTGATCGGGGTTCTCGTACCAGGGGACCACGGCGTCGAGCCAACCGTGCGACGCGTTGGTGCCGGTCAGCACGACGGGCTCGTTGTCGAGGGCCACGACCGTCTCGCTGTCGAGCACCGAGAACACGACCCACGGCCCCGAGGTGGCGACCTCGTCGAGGTCGGGGTGGGCCCGGGCCAGGTCGATCATCCGGTCCGAGATGGCCATGTAGTACCGCACGCCGAGCAGCTGCATGTGCTGCACGCCGACGTCGAACTCGGCATCGGTGGGCGCCCCCGGCGAGTAGGGGAGGTCGCGCTGGGCGTTGGACGGCGCGGTCGAGAGCTCGTCCTGCATGAGGAAGTGGTACGGCGTCGTCGAGGACGACTCGAAGAACAGGCCCTCCATGGAGCCGATGCAGCCGTCGGTCCAGAACGGCAGCAGCATCAGCGCCATCGGGGTGCCGTAGCGGTCGTGTTGCTCCTCGTGCTCCCACATGGCCCGGCCGCACCCGTCGGTACGGCCGAGCTCGTCCATCGTCGACACGATCCCCTGGTACTCGGGGTACGCGGGCTTGCTCTCGTAGCCGCTGAAGTTCCAGCGCGCCCAGGACCCCACGAAGCTCGAGTCGGTGGTCGACAACGGACCCCACCGGTAGCTCCCGTCGGCCTGCGACGTGCCCCCCGGCATCACCCGCAGCGGCATCGCCAACGACACGATCACCACCGCCATCGCCGCCACCGCGGTCACCACCGTGACCGCTCGCACCGGCCGGTCGGGGTCGCGGGCCACCAGCGTGGCGATCGTGCGTCCGAGCTCGGCGATCCCGAGGGCGGCGAGGAGGTAGAGGCTCAGGTACCAGAACGGCAGGAGCCGTGCGTTCCAGAGACGTCCCTGCGGGACCAGCCAGAAGGCCAACGCCACCGCCACGGCGGTGACGACCAGGAACCCGCCCACCCGCCTCTTCCAGGCGATCGACATCACGACACCGAGCAACGCCAGGACGAGCACCCATTCGATGCGGGGGGCGTCGACCAGCCCCGAATCGAGGTTCTCGCGGCGGAAGAGCAGGTCGAGGTAGGTCTCGCGCTTCTCCCAGCCCATGTCGTTCATGTAGGGCGAGCGGAGGTAGAAGGGAACCAACCACCAGGCGGTGAGCGCCACCCCGACCGGCCCTGCCCCGAGCAACCACCACAGGCGGGTGCGCGTGCCCGAGCGGCGGGCCAGCGACACGACGAACCAGACGCAGGCGGCCCCGATGGCGAAGAGGAACGGGATGAGGTGGGTGAGCCCGGTGAGGGCGAGCAGCACCGCGGCCAGCGCCCGGTGCCGGCCGTTCTCCATCCCCCGCCCGACGACACCGAGGAAGAGCAGGCAGAAGCTCAACGAGATCGAGAAGGCGAACTCCCCGGCCATCGTCGACGCGATGTTCCCGCCCAGGATCGAGAACGACCGGTCGAACAGGAAGGCCGTGGCGCCGACCGCGAACAGCGCCGGGCCGGGGAAGGGCAGGCGGGTCAGCCGACCGAACGCCCAGGCGCAGACGGGCAGGCTGACGAGGCCGCTGATGGCCACCAGCTTGAAGGCGATCCCGTACGGGATGACGAAGCTGAGCAGGGCGATCGCCAGCGACGGGAGCACCATGTAGAACTGGTACGCGGGGAACCCGGCGTACCAGTCGGGGCTCCAGCCGGTGAGGCGGAACGACGGCAGCAGGTGGTCGCGCATGAACGCGGGACCCCACACGTGCGCCCCCATGTCGCCGCCGGCGGGGGTGGTGTCGGAGAAGATGTTGTTCGGCCCCAGCTGCACGAAGACGAACGCCATGCACGCACCGACGATGGCTGCGCTCACCCAGGCCTCGAGGCGCCAGTGCCCCATCGAGCGCAGGGCCCGACCGGGGAGCTGGGCCAGTCGCTGGAAGGGCCCCGGGGGATCGATGGCACGGGCCAGGTGATCGACCGCGGGGTCGGGCGCCGGGCCCTCGGCGGGGGTGGGCCCCGCGAGGTCGACGTCGAACGGATCGAGAGGGGGGGCCTGGTCGCTCGCGGTCATGACCGCACCATCGTGGCACCCCTTCGGTCACCCACAGGAGCGCGGGACCCGCGGCCGCTCAGAAGAACCCGAGGTCCCACACCAGCGTGACCGCAGCGACCACGTTGAAGCCCACGTGGGCCCACAACGCCGGCCCGAGGCGACCGAACCGGATGGTGAGCGCCCCGAGGACGATGCCGAACACCAGCAACGCCGGGAACTGGAGCGGCTGGAGGTGGGTGGCGGCGAAGAAGGCCGCCGAGGCCAGCACCGCCCAGGGCGCGGCGATGCGACGCCGGAAGATGGGCAGGGCCATCCCCCGGAAGTAGATCTCCTCGGCGACCGGCGCGCCGATGCCGACGATCACGAAGAGCAGGATCACCGACAGCGGCCCCGTGGCCCGATCGGTGAGCTCACGGGCCTCGGCCGACACGTCCTGCACCCCGATCAGCCGGAACACCAGCCAGTACAGCGCGGGGACCAGGAGCAGCTGCGAGCCCACGCCGATGGCCAGACCCAGCGGGACGTCGACGGCCTTCATGCGAAGTCCGAGGTCGGCCACGATCCCTCGTCCGCGAGTGGCGGCGAACCACAGCGGACCGACGATGAAGACGGTCCACAGCGGCAGCTGGAGCAACGTGCTCAGCCAGAGCGGAACGGGCTGGCTGATCTCGATGGGCTGGCCGTTGGCGAACTGGTTGGCGGCCTGGCCCACGGCGCCCCCGATGCCGGTGACGGCGGCGGGGTCGTAGTCGGTGTTGGGCAGGACCAGGCCGTAGGCCAACGAGGCGAGGAGCTGCGCGGCCAGGAACACCAACAGCAGCGCGCCGGCCCCGTAGCGGCGACCGTCGGCGGGTACGGGCTTCTCGGGGGCGGGCACCTCGCCGCCCTCCGCGGCGTCGTCGGACGGCGGGACGCGAGGAGGCAGAAGGCGCGCCAGCAGCCCACGCGACGCCGGCGCCGGGGCCGCCTCGGGCACACGGCCCTTGCGGCTCGTCGACCCGGAGGACGTCGAGCGAGCCCGACGTCGCCCTGGACGACTTCGCCCCGCGACGCGACGCCTGCGACGCCTCCGCCGCCAGCTGCTTCTTCGACGGGGTGACCCGCGACGGGCGACGATCAGCGGGGCTCACGGGCGCCGAGGCTACCGGTCCGCCGGCGTGGCCTCGACGGCGGGTACGGTCCGACCATGACCCGTTCCTGCGCGCGCCCCGGGTGCGGCGAGCCGGCCTCGGCCACGTTCGGCTACGAGTACGCCACCAGCACCGTCTGGCTCGACGACCTGGCCCACGAGCCCCACCCGGCGGTCTACGACGTGTGCACCCGCCACGCCGACAAGCTCTCGGTGCCCCACGGCTGGGAGCTCGTCGACCGCCGTCGACAGGCCATGGCCTCCTGAAACGGTGCGCCCCGGACGGGGATTTTCGCTCTCCCCATCTAGGCTTTGGCCATGAGTCCTGACAGCACTCCCCCCCCTTCCGGTGAGGGCGGTCGCCCCACCGGTCGCTTCGGCGGCGACCAGGGCTGGCCCCGTTGGACCATCTGGGTCCTCTTCGCCGTCATCGCCGCCGCGCTGTTCCTGCCCAGCCTCTTCGGGGGCTCCCAGGGCACGGCGATCAGCTACGGCGACTTCCTCGAGGACCTGCGCACCGACCAGGTGCAGCAGGCCACCTTCGACAACACCAACGGGTCGATCTCGGGCGAGCTCGACGACGGCACGTCGTTCACGACGACCGGTCCCCTCCAACCCTCCGACGCCGACCAGGCGCTCATGACCGAGAAGGGCGTGAAGTTCGAGACGCCCACGGCCAGCATCTGGTCGAGCCTGCTCCCCCTGCTCCTGCCCGTGGGCCTGCTCATCGGCTTCTTCGTGTGGATGCAGCGCCGGGCCCAGGGGCAGATGGGCGGCGTCATGTCCATCGGTCGCAGCAAGGCCAAGACCTACGACGCCGAGCGGCCCGCCACCACGTTCGCCGACGTCGCCGGCTACGACAACGTGAAGAAGGACATCACCGAGGTCGTCGACTTCCTCAAGTACCCGGAGAAGTTCGGCGAGATCGGCGCGCGCATCCCCAAGGGCATCCTGCTCGTGGGCCCTCCCGGCACGGGCAAGACGCTCATCGCCCGCGCCGTCGCCGGTGAAGCCGGCGTGCCGTTCCTCTCCGTCACGGGATCCGACTTCATGGAGATGTTCGTCGGTGTCGGCGCCAGCCGGGTCCGCGACCTGTTCCAGAACGCCCGCAAGATGGGCCGGGCGATCATCTTCGTCGACGAGATCGACTCGATCGGCCGCAAGCGAGGCGCCGGGCTCGGCGGCGGCCACGACGAGCGCGAGCAGACCCTCAACCAGATGCTCGCCGAGATGGACGGCTTCGAGGTGACGACCGGCATCGTGATGATCGCCGCCACCAACCGCCCCGACATCCTCGACCCCGCACTGCTGCGCCCGGGTCGCTTCGACCGCCAGGTGGTCGTCCCCCTCCCCGAGCTCGAGGACCGTCGCAAGATCCTGGCGGTGCACGTGCAGCACAAGCACATCGCCCCCGACGTCGACCTCGACCTCGTCGCACGGGGCACGCCCGGTATGAGCGGTGCCGACCTGTCGAACCTGGTCAACGAAGCCGCGCTGTTCGCCGTGCGCCGTGGCGCCACGGAGATCGCCAAGCGGGACTTCGAAGAGGCCCGCGACCGGATCCTGATGGGCCAACGACGCGACTCCATGGCGTTGTCCGAGCTGGAGAAGGAGGCCATCGCCTACCACGAGGCCGGCCACGCCATCTGCGCCGCGGTGCTCCCCACCGCCGATCCCCTCCACAAGGTCACCATCATCCCGTCGGGCATGGCCCTCGGCGTCACGATGCAGCTGCCGCTCGAGGAACGCCACATCTACCGCCAGGACTACATCCAGGACTCCCTGGTCGTGCGCATGGGGGGCCGCATCGCCGAGGACCTCGTCTTCGGGGTGGTCTCGACGGGCGCCAACAACGATCTCGTCGGCGCCACCGAACTGGCCCGCAAGATGGTGCGCGAATGGGGCATGAGCACCCGGGTCGGACCCATGGCCTGGGGCAGCCAGGGCCAGGTCTTCCTGGGTGAGGACCTCATGCACACCCGTGACTACAGCGACGACACCGCACGCGTCATCGACGAAGAGGTCGAACGGATCCTGCGCCAGGCCCAGGACGACTGCCGCGAGGTCCTGACCGTCAACCGCAACGGCCTCGACCTGGTGGCGCGAGCCCTGCTCGAGCACGAGACCATCGACGGCACCGAGGTCACCCGCCTGCTCGAGCTGGCCAGCCCCGGCTCCACGGCGGGGAACCCCCACAGCGTGCTCGTCGATGCGAACGGGTCGAACGGATCGGCCGCCGAGAACGACTCCCACGCGCCGCCCTCCTCGCCCGACAGCTTCAGCTGATCACGCGGGGCACCCGCCCCTGAGGAGTCCGGCGCCGGCGTCAGCCGTGGTCGGCGCAGCCACCCGGCGTGGATCCGGGTTCACGGGCCTCGGCCACCGCGGCCCACAGGTCGGTCGCGGTCACGGGACCGAGGAAGTGGCGTGCCACGACACCGTCGGCGTCGGCGATGAGGACCAACGGCACGGCGTCCACCCCGTAGCGGTGGTGGAGCTCGGGGGCGGCGGTCACCTCCACCTCCTGGACGGCGACCGGGCCGTCTCCGTCGGCGTCGAGGTGGCGGGCCTTGTCCCAGACCCCGGCGCAGCTGTCGCAGGTGCTCGAGGTGAAAACGACGACGAGCCACGGCGCCTCGGGCCTGGTGAAGTCGGCGCGGTCGATCTGGAGCGGCACCGAGAACGCCGGTCGGCTCGGGGCATCGGGACGCCGTCGCTGGATCACGACGGCGACGACGACCGCCACTGCGACGAGCGCCAGGGCCAGCACGACGCGATCCACCTCAGCCCTCCTCTGCGGTCGTGGTCGGGTCCACCGGACCGTCCGGGGCTCCGGGGTCGACCAGCGGTGCGTCGAACGGGACGTCCGCGGCGTCGGGGACCTCGGGGACGAGCTCCTCGGGACGGGCGAGGTCCACGAGCACGGACTCGGTGCCCACGACCGGGAGACCGAGGCTGTCGGCGATGTCACCGGACGCGTACACCACGGAACGGCCGACGACCACCGGTGCATCGGAGCTGACGAAGAGGGAGATCCCCTCGAGCCCCAGGGTCTCGGCGCTCAACGAGACCACCACACGGCCTCCCGCGGGCACGATCACCGACGGCGTGCCCGGGAGCTCCTGGCTCACCCCACCGACGTCGGCGCGCAGGGTGACCGTGGCGTCGCCCGATGCCGACGGGTTGACGATCGACGAGCTCAGCCGGATCGTCGGCGGGCCCGGAGGCGACCGGGAGGATCCACTCCTGGGCCTGGACGGGCGAGCCCGCCACGGCCGCCAGCCCGGGTTCCTCCGCGTCGGCGTTCCCGCCGTCGAGACGGCCGGCCACGACCGGGACGCCGTTGACGGCCCGGACCAGGACCCAGCCGTCGACCCCCTCCGGGATCCGACCGTCCTCGTAGAGGTCGACGGCGCCGTAGCGCGTCGGTGCCACGGTGAGGGTGAAGGGCTCGACGGTGCCGTTCACGGCCGGATCGTCGAGGAAGATCTGCACCTCGACGTCGGCCTCCTCCTCGCCCGGGTTGAGCACGGACATGGTGGACGTGCGCCCCGGGGCCGGCGCGCCGAGCTCGGGGAACACCCAGTTCGTGCGCGGGCGCGGGCGCGCCGAGGACCGTCGTCAGCCCTTCGGCGGAGCCGTCGGTGCCGTCGCTGATGAGGACCTGCTCGGCGATGATCCGCCCGTTCCGGGCCCGCACGGTCGTGGCGATCTGGTCACGGAGGGTCACCACCGCGCCGACGTCGACGGCGACGACCCTCCCACCGGGCACGACCAGCCCTTGGAACTGCTGCGGCGTGCGCGTCCCGTCCTCGGTCTCGAACGTGAGGTCGACCGAGGCCTCCCCGGGGAAGGGGTTGAAGAGGTTGACGAGCATGGTCGTCCCTGCTCGAGTGGTTCCGGCGGGGAAGTACCACGTGGGTGAGGGATGGGAGGCGCACGGCGCAACCGAGGTGCCGCCCGGCCCCTCCACGGTGTGCTCGACGGCCACCGAGCCACCGTCGAGCTCGACGATCGCCGACGCCCACGGCGCCACGACGACCGATGACGGCGCCACCTCGACGCGACCGTGCGGCGCCACGTCGAGAGGTCGGGTCGCCGGCTCCCCCTCGCTCGGCACGACGGTCAACAAGCCGGTGACCCCGACGTCGGAGAGGTTGGCGACGACCACCACCTGCTCGGCCGCTCCCGCACCCTCGCCGGTGGCGACGCCCGGTCGCCGAACCCGCCGCGCAGTACCACGTGGACCCGTCGGCTCCGGCGGCGGGAGCGACCGGCACCAACCGATCGGCGCGCACCTCCGACGTGGAGGTGGGCTCGTCGCGCTGCACGGCGATCGCCGCCACGACGAGCACCGGCACGAGCAGCAGCATCGGGAGCCGCCAGACGTGGCGCGTCATCGGGCGTACCGTCCTCGGGAGCGACGCCGACGCGGCGTCGCCGAGGATCCGCTCTCCGGCGACCCGGCCTCGCGGCCGGGACGGTGACGACGGGAACGGCGATCGTGGGCGCGTCGGGTGGGGTGGCGTCGGTGTCGCCCCCCGATCCCGGTTCGGGGCCGAGCACGACATGCGGGCCGGAGACCGGGGCGTCGGCGGCGAGCGTGTCGCGCTCGTCCTGGACCACCCGGACGCGCAGGAGGTAGACCACGGCGAGGACCCACAAGAGGACCTGTCCGACCAGCGCCAGCGCCCGTGACGTCGGCGTGTCGAACCGGAGCTGCGCCGACCCGGGCGACTCCACCGAGAAGCTGCTGGCCCACCCGAAGGCATCGGCGCGCTCCACCGTGCGGCCGTCGACGGCCAGGGACCAGCGGTCGCCGCCGGCCGAGGCCAGGTAGACGCTGGACGGGGCGTCGATCGCGCCGGAATGATCGGTGACGTCGTCACCGCCCGGGAGGGCCACCGGGGCGCCGACCAGCTCCGGAAGGGTGCGCGAGGCCCCATCGGGGCCCCCCGGCGTCGTTCCGGCGGGCAGCAGCGCACGAGCCGGGCCCCACGCCGCGTTGCGGTACACGCGCACCCCCGGGTTGACCGTCACGCCGTCCAGGTCGAGCTGCGCCTCCAGGGTGGCCAGGAGGTCGGCGGGATCGTAGCGACGGTTCTCGGCGAAGGGGTCGGGGGCGGGGCCGAGCGGCACCACCACGTAGCGCACGCCCATCGGGGCCAGCAGCGCCCCCAGCCTGGACGTGCCACCGGACGCTGCGACCCTGACGGCATCGGCCACGAGCAGGCGTGGCGGCACCCTCGGCCCCCGGCCAGTGCTCGGAGACGGTGGGCACGCCACGCTCGCTCGTGAGGTACGTGAGGACCCGATCGTCCCCGAGGTCGTCGATGCCCGGCGCGTCGAGCGCCCACCCGACCCCTGGGAGCACCCCGGCGTCTCCCAACCAGAGTGCCCGCATCGGCTCGGCGGCGGCTTCCTCGCGCATGAAGGCCAACGAACGAGCGAAGTCCCCGCGGGGCAGCTCCCACCGGCCCGACACGACGCCGCTCCATGCCGGGACCACGGCGATCACGAAGGCCGCCCCGGCGAGCAGCGACACGATCTGGCGCCAGCCGAAGTGGTAGTCGGGCAGGTCGACCTCGAAGGCCACCATCCCCAGGGCGGTGGCCACGGCGAGGCCCACGGCGGCGGGGGCCAGGAACACCTCGGGGGCCGGCAGGTCGACCGACAGCCATCCCTGCCCCTCCACCCACACCAGCGCGAACCCGGTCACCGCGACGGCCCAGGACCTGACCGCCCAGCCGAGACGCCAACGCCGACCGATGAGGAGCGGGAGCGCCGCGGCCACGAGGAGGAAGAGGCCGGCCACGCCGCTGCCGAGGGGGCCGGTGTCGAAGCGCAGCACCGACGCCAGGTCCATGGCCTGGCCGGCAGTCGACGTCGGAGCCACCAGCGCCGACCAGCCGTCGACGAAGGAGAGGCTCCAGGGCAGGTGCAGCACGACGGCGACGACGGTGCCACCGACGGCGGTCGCCAGCAGGCGAGCGGCTCCGGCGACCTGGCCCGCCAGGAGACCGCCGACCACCAGGGCGAGACCGCACAGCGGGAGGAGGAGCAGGAGGGAGGAGTCGACCACCGCTCCGAGCGCCACGATGCAGGCCGACGGCCACGATCCGCGTCGACATCGGCCGTGAACGGACGCCAGGACCGGGCGAGCCACCCGAGGACCCGTACGGCGCGAGTCCACTGGCGCCGGCCAACGCCACCATCACCCACGGCGCCAGGCCGTAGGCCACGATCCCCGACCATCGACCGGTCGAGAGCGCGTTCGCGCCGACGGGCACGGCGGCGTACACCACGACCGCGACCAACCCGGCACGACGCGAGCCGATCGGCCGGACGAGGCGGGCCACGCCGAGCACCCCGAGGAGGAGCGGTGCGAGGATCAGGAGCGAGCGCAGGAACGACGTGGCCCCGAACAGCACGGCACCGAGGCCCCCGTAGACGCCGAGACCCGTCGCGTTGGGGCTCGTCGACCCGAGCCCGGTGGCCTCGAAGCCGGACAGCCACCGCGACAGCAGTTGGCCGGCGTCGTCGAACGGCGCCATCTGCCCGATGGCGGGGATCGAGCCGAAGAGCAGCTCGCGGCTCCCCACCACCAGGAACACCCCGACGAGCGTCCACACGACGATGGTGGTCAGCGTCCTCGACTCACGCAGGTTCGACACGACGTCGCGGGCCCCCGACGCACCGTCGCGACCGAGTTGCCCACGCAGATAGGCGGAGAGACGGGAGCTCCGCCGCGACTGGAAGGCCCGCACGTCGCGGTCGGGGACCTGTCGGACGCCGGCGAGCAGTCGGCGACGGCGCCGAGCGGAACCGGCGTGACGGATGTTCCAGGTCCACGCCGACCCGACGTCGCGGGCGTGACGGAAACGTCCGAAGACGACCGAGTGGAGCAGCTCGACCACCATGAGGAGGAAGGCCAACGGCACCGTGCGCAGTCGCGTGCCGAACGTGTCGGCGACGCGGACCACCCGGAGTCGGTGACGGGCCTGGAGCCGACGACGGTCGTCGACGGGTCGTCGCTGCCCGAGTGCCTCGAGGTGCCCGACCCGGGCCGCCGGCGCGACCACGACCGCGCGCCCCGGCGACCCGTGCCCGCCAGCCCAGGTCGAGATCGTCGCCGTGGAAGGTGATCTCCGGGTCGAAGCCCTGCAGGGCCTGGAACAGGTCGGCGCGCACGAGCGTGGCGGCGCCGGGGATGTAGAAGGAGTCGCGCACGGCGTCGTGCTGGGACTGATCGAGATCACCGCGCTCGACGAACGGCGCGGGCTGACCGTAGCGATCGGCGCCCATCCCCACCTGCAGCAGCCGCTCGGGCCGGTGCCAGTCGACGATCTTCGGGCCCACCACCCCGGCGTTGGAGCGGTAGGCCTCCTCGACCATCACCTGGACGGCGTCGGGCGCGAGGCGCACGTCGTCGTGGCACAGCAGGAGGAACGTGGCCCCCTGCACGGCGGCCAACGCCTCGTTGGCGGCCGCACCGAAACCGTGATCGTGCTCGAGTCGTCGGAGGTGGGCGGTCGGCAGGACCGAGGCGACCCGCGCCCGCACGGCGTCGGCGTCGGTGCTGGCCGAGTCGACGACCAGCACCGAGGTGTGGGCGTAGGTCTGGTCGGCCACGCTGGCCAGCGTCTCCTCGAACCACCACCCGGGGTCGTGGGTCACCAGCACCACGACCACCGGCGGCGCGGCGGCCGGCTCCGGGGCGGGACCCGTCCAGGCGTCAGCGCTCGCGACCCCAGGGGTCGGGGCCAGCTCGGGGGGGTCTTGCGGGACAGTCACGACGGCTTTCGAGGGTACTCGGCCCACCCTCCGGCACCATTCACCCCGTTACGCTGGGGAGATGGCTCCAGATCCTCTCGACGACGTGCGACGCGCCGTCACCGACACCGTGTACGTCGGGGTCGGGTTCGGTCTGCTCACCGTGCAGGCGCTCCAGGTCCGGCGGCGGGAGCTGGAACGCCGGATCGGGATCGACGGACCACCCTCGCTGGCCGATCTTCCCCACGTGCTCGATCGCCTCGCGGGCCGTCGTTGACCCGCGTCGCCTTCGACGCCACCTCGCTCCTCGGTCCTCGCACGGGCGTGGGGACCTTCGCGGCCGAGCTGCTCGCCCGCCTGGCGAGCCAGGCGGGGCTCGACATCACGGCGTTCGGTCTCACGTGGCGCGGTCGCCGTCACCTCGAGGCGCTGACGCCGCCCGGGATCGACCTCGTGCGGCGGCCCATGGCCGCCCGCCCGTTGCGCGAGCTCTGGCGACGGGTCGATGCACCGCCGGTGGAGTGGTGGACCGGACCGGTCGACGTGGTGCACGGTCCGAACTTCGTCGTGCCGCCGACACGAGGCGCGGCCCGGGTGGTCACGGTCCACGACCTCACCTGCGTGCGCTTCCCCGAGATGTGCACGAGCGATGTGCTCCAGTACCCCGACCTGCTCCGGCGGGCGGTCCGGGGCGGGGCGTGGGTCCATGCCGTCTCGAACGCCGTCGCGGCCGAGGTGATCGACCACTTCGGCGTGCCCGAGGGCCGCATCCGGGTCATCCCGAACGGCGCCCCCGACGCGGTTGACGCCTCGATCATCGAGCGCCTGCGCCCGATCGGTCGTCAGCGGGCCGGCGGCGATCGGTACATCCTGGCGCTGGGGACCCTCGAGCCGCGCAAGGACCTCCCCTCTCTGGTCGCCGCGTTCGACCACCTCGCGGGCACGGACGACGACGTCCGGCTGGTCATCGCCGGTCAGGACGGCTGGGGTGCGGACGCGGTCACCGCGGCCGTCGTCCGGGCCGCCAACCGTGACCGGATCGTGCGCCTCGGCTGGGTGGCCGACGACGAGCGCGACGCCCTCCTCGCCGGGGCGTCGGTCTTCGCCTACCCGTCGCGGTACGAGGGCTTCGGGCTGCCCCCGCTGCAGGCCGCCGCCCACCGGTGCCCGGTGGTCGCCACCACCGTCGGAGCTCTCCCCGAGGTCCTCGACGATGCCGCTCAGTGGGCCGCCCCGCACGACAGCGACGCCCTGGCGAGCGCCCTGGGCACGGTGTTGGCCAGCCCCGAACGTTCCCAGGACCTGGTGACCAGGGGGCTGGTGCGGTTGCGCCGCTACTCCTGGGACGCGACGGCCGAGGCGATGGTCACGCTCTACGGCGATGCCACGGGCCTGTAGCATCGCTCGGGCCGACCGGGATGCCGGGTCACGGAGCAGGGGTGTGAGCTCGATGAGGGTGCTGGTCACCGGGGCAGCCGGTTTCGTGGGACACCACCTCGCGGCACATCTCTCCGAATGCGGCGACGACGTCGTGGGCGTCGACCGCGCCGACGGCCCGGACCTGCTCGACGGACCGGGCCTGACGGCGCTCGTTCGCCGCGTGGCCCCCGATGCCGTCTACCACCTCGGCGGTTGGAGCGACGTCGGCGCCTCGTGGGACCAACCGCTCGAGACGTTCCGGGTCAACGCCGAGGGCACGCTGAACCTGCTCCAGGCCTGCGTCGCCGCCGGATCACCGAGGGTCCTCGTCGTGTCGAGCGCCGACGTGTACGGGCCCGTCGAGCCCTCCCGGCTGCCCATCTCCGAGGCCACGCCCCTGAACCCGATCACGCCCTACGCCGCCAGCAAGGTGGCCGCCGACTACCTGGCCCTCCAGGCCTTCCGGGGCTACGGCCTGCCCACCCTGCGGGCGCGGGCGTTCAACCACCTCGGCCCGGGGCAGACCACGCGGTTCGTCGCGCCGGCCATCGCCGATCGCATCGCCGCCAACGAGGCCTCCGGCGACGACGACGTCGTCGTCGGGAACCTCTCCCCCCGCCGCGACTTCACCGACGTGCGCGACGTCGTGGTCGCCTACCGCCTCCTCGTCGAGCACGGCGCGCCCGGTGAGGCCTACAACGTCTGCCGGGGGGTGGATCTGGCCATCGCCGACCTGGCCGAACGGCTCGTGGGCCTGGCCCGCCGCCCGATGCGCCTGACCCCGGACCCCGACCTGCAACGACCGGTCGAGACCCCTGTGCTGTGCGGCGACGCCTCGAAGCTCCGAGCCGCCACCGGCTGGGAGCCCGAGATCGATCTCGACCAGACCCTGGGCGACATCCTCGACGAGCGACGGGCCGCGCACGCCGACGCTCCCGCGACCACGTGACCGGCCGTCCCGGGTGATCGTCCCCGACGGTGAACGACCCTAGACTCGACCCTTCCTCGTGCCTCGACCGGCACCTCAATCGTTGGCGGTAGCACGATGACACAGCGAGCCTTCATCACCGGGATCACGGGCCAGGACGGCTCCTACCTGGCCGAGCTGCTGCTCGGGAAGGGCTACCACGTCATCGGGATGATGCGCCGCAGCTCCACGCTCAACTTCGAGCGCATCGGGCACCTCCAGGACGATCTCGAGCTCGTGTCGGGCGACCTGCTCGACGAGGCGTCGATGATCCAGGTCCTGCGCCAGCACCGCCCCGAGGAGGTGTACAACCTCGCCGCGCAGTCGTTCGTGCAGACGTCGTTCAGCCAACCCGTGCTGACCGGGGAGACCACTGCGCTCGGGGTCACCCGACTCCTCGACGCGGTGCGGATGGTCGATCCGGGGATCCGCTTCTACCAGGCCTCGTCGAGCGAGATGTTCGGCAAGGTGGTCGAGGTGCCCCAGCGCGAGAGCACCCCCTTCCATCCCCGCAGCCCCTACGGCGTGGCCAAGGTCTACGGCCACTGGATCACCGTCAACTACCGCGAGAGCTACGACATGCACGCCAGCTCGGGGGTGCTGTTCAACCACGAGTCGCCGCGCCGGGGCCTCGAGTTCGTGACCCGCAAGATCGCCAACGGCGTCGCCCGGATCAAGCTCGGCCTCGACACGACCCTCGCCCTCGGCAACCTCGACGCCCAACGGGACTGGGGCTTCGCCGGCGACTACGTCGACGCGATGTGGCGCATGCTCCAGCAGCCCCTGCCCGGCGACTACGTCGTGGCGACCGGCGAGACGCACTCGGTGCGCGAGTTCTGCGAGGTGGCGTTCGGTCACGTCGACCTCGACTGGCAGGACCACGTCGTCATCGACGAGCGCTTCTTCCGGCCGGCCGAGGTGGACCTCCTCGTCGGGGACTCGTCGAGGGCCGAGGAGGTCCTGGGGTGGACGCCCACGACCGGGTTCGAGGAGCTCGTGCGGTCGATGGTGGAGGCCGACCTCGACGCCGTCGCTCGCCAGCAGCGCCACCTCGCATGACCCGCTCGTGGCGATGACACCGCCCCGATGATCGCCGTGCTGTGCGGGGGGGTCGGTGCGGCACGCATGCTGGCCGCCCTCGGGACCGTGGTGGACCCCGCCGACCTCACCGGGATCGTGAACGTCGGCGACGACCTCGAGCTCCACGGGCTGCGGATCTGCCCGGACCTCGACACCATCACCTACACCCTCGCCGACCAGGTGAACCCCGAGACGGGATGGGGGCTGCGCGACGAGTCGTGGCAGGCCATGGAGATGGTCGACCGCTACGGCGGCGTGCGCTGGTTCGCCCTCGGGGACCGGGATCTCGGCACGCACCTCTACCGCAGCCAACGGATGGCGGAGGGCGCCGACCTGAGCACCGTGACGAGGGAGATCACCGCGGCATGGGGCCTCGGTCCACGACTGCTCCCCGCCACCGACGACCGTCTGCGCACGATGGTCACCCTCGCCCACGACGACGCGCCGGGAGACGGTTCGCCCGGGCTCCCCGCCGGGAGCGAGATCGGCTTCCAGGAGTACTTCGTGCGACGACGCCACGCCGTCGCGGTGTCGGGCGTGCGCATCGACGGCGAGGGCACCGCGACGCCGGGGCCGGGCGTCCTCGACGCGCTCGCCGAGGCCGAGGTCGTCGTCATCGCACCTTCGAACCCGATCGTCTCCATCGCCCCGGTCCTGGCCGTCGCGGGCGTACGAGACGCCGTCGCCGCCCGACGCCGCGACGTCGTGGCCGTCTCGCCCATCGTGGCCGGTGCCGCGCTCAAGGGCCCTGCGGCCCGATTGCTCCAGGAGCTCGGCCACGAGCCCTCCGTGGTCGGCGTCGCCCGCTACTACGCCGACGTGGCCGGCACCCTCGTCATCGACGGCGCCGACGCCGCGCTCGCGCCCGGCGTCGAGGCCGAGGGTCTGCGCTGCATCGTGACCTCCACGATCATGAGCCAGCCGGGCGTGGCCACCACACTGGCCGACATGGTCCTCTCCGCCGGACGCGACGCCTCGTGAGCCACCTGAGCGTGTTCGGGCTCACCGGCATCGGCGAGATCACGGTGGGCGCCGACCTCGCCGGCATCATCGCCGCCGCCGCCGACCGGAGCCCGCAGACCGCGTTGGCCGAGGGCGATGTCGTCGTGGTCACCCAGAAGGTCGTGTCGAAGGCCGAGGATCGCCTCGTCCCCGTCGACCCCGACGACCCGCTGAGCCACAAGCCCCTCGTCGAACGGGAATCGGTCCGGATCCTGCGTCGCCGGGGCGACCTGGTCATCTCCGAGACCAGCCACGGCTTCGTGTGCGCCAACGCCGGGATCGATCTGTCCAACGTGGCCCGTGGGCAGGCGGCGCTGCTCCCCGTCGATTCGGACCGCTCCGCCCGACGGATCCGCGACGGCCTGCGCCATCGCGTCGGCATCGACGTGGCGGTGATCGTCTCGGACACGTTCGGGCGCACCTGGCGGCGCGGTGTCACCGACGTGGCCATCGGGTGCGCCGGCATCGGCGGCATCGTCGACCTGCGCGGCACCACCGACGCCATGGGTCGCGAGATGCAGGTCACGGAGGTCGCCGTGGTCGACGAGATCGCCGGCGCCGCCGACCTGGTGATGGGCAAGGCGTCGGGGATCCCGGTGGCCGTGGTGCGAGGCGTGGACCCCGGGTGGCTCCGCGACGGGAGCGTGCACGACGAGATCGTGCGATCGCCCGCCGACGACCTCTTCCGCTGACGGCCGTCGCTCAGGTCTCGGCCGGGACCCGACCACCGGCCAGGACCGTGCCGGGGGCGACGTCGGCGGCGTCTCCGATCACGGTCAGGTCGCGCAGCTCGGCGCCCTCGCCGACCCGCGCTCCGTACCCCACCAACGATCCCGAGATGCGAGCCTCGCGGTCGATCCGGGCCCCGGGCAGGACCACGGCGCCATGGACCCGGGCCCCGGCCGAGACCACCGCCCCTTCCATCACGACCGAGTGCTCGACGACGGCCTCGGCGTCCACCCGGGCGGCATCGCTGATCCCCGGCTCGTGCCCGCGGTGCCCGTCGGTCAGGTCGAGCTGGGCCTGCAGGTACGTGGCGGGCGTGCCGGCGTCGACCCAGTAGGCATCGCTGGGCAGGGCGAAGAGTCGCCCCTCGGCGACGATCGCCGGAAAGGTCTCGCGCTCGATGGACACCTTGCGACCGTCGTCGATCCGATCGATCACGGTCGGCTCGAGCACGTAGGTGCCCGCGTTGATCCAGTTCGTGGGTGCGGTTCCGGGCGGGGGCTTCTCGACGAAGGCCTCGACCCGACCGTCCTCGTCCGTCGGGACGACCCCGAATCGGGACGGGTCGTCGACGGGCGTGAGGGCGATCGTTCCCTCGCCGTCGCGGTCCTGGTGGAACTTCCAGAGGCCGCTCACGTCGAGATCGGTCAACACGTCACCGTTGACGACGAGGAAGGTCTCGTCGATGCCCGCCGACCGGGCGGCGAAGCGGACCGCCCCGGCGGTGTCGAGCGGCTCGGGTTCCACCGCGTAGTGCAGCTCGACGCCGGCGCAGCGGCCGTCGGGATAGGCCTCGACGAAGGCGTCGGGGCGGTAGCCCAGGCTCAGGACCGCTTCGGTGACGCCGTGGGCACCGAGCGATGCCACCACCCGTTCGATCATCGGCCGGTCCACGACCGGGAGCATCTGCTTGGGCCGGGTGAGGGTCAGCGGTCGCAGGCGCGTGCCGAACCCACCGACGAGGACGACCGCTCTCACTGGCTCGCTGGGTCGGCCGAGGTCGTCGGGGTCTCGGCGGAAGGGGCGGGCGCGACGGTCGACGGGGTGGCGGTGGGGTCGACGGCCCCGGGTACGTCGCTGAGCTGATCGAGCTCGGGGACCGATTCCGGTCGGGGGACCTCGGTGCCCGCGGGCACCACCGCCAGCGTGACCGCGAGACGGTCCTGATCGAAGCGGTACGAGCCGAACCCGCTGGTGAGCACCTTCGCCTCGGCCGAGAGGTCATCGGCCGGCCAGGCGTGGAGGCTGACCTCCGCCGGCTCACCGTTGCAGTCGAAGCCGTTGTCGTAGGTCGTGCCGTTGACGGTGAAGGAGGACCCGCTGAAGGTCAGGCCGACCGTCTCGCCGAAGGTGCCCATCGTGGCGTTGCGGCCGGCGGACCCGCTGATGAAGGGGTGGATGTGGGCCACGCCGTCGTCGTGGGTGTGCAACCCCGTGGTGTCGGCGCCGACGTCGGTGAGAGGGGGCAGGAAGGCGTCACAGACGTAGATGCCGTAGGCCGCGTGCCAGTGCTCGCCCACCTGCGGTGACTCGGCGGCGACCTCCTGGTTGGCGCTGCGGGCGACGACGACCACCAGCACGCCGACGACCACGATGACCAGGATGCTCAACGGGAACAGCAGCTGGCGCTTCGGTCCCGATCCGGTCTGCCCTCCGGCACGTGCGGCCCGAGCGACCTTCTTCGATGAGGAGGCTTTGCCCATAAGGCGACGAGGCTACCGGGCGCGGCGGCGCCCACCCACGCGCCTCGGTGCATCGACGAGCTCGGCGAACAACGACTCGTACGACGCGGCCACCGCCGCCGGCGACGCCCAACCCTCGACGAAGCGCCGGCCCGATCGCCCCATCTCCGTCCGCTGCGCCGGGTCGTCGAGGAGGCGCCCCAGCGCCGCCGTGAACGCGTCGACGTCCTCGGGCCCGACGGCGATACCGGCGCGAGCCTGCTCGAGCGTGCGTTGCACCTCGGTGCCCTCGTCGACGCTCGCCACGACGGGGCGACCCGCAGCGAGGATCGAGTACAGCTTGGACGGCACGCTCGAGCGAGCCAGGCCGCGCCGGAGAGGCACGACGTGGATGTCGCCCGCCGCCAGGACCTCGGGGAGCCGGTCCTTGGGCTGCATGTCGACGAAGTGGAGGTTGTCCAGGCCGATCGCCGCCGCCTCGAGGTCGGGGCGCTGCGCCCCCCCTCCGTTGATCACGAAGTGGACCTCCGGACGATCGAGGCGGAACCGGCGCGCCGCCTCGACGACGAGGTCGAGCGACTGGGAGAAGCCGACGTTCCCGGCGTACATCACCACGGGAGCATCGCCGACGCCGAGCTCGCGGCGGTAGGCGTTGTCACGGGGACCGGGGCGGATCCAGTCGGTGTCGACGAAGTTGGGGATGACCCGGACCTTGCCCGCCTGTGCGGGGTCCGGGCGCCCCCATCGCCCGCGGGTGATCTTGGCCCGCACGTTGTCGGCGAGGTCGTCGGAGAGCACCGTGACGGCGTCGGAGAGGCGGTAGGTCACCCGCTCGAGCCAGTACGCCGCTCGGATGGCCTGCGCGCCCTCCAGCAGCCCCAACTCGATGGCGACGTCGGGGAAGACGTCTTGGATGTTGAAGACGAAGGGCACACCTCGGGCGCGAGCCACGAGCCACCCCGCCGGTCCGAGCGTGAGCGGAGGGGCCATGGCCAGCACCGCATCGGGTCGCGGCGCGACGAGCCCGACCGCGGTCGCCAGCGCCGTGAACCCACCGAAGGCCAGGGCCCGGGCGGCGACGTTGCGACGATCGGTCGGGAAGGGGTGCACCCTGGTGAGGCGCCCCCAGCTGCGACGTTCACGCCGGATCAGGCGACCCTCCCAGCCCGGCTCGATGGCGTGGCGCTGGTACCAGGGCAGCGCCGTGACGATCTGCACCCGGTGCCCGCGGGCGACCAGCTCGTGCACGATGCGGGTCATGACCTCCCCGGTGGGGGCCACGTCGGGCTCGAAGTGGGGGCAGAGCACGACCAGGTTCATCGGCTGGCCCCTCGGGCACCATCGTCGGCCACTGCATCCCGGTACGACCTCGACGAGGGCGCGGACCGCGGCCGACCACGGGAAGTCGAGCACCCGACGACGTCCCGCGTCGACGAGCGCGCGGGCCCGCCCCTGGTCGTCGAGGACCGATGCGATCGCCACCGCCCACCCGTGGGCATCGAAGGAAGGCACGAGCAGAGCCGCCCCGCCGGTGACGGAGGGCAGGCCGCCGGCGGTGGACGCCACGACCGGGCACTCCCGGGCCATCGCCTCCAGGACGGGGAGACCGAAGCCCTCGTAGTCCGAGGGGAAGGCGAGGACCGCCGCCGTGCGGTACAGCGCATCGAGCTCGTCGGCGGGCACACGGCCCAACCTCGCGACGTGGTCACGCACGCCGTAGGCGTCGATCGACGCGGAGAGCAGGTCCTCCGCGGGCCCGACCCCCCCGGTGAGCACCAACACGAGGTCGGGCCGGTCGGCGACGAGCGCGGACAGCGCCCGCACGAGGGTCTCGTGGTTCTTGTGGGGGTAGGTGATGGCCGGGTAGAGGATCAGACGGCGACCCTCGAGCCCGTGGCGTCGGCGGACGGCCTCGATCCTCGCCGGCGGCGGGGCGGGGGCTGCGGGCTCCACCCCGAACGGGACCTTGCGCAGCCGCGACGACGACACGGCACACCGCACGACCGCGTCCTGTCCGGTGAAGTCGGTGAGCGTGACGACGAGGCGGGCGCGGCGCAGCGAACGCGGCACCGCGGCCGGAGGTAGGTCCGCTTCAGCCAGCCGAAGCGTTCCGGACGGGTCAGCGGCTGGAGGTCGTGGAGCGTGACGACCGCCGGCACCGGCGCGATCGTGGGGACGGTGCCCCCGCCGTGGTGCATCAGGTCGAGTCGGGCCCGACGGGACGCGACCGCCAGCCAGGTCGACTCGAGGAGCACGCGCACCGCCCGGCGACGACACGACACGGGAGCGCGCACGACCTGGTGCGCCGCCACCAACTCCGGATGGGCCGCGGCGAGGTCGTCGTCGACGAACAACGTGAGCTCGACGCCGGGTGGGGCAGCCTCGCGCGAAGGCCGCCAACAGCCCGACCGTGTACTCCTCGCTGCCTCCCACCTCGCCGGGCACCAACCAGAGCAGGTTGACCCCGACCCGGATCGGTGCCGTCATCGGGCGGCCTCCTCGTAGACGGCCTCGAGACGCGAGGCGGTGATCTCCCAGGAGAAGTCGCTGACGGCGCGACGGGCACCACGCCGGCCGAGCTCGGCGGCGCCGACCGGGTCGTCGAGCAGCCCTCCCAGGGCCTCTGCCAAGGCGGCCACGTCCCTCGGTTCGACGAGCACCCCGGCGTCACCGACGACCTCCTCGGTCGCGGTCCCACACGAGGTGACGACGGGGGTGCCCTGGGCCATGGCTTCGAGGACGGGCAGACCGAACCCCTCCTGGAGGCTCGGGAAGCAGAAGACCGATGCGCCGGCGTAGAGCGCGCGGAGCTCCTCGGGGGACACGAAGCCGACGGACCGGACCCGATCGCCCAGGCGGCGCAGCCGGTGGTCGAGGTCGGTGTTCCACCCCTGCGGGCCGACCAGCACCAGACGAGCGCCGCGCTCGGGCAGGGAGGCGAAGGCGTCGAGCAGCGCCGGGAGGTTCTTGCGGGGCTCGATCGTGCCCGCCCACAGGACGTAGGGGCCGTCGAGCCCGTGGCGTCGCCGGGCCGCGGACACCTCCGCCGGACTCGCCGGCCGTGGATCGATGCCCCAGGGGACGTGGCGGAGCCGATCGGCCGAGAACCCGTGGTCGCGGCACGCGGCGAGCGTGGCCGCCGACGGCACGATCACCAACGTGGCGTCGCGCCGGGCCAGGTCGATGGCCCGATGGAAGAACGACACGCCGCGCCTGGTGAAGTGCGCCGGCGCATCGAGGAAGGCGAGATCGTGCACGGTGACCACGAGCGGCGACGACGGCGGGGGGACGGCCATCCCGGTGGCGTGGATCACGTCGACCGGGCCGGTCGCTCGCTGCACCTCGGGCCGACGCAGCCGGTGCCAGCTCTCGTAGAGGGCCAGACGGGGCAACGGAAGGGGGCGCACCGGGATGGGCGGTGTCCACGCGGGCTCGGGGTCGTGCCGGTGGCGGGCGCTGACCCCGATCTGGTCGACCCGACCGTGGGCGAGGACCGCCCGGACCGACTCGAGCGCGGCCTGCGCGGTCCCGCCGGGCACGTCGTGCCAGCACTGCTCGAGGGTGACCGCCACCCGACGTCGTCGTTCCACGGCCGGCGAGTCTCCCACGGCGCCGACCGCTCCACGGGCGGCGGAGGTGCGATGGCTAGTGTGGGCGCCGATGACGACACCGGATCCCCTCCCGTCGGACCCGGCCTTCTGGAACGCCACCACCGTCCTGGTCACCGGCGGGAACGGGTTCCTGGGTCGGGCCGTCCTCGACCGTCTCTCCGTGCGTCGACCGGGGTCGGTGCTGGCCCCGACCAGCGACGACTACGACCTGCGTGACGTCCATGCGGTGCGAGCCATGTTCGCCGACGTGCGCCCGGACCTGGTCATCCATCTGGCCGCCCGGGTCGGCGGGATCGGGGCCAACATGGCCCGACCGGCGGACCTCTACCTGGACAACCTCTTGATGGGCACCTACGTGCTCGAGGAGGCCCGCAAGCGCGAGACCCCGAAGACGGTGATGGTGGGCACGATCTGCTCGTACCCCAAGTTCACACCGGTCCCGTTCGAGGAGTCCTCGCTCTGGCAGGGGTACCCGGAGGAGACGAACGCCCCGTACGGGATCGCCAAGCTGGCGCAGCTGGTGCAGCTCCAGTCCAACCGGGCGCAGTACGGGCAGCGAGCGGTCTACCTGATGCCGACCAACCTCTACGGACCACGCGACAAGTTCCATCCCGCCGTCTCCCACGTGATCCCGGCGCTCATCAAGAAGGCCGTCGACGCCAAGGAGTCGCAGGCGCCCTACATGGAGGTGTGGGGCACCGGCTCGGCCAGCCGGGAGTTCCTCTTCGTCGACGACGCCGCCGAGGGCGTGCTGCGCGCCGCGGAGTTCTACGACGACGGGGAACCGGTCAACCTCGGCGCGGACCGGGAGCTCCCGATCCGCGACCTCGTGCGGATCATCGTCGACCTCGTGGGCTACGAGGGCGAGGTCCGATGGGACACGACCAAGCCCGACGGGCAGCCTCGGCGAGGCGTCGACGGCACCAGGGCCCGCGAGCGCTTCGGGTTCGTCGCCTCGACCTCGTTCGAGCAGGGTCTCCAGCTCACCCTCGACTGGTACCTGGCCCACCGCACGGAGGCCGAGGCACGCGCCATCTGAGCGACCTCAGGTCGCCAGGGCGGCGCGGAAGTGCTCGGCCGTGCGCGCCAGGCCGTCGGCGAGCCCGACGACGGGCTCCCATCCGAGCAGGGTCCGGGCGAGCGTCAGGTCCGGTCGACGCTGCCGCGGGTCGTCGACCGGCAGGGGACGATGCACGATGGGCGACGACGAACCGGTCACGGCGAGGACCTGCTCGGCGAGCTCGAGCATCGTGAACTCCGCGTCGTTGCCGATGTTGACCGGACCGGTGTGGTCGCCGTCGAGCAGCGCCAGGAGACCACGGACCTCGTCGTCGACGTAGCAGAAGCTCCTGGTCTGGGAGCCGTCGCCGTAGACGGTGAGGGGCTCGCCGGCCAACGCCTGCACGAGGAAGTTCGACACGACCCGACCGTCGTTGGGCCTCATCCGGGGGCCGTAGGTGTTGAAGATGCGCACGATCCTCACCTCGAGGTCGTGGGTTCGGTGGTAGGCGAGGGTGATGGCCTCGGCGAACCGCTTGGCTTCGTCGTAGACCCCTCGGGGACCGACGGGGTTGACGTTGCCCCAGTAGGTCTCCGGTTGGGGGTGCACGGTGGGGTCCCCGTACACCTCGCTCGTGGAGGCCAACATGAACCGCGCCCCCTTCGCCCGGGCCAGGCCCAGCGCGTTGTGCGTTCCGAGGCTGCCCACCTTGAGGGTCTGGATGGGGAGCTCGAGGTAGTCCACGGGCGAGGCCGGGCTGGCGAAGTGGAGCACGGCGTCGACGGGCCCGGCCACGCCGATGAACGAGCTGACGTCGCTGCGCAGGAAGGTGAAGCCCGGGTTGGCGAAGAGGTGCTCGACGTTGGCCACCGACCCGGTCACGAGGTTGTCGACGGCCACGACGTGGTCACCACGGGCCAGCAACGCCTCACAGAGGTGGGAGCCCAGGAATCCGGCTCCGCCGGTGACGACGACCCTCGGCACGCGACTACCGCCCGATGCCGCGGTGGATGAAGCCCCGGCGCAGCAGGGCCCGTCGATCGAGCAGGTTCCGGGCGTCGACGATCTGGAGCTCGGCCATCTGGTCGGCCACCTTGTCGAGGTCGACCCACTTGAACTCGTCCCACTCGGTCAGCACGGCCAGCACCGCCGCCCCTTCGGCGGCGCCGTAGGCGTCGTCGCACACGTGCACGCCCGGCAGCTCGGGCAGCGGGCCCGTGACGGTCGGGTCGTAGCCCCGCACGCTCGCTCCGGCGGCGATCAACCGCCGGACGATCTCGACGGCCGGCGACTCTCGTCGATCGTCGGTGTTGGCCTTGAAGGTGAGCCCCCACACGCCGATCACGACCCCGTCGAGCCGGCCGCCGGCCGCCTCGCCGATCTTCGCGATGACCCGGTCGAACTGGGCGTCGTTGATCTCGAGCACGGCGTCGAGCAGCTCGAAGTCGTAGCCGGCCTCGCGAGCGAGGAAGCGCAGGGCCCGGGTGTCCTTCGGGAAGCACGACCCTCCGAAGCCCGGGCCGGGCCGCAGGAAGCGGTTGCCGATCCGCGTGTCGTAGCCCATCCCCAGCATGACGTCGTCGGCATCGGCACCGACCGCCTCGCACAGGGCGGCCACCGCGTTCACGAACGACAGCTTCATGGCCAGGAAGGCGTTGGAGGCGTACTTGATGGTCTCGGCCGACGCCGGATCGGTGACCATGAGAGGCGCCGGGACGCCGAGGTAGAGCGACGCCACCCGGATGGCGGCACCCTGGTCGTCGCTGCCGATCACGACGCGGTCCGGGTTGAGGAAGTCGTGCACCGCCGAGCCCTCTCGCAGGAACTCGGGGTTCGAGACCACGAACAGGTCGGTGCGTCCGAGTGCCTGCTCGACCCGCCGGGTCGACCCGACCGGTACGGTCGACTTGTTGACGACGACGGCATCGGCCGGGAGGTGCGGGGCGATCTGGGTGGCGGCCGCCTCGAGGTAGCTGAGGTCGGCGGAGCCGTCGAGGCTCTGGGGCGTCGGCACGCACAGGTAGGCGAAGTGGGCCCCGGAGACCGCCGCGGGCGTGTCCGTGGTGAACTCGAGCCGCCCGGCCTGCAGGCCCTCGGTCACCAGCTCCTCGAGGCCTGGTTCGTAGATCGGGATCCGGCCGGCGCGAAGCGACTCGATGCGCTCGGCGTCGATGTCGACGCAGATGACCCGGTGACCGAGGCTGGCGAAGCACGCTCCGGTGGTCAGGCCCACGTAGCCCGAGCCGATGACGGCGATGGTCTGTTCCATGTCGGCGGTTCTCCCTTCCGGACGATCAGCCACACGACGTGCCGGGCGGGGCCTCGGGCACGTAGGTCGTAGGTCGTGGTGGTCGTCGTGGCCTCGGGCCCGACGGTACCGGTGTCGGCGGGATCGGTCGGACCATCGCCGGGTTCCGGCGCCGGCGGTGGGTTCCCCCTGAAGATCTCGAGGATCGGCTCGGCCTCGGCCTCGTTCATGAGGACCACGCTCATCGGCCCGACCAGCGTTGCCCGACCGGGCACCGTGTAGGTGTCGAGCTGCTCCGGGTCGAAGTCCCGGAACTGCGTGCCGAGGTCCACGATGTCCTGGATCGTGTACTCGCTGTCCAGCGTGACGTTCTGTTGGGCCACCCCGACCAGGTCGCGCAGGACGAAGGGGTTGCGCACGCCCTTGGCCACCGCCTTCTGCAGCGCCGCCTCGATGAACAGCTGCTGGCGCTTGATGCGGCCGAAGTCGCCGGTGGGGTCCGGCCGCCACTTCCCGTCGACCTTGATCTCGAAGTGCCGCGAGCGGGCGAAGGCCAGGGCCTGCTCCGAGTCGAGGGTGACGCACCCGGGGTCGTACTGGAACAAGCCGGTGTTCTCGTCGCGCGCTTCCCACGGGAAGTAGATCGGGACGCCGTCGACGGCGTCGACGAGCGAGCGGAACCCGGCGAAGTCGACGGTGGCGTAGTGGTTGATCGGGATGTCGAAGTTGGTCCTGATCGTCTCGATCAGTCGCTCCGGCCCCCCGAGGGCCAGCGCGGCGTTGATGCGGTTCGTCCCTCCGCCGGCGAGGGGGAGGTAGAGGTCACGAGGGATGGAGAGGATCGAGGCCTGCTTCGTCGTCGGGTCGACGCGCAGGATCATGATCGTGTCGGTGTTGAGGGACTCGTCGCGTCCACGCAGGACCGGGTCACCGGCGTCGAGCCCGACCCCGTCGTCGATCCCCACGAGCAGCACGTTCTGGGGCTCACCCCCGCTGACCGGCTCCGACAGCGCCCGGCCGAGGTCGAGGCGAGGGAGCTCGCTGGCCTGGCTGTAGGCCCACGTGAGGCCGCTCGCGGCGACCAGGCAGACGATGACGAGGAGGGAGTTGAACGTGAGCAACAGGCGTTGCGGCCACGTGCGATGGGGGCGACGCACCGGGCGAGGATACTCGGCGGCTCCGGATCCCGGCGGTACCCCGAGCCCCGGGGTGCCGCCACGCCGTGGCCTGCCTACGCTGCGGAGGTGACCGATCGCCGCGCACGGCCGACCGCGGCCGGCAGTCCCGGTGACGTGGCGATCGTCGACGGGATGGTGGCGACGGGCCTGCTCGACGTGACCGACGACCTCGCCGCTCTCGACGGCGAGGGATGGTGGACCGTCGTCGCGCCGTTCGACCGGCCGCCGGTCCTGGCCCGGTTCGCAGACCTCCGCCCCCTGCGCCCCGGCTCGCGGACGGACGGACCGTGGCGCGGGCCGGACCGGTCGGCCTGGCGCAGCTCGATCGACGAGGCCGGCTTCGCCGCGGCCGTCGAGGACGTCCGTGGCTCGATCGCCCGCGGGGACGTCTACCAGGTCAACCTGACGAGGCGGCTCAGCGCGCCGATCCCCCCGGACGCCTCGATGGTGGCGCTGGGCGCGGCCTTGGCGCGGTCGCACCCGGCGCCCTACGCCGCGGTCGTGGAGCTCCCCCGCCACGGGGTGCGGTTGGCCTCGGCGTCCCCCGAGCTCTTCCTCGAACGCGACGGCGCACGCGTCCGTTCCTCCCCGATCAAGGGCACCGCGCCCACCCCCTCCGATCTCCTGGCCAAGGACGCCGCCGAGAACGTCATGATCGTGGACCTGGTCCGCAACGACCTCGGGCGGGTGTGCCGACCCGGTTCGATCCACGTCCCCCACCTCCTCGACCACGGAGGCCCACCCGGGCCTCGTGCACCTCGTGAGCACGGTGGAGGGACGCCTCCGCCCCGACGTCGGCTGGCCCGAGCTGCTCGGTGCGACCTTCCCGCCGGGGTCGGTGACGGGAGCACCGAAGCTGGCCGCCCTCGATCACATCGCCCGGCTCGAAGCGTGTCCCCGAGACGTCTACTGCGGCAGCGGTCGGTTGGGTCGATGCCGATCGCCGTCGGGGACGGCTGAACGTGGCCATCCGCACCTTCTTCGTGGACGACGACCAGCTGTGCTTCGGCACCGGGGGTGGGATCACCTGGGACTCGACCCCTGCGGGTGAGTGGACCGAGACCGAGCTCAAGGCACAGCGGCTGCTGGACCTGGCCTCGGCACCGGTCGGGGCCCGGGTGTGACGGCCGATCCGGTCTGGTTGGACGGGGCGCTGGTCGAGCGCGCCGACGTGGCCGTGGACCCCGTTCGACATGGGGCTGACCGTGGGGCACGGCGTGTTCGAGACGATCCGGGTCAGCGACGCCCGGCCGGTGTTCCTCGATCGGCACCTCGCCCGGCTGCGATCGTCCGCGGCGCGGATCGGCGTGCCCGTCGAGCTCGACGACGCGGGCATCGCCGCGGCGGCCGCCGAGCTCCTCACGGCCTGCCGCCTCCGCGAGGCCCGACTCCGGATCACCTCGACCGGAGGCCCCGGGTCGGGTGGCCCCGGGCGCACGGCCCGGCACGGCACGTTGCTCATGACCGCGCCTCGCCCTCGGCGATCGCCCCGCGACGGCGCGGGTGGTGCTCGTGCCATGGGTCCGCAACGAGCGATCGGCCCTCGCCGGTGTGAAGTCGACCAGCTACGGGGAGAACGTGGTCATGCTGGAGCACGTGGCCGGCCTCGGTGCCGACGAGGCCCTCCTGGCCGACGGCGCCGGGCGGCTCTGCGAGGGGATCACCGCCAACGTGTTCGTCGCGCTGGGGGGCGTGCTCACCACCCCTTCGCGGGCCTCGGGATGCCTCCCCGGGGTGATCCGCCAGGTCCTGCTCGACGCAGGGGTGGCGACCGAGGCGGACCTGCCGATGTCGGTCGTGCACGAGGCCGACGAGGTCTTCCTCACGTCGAGCCTCCGCGGGGTCACGCCGGTCTCGCACGTCGACGGCCGAGCCCTTCGCACCACCGGCGCGCTGACGGCCGACGCCGCACGGGCCCTGGCCGACGCCGTCTCGGCGGACCTGGCGACCCGGCGTCGCTGATCCCGCCCGGCGATCACGCCGTCCGCGACCGGCAGAGGGGTGGCGAGGTCAGGCGCGGTGGCGGAGGTGGACGATGTCGCCCACCGTGACCTCGACGACGTCGCCGCCGCCGTCGGGCGCCACCACGAGGCGCCCGGCTTCGGAGATGTCGATCGCCCGCCCGACGACCTCGCCACCTCCGGGCAGCTCGACGCGGACATCGCGGCCGATCGTGGCCGAGCGCTCCCTGACCGCCGCGCCGACGACGGCCCGACCGTCCGGCGCGGCGAGATCGTCGAGCCGCCGGTCGAGGTGGACGAGCCAGGCCACCAGGAGGTCCTCCCGGTCGACCGTGTGGCCGACGACGTGGTTGAGCGAGGTGGCGACGTCGACCAGCTCCGACGGGAGCACCGCGCGGCCAGTCGACGTTGAGGCCCATGCCGAGCACGAGGGCCTCGATCCCCGAGGCGCCGACGCGGGTCTCGGCGAGGATGCCGCCCAGCTTGCGGCCGGCATAGCGGTCCCCGGCCACCACGACGAGGTCGTTCGGCCACTTCAGGCCGGGCCGGACGCCGGCGACGTCGTGACAGGCGTCGACGGCGGCGACACCGGCCGCCGACATCACCGAGAACGCGTCGTCGATGGCCACGGACGGTCGCAGCAGGACCGAGACGAGCAGCGACGACCCCGCCGGCGCGTCCCACCTCCGGTCGAGTCGCCCCCGACCGGCGCTCTGGTGGTCGGCGACCAGCACCAGCCCTTCAGGGGCACCGTCGGCGGCAGCGGCGAGCAGGTCGGCGTTGGTCGAACCGGTCTCGTCGACCCAGCGCACCTCGGTGAACCGAGTGCCGACGAGCCTGGATGTGGCGGAGGACCCCTTCACATCTGCCACCATATGGCGTGCTCAACAAGGTCCTCATCGCCAACCGCGGCGAGATCGCCGTCCGCGTCATCCGTGCCTGCCAGGAGATGGGCATCGCCACGGTTGCCGTGTACTCCGACCTCGACCGCGATGCCCTCCACGTCCGCCTCGCCGACGAGGCCTACGCCCTGGGCGGCCAGACCGCCGCCGAGAGCTACCTCAACACCGAGGCCATCCTCGACGTCATCGAGCGCAGCGGCGCCGACGCCGTGCACCCCGGCTACGGCTTCTTCTCCGAGAACACCGACTTCGCCCGGGCCATCACCGAGCGGGGCGTGGCCTTCGTCGGGCCCCCGCCCGAGGCCATCGAGGTCATGGGCGACAAGGTCTCCAGCCGGATCGCCGCCCAGGCCGCCGGCGTCGCCGGGGTGCCGGGCACGACGGAGTTCCTCACCGACTTCACCGAGGTCGTGGCCTTCGGCGAGGAGTTCGGCTGGCCGGTCGCCATCAAGGCCGCCTACGGCGGCGGCGGTCGCGGGCATGCGCGTCGTGGCCAGCGCCGACGATGCCGAGGAGGCCCTCGACTCGGCCCAGCGCGAGGCGCTCAAGGGCTTCGGCCGCGACGAGTGCTACGTCGAGCGCTACCTCACCTGGCCCCGCCACATCGAGATGCAGGTCATCGCCGACACCCACGGCAACTGCGTCTGGGTCGCCGAGCGCGACTGCTCGGCGCAGCGACGCCACCAGAAGCTCATCGAGGAGAGCCCCGCTCCGGCGTTCCCGGCGGACATCCGCCAGGCCATGGGCGACGCCGCCGTCAAGGTCGCCAAGGCCTGCGGCTACGTGCAACGCCGGCACCGTCGAGTTCCTCTACCAGGACGGCGAGTTCTTCTTCCTCGAGATGAACACGCGGCTCCAGGTCGAGCACCCCGTCACCGAGATGGTCACGGGCATCGACCTCGTCGCCGAGCAGCTCCGCGTCGCCGCCGGCGAGCCGCTCGTCGTTCACCCAGGACGACATCGAGCTGTCGCGGCCACGCCATCGAGGTGCCGCATCAACGCCGAGAACCCGGCCGGCGGCAAGTTCCTGCCCTCCCCCGGCCGCGATCACCACCCTCGTCCCGCCGGCCGGCTTCGGCACCCGCTGGGACGGCGGCTACGAGTCCGGCGACGAGGTCAGCCAGTACTACGACAACCTCGTCGGCAAGCTCATCTGCTGGGGCGAGGACCGCGCCACGGCCATCGCCCGCACGCTGCGGGCGCTGCGCGAGTTCCGCATCGAGGGCATCGCCACCACGATCCCCGCCGACATCGCCATCCTCGAGCACCCCGACTTCGCCGCCGCCGAGCACTCCACCAAGTGGGTCGAGGACGTGCTCGACCTCAGCGGCGTCGACTGCCGCGCCGGCGCGGCCACCGACGACGGCGACGCCGAGGCCAAGGTCCAGCGCGACGTCGACGTCGAGGTCAACGGCAAGCGCTTCGCCGTGAAGATGTTGGTCCCGGAGAGCCAGGCCGGCGCGGTCGTGGCGGCCGGCGCCGGGCGCGCGGTCGCGGCCCGGGCCCGTCGCGGCAGCGGTGGCAGCCGGCGGCGCCGCCGGGGCCGGTTCGGGCGCCGTCACGGTCCCGATGCAGGGCACCATCGTGAAGGTGCTCGTCGAGGTCGGCCAGGAGGTCGAGGCCGGCGAGACCGTGTGCGTGCTCGAGGCCATGAAGATGGAGAACAACATCACCGCCGACAAGGCCGGCACGGTCAAGGAGATCAAGGTCGCCGCCGGCGACTCGGTCGGCTCCGGCGACGTCGTCGTCGTCATCGAGTAGTGGCGCCTCGCCGCTGGCGCGGCCGCTGGTGGGGCGTCAGCGGGTGGCGATGACGACGCGTGCCGGCGGCCTGATCGGGCACGCCTCGGTGCAACGCGCCGCCGGCGCCGGTGGCCCACAGCCCGAGCACGAAGGCGGCGGCGAACGGGACCGGCAGGGCCAGCGGTGCCCACGGGACCAGCGCACGCAGCATCGCCTGACCCGGGTCGGGTCGCTGTCCGTCGGTGTAGCGGGCGACTCGCAGCCCGAACATCCACTTGCCCACGGTGCGGCCCCAGGTGGCGAGGAGGGCGAACTCGTAGACCACGCCGACGCCGAGCACCAGCCAGGGCAGCCAGAACGGGGCATCGATCTCGACCTGGTCGCGCGAGGCCGTGACCGAGAGCGCGGCCACGACGAGCGCCGGGGTCACGACGATGGCCAGATCGACGCCACGCGCGCCGAAGCGGGGACCGGGAGCGGCCAGGCTGTTGGGACCGGTGGCCGGGAAGTCCTTCGCCTCGGGCACCTTGCGCGGACGATCGGTCGCGGCGGACTTCGCCGGCTCGGACGGCTGGTCGTGGGTGTCGGAGGGCATCGGCGTCGATCGTCTCACTCGGCGGCGTCGGAGAGCGCCTCGGAGAGGGTCGGGTGCACGAGCAGGCTCTCGTCGATGTCGTGCACCCGCAGGCCCGCGGTCACCGCGAGCGCGATCACGGAGATGAGCTCGGCGGCGCGACGGCCCACGATCGAGCCACCGAGGATCACGCCGGTGGCCGGGTCGGAGATGATCTTCACGAAGCCGCGAGCGTCGTTCTCGATGAGGGCCTTGGCGTTGGCCGAGAACGGCACCTTCGTCACGCGGATCTTGCGGCCCTCGGCGAAGGCGTCGGCCTCGGCCAGCCCGACGTCGGCGATCTCGGGCACGGTGAAGATGGCCGACGCCGCCTTGTCGTAGTCGAGGTGGCGGTGCGGCGCCGACGTGGAGGCCCATGGCGTGCTCGGCGATCTTGCGACCCTGCATCGACGCCACCGAGGACAGCGGGAGCTTCCCGGACAGGTCGCCGGCGGCGTAGATGTCCGGGGTCGTCGACAGGCAGTTGTGGTCGACGACGACGTAGCCGTCGTCGCTGCTCGACCCCGGCGGCGTCGAGACCGAGGCTCTCGGAGTTGGGGACCGAGCCGATGGCCAGCAGCGCGTGGCTGCCCCTGGCCTGTCGACCGTCGTCGCACACCACGTTGACGCCGCCCGTCGACGAGGTCGATCGGCCGTGGCGCGTGCTCCCTTGTAGAGGCGCACACCCCGCTCGAGGAAGTCGTCCTCGAGCGCCGCGGCGACCTCGGGGTCCTTCTGGGGGAGGACCTGCTGGCGGCTCACGATGAGCGTGACCTCGCAGCCGAACGAGGCGAACATGTGGACGAACTCGACGCCGGTGACACCGGACCCGATGACCACGAGGTGCTCGGGCAGCTCGGGCGGCGGGTAGGCGTCGCGGGTCGTCAGGATGCGGCTCGCCGTCGGGGGCGGCCCAGTCCGGGATCCGGGGCCGGCTGCCGGTGGACAGCACGACGACGTCGGCCTCGATCTCGACCGGGCCCTCGGCCGTGTCGGCGACGACCGCGCTGGGGCCGACGAGGCGCCCCGTGCCCTGGAGCAGGCGCACGCCCTGGCTCTCGAGCAGCTCGGTCGTGGAGCGCTCGAGGCGCTGCTCGATGCTGCGGATGCGCTCGGCCAGGGCGTCGAAGTCGAGCAGCGCCCCGACGTCCTGGAGGCCCATGCCCTTGGCCTTCCCCATCCGGGCGAGGGTGCCGCCGGTGGCGATCATGGCCTTCGACGGGATGCAGTCCCACAGGTGGGCGGCACCGCCGACGACGTCGCGCTCGATCATGGTCACCTCGGCGCCGAGGCGGGCGGCATGGGTGGCAGCGGTGTTCCCCGCCGGCCCACCACCGATGATCACGAAGCGCTTGGCCATGGCCGAGAGGCTAGTGGCGACCTCCTGCGACCCCGACGGTCAGGTGACCGGACGAACGAGCGGGCGGAGCCGGTGGTCGGGCGTGAACAGGCGGCGGGTCAGGCCCAACCCGATGACGGCCACGCTGGTGGCCACCGATCCCAGGATCAGGTACATGATCGCCAGCTGCACCAGGACGGCGTCGCGGGCATCGACGCCGGCCAGGATCAGGCCCGTCATCGCCCCCGGGAAGGAACACCAGCCCGACCGACTTGGTCGACTCGATCTGGGGGATCAGCGCCGTGCGCAGGGCGGAGCGCACGTAGGGGCGTGACGCCACCGGCCAGGGCTGGCCGAGGGCCAGGCGAGCCTCGACCTCGTGGCGCTGGTCGGAGAGCTCGCCCACGACCCGGCGAGCGACGAGCACGCTGGCCGTCATCGAGTTGCCGATCATCATCCCCGCCATCGGGATGATGGTGCGACCCTCGACGGGGAAGATCCCGAAGCCGAAGATGACGCTGAGGCTCACGGTGACCACGACGGCCATGGCCAGCACGGCGAGGCCGAGGATGCCCGGCACCTCCGGCGCGCGGCGGCGCACGGTGACTCCGGCGAACCCCACCATCGCGACGACCCAGAGCCAGGACCAGACGAGCGAGGCGTCGGGGTCGAGGACCAGCGCCAGCGCCGCCCCCACGGCCAGCAGCTGGGCGGCGGCGCGTACCGATGCCCAGAGGATCGTCCGGGACAGCCGCAGTTGCTGCCAGACGGAGATGGCGACGGCGACGGCGACGAGCACGAGCGATGCCGTGAGGCCGGCGTAGCCGATGGCGGTGGTGCTCATGGGTCCTCCGGGGGTGGGCCGACGTCACCGTCGGGATCGGCGAGGAAGCGTGCCCGTTCGGCGTCGTCGGCGCAGCGACCGCCGACCAGCACGATGGTGTCGTCGGCGATCCGACCGGCCTGGCGCAGGTCGTGGGTCACCCAGACCACGGTCAGCCCGTCGTCGACCAGCGAGCGGGCCAGGTCCTCGACGGCTCGCCTCGACGCCGGGTCCAGCGACGAGGTGACCTCGTCCATGAGGACGATCTCCGGCCCGGTCAGCAGGGTGCGGGCGAGGCACATCCGCTGGGCCTCCCCGCCGGAGAGATCGTCGGCGTTGCGATCGAGCAGCCCCGGATCGAGTCCCACCCTGACCAGCGCGCCATCGAGCGGACGCCGATCCTCGACGGCCGCGGCCACGGCCAGGTTGTCGCGCACGGTCCCGGCGAAGGGCGTCGGCGTCTGGAAGACCATGCCCACCCGCCGGCGCAGGGCCAGCACGTCGAACGTGGCGGCGTCCACGCCGTCGATCAGGACCCGCCCGGCCGAGGGGACCTCCAGCCGGTTGGCCAGCCGCAGCAGCGTCGACTTCCCCGAGCCGGACGCACCGGCGAGCACCGTCAGGCGGCCCGACGCGATCCCGAGGTCGATGCCGTGCAGCAACTCGGTGCCGTCGGGCGCGGTGACCCGCACCCCTTCGTAGGCCAGCGCCGGGCGCATCGCGCTCACCTCGGGGCCACCGCCATGCTCTCAGCATGACACCGCGCGTGGCCGTGCTTAGGCTGCACCGACGTGACCTCCAGTGACCGCACCCCCGTGAACCCGCCATCCGTCGACGACTGGTCGGCGGCGGCCAGCAAGGACCTGAAGGGGGCCGACCCCGCGACCCTCGTCACGACCACGCCGGAGGGCATCGACGTCAAGCCGCTCTACACGGCGGCCGACGTCGAGGACCTGAGCAACGACACCCTCCCGGGCTTCGCCCCCTTCACGCGTGGCGTGCGGGCCACGATGTACACGGGTCGACCGTGGACGGTGCGCCAGTACGCCGGGTTCTCCACCGCCGAGGAGTCCAACGCCTTCTACCGACGCAACCTGGCCGCCGGCCAGAAGGGCCTGTCGGTGGCCTTCGACCTGGCCACCCACCGCGGGTACGACTCCGACCATCCCCGCGTCGTCGGCGACGTCGGCAAGGCCGGCGTGGCGATCGACTCGGTCGAGGACATGAAGGTGCTGTTCGACGAGATCCCGCTCGACCAGATGAGCGTGTCCATGACCATGAACGGGGCGGTCATCCCCGTGCTGGCCATGTTCGTGGTGGCCGGCGAGGAGCAGGGCGTCGACCGATCGGTGCTGGCGGGCACGATCCAGAACGACATCCTCAAGGAGTTCATGGTCCGCAACACCTACATCTACCCGCCCGAGCCGAGCATGCGGATCGTGGCCGACATCATCGAGTTCACGGCCACCGAGATGCCGAAGTTCAACTCGATCTCGATCTCCGGCTACCACATGCAGGAGGCCGGGGCCACGGCGGTGCAGGAGCTGGCCTTCACGATCGCCGACGGCAAGGAGTACGTCCGCGCCGCGCTGGCCAAGGGCCTCGACGTCGATGCCTTCGCCGGACGCCTCTCGTTCTTCTTCGCCATCGGGATGGACTTCTTCATGGAGGTGGCCAAGCTCCGCGCCGCTCGCGTGCTGTGGCACCGCGTCATGTCGGAGTTCGAACCGAAGAAGCCGCAGTCGCTGATGCTGCGCACCCACTGCCAGACCTCGGGTGTCTCGCTCACCGAGCAGGACCCGTACAACAACGTCGTGCGCACGACCATCGAGGCGATGGCCGCCGTGCTCGGTGGCACGCAGAGCCTGCACACCAACGCCTTCGACGAGGCGCTCGGGCTCCCCACCGACTTCTCGGCCCGCATCGCCCGCAACACCCAGCTCATCATCGCCGACGAGACCGGCGTGACCCGCACCGTCGACCCGCTCGGCGGCAGCTACTACGTCGAGGCCCTCACCCAGGAGCTCGTCGACGCGGCCTGGTCGCTCATCGAGGAGGTCGAGGAGCTCGGCGGCATGACCAAGGCCGTCGAGTCCGGCATGCCCAAGCTGCGCATCGAGGAGTCCGCCGCCCGCACGCAGGCCCGCATCGACCGCGGCGAGGACGTGGTCGTCGGCGTCAACAAGTACGTGCCCGAGCACGTGGAGATGGTCGACGTGCTCGACATCGACAACACCTCGGTCCGCGAGAGCCAGATCGCCAAGCTCGAGGCGTTGCGGGCGAACCGCGACGCCGACGCCTGCCGGGCCGCCCTCGACGCGCTCACCGACAGGCGCTCGCGACGGCGGGAACGTGCTGGCGCTGGCCATCGAGGCCGCTCGCGCCCGAGCCACCCTCGGCGAGATCTCCGATGCGATGGAGACCGTGTTCGGCCGCCACAAGGCCGAGGTCCGTACCATTGCCGGCGTGTACGGCCACGCCTACGAGGGCGACGACGACTTCGCCGAGCTCCAGCACGAGATCGAGGCCTTCGCCGAGGCCGAGGGCCGACGACCCCGGATGCTGGTGGCCAAGATGGGCCAGGACGGCCACGACCGGGGGGCCAAGGTGATCGCCACCGCCTTCGCCGACCTCGGGTTCGACGTCGACATGGGGCCGTTGTTCCAGACCCCGGCAGAAGCCGCCCGCGACGCCGTCGAGCAGGACGTGCACGTCGTGGGCATCTCGAGCCAGGCCGCCGGCCACAAGACGCTGGTTCCCCAGCTGATCGAGGAGCTGCGCAAGGCCGGTGCCGGCGACACCCTCGTCGTGTGCGGCGGCGTCATCCCGCCCCAGGACTACGAGATGCTCACCGACGCCGGCGTCGCCGCCATCTTCGGACCCGGGACCAACATCCCCACGGCGGCGCGCAAGGTGCTGGCCCTGCTCGGTGAGCGACGCTCTGCGGCCTGAGCGCCCGACCGGATGGTCCTCGTGACCGACGGGACGGAGGCGGCCGCGTCGCTGGTCGAGGGGATCCGGGACGGCGATCGCCGCTCACTGGCCCGGGCCATCACCTTCGCCGAGTCCACGCGAGGCGATCACCGGGAGATCGCCGACGCCGTCCTGGAGGAGCTGCTGCCCGCGACGGGTCGGGCGGTGCGCCTGGGTATCTCCGGCCCGCCGGGCGTCGGGAAGTCCACGTTCATCGAAGCTCTCGGCACCCACCTGATCGACGACGCCCATCAGGTGGCAGTGCTGGCCGTCGACCCGTCGAGCCGACGCACCGGAGGGTCGATCCTCGGCGACAAGACCCGCATGGAGGAGCTCTCACGGCGGCCCGAGGCGTTCATCCGCCCCTCCCCCGGTCGCGGCCAGCTCGGCGGGGTCGCCCGTCGCACCCGCGAGGCCATGCTGCTGTGCGAGGCGTTCGGCTTCGACGTCGTGATCGTCGAGACCATCGGGGTGGGCCAGTCCGAGGTGGCGGTGGCCGACATGGTCGACCTGTTCATGTTGCTCGTGGCGCCCGGCGGCGGCGACGAGCTCCAGGGCATCAAGCGCGGGATCATGGAGCTGGCCGACCTCGTGGTGGTCAACAAGGCCGACGGCGACCTGGCCCCCGCGGCCGGGCGCACCCGGGCCGACTACGCCGCCGCGGTGCACCTCCTGCGCCCGAAGTGGCACAGCGTGGGCGACCGAGGTGCTGGCCTGCTCGGCACTCGACGGAGCAGGCGTCCCCGAGGTGTGGGACGGCCATCGAGCGCTTCACCGACGCCGGTCGCGGGCCTCGGGCGAGCTCGACGAGGCCCGGGCCCGCCAGGCGACGGCGTGGCTGTGGAGCGAGATCGGCGACACCCTTCTCGACCGGTTCCGGGCCGACCCGTCGGTCGTCGCGCTCCTGCCCCGGAGTCGAGGCCGAGGTCGCCGCCGGACGGCTCACCCCCACCGTCGCCGCTCGCCGGCTGCTCGACACCTTCGGCGGGGTGTGAACAGAGCGAACGACGATCGATCGCTCGCGCGCTGAATCCGTCTGGAGTGACGGCTCCTCGCGTTGAGGACGGGGTCGAGTCACTTCGCGGGAACGGTGCCAGTCCGACACCCCCCAGATGATCGAACCGGCGAGCGCGAACCCGCCGATCACCAGGAAGGCGTCGAACGCGAATCGCAGCATCCCGACAGTCAGCGAAGTCCGGGTGCTGGACGTCGTACTGCTGGTCGAAGGCCACGTCCTCGGCATCGGGGTTCGCACAGAACAGCCGAACGACAGGATCACCCTGAATCCCGAGGATCGACATGTCCCCGAGTCGGTCCTCGACAGAAGCGGTGAAAGGGGCGTTCAGCTCCACCGAGAACGCGCCTTCTCGAGGCACGGGAAGGCGGTACACGATCGTGCCGGCGACGTTGCCGACCTGTGGGGCAACCTGCTCCCCCCGCTGGAGCGGATCGTGAGCTCGCTCGGCGGCTCGGTCGTGAAGAAGTGCACCCCGATCGCCGTCATGGGACACGGCGACACGCCCTGGATGGTGCCGTCTGGATAGGCGGTGTCCGCCCAGAGCTGACTGGCCGCCGGGGCTTCGACCCCGCCGAGCGCCGTCCCGAGATAGGCAGCACCGAGGTAGCTGCTGGCTCATGTCGCGTTCGTAGGACAGCCCGACCAGGACAAGGACCGCGAGGGCGGTCGGCGCCCACCGGCGGCCGAAGACCTGCACGAGCGATGCCCCGATGCCCACTGCGGCAAAAGGTAGGGCTGCGTACAGATGTCGGCCGACGGGTCCACCGGTGCCGCTGAAGAGCACGAAGACCAGAATCTCCATCGAGACGAAGGCCAACAACAGCGCGCTGCCGCACCACGCGATCGCCGTGGCCTCGGAGAACCGCCGACGAAGCTGCGGCGACCACCACCCCGACGACGGGGACGATCACGGCGATGGCCTCCCAGAACTTGCGGTATTCCCCGTCGAGCAGGAGTTGGCTCTGCCAAAGACCCGTCATCCGAGCGGTGCAGCAGGTGGGCTTGGACGCCGGCGATGGAGAGCTCGCCCGGTGGAAGGAGATCTCCGGTGAGCTCCCCGACGACGCCGGACGCGCTGGGAGAGCGATAGGACCAGAAGTTCCACGCGAACCACGGTGCAGCGACCACGATGCCCACCGGCGACGAAGGCCACTGCCACCCGCATCACGTGGCGCAACGGTGGGCGCGACACCACGAACCACCAAAGGACGAGGAGTGCGACGAGTGAGAAGAGGACGAGCGACGTCGACTTGGTCACCATCGTCAGGCTCACCAAGGCCCCGGCCAGCGCGGCCTGCACCCACCGCTCCGGTCGAGCCAGGGCGCGAAGGGCCTGGAGACCTGATGCGGCGGCGAGCGGAAGGACCAGGGCGTCGTTGGTGACCGTGCCGAAGTTCAGCCCGTTCCAGACGACGAGGAGCGCGGGGCCGAGAAGCCAGACGGCAGCCCTGTCGGGGAACAGGCGCCGGGCCAGGGCCCAGGTGAGGGGCACTGCGGCCAGCGCCACGAGCACGGTCCCCATACGGATGGCCATGAGCGATCCCGTGACCCCCCACGGTCGACCCAACCAGTAGAACGGGGTCATCAGGACGTAGTACGTGGGGCCGTGGATGCCCTCGTACTGGTGTCGGGTGGCGCCCCAGTTGGGATCGTCGTTGTTCCCCTGGTACGGATCGACGAGATACCCGCTGGTGGGCGAGGACTTGACCGAGTACATCGCCTCATCGGAGAGGAGATCGACGCCGACGGTCGGGATACCGTCGCCGCGGGCCAGCGACTCGACGTAGCCGTAGTGCTGGACCTCGTCGACGGGACTCCACACCTGGGTGGTGACGACCCAGTAGCCGCCCTTGAGGACGCCAAGAAGGAGGATTACCCCCAGAACGACCAAGTGAACGGTGCGCTGCCGACCAACGAGCGGCGGCGGGTCGACGAAAGGGGCGATCGCTCGGGAAGCGGGGTCGGCCCGAACGTCCGCCATCGTGCCACCAGCCATCGAGGCACCCTATCGTGCACCTCGGAGCCCACCAGAGCATGTCGCCGCCAGTCTGAGAGCGACGCTCCCCGAGAGAACAACGGTGATCCGTGTCCGTCCCTCAACCCCAACCCAACCCGCATGCCGGCCTCGAGTTCCCCGCCGTCACCTGGACCTCGTTCGACCGCTATGCCCGCTACGGAGGGATCGTCCGCGCCTTACGTGCCAATCTCGGCCCCGGCCGACACCGAGTCCTCGACGTCGGCGACTGCGCCGGCCATCTTCAGGCGTTCGACCCCGACCTCGACGTCGATCGGTCTCGACATCGAACCCGCGTCCGACCGGCTGGCCGGTGCAGTGCCGGTCCACGGAGACGGCACCAGCCTGCCGTTCGCCGATGACACGTTCGACGCGGTGGTGCACGAGCGACGTCCTCGAGCACATCCCGAGCGCCCAGCGTCCGACGTTCCTCAGCGAGCTGCAGCGGGTCTCACGTGACCTGATCATCGTGGCCGCCCCGTTCGACACCCATGGCACGACCGGCGTCGAGGAGCTCGTGCGCCGGTACGCCCAGTTGACACTGGGCAGCGCCGCAACCCCAGCTCGAGGAGCACCTCGTCAACGGGCTTCCCTCGATTCCTTCGACGGTCGACGCGCTGGTCGAGAGCGGGGCCACGGTCACCACTCTCGGAAACGGGAACCTCTGGGACTGGCTGACATTCATGCTCCTGCGATTCCAGCTCGAGTCACGCCCGGCGCTCGGGCCACTCGTCGGTGGCTACGACATGCTGTACAACAACGCACTCGCCGACCGCTCGGACATCGGACCGTTCTACCGCCAGATCGTCGTCGGCCAGGACCACCGGCACGCCGTGACGCCGGGGGGCCGGAGCCCGCACGACCGCCGAACCGTTCCCGACCGCGCTGGTCGCTGCGCTCATCGCGGCCAACACCACCGAGGTGTCTCGCCAGGACACCAGTCCCCGCGCTCGATGGGCTCGTGTACGAACTGGCCCAGACCCACATGCAGACGGACCGCTTGGAGAGTCAGCTCGCCCGAGCCAACGGCGAGCTCGACGATGCTCCGCGAGCAGCTCGACGAGGTCCAGCGGCTCCAGGCGCGAATGGCCCGACCCATGACCATCGTCGCCAACCGCACCCGTCGCGCTTCGAGCCGCACTCAGCTGCCCTGCTGGGTCGCACCGGCTGAAGCGCCGTGCCGATGGCAGTCGGGAGTCGAAGGCAGCGCCAGGCGTCACGCGCTGCCACTGACGCGGCGGCGCACCAACCGCACCGCCCGCGCCGAGCGGTGACCACCAATCCGTCACGTCGGATCGACGCCAGCAGCACCGCGGTCATGGGACACTCGAAGCGGAAGATCTCCGCGCCGCTTGCTTCGTGTCTCGTCCGCGTACGGTTCCAGTGCCGTGGCCATCCACGGCTCGTCGGTGACCGCGTCCTCCCAACTCGAGCACGCGCTCGTACGCCGGGCCGGCATCACTGGATCGCCTCGAGGATCTCGAGGTAGCGATCGGCCTGACGCCACGGTGACCACTCGAGCAGGGCCCGACGACGAGCCCGTTCGCCAAGACGATGACGCTCTCCCTCGTTGGTCACGAGCGTCGTCGAGGGCTCGTTCCCATTCAGGTATCCCTGAGGCGAGGATCCCGGCTCCGTCGGCCTCGATGGCTTCGCGAAACGGGCCAGTGGGTGTGGCCACGGTGACGGTGGCGCAGAGAGCGGCCTCGAGCCACTTGATGGCACTCTTCGCCTCGTTGAAACGGCTGCCCGGGGCGAGCGGAGCGAGGTTGACGTCGACGTCGCGCAGGAGCGCTGGCAGCTCGGTCCAGTGGACGAAGGGCAGACGGCGCACCCGTGCGCCGAACGGCACCAGCGCCGGACTGTCGGGGAGGTGCCCTCCGAGCCAGAGCTCGACCTCGGGATGGGCGTCGAGACACGCCACGACCGCAGGCTCGACGAAGTGCCAGTCCTCGTCGTGGGTGGTGGTGCCGCTGAAGTAGCCGAACCGTAGCGGGCCCGGGCGTGCGCGGCGCGCCTCGCGCCTGATCACTGAGCCTCCCGAGGACCAGCCCGACGCCGTTGTCGAACCGGTAGGCGGGGAGACCGGTCACCTCGGCCGCATGCTCGACCAGCATGGGGGTGCTGCCGATGAACGCGTCGACCGCCTCGAGCGTCGTGCGGTAGCGACGCACCCCCTGCATCCACAGGTCGGCCTCGTCGGGCGGCAGGAGGCGCAGCGCCGGGATCTCGTCGGCGAGGTCGGGATCGAAGATGAGGTCGTCGACGTCGAAGACGACGGGGGTGCCGCCGGCACGAAGAGTGCCGATCAGTTCGAGGAGCTGAGCCGTCGCCGGGACGCGGTACATCACGACGACGTCCGCCCGCGTCGCCGCGGCGACCAACCCCGAGTCGCGGTAGTGGAACACTTCGGAGGTCACCCCGAGGAGGTCGAGGGCCTCAGCCGGAAGCCGGGCCCGGTAGCGCAATGGTGCGCCCTCGATCCCACACGCGAACACGACGTGACCCACCGCCGACGGCTCGGGGCCGCCCGAGGCCGAAGGCCTGCTCGGGGGGAGAGCAGGTGCTCGAGGCCATCGATCTGGTCGGACAGCGGCCGGACGGCGAGCGGAGTCGAGGCGCCGAGCCGGAGGCGAGCGAGCAAATCGGGCTCATCGAGGAGCATCATCGAGCGCAGCGGAGAGGGCACCCGGATCAGCGGCGGGGATGACGAGGCCGTTCCCGAGGTGCGTGACCACCTCCTCCGGGCCGAGCGTGTCGGTGCACACGACGGGAAGACCGGCGCTGAGCGCCTCCCTCGTCAGCAGCGAGTACGTCTCGCGCATGACCGACGGCAGCACGAGGACGTCGTGTGCGTCGAGGACCGGCGGAAAGCTCGTCCGGGGCAAACGGCGGGCGGGCCACGATCGGCGATCCCCTGAGGCTCCGTCCGGACGCTCTCGAGGTACTCGTCGATCCCGATCGCCGTCAGGGTCCAGCCCTTCCGCCCCTTCGAGCATGTCGACGGCATCGAGCAGGACGGCGACGCCCTTCATCTCGTTCGACCCCCCTGCGTAGAGGAACCGGACGTCACCGGCCCGAGGAGGATCGTTCGGACCACCGATGCTCCGCCACCAGACGATCGAGCAGCTCCTCCGGCAGTCCGTTCTCGTCGATCTGCAGGCGACCACCGTCGATGCCGTTGGCAGCCAGCACCGCCGCAGCGCTCTCAGAGGGCGCGAGCACGAGGTCCGCGCTGCGCCAGCAGCGCCCGGAGAACGTCACCTCGGCGGTGCCGCCAGACCGGGTCAACCTCGCATCCGCAGACGCCTGCGTCGACGACGATCGAACAGGGACGGTAAGCCGGATCGACCAGGAACTGCCGGGCACACAACCACCAGAAGTCGTGCATCGTCACCACGACACGCGCGCCGAGCGCTTTGGCGACAGGGAGCATGTCGGCACCGAGGGACTGGATCGAGTGGAAGTGCACGACGTCGGGCCGCAGCGCGGCGACGTGCTGACGAAAGCGCTCGGCGACGGCCGGGTTCAACCAGTTCCGCTCGTCGGCCCAACCGATCCACGGCTGACTGACGATCCAGTGCACCGGCAGGCCCGTTTCGTCCTGCTCGTCCCACTCGTCGAGCGGCGGCACGCTCACCGAGCCAGCCGGCGAACACCGAGACGTCGTGGCCCCGCTCACGAAGTCCCCTGCTCAGCCGCTGGGGCTGGAGCGTGCCGCCACTCACGAAGTTCGGGGGGTAGTGGGCGGAGACCGTGAGGACACGCATGTACGACCTAGGCTAACCGTTCGTCATCATCGCCTTCGGAGGCCCCCCAGTTCATGTCCCTCCTGACCGACGCTTCCGAGTCCCGGGATCTCGTCGTCAACCTCACGCTCCGGGAGCTCCGCGGCAAGTACAAGCGATCGATGCTCGGCTGGACCTGGTCGCTGCTCAACCCCTTGGCCACGATGGCCATCTTCTCTCTGGTGTTCGGGGTGCTGCTCAAGGTCCCCATCCCGACCGGCGACCCCTCCGGACTCAAGAGCTTCCCGCGTTCCTGCTCTGCGGCCTGTTGGCGTGGAACTTCCTCGCCGGCAGCCTCAACGGTTCGATGATGGCGCTGCTCGGAAACGCCGGGATCATCAAGAAGGTGTACTTCCCGCGCCAGATCCTCGTGTACTCCACCGTGTTCGCCCTCGATACGACCTTCCTGATCGAGATCGCGGTGCTGGCCGTCTTCCTGCTCATCCTCGGCAACATGGTGCTGCCCTGGCTTCCGCTGGTGCTGTTGATCATGGCTCTCCTGACGGTCTTCAGCATCGGCATCGGCCTCATGGTGTCGGTGCTGAACGTCTACTTCCGTGACATGCAGTACCTCGTCGGGATCTTCCTTCAGATCTGGTTCTACGCCACCCCGATCGTCTACCCGATCACCACCGTTCCGGTGAACTGGGAAGTTCGCGGCTATGACATCCCTCTGCGCGCGATCTACGAGCTCAACCCCATGACCGGCTTCGTCGAGATCTTCAGGGCACTCATGTACGACCTGCGCTTCCCGGACTGGACGCAGGTGCTGTACGTGAGCGCCTGGTCCTTTGCGCTCCTCCTCGTCGGCATCCTGCTTTTCCGCCGATTCGACGGCCGACTGGCAGAGGAGCTGTAGTGACCACTGCCATCTCGGTCGACGACGTCACCAAGACCTTCCGCTTGTACCACGACAAGAATCAGACCCTGAAGGCCACGGTCATGCGTGGTCGAAGGGCTCGCTACGAGGAGTTCCTCGCCCTCGACTCCGTGTCCCTCGATATCGAAGCGGGCAGTACGTTCGGCTTCATCGGCCACAACGGCTCGGGCAAGAGCACGCTCCTCAAGTGCATGGCTCGGATCCTTCGCCCTGATGCCGGTCGGATCAACGTGGAGGGGAAGATCTCTGCGCTGCTCGAACTCGGCGCCGGCTTCCATCCGGAACTGTCGGGCAAGGAGAACATCTTCCTCAACGGTGCGATCCTCGGCATCCCCAACAAGGACATCAACCGCAAGTACGACGAGATCGTCGAGTTCGCCGGCCTCGAACGCTTCATCGACACCCCGGTCAAGAACTACTCGTCCGGCATGTACGTGCGTCTCGGTTTCTCCGTTGCGATCAACGTCGAACCAGATGTGCTCCTCGTCGACGAGGTGCTCGCCGTCGGCGACGAGGAGTTCCAGCGCAAGTGCAACGAGAAGTTCGCCGACCTGCGCACCCAGAACAAGACGATCGTCGTGGTCAGCCATGGGCTCGGGGCGATGCGCAACATGTGCGACAAGGTCGCGTGGCTCGAGCACGGGAAACTACGAATGGTCGGCGACGCCGGTGACGTCATCGATCGGTACATCGCCGAGGTCCAGACCGACCGGGTCGAGGACAGCGGCGACGGCTCAGCACGCTGGGGCTCGGGGGAACTCCGCGTCGAGCGGGTCGAGGTCCTCGACTCCCGCGGCGAGCCCACGAGCCGCCTCACCACAGGCCAACGCATGACCCTCCGCCTCCATTACCGAGCCGAGGAACCGATTCACCGCCCCGTCTTCGGGGTGGCGATCCACACCCTCGAAGGAGTTCTCGTCACCGGCCCCAACACGAGAGAAGCAGGCATCGACTTCGGGCAGCTGGAGGGTTCCGGTCACCTCGACCTCGCCGTCGACCGCTTCCTGCTGCTCCCCGGCTCGTACGACATCTCTGTGTCGGCATACGACCACCATGTGATCCACCCGTTCGACTTCCGCCAGAACGTGCTTCGCGTCGACGTCGACCCGGGAATGCCCCACGAGACGTTCGGGGGCGTCGTCTCGCTCGACGGGCGATGGGAGAGCCATTCCCTTCGCCCGACCGCTGAGCCGACTACATGACGCCGCTCCACCCGTCGTCGATCTCGTTCGTCGCCGTTGATCCCTCACGAGACGACTCGGCCGCCGTCGCGTCCCGTCTGCGCTCCGTCGTCACCGATCTGGTGGTCGTGGCAGATGTCCCCATCCCGCCGAGCGCCGTCCCGGGTCTGCTGATCTCGGCCCGCTCGTTGATCGAGAGACGCCTCGGCGTCGCTCTCATCGCTGGCAACGTGCTCGACCCCGTTGACGACCAACCATGGGCCCGGCCAGGCGGCCTGGCCTTCACCGGCCACCCCCTCCCGCCCTGCCCCCCACCGGCCGGGCGTACCCGCACGCTGCTACCCGGTTCGCTCTGGGTGGCGAGGGTCGCCGACCTCGACGACGTCGGAGGACTCGACCCTGACCTGCCCGCACCCTTCGCCGGCATCGACCTGGCCTGGAAGCTGTGGGCAGCCGGACACGATGTCGTCTTCGACCCGGCCCTGTGCGCCACCGCGGCCGGACCGACCCCTCCCCGACGCACTGATGGCACCACCGCGACCCATGCCGAGGCCGCGGCGCTCACCCTGCTGCATCGCCATCTGGACGACACGTCACTCGCCCTCGCGATGCCCCCGGCCCGATCCCTCAGTCCCCTTCGGCTCGGCCCTCGAATCGGGGGGGCTGACCCCGGCGCCGGACTCGAGATGTTCGACGCCCGGTCAGGCCATGAAGCTCATGCGCGACACCTCCAACAGAAGCGGCGCCGCCGTCCCGACGGTGAGCTCCTCGGACTGTTCGGTGACGCCCTCGCTCCTGACGCGACCGACCCCACCTTCGTCCGCCATCATGTCGATCTCGTGGCCGATCCGGCGATGAAGCGATTCGCCGGGAGACGACGAGTGGTCGTCGCGACAGCCGACGCCCTGTCGCCCCGTATGGCCGGACCGGCCATACGGGCCACCCGAATCGCCCGCGCTCTCGCAGCCGCGCACGAGGTCCGTCTGGTCAGCATCACCCGAGCCGACCTGGAACTCGACGACGTCGAGGTCCTCCACGTCCAGCCCGATCCCACCGTCGAAGCCGACGGCATCGACGAGCTGGTGGAGTGGTGCGACATCTTCGTTTTCCAGGGCTGGGTGCTCTCAGGCCGCGAGTCCGTCGCCCGATCCGACCGGATCTTCGTCGCCGACATCTACGACCCCCTGCATCTCGAGCAGCTCGAACAATCGAGGGACGAGGGCGAGCACCAACGACGGGGAGCGGTGCGCCACGCCACGGCCGTGCTGAACGACCAACTCCTACGTGGCGACTACCTGCTCTGCGCCAGCGAGAAGCAGCGCGACCTGTGGCTCGGCCAACTCGCCGCGCTCGGCCGGGTGAACCCCGCCACCTACGACGACGACCCCGATCTGCGAGCCCTGCTCGACATCGCTCCGTTCGGCATCGAGGACGACCCCCCGATCCGGACCGGGCCCGGGTTCCGGGGGGTGATCCCCGGGCATCGGCCCCGACGATCCGGTGATCCTCTGGGGGGGCGGGATCTACAACTGGTTCGATCCACTCACCCTGCTACGGGCGGTCGACCGCCTGCGCACGACTCACCCCACGGTCCGCCTGGTCTTCATGGGCATGCGTCACCCGAACCCCGAGGTGCCCGAGATGCGCATGGCCGTCGCCACCCGCGACCTGTCCGATGAGCTGGGGCTCACCGACACCCACGTATTCTTCAACGAGGGCTGGGTTCCCTATGACGAGCGCCAGAACCACCTGCTCGATGCCGACATCGCGGTGTCCACCCACTTCCCGCATGTCGAGACGGCCTATTCGTTCCGTACCCGCATCCTCGACTACCTCTGGGCATCGCTGCCCACGGTCTGCACCGAAGGCGACTCGCTGGCCAGCCTCGTCGCCGAACAGGGCCTCGGCATCACCGTGCCACCCGAGGACGTCGACGCCCTCACCGAAGCCCTGTCCACCCTGCTGACCGAGACGGAACAGCTCTCCCGCTGCCGGAACAACATCGAAGCGACTGTCGCCCATCTCCACTGGAACGAGGTGCTGCAACCGCTGGTGGCGTTCTGCGCCGATCCCCGTCGAGCTCCCGACCACATGCAGCGCCTCGTTGACCCCACCCGACCCGAAGTGCCCCTGCTGGTGAGAGGCCACGCCCCGGCTGCCGTGTCGGTCGTGACCCGCGACCTTGCGTTGTTGCGTCGCCACCTTCGCGACGGCGGCCTCTCCCTGGTGCTTCGACAACTCGCCCGCCGGGTCCGCCGGCTCATCACAACGCGGTGAACCGGCCGCAAGGGTCAGCCGTACCAACCGGTCACGTCGATCACCACGTTGGTCGACGCGAAGTGGTTGTAGATCATCACCCCGCCTCCGTCACCGACCTTGGTGGTGGTGAGATTGGCTCGGGTCTCCCCTGCGGCCCAGTTCACGTTCGAGGCGTTGGGTCGGGCCGTACCGCTGGGGTAGAGCAGGAGGAAGCCATTGGTGGTGGTGTCGGTGACGGTGGCATTCGCCACGACGGCCGCCGTACCCGGTTGCGGGATTCCCGAGCCGTACGTGGCGGTGGCTTGCATGAACCGCGACGTCGCCGAAGCCCATGGGGTGAGGTAGCCGCCGGTCCCATCGCGGGAGTCGAGGATTCGTGTCGGCGCGATCGGATGGAAGCCCGCACCGCCCACTGAGGTGTAGTACCCCACCACGTCGGCGATCACCTCGGTGGAACCCAGGTAGTTGTAGACGCTCACCGCGCCACCGGTGCCCACGCGCACCGTGACCTGGTTGGCCACCGTCTGACCCGGAGCCCAGTTGATGCTGGATGTGGCCGGACGAGCTCGACCCTGCCGGGAAGAGCGACAAGTAGCCGGCATCGGTCGTACCCGTCACGGTCAGGTTGAGCACCACAGCGGTCACCCCAGTGGTCGGCACCACGCCTCCGGTGACGGTGAGGTCACGGGTCTGAAAGGCCTTCCACGCGCCTTGGGAGGTGCCGAGATTGATCCGGGAGTCGAGGATGCGGGTCGGACTCACCGGGGTGTAGCCCTGCCCACCGACGCCAGCACCGTCGTCGAACCAGCCGACGACGTCGAGCACCAGACTGGCGCTGGAAGTGACGTGGTTGTACAGCTGCACCGTGCCGGAGGGGCCGACCGCGACGACGGCCTGATTGGCGACGGTCTGACCTCTGACCCAGTTGAGAGAAGAGGTCGGCGGGCGCGAGCTGCCTCCGGGGAACAGCGAGGCGAAGCCCGCACCCGTGGTGTCGGTGCCGGTGAGGTTCACGACCACGGCCGTCACCCCGCTGGCAGGCACCGGCCCTCTGTTCGTCACCTGTACGGTGCGGGTTTGACCGGGGGCCCAGGGGGTGGAGAAACCACCCAGGCCGACACGGGAATCGAGAATGCGGGTCGGTTCCACGGCGTGGAACCGATAGGAACCGGCCGGGGTGACGGCGGCCGCCGTTGCGGGAAGCGAGGAGCCCTTCTCGTTGACCGCCACCACGCTCAGGGTGACCGGCACCCCACCGGGCAAGCCGGCAACCGTGCACCCGGGAGGACCGGAGTCCGGACCCGCGACCCAACTGCACGTGGCCCCGCCGGGTTGCGCAGTGGCCACGTAGCCGGTCACGGGTAGGCCCCCGTCATCGGTCGAGGGCTCGAAGGTCACCGTCGCCGAGGTGGAGCCGGCCACGGCAACCGCGGACCCGGGTGCGCTCGGGCACGCCCAGGGAGTTGATGCGCCGGACCCGGTCGTTGCCGGTGTCGGCCACGGTCACGTCGCCATCAGGACCGACGGCGAGCGCGTACGGAACGTCGAGGAGTCGCCGACCGACGCCGGTCCCCCGTCACCGGAGAACCCGCCGGCGGTGAGCCGCCCCGCCAGCAGCCTGATCGTGCCGCTACCGGTGATGACCCGGATGCGATTGTTCTGGGTGTCGGCGACATACACGAATCCATCAGGGCCGACGGCCACACCCGCCGGTTGATCGAGGGTCGCGGAGACGGCCGGTCCGCCATCGCCCCGGAACCGACGGCCCCCGTGCCGGCGAACGTGGCGATCGTGCCGCCGCTCACCCGGCGGACGCGGTTGTTGCCCGTGTCCGCAACCAGGACGCCGTCGAGGGCGTCGACGGCGACACCGCGAGGAGCGCGCATCGCCGCCGCAGGTCGCCGGCCCCACCGTCACCCGCGGAGCCCCCGATCCCCCGTTCCGGCGAAGGTGGTGATCGTTCCACCCTCGATCCGGCGGATGCGGTTGTTCCCGCTGTCGGCGATGTAGATGCGGCCCGCGGAGTCCCGAGCCAGCCCGACGGGGCGGTTCAGCAGGGCCGCCGGAGCAGGTCCACCGTCGCCACCGAAGCCGGCGAAGCCGGCCGCCGAGCCCGCCACGACGTTCAATAGCGCCGCCACTGAGACGCAGCAACCGGTGGTTGTCACTGTCGGCGATGTAGAGGTCGCTGCCCACGGCGAGCAGGCCCGTGGGTCCGTCGAGCATGCTCGTGGTGGCCGTCCCCCCGAGGGTGGGACCACACACCCCCCGTCCGGAGCTCACCGTGCCGGCCACCACCGTGGCCGTACCTCCAGTGAGCCGGCGGACAACACAGTTGGCGGTGTCGGCCACGTAGACGTCGGCCCCCGCCACCGCGACCCCCTCCGGTCCGGCCAGTTGCGTCTGCGCTGCGGTCCCGGAAAGGCTCACCATGCCGGGACCGGCGATGGTGGTCAACGGGCCGTCCACCGTGAAGGTTCGCACCCTGGAGTTCACGAAATCACTCAGGTAGACCACCGAGCCGGCGGCGGCCAACCCCCACGGGGCCGACAGGCGGGTGGCGGTGGCTGCACCGTCACCGTTGAATCCGGCATCGGCCGTGCCCGCGACCGTCGAGATGCCACCGGTTCCGACGTCGACCCGACGGATCCGGGAGTTGAACGTGTCGGCGATGAAGACGTCCCCGTTGGCGGCGACCGTCGCGCCCTGCGGAGACCGCAACCGGGCCGACGTCGCCGGGCCGCCGTCACCCGAGAACCCCGCGATGCCACTGCCGGCGATGGTGGAGAGGGTGCTCCCCGCCAGGCGACGGACCTTGTGGCCCCCACCGACGATGAGGTCGCCCTGTTCGGTGAACACGACGCTGCCGTCGAACGGCGACACCGAGACACCACTCGGGCGCACGAGGCGGGCGGCAGATGCCGGACCGTCTCCGCCCACACCACCCCCAGCCACCGTGGTGAGGGTGCCACCGACGAGCCGGCGGATCCGATCGTTGCCCCGATCAGCCACGAATACGGCACCCGACGCATCGACGGCGACGCCCACCGGGTCGTTCAGCAGGGCCAGCGAACCAGGACCACCGTCACCGGCGAACCCGGGCGAGCCCACCCCGATGACCGTGGAGATCAGACCGGTCGCCTTGTCGATGCGACGCACCTGGTGGGCGCCCCTGTCGACGACGAACAAGTTCTCCGAGCCATCGAGGGCCACGCCCACCGGTTCGACGAAACGGGCCGCGGTGCGGGAGCCGCCGTCGCCCTGCGGACCGGTCTCGCCGGTCCCGGCGTAGACCGTCTCGGTCATGGTCGTCAGGTCGATGCGGCGAACCACCCGAGCCTGCGGATCGGCCACGTAGGCCACCGTCGGGGCTGGCCCGGTCGGGAACACGGCCAAGCCCATGGGTCGCTGCGCGACGGCGGCGGCAGGAGCGGGACCCCCTCCCGGCTGCACCGCTCCGGCAAGGGTCGAGATCTGCACCGGCGGAACACTGGCCGACGCAGGGCGAACGGGTGCACCCACCATGACGAACATCGCCGATCACCAGGAGCACCGCCGCCAGCGCTGCGAATCCTCTGCCTACGCGCCGTACTACGACCACGCTCGCCCTTCGTCCCGGATGTCCCCGACGCTACCCGCGACCGGAGGGTGGATCGGTCGCGAGCGGCGGCGGCGGCAGACTCGTCGCCGATACCCCGCAGGAGGGCTATCTCACCGGCCAGCGCCTCCACCTTCTCCTCGAGGCGAGAGACGTGCATCGACAACGAGATGCAGACGAAGAGAAGGAACACGATGCCAGCGGCGAAGACGAGGCTCGCGCCATAGCTGATTCCCACGGCCTCGGAGAACAGGTCGATCACCGGGCGGGCGACGCCGATGAGCAGCACGCCGACGGCCACGGTGATCCAGAGCATCGCCCAGTTCTCCGACAGCCGGCGCCGTCGCACGATCTCGATGATGATCGCGAGCAAGCCGATTGCCGTGACCAAGACGACGACCTCGAGACGGGTCATGCGCCGATGACCCCCACGTCGGGGCAGAGGCCGGCGGACCCGGTGCAGGGCGATCACCATGAAAAGGCGGGCGAGATGAAAGGCGCTGCGAACACTATTCGCTGACGGCACCCCACCCTGCCGGTCGTGCATCTGCACCGGCAATTCGCGCACCTGGAATCCCCAGTCCTTCGCCATGAGCAGGGCCTCCACCGTGTCCGAGAGGTAGGCCGACGGGTAGGAACTGGCAAACTCGGAGGTGGCCCGCGGGCTGAAGGCGCGGAACCCGCTGGTGGTGTCGGTGAGGGTGACACCGACGTACCTCGAGACATAGCGAGACAGCAGGCGCATCGTGGCCCGGCGACCGGCGGACACCGTGTACCCCGCTGTCGGCCGCGAACCGTGAACCGACAGCGAGATCGGTTCCGTGTTGAACCACCTCCTCGATCAACCGCTTGGCATCGGCGACCTCGTGTTGGCCGTCGGCATCGACCTGAACCACCGCCTGATAGTCGTGACGGGAGGCGAATCGGAACCCGGTGCGCAGGGCCGCACCCACGCCGAGGTTGAACGGGTGGGAGAGCACGAGCGCGCCGGCCTCGGTGGCGACGACCTGCGGTCCGATCGGTCGAGCCGTCGTCGATCACGATCACATCGGCGTCGAGCAACTCACGCACGGAGCGGATCACCTGCGCCCACGGTCTCTTCTTCGTTGAGAGCCGGGATGACGGCGAGCATCGGACGCAGAGTCTTCCTCCAGCCTCACGGACGGGTCACGACGAACCGCTGGCCCGCCGAGCGTCAGTGGTACCAACGGCCAGCGGTGTACTCCGTGACGCTCGGAGGTGCCAGGACCCGCTGCGCGATGGGGGATAACGTTGGTCCTCCGTGAGCCCCATCGACCCCCTGGCGGTCCCCCGTCCTGACGCCGGACCCCGGATCTCGGTCGTGGTCGTGGCGTACGGCGCCGACCCGTGGCTCGACCGGTCGGTGAGGGCGATCCTGGCCTCCGAGGGCGTGGACGCCGACGTCGTGCTCGTGGACAACGGTGGAACCGAAGGCGCGGTGGACCGCTTGGAGTTGCTCGACGACGTCACCGTCGTGCGGCCCGACCACAACACCGGGTTCGCCGGTGGCTGCAACCTGGGCGTCGCCGCTTCACGTGCACCCATCGTCGCCCTGGTCAACCCCGATGCCATCGTCGAGCTCGATGCACTCCGACACTTGGCCGAGGCCGTCCGCGACCCGACCGTGGGCATCGCCACCGCGTCGGTCCGCTTGGCCGATCGCCGTACCGATCTCAACTGTGCTGGCAACGACGTGCACTTCCTGGGCATCTCGTGGTCGGGCTTCTACGGGGAACCGGCGGCCGACCACGCAGTGCGCGCCGACGTCACCGCGGCGAGCGGGGCCGGAATGGCGTTCCGGCGGGCGGTCTGGGACACGCTCGGGGGGTTCGCCGAGGAGTTCTTCGCGTACTACGAGGATGCCGATCTGAGCCTGCGCGCGTGGCAACGAGGCTGGCGGGTCGTGTACGTGCCGGAGGCCGTGATCGTGCACCGCTACGAGTTCTCCCGGAACCTGGGCAAGTTCGAGCTGCTCGAACGGAACCGCTTGTCGATGGTGCTCACGGTCTTCGGACGACGACACCTGCTGGCAATAGCGCCGTTGGCGGTGGCCCTCGAGATGGGATTGCTGGTGATGTCGCTCCGGGAAGGCTGGTGGTCGCACAAGCTCGATGCCTACCGATGGCTCTTCTCACACCGCAGGTGGTTGCGCGAGCGACGCCGGGCGATCCAGTCGGCGCGCGTCGTCGACGACAGTGCCATGGCCCCGCTCTTCGTCGCGCACCTGGCCCCCGGCAACCTGCCGGACGCCCACGCACCAGCGGCAGTCGAGCGGATGGTCGAGGCCTACTGGACCGTCGCCCGGAGGTACCTGCGGGCCGGTTGAACGGACGTGCCGTGCTCCGGGCATCGAACCACTCACGGCTCGGGTTGAACCTCCACCATGGCCTCGAGGACGTCGCCCACCTCTGGTGTCACCCCGGCCCGCAAGCGTCCGCGTAGGAGCACCGCCATCACCAACGTGGCGGCCGCCGTGCCCGCCAGATAGCTCCACTGCACCCGGGTCACGGCATCGCCCCCCGCCGTCAGGCCGACCAGCATCGCCACGACGCCCGCTCCCCATGCGGCCGCGACCTGCCGCACCGCACCGAGGGCGATCACACCCTGGCCCATGGCACTGGCCACGATGAACATCCCACTCCCGGCCGCCAACACCCCGAGGGTGACCGCGGAGATCACGAAGTCCGGACCGAACACCACGCGCATGACGGCAGGTCCGATGGTCAGCCCCGCCACGGTGGCGAGCGCGGCCAGCGCCACCAACGCGCCGACCAGTCGCCGCACGAGCCGGGCGAAGTCGTCGAACCGGCCGGACGTGGCGAGACCGGTGAGCTGCGGGAGCAGGGCGGCCTGGACCGCCTGGAAGAGGAACAGCGGGACCCTTGCCAGCACCAACGCCGCGGTGAACTGCCCCACCGCCTCCTTCTCCTCGGGACCGGCCAGAACCTCGACCAGCAGCGGAGGGAGATTCACGACCAACAACGACGAGACCGCGGCGACGACCAACGCACTGAGCGCCGACAGCAGCGGCGCCCAAGGCACATCAGGTCCGGGGGCGGCGAGATGGCGTTGACCCCAGAGCGCCGGGACGAGCGCGAAGATGGGTGCCAGACCGAGGGTGATGCCGTACGGCCCGGCCACCGTCACCCCGGCGACGGCGAGCCCGACGCACATCACCAGACGAAGCGAGGCGTCCGTTCCGAGGTACAGCCCATAGCGGCCGAAGCGGCCGGTGCCGGCCAGAAGACCCTTGGCGCACTGCGCGAGGAAGTAGGCGGGGATGGCGAGCAGGACCCCGGCGTAGAGCAGCCAGTCATCACGGAACAGCGCAGACACGACCAGCGGACCGACGAGGACGCCGACCACGAGCAGCACGGCACTCAGAGCGGCGCCCGCCAGGAACACCTTGCGGACGACCGGCGCCGATCCCTCACCGATCACCCCACGAGAGGTGAGGGTCCGACTGAGCTCCTGCTCCCAGGGCAGGAAGAACCCAGGGCCGATGAGGAACGCCGCCGCCCAGACGACCGAGAGCGCGCCGTACTGCTCGGGGCCGAGCGCACGGGCCGAGACGATGAGGAACGCATAGGACGTGACGCCCACGACGGCGAGACCGATGGCGACCGACCCCGCACCGGGCGGGAGCGGATTGCGACGAGAGACGACGCCGAGGTAGCGCCTCACCCCGGCGTCGACGCGGTGCTGGCCACGCTCACCGTCTCGTTGTACGGGAACACACGACCGACGGCCCTCGGAAACGGAAACGAAGAGAAGGTCGCCCCGACAAGGCCAGACCGCGTCGCGATGTCCACGACGGCCGGACCGTCGAGGAAGGTGACGTGGGTGTCGTCGGTGCGCTGTCCGGCCTCCTGGGGGGTGATGATCAGGACCCGACCGCCAGGTCGCACGTAGGGCACGTAGTGCCGCAGGAGGTCGACGGCCTCATCGGGAGTCATGTGCTCGAGGACGTGAGCCAGGAGCAGGCTGTCGAAGGCGCCAGGAACAGCCCGGGGTGACGCCTCGAACTCGTCGGCGAGGTAGGCGTCGAAGCCCCGCGCCCGGGCCCGCGTCGACACAGCTCGGGTCGAGGTCGACACCCACGCCGTGGCCGTCGAGATGATCGAGGTTCCGACCGATGCCGCATCCGACCTCGAGCACGTACCCGAGCCTCTGTCGGCGCAGGTTCCATCGATACGGCGCCTGGACCCGTAGCCACTGCTTCCACCGCCGCCCCGACAGCCGGTCGAGACGCTGCCCGTAGTCGTCGTCGGTCATCGCTCGGCCGGATTCGGGACGGCATCGCTCACGCTGGACACGCTACCGACCGAGGGCTCGCCGGGCCGGGACACCGTCAGCGTCGTCGGGCGGTTCCGTTCCGTCCTTCGACACCGGACCGGGATCGGCCACGGCGGCGAACACCAGCGCCACGACGATCACCAGGGCCAATCGGGCCGCGATCATGGTGCGAGCCACCGACGTCTCGAGCCACCACTCGACCTCGTAGGGGCCGCGGAGGTAGGTCACGAAGACCGGGACGATGCTCACCGCGACGACCCCCCACATCGCGAGGACGGCCGCCATCACCCGTCGACGGGCCCGGTGGAACGGTGGGGTCACGAGGGCGGCCGTGATGGCCACCGCCAGGACGAAGGGCAGACCGACCTCCCTGGCGATGCCCAGGCTCGTGACTCCGGGCACGCTCGAGCAGGCCGGCGTCGCCGATCTGGATCACCGGGCCGGGGTCGGCCGACCACATGCCCACCGAGTCACCACCCAGACGGCGGCCGGAGCGAGCAACGTGAGGAGCCACCAACGCGCCGGCAACCGACGTTGAACGACGAGCGCGCCGAGCACGATCAGACCACCGGCGACCATGCCCTCGTTCTTGGTGAGGATGCACGCGGCACAGGCGACCGCCGGCACGACGAGGTCGCGCGCCCGCGCCCGCGGACGGAGGAGACCGAGCCCGGCGGCAGCCGCCGCTGCCGACCAGAGGAAGTCGGCCTCGCCGTTGGCGATCCGCACCCCGGCGAACGCGCAGCCCGCCACCCCACCGACACCGGCCGCCACCACCCAGGCCCACGAGCGTCTCGGTCCCACCTCGAGGAACTGGAGAGCCAGCACCGCGAGAGCGCTCCACGCCATGGCGGCACCGGCAGCCTGAACGGCACGGCTGGTGCGGGCAGCGTCGGTGACCGCTGCCGCCACGCCGCCGGCCGCGGAGAGAAGCGGCGGGTAGTCGGGATGAGAGAAGACCGCCTGCGGCTCCCCGAACGCCTCGCGTCCGGCGACGCCGCCCTGCTGGAACCACGCGGCACGATGGGACCAGATCGACTGGGCGTCCCAGTCGACCGGCGGACGGACGACGACCATGAACGGGAGAGCGAGCACCGCGACCAGGAGCACGACGACCCACCAACGGTGACCGGCGACCTCATCACTCCAGGACCAGGGCGACCGTTCCATGCGGAAGCCCACGAGGAGCGCCACGATGGCCACCGCCCCCGCCATGGCCACCAACCACGGGATCGGGGCCGTTCCCGTGGCCAAGGCCGTCACCGCCGCGCCGGTGGCGACCAGGCCACCGACCAACGGCGAGAGCACGAGCCCCGTGAGCAGTGACCTGGCCGCGACGACCGCCGGCACGAACCCGATGACGACGAGGACCACCACCCCGACGAGCCCGCCCACCATCAGTCGCCCGCCTCCGACACAGGGACCGTCACCAGTCGGAGGCCGCCGCAGGACGCCCCGCTCTCGTGCTCGACGGACACGATGACCGTCGCGTCATCCTCGGAGTCGGCCAGTTCGAGCACCGGGAACGCGTTCTGCACGAGGCGCTGCCGAAAGAACTCTCCGATGGGCTCCGTCGTCGGGTCCCCGAACCAGTACCGCTCACCCGTCGGTAGTCCCCGCAACTCCGCGAACAGGCAGAACTCGTCGTCCTGGGCACGGAGAAGCGCCTCGCGCTCGGACGGGAGCGAGGCCGGGATGACGATCGGCTGAACGTGACCAGCGGCCGCGAGGACCAGGAAGGTGCCGCCGACGGCCATCACGACCAGGCCCCACCGGCCTCCGTCGTGACGAGGACCGTCAGCGACCCGGCGGTGGCGCGCCGGCTCCTCACCCCCGATCGGCCCAGGTGGGTCAGGAACCATGGAAGGGTCGTTCACGCGCCACGCGGTCAGTCCGTTGTACCAGACGCGCCCGGACCCGCGAGGCGGTCGCAGAGCCGGGTCAAGGGCACCCGGAAGTCGTCGAGCAGAGGAACACCCGACAGACGCAGCGCGGCATTGTCGAGGACCGAGTTGGCCGGCCGGGGCGCGGGACGAGCCGGCTGCAGGTCGGCAGTGGCCACCGGACGGACCCGTTCGGGGTCCTGGCCGCTGGCGAGCAGGACCTCGCGGGCGAACTCGTACCAGCTGACGGCGCCCTGATTGGTGACGTGGAACAGACCGGGACGATGCTCGACGACGAGGCGCATGATCATCCCGGCCAGGTCGTCGGCGAAGGTGGGGCATCCGCGCTGGTCGTCGACGAAGCTGAGCGTGTCGTGCTCGCCGGCCAGGCGCAGGATGGTCTTGACCATGTTGCCGCCGTGGTAGCCGCACACCCATGAGGTCCGGATGATCGTCGAACCAGGGTCGAGCTCGCGCTCCCCCGCCAGCTTCGATGCCCCGTACACCGACTGCGGATTGGTCGCATCCCACTCCGTGTACGGCTTGTCATTGGTGCCGTCGAAGACGTAGTCGGTCGAGACGTAGAACACAGGGGCGCCGACGCGGCGAGCACCTTCGGCCACGTGACGGGTTCCCAGGGCGTTGACGAGGAACGCGCGCTCGGGGTCACCCTCGCAGGCGTCGACAGCCGTCCATGCCGCGGGGTGCACCACCGCGTCGGGCCGGGTGGAGGTGATGACCCCGAGCACGGCATCGCGGTCGGCAACGTCGACGGTGATGTGATCGACACCGATGACCTCGTGGTGCCCGCCGGCGGCGAACGCTGCGACGAGCTCGCTCCCGACCTGGCCGCCGGCGCCGGTGATGAGGACCCGCACGGCGGCTCAGATGCCCTTCAGGGGTTCCCACCAGGCCCGGTTGGCCCGGTACCACTCGACGGTGGCGGCCAGCGCCTCGTCGAGGCTGCGGCCCGGGGCCCACCCCAGTGCCCGCGCCTTGGAACAGTCGACGGAGTAGCGCCGGTCGTGCCCGAGGCGGTCGGCCACGTACTCGATCATCTCGTCGCCGACGCCGCACAGGGCCAGCACCTTCTCGGTGAGCGCCCGGTTCGTGGTCTCGTTGCCCCCGCCGATGTTGTAGATCTCACCGATCTCGCCCCGGCGCAGGACCATGTCGACGCCGGTGCAGTTGTCCTCGACGTAGATCCAGTCACGGATGTTGAGGCCGTCGCCGTACAACGGGACCTTGCGCCCGTCCAGGAGGTTGGTGACGAACAGCGGGATGACCTTCTCGGGGAACTGATACGGGCCGAAGTTGTTCGAGGAACGGGTGACGAGCACCGGCAGGTCGTAGGTCTCCTCGTAAGAGAGGGCGATGAGGTCGGACCCCGCCTTCGACGACGAGTACGGCGATCGCGGGCCGAGGCGATCGGTCTCGACGAAGGATCCCTCCTCGATCGAGCCGTAGACCTCGTCGGTGGAGATGTGCAAGAAGCGGTCGACCTCGACATGGCGGGCGACGTCGCACAACACGTTGGTTCCGAGGCAGTTGGTGCGCACGAACGTGTCGGGATCGACGATGGAGCGGTCGACGTGACTCTCGGCCGCGAAGTGCACCACGGCATCGTGGCCGACCATGGCTGATCGCACGGCGTCACGATCACAGATGTCACCCCGCACGAAGCGATATCGCGGGTCATCGGCGACATCGGCGAGGCTCGACAGGTTCCCGGCGTAGGTGAGCGCGTCGAAGACGGTGATCTCGTCATCGGTCGAGGAAAGCACGTGGCGCACGTAGTTGGAGCCGATGAACCCGGCCGCGCCGGTGACGAAGAGCTTCATTGCCTGGAGGACCTTCTCGGGTGGGGAGCGGAAGTCGAGGTCAGGGGCGCAGGCCGATGTGGGGCTGCCACTGCGGTTCGATGTCGGCCCGACGGGGATTGGCGCGGTCGCGCTCGGAGAGGATCGGGTCGACGACCCCCCAGTCTGCGGCGATGGCGGGATCGTCCCAGGCCACGCCCAGTTCGTCGGTGGAGTTGTAGTACCCGTCGACCAGATAGGTGATCGTCATGTCCGTGAGGGCAGCGAAGCCGTGTGCGACCCCCGGCGGGATGAAGACGCCCTGGTGCGGATTGGTGCCGTCGGCCTGCACGCCAAGGTCGAGCCACTGCGTGGCGCCGTCGGTCGGTGAACCGGCCCGGAGGTCGTGCAGCACGACCCGTGCGGTACCGAAGGGCACGTACCAGTAGTCCGCCTGGTGGAGGTGGTAGTGAAGGCCCACAACGGCGCCGGCCTGGCGATCTCCCCGGTTGCCCTGGAGCATCTCCCGCCCCTGCGGGAACCACTCGCGGCGATAGGTCTCGACGAAGAAGCCACGTTCGTCACCGTGCACGACCGGATCCACCACATAGACGCCACGGATCGTGTCGGAGGGGGTGATGGTCGCCATGGCTTGTCGAGCGTAGTCGGCCGTCTGGGCCGACCCAGACGTACCGACCGCCTTGGCAGCGGTCGTCGGCACCTACTCGATGTCGACGAGCGAGTGATCGCCCAACATGAGCCGCGTCGCGGCGGGACGAGCCTCGGTGCGGTGCACGACGACCCGTCGCCCGATCAGTGAGTCCTGGATGCGGAGGACTCCGGCGATCACGCTGTGCTCGAGGACCACTGAGTGCTCGATCGAGGTGTCGGTGATCTCGCAATGGTGGTACACGGACGTGTAGGGACCCACGTAGGCATTCGTGAGCACGGTGTCACGACCGATGATGGCCGGACCGCGCACCCGGGAATTGACGAGCACGGCCCCTTCTTCGATGATCACCCGCCCGTCGACCTTCGAATCGGCGTCGACCGTGCCGTGCACGGCCGGTTCGAGGATCTCGAGCACCATGCGATTGCAGTCGAGCAGGGGGTCCTTCTTGCCCGTGTCGATCCACCAGCCGTGCAGGACCTCGTGGCGAACCCGATGCCCGTGATCGATGAGCCACTGGATGGCATCGGTGATCTCGAGTTCCCCCCGCGCCGACGGCTCGATGCCCCGCACGGCCTCGTGGATGGTCCGGTCGAACAAGTAGACCCCCACCAACGCCAAGTCGGAAGGTGGGTCCACAGGCTTCTCGACGAGGCGCACCACCTCGCCGGCCGCGTCGACCTCGGCCACCCCGAACTGACGGGGGTCGTCGACCTTGGCCAGGAGGATCTGCGCCGCCGGAGCCCGCTGCCCGAGTGTTCTCGCCGACGACCGCTCGTGTGCGAAGCGTCCGACGAACTCATCGAGCCCTTGCTCGAGCATGTTGTCGCCCAGGTACATGACGAAGTCGTCGTCGCCGAGGAAGTCCTGGGCGAGGAGCACGCAGTGGGCCAGGCCGAGGGGCGCGTCCTGCTCGATGTAGGTGACGTGGGCCCCGAACCCGCCCCCGTCGCCGACGGCCGCGACGATTTCCGCTTTGGTGTCACCCACGATGATGCCGATATCGGTGATACCGGCCTCGACCATGTCCTCGATGCCGTAGAAGAGAATAGGTTTGTTGGCCACCGGCACGAGCTGCTTGGCACTCGTGTGGGTGATCGGTCGTAGCCGGGTGCCCGCGCCACCCGAGAGGATGAGACCCTTCATGTCGAGATGTCTACCACCCGCCCACAGGGTCCCAACCGGAGAGGGTGAGCAGTCACCACCGCGCGGGCCTCGAGCCCACGCCTGGCGCGTCGTGCTCCCGATCCTGGTGGGCCTCCTGGCCGTCACCGTCGCTCCCGCGCTTGCCGCCGACACCTCGTCCACCACCTCGGACACCTCGACGACCTCCACCTCGCCGACCACCTCCGTGCCCGGGCCCGCCGGCCCCTCGACCTCCTCCACCTCGTCGACCGCCACGGTGCCCGGCCCGCCCGGCACCACATCTGCGCCCCCGACGTCCACACCGTTCGCCACTCCCGCCGTCGACGGCCCTGCACCCGGGGAAGGCACACCGCAGGCCGGAGCCCAACCAGGGGGCGACGATGGGCCGAACGTGAACGACCCAGCGGTGGCCGGCTACCTGACCGGCCCCGACGTCTCGAGCTGGCAACACCCCGGCGGTGCGGCCATCAACTGGGGGCAGGTCGCCGCAGCAGGGCACAGCTTCGCGTTCGTGAAGGCCACAGAGGGACCTTCGGCGCTGGGGCGCGCCATGTACCGCAATCCCTGGTTCGAGGCCGATTTCGGTGGCGCTGCCGGCGCGGGGCTCTACCGAGCGCCCTATCACTTCGCCCGGCCGATGCTCCCACTGAGCACCGCAGCCGACCAGGCCCGGTACATGATCTCGGTGACCGGTCTGCTCAACGGGCCCCGTGACCTGCCGCCCGTCCTCGACCTCGAGGTCACCGGAGGGCTCGACCCGCAGTCCCTCGCCGACTGGACGGTCACGTTCGTCCAGGAGATCCAGCGTCTCACGGGGCGCGCCCCCATCATCTACACCGGCCCGTACTTCTGGCGGACTGCGATGGCCGACACAACCCGCCTCCGTGACTACCCGTTGTGGGTGGCGAGCTGGACCTCCGCCTCCTCGCCGGGGGCTCTGTTCGGGGGCTGGACCTCGTGGGCGTTCTGGCAGTACACGGATTCCGGGTCCGCCCCCGGAATACCCGGCAGCATCGACCTGAACCGATTCTGCTGCGGGTACGGCGGTCTGGCCGCCCTGGCCGGACACCCGGTCAGGATCTACAACCGTCTATCGAACAGCGACGGCGTCGCAGACGGCGCCGTCGACTTCTACGTACCTCCCGGTGGCCAACCGCTGTCTTGCGACTGGAACGGCGACGGGATCGACACTCCCGGTGTGTTCTTCCTCGGTACCTGGTTCATCACCAACTACCTGGCCAGCGGCGAGGCCCAGATCATCACCGGCTTCGGAGACGGGGGCGACACTCCGGTCTGCGGCGACTGGGACGGCAACGGCACCGAGACCCCCGGCGTGGTGAGACGCGGGGTCTGGTACCTGGCCAACAGTGCCGTCGCGCCTCGGGCCAACGCCGTCTTCGGGTACGGCAACTACACCGACACACCTGTCGTGGGGGACTGGAATGCCGACGGGCGCGACGACGTCGGCGTGGTGCGCGACGGCTTCTGGTACCTCTCACGGGTCCTGGGGTCACCACGAGCAGACACGGTGACCGGGTTCGGTGACCCCGGCGACATCCCGATCGTCGGCGACTGGAACAACGACGGCATCGACACACCCGGCGTCGTGCGGCGCGGCTGGTGGTACCAGGTCGATTCGCTGGGTCCGTTCGCTGATCGCGTCTTCCAGTACGGAGACGCGGGCGACACGCCGCTCACGGGTCGGTGGTACTGGGGTCTCCCGACCACCGTCGCCGTCGCCCGGCAGGGCTGATCCGGGAACCACCCGCCGGACTCAGCGAACGAGACCGGGACGCGACTCTCGACAGTGCGGCTCGATACCCACCCGGACCGGTGGAGGGCACCCGACGGTCGGCGGCGAGGCCTGGTCGCCCGCACAGGCCCACCAACGGCGACGTGACCTCCGACCACCGCAGCGCCGCAGCGCGCTCGGCGATTCGCCCCTGGCGAGCGTGGTGCAGCGCCGGGGTCTCGACGGCGAGGGAGTCGAGTGCCGCGGCAACGGCGTCGACGTCGCCCGACGACACCACCTTCCCGAGCGTCGCTCCCGGCGATCAGCTCGGCGAGGACGTCGCCCTCGGTGCAGACCACCGGGAGTGAGGCCCACAGGTAGTCGAGGATGCGGGTCCGGAAGGCGAACTCGGTCTCGACATGGGACTGGTGCAGGGACACGCCGACGTCGGCTTCGAGTAGCCAGCCGGGTCCTCTCGGCGTAGGGCACCCACCGGTCGACGAAGATCACCCGCTCTCCGAGATCGAGCTCCGCAGCCCGGGCGCGTACGCGATCGACGAGGGGCAGGTGCCCGACGACGGGCGAGGGGTGGGGGCCGGCGAGGAACACCCCGACCACTGGTTCGGCGCAACGGGCCAGGGCCTCGACGAAGGTGAGCGGGTCGAGCCAGTCGTAGAGACCACCACCCCACAGGGCGACGAACGCGCCGTCGGGCACCAGCCCCTGCCGGACCGATACGGCCGAGGTGGGAGCCGCGGGCGGTTCGTCGGGCATGCCGAAGGGAACGGTCACCACGAGTCGCTCGAGGCGGGGATCCTCAGCCAGCACGCGCGAGCCCAATCGACCCAGAGCGGCGAGTTGGCCGAGCACGAAATGGCGCTGTCGGTCGGTGGCCACCATCACCGCGTCGGCGCGACGGAGTGGCTCCAGCTGGTGACGTCCGGCGTCGGCCACCCAGGCGCGCTGCTCGTTGATGGGCGCACCTCGGAACCGCTCGAGGGTCTCGAACAACTCCGGGTCGTAGGAGTCGACGATGACCATGGCACCGGTGTCGAACAGCCACGGGTGCTCCGCAGCGGTACCCGCGAACACGACGATCACGGAAGCACCGTCGACGGCGACCGGGAGAGACGCCACCTCGCCCACGGGCCAGACCTCGACACCGGCGACGTCGAGAGCATCGACCACCGGTCCGCAGAGCCGAACCTCGAGGCCTGCACGAGCAAGTGCCCGTGCCAGTTCGACGCTTCGGATGGCGGGGCCGGCCATCGATGCACCGAGCGGGTCGGTGGTGACGACGGCCACGAACCCCGGCCCAACGACGCAGGACGGAGAGGACTGATGGTTCATGAGGCCCCCAAGAGCGGCTGGACGAGCGCAGCGAGCCGCTCGGTGAAGACCGGCATCCCGAACTGCGCGCTGCGCGCGACCGCTCGGGCGCGCATGCGCTCTCGCAGGTCGGGGTCGCCGACGAGCCGGGCCGTCGCGGCGACCAACTCGTCGATCGTCGTGAACGTGAAGCCGGAGATCCCCTGCTCGACGATCTCGGGCTGGCCTCCCGACGCGTGGACCACCGGGATGACCCCCGCCGACATCGCCTCGGCCGTGGTGATGCCGAAGTGCTCGGCGCGGACCGGGTCAGCTTCGACATCGGCTCCCAGCCCGGTGGCGTGCCAGAAGATCGACGCGTGCCGGTACAGGTCGTCGAGCTCTGCCCCACTCAGGTCGATGTGGAACCTCACGGGCAGGTCACCAGCCGCAGCCCGGACCTCGTCCAGGTACGGCCGGTCGTCCTCCGAACAACCGCCGGCGAGGTGCAGCTCCCACCCCTCCGCCAGCCCAGAGGCGTGAAGCCGCCGAAACGCCTCCACCAACTCGTGCTGCTGCTTGGCATGGCCACGGCCGGGCGCGATGAATCGTCCCACCGCCAGGATGACCGGTGACGTGGGGCCCGAGGGCTTCCGCAGGGTGACGGGTGGGTACAGCACTGTGCTGTCACGACCCCACCAGCGTCCCACCCACCCACGCGTGAACTCGGAGTTCGACACGACGGTGCCGTAGGAGTCGAGCCAACCGAGGGCCCGCCGATCCGCGAGGACGATCGAGGCCCAGCGGGATCCGGCCGAGCGGAGGCCATCCTGCACCGAGGCACCCACCACCGGGACACCCAGCCGGCGATGATCCCCGTTCCCGAGGGCGTCGTCGGCGACCGAGGTGGGACTCCGGACCGCGACCAGGACACCGCCGGCACGCGCCTCGAGTGGCACCTCGATCGTCAGGGGCTTCAGCACCTCGATCCGTGAGCGGGGTGGGCGCAGGTCGGCACGGGCCACGACGCGGCCGTCCACGAGCACGTCGACGGCACGGGGCTTCCCGTCGGGGAGGAATCGACCCAGGTGCAGCCGCAGGATCGCCTGCCTCCCAGGGGCGAGGGCCACCGACAACACACCCTCCCCGTCGGTCCAGCGCACCTCCTGCCACCGGATGACATCGGGCTCGTGGAAGCCTCGGACGACCGTCACGGCTGGCGCGGCACCACCGGAGAGCACGCCCCGTGCCCGGCGCTGCCATGCGCAGAGCTCACCCTCCGGCCGGTCGGGGAAATGGACGACATACACGCCGTTTCGCGCCCCATTGCGCCCGTGGCTGCGGTACGACGCGTTGAGGAACAGGTCGAAGCCGGCGGTGACCTCGTGGAGCGGCTCGGTTTCCGCCACGACCGCCACGCCGACCCGGGAAAGATCCAGGGCCAACCGTTCACCCAGCCAGTCGAGGTCGAGGGGCTCGTGCGACAGCAGCGTGACGTCGTGCTCTCGCGACAGCACGTCGCCGAGTCCGGCGGCGTACTTCTCACCGCCTCCCCCGGTCGACCAGTAACGGTCGTACACGACCACCTTCCGGCGATCACTCACCGTGGGGTCAACCACTCGCGGAGGCGGCGATCGGAAACGCGCTGCCGTCGGCGAAGTCGGCGCCGTTCGACCGACATCACCGGGAGGAGCCGTAGGAAGCCGCCGAAGGACACAAGCCGCCGTCGGACGACCCCGGGACGGGGTCGTCGCGCCCGCAGCACGGGGGCGACGAGGTCGCGACGGGCGTAGGAGCCCGTGACGAACACGTAGCGCAGCACCTCGCGACCGACGAGACGCCATGGAGCGTTCTTGACCAACATGAGCAGGCGGTTGCGCTCGACGTAGTACGCGAAGAGCTCGCTGCCCTCCCCGCTGCTGGCGGCATGGACGTGCCGCACCCGGGCCTCGGGAGCGGTCCGGTAGCGCCACCCCCTCGCCTGGCCCCGCCACGAAAGGTCCGTGTCCTCGTAGTAGAGGAAGAACCGCTGGTCGAACAGCCCCACGTCGGCGAGGTACGCGGGACGGAGGAGCACCGCGCCCCCGCACCAGGCGAAGACGTCCACGGGCTCGTCGTATTGCCCGTCGTCGACCTCGAGCCAGCCCCTGTCGGCCCCCGCGCCGTCAGCGAACACCACCGACCCCACGTTGTTCACGACATCCACCGTGCCCGTGGCCAACGCAATGGTGACCGGGGTCGATCTGGGGCCGACGGCGACGACATACCTGCTCGTGCCCGTGGTGAGGGTGACGTCCTTGGTGCCCTCCGCTTGCAGCGAGAGCACGACCGTCGGAGTCCTGCCACCGCCACCGGACACGGGCACCCGCAACACGGCTTCGTGCGCCGTCCACTCGAAGTCACCGTCCCGGTCCCGCTCCCTTCCCCATCCGCCGGCGCCGAGATGGGCGTCACCACTGACGTCGACCCCGTCGACGGTCACCCCCCGCACCATGACGCCGAGTTCCCGACTGTCGAGCGCACCCAGGGTGAACGTCGACGTGGCCAGCCCGACCTCGGCGAACCGCGGAGCGAGCACCAGCTTCGGGCAGGCCGCACCGATGGTCGGAGCGGCTTCGAGGGTTTCGACGAGCGGCGGGAGGAACCCGGGCTCGACGAAGGCGTCGTTGTTCACGAGGCCGACGAAGTCGACGCCGTCGAGATCGGTCAGGGCGATGTTGTTCCCCGGGAAGCCGAGGTTGAGCTCGTTCCTCCGCAGCTCGACGGACGGGTACTCGGCCTCGATCCGCTCGGCGCTCCCGTCGGTGGAACCGTTGTCGACGCACACGACCTCGAGGGCGTCAGACGGCCACTCGAGCGCGAGGAGGTGGTCGAGGCAACGCAGGGTGAGGTCGCCGCCGTTGTAGTTGAGGACCACCAGGCGCACCCTTGGACGATGCTGCGGCACGACGGCACACCCTACCGGCCAGCGGTAGCGTCGCCGTGGTGCCCTGGAATCAGCGACGACTGTGGTGGGCCACCTTCGTGGTCGTCTGGTTGCTCGGCTCGACGTGGGCGCTGGCCTCGCCGCTGGCCAGTGCGCCGGACGAGGACGCCCACGTCGTGAAGGCTGCGGCGCTGGTGGACGGGCAGCTGCGCGGCCGGGTGGAGACGGTCATCGCGAGCGACAGCTACGGCCCGCCACGGCAGGACACGTGATTCCAGCTCCCGCTCGGGTACGGCGGCCTCCGCGAACAGCTCTGCTATGCCTTCAACCCCACGATCACCCCCGCGTGCTCCCCCGAGCTTCCCGACGGCCCCCGCGTCGAGACGAGGACGACAGCGGGCTCCTATCCTCCGCTCTTCTACGCCATCGTCGGGTGGCCGTCGCGCGTCGTCGGCGTCGCACCCGCGGCCCGGGCCATGCGGATCCTCAGCGCCGCGTTGGCGGCAGCCCTGATCGCCTCCGCGCTGACCACCATCGTGCGGGCCTCCGGACGTCGCGTCGCCGTCGTCGGAGTGGTGCTCGCCGTCCCCCCGATGGCCTTCTACCTGTTCGGCACGGTGAACCCGAGCGGCCTGGAGATCGCGGCGGCGGTGGCGACGTGGTGCACCCTCCCGGCCCTGCTTCTCGGATCCGGATCACCGACCGCCCGCGAGGTGACGAGGACGGTCGTCGCGATCACGCTGCTGGCCGCTGCCCGCCCCCTCGGGCCCGCGTTCGCCGTCGCCATCGCCGGGGCCTGTGCAGTGGCGTTCGCGAGTCGGTCCCGACTGGTCGAGTTGGGGCGCGCCCGCACCGCGCAGGTGGGCGCCGCGGCCCTCGCCCTGGTGGTTCTGGCCACAGGGGCCTGGCTGCTGTTCGTGGAGATGCCTCTGGCCGGTGAGCCCGTGGAGGGAACCACGTTCACCACGCGCCTCGGCACGTCGTGGGGCCGGCTCCCGACCCTCACCGGCCAGATGATCGGCCGGTTCGGGTGGCTCGACACCCCCCTGCCGGCGGTGCTCGTCTGGGCCTGGCTGCTCACCACCGTCGCCCTCGTCGGCCTCGCCCTCGCTCGGGGGTCGACGCGGGAGCGACTCACCCTGGTCGCCGTGACACTCGGGGTCCCGGCCCTCGCCGTGGCGACCGAGGTGCTCCGGGCCCCTGCCGTGGGCTATCTGTGGCAGGGGCGGTACTCCCTCCCGGTCTTCGCCGGTGTGCCCGTGTTGGCCGCCCTGGTGGCGTGGCGGCGAGCGACGCCGCGACTGACCGGCCGCGTCGTGACGATCGTGATCGTCCTCGGCGCCGGTTGCATCCAGGTCATCGGTTTCGGGGTCGCGATGAGCCGCTACACCGTGGGTCGACTCGACTGGCTGGGGTGGCTGGGGACCCGGGTCTGGGAACCCCGCGGCGGTGCTGTGGCACTCAGCGCAGTGTTCGCAGCGACGGCGCTGGGCGGCGCCGGAGCACTCGCCTGGTGGTCGCAGTCACCACCAGAGGCCGACGTTCAGCGGGCGACCGCCGGAGTCGACGGCGCACCGACCCGCCAGCGACCGACCAGCGGCGTGTCCCCTGGGCCGCCGTAGAGGAAGACCGACGTCGCGACGGCACGGGTGAGATCGCCGGCGAGGTACCAGCGATCGCCGCGGACCACCCCGATCTCGTCCCGGCCGTCGGCATTCCAGTCGCCGGCCATCGGGACGTCCCCAGCGTCGCCGTAGCCGACCACGAGGTCGGCCCGCGGTTGTCCGGTGGCGTTGGCGAGGTACCAGGTGCCCGCACCGGAACACCCCCGGGGTGGCCCGGCCGTCACCGTTCCAGTCACCCACGATCGGGACGTCTGGCCTGTCGCCGTAGCCGAAGACCCGATCGGCCGTACGGGCGTGCCCGGACTGCTCCGCCAGGTACCAGACCCCCTGTCGCACGATCCCAGGGCCGGCGGCACCGTCTCCGTTCCAGTCACCACAGACCGCGGTGTCGCCTCCGTCTCCGTAGCCGAAGCCGACCGCCCCGGAACCGTCCAGACGGTCCGACGCCACCCAGTCCCCACCCTCGAACCAGGTCGGGGTCTCGGTCCCGTCGCCGTCCCAGTCGCACATCAGAATCTGGGCCGGGCGACTGGGCCCGAACTGCGCCGTCCGGTCGGCGACCCCACTCGTGTTCGAATCACGGAGGAACAAACTGTACTCGACGCCACTCGGAACGGACGGGAACGGCGGTCGGATCGGAGGGCAGTCACCGCGGCGGGCGGATCGATCGCAGAGCGCGGCGGAGCGCTCCCAGGTCAGCGAAGTGCGGGCGTTCGTCGGTGACCCGCTTGTGGGCGGTGATGCCGATGTCGTACCCGGTGTCGATCGGAAGCCAATAGCGGTACTCACGACCGTTCGCCTCGAGAACGTAGAACGGCCTGGGCAAGCGGCGTGAAGCTGTTCGGGTTCGACGGGTTGTACGTCCCCGATCGCCAACCGGTGGACCCCTGGGCCCGAGCCGGGATCGACGTACCAGCAGATCGAGGCCGTTGCCGAGACCGGGCACGTCGCAGGTGCGCTGCTCCATGCCGCCGAAGCGACTCACGCGGTCGTCGACCGACGGTGTCGAGCAGACTCGTTCTCGTAGACCTGCTGGTACAGCTGCTCGCAGTTCCACCCGGAGCTGGTGCTGCAGCCGTACCACGGCTGCCACGAGTAGCGCCGCAACGACACATCGTCGCGGGCGACCGACGATGGAGGGTTGCAGTAGCGGTACGCGATCGGTGGTGGCCGCCTGGCGGGCAGAGCTGACCGAGTCGATGGCGCTCGCCGCCGTGAGGTTCCAGCCCCCGGCGGAGTCGAACTGCCACATGCCGACACCTGCGGTGAAGTAGGCGGCCACATAGGGGCCTGTGGTCTGGGCGAAGGCGAACAGGTTCCGGTTGGAGGACGAGACGGCCAGGGTGTCTGAGCGACCGAGCGTCATCGGTGACGGCACGGCGCCCCCGGTCTCCGGGTAGGTGGGAACCATCATCATGGCGGCGAGCTCGGCGGAGGTGAGCCCGGCGCACTTCGGGATGAGCCTCGGCGGCATCCCAGACGGCGTCGACCGGACCACGACCGTACTGGCGACCCGAGGTGGAGGGCTCGAGGAGCGGAACACACGCTCCGAGGACCGACACGAGAGCCACGACGCTGAGCACGGTCACGACGAGACGTCGGAGCCGGGAGTGCTCCCGTGAGGACACCTTGGACGGACGATGCATTGGGGAGAACCTCAGCCGACGATTGGGCGCGCTACCTGACACGGATGGGCTCCGCCCCTCGTGACGGTAGCAACCGCATGCCGCCAGATGGTGTCACTCAGCCGCGAGGTGCACGAAGTCGATGCGAGTCGACTCGCGTCAGCCGACGGCGGGCAGGAACCGGATGCGGCGTGCAGAACTGGTCGTACTCGGCAATGACCACGTCGGCCGGATCGATCGAGCACGCCGGGCAGGCAGGGTCCCGTCGGATCTTGTAGGTCATGAACGACTGCTCGAGGCTGTCGTAGGCCATCAGTCGACCCGACAGCGAGTCGCCGAGGCCGAGCAGCAACTTGATGGCCTCGAGAGCCTGGATCGACCCGATGATGCCGGGCAGCACGCCGAGCACACCGGCCTCGGCGCACGACGGCGCGAGTTCCGGCGGCGGCGGCACCGGCAGGAAGCACCGATAGCAGGGCCCGTCGTGAGGGGTGAACACGGTGACCTGGCCCTCGAAACGGAAGATCGAGCCGTGCACGACCGGGGTGCCGGTCGTGAGCGACGCATCGTTGAGGAGGTAGCGGCTCGGGAAGTTGTCCGCCCCGTCGACGACGAGGTCGTACTGGCTGAGCAGCTCCACGACATTGGCGGCACCGAGGCGGGTGTCGTGGGTGATCACGGTCACGTCGGGGTTCAGCTTCTCGATCGTCTCGCGCGCCGAATCGACCTTGCGCATGCCCACGCGATCGAGGTTGTGGACGATCTGGCGCTGCAGGTTCGACTCGTCCACCACGTCCATGTCGACGATCCCGATGGTGCCCACGCCGGCGGCGGCGAGGTAGAGGGCGGCAGGCGAGCCGAGACCCCCCGCCCCCAGGAGCAGGACCTTCGAGTCGAGCAGCTTCAGCTGGCCCTCTTCGCCCACCTCGGGAAGCAGGAGGTGTCGCTGGTAGCGATTGCGCTGCTCGGGGCTGAGGGTGCGGGGGGTCTCCCAGGGTCGACCCTGGTCCTTCCACTGGTTGAACCCACCGGTCATCGACACGACGTCGGTGTAGCCGAGCTCGCCGAGCGTCTTGGTGGCGAACGCCGACCGCACGCCCCCGGCGCAGAAGACGACGATCGGCGTCGCCCGGTCGGGGATACGCCCCTCGACCTGGGCCTCGAGATGGCCACGGGGGATGAACACCGCTCCGGGGACGGCGCCCTGGTCGAACTCGTCGGGCTCGCGGACGTCGAGGAAGACGGTGTCGGGTTCGGTGTCGCGCCTGGCATCGGCCTCATCCGGCGAGATCTCACGGATCTGGGCCTTGGTCGTTGTGAGCAGATCACGGAAGGTGGGCATGGTGTGCCTTCGAAGGGTGGCCCGACGCCGAGGCGACCGAGGAATGGATCGTTGACCTCGCAAACCTTACCAATCTGGTCGACTTTCGACCACCTCGGAAAGACCTGAACACCCTTCGGCAAGCTCCGAGATCAAATTTCCATGGGCTCGTGTTCGATGGCTTCGATGAGAGACTCGACCGAAGCCGTCCCGGAGGAGGCGATCCGCGACCGCATCGCCAGGCCCATCGCGACTGCTGCGACACACGCCCCCGCCAGGTAGCCCAGTTCGACACTCCGCTCGAGGTCACCGATCCCCGCCATCACGCCGACGGCGACGAGAAGGCCGAGGGACCAGGCAGCAGACATGATCCGGTGACCGCCGAGCGCCACGATGGCTTGCGCCAGCGTCAACGCGATGATGAAGGCGCCACTACCGGCCGCGAGCAGGGCCAACCCGACGGCGCCCAGGCTGAAGTCCTTGAACAGAAGATTCCCGACCCACGGACCGAGAAGGAACGCACCGGCGACACCGGCAAGGGCCACTCCACAAACGGCGACGAGCAGTCGTTTCAGGCCTTGACGGAACTCGTCATGGCGGCCGCCGCCAGCCAGACCCGCCAGCTTGGGCAGGAGCGTGCCCTGGACGGCTTGGAAGGCGAGCACCGGAAGGCGGGCGACGAAGAAAGCCGAGGCGAATCCTGCGACGAGCACCGCCTGCTCAGGGCCAGAAAGGATGTTGACCCCGAGGAGGGGGGAATAGGCGAGAGCCTGCATGAGCACCGAGCCGAGGAGCAGCCAACCTAGCGAGGCCGACAACTCGCTGTAGGGAGCAACAGGACCCGGCTCGATCAGACCTCGTTCTCGCCAGAGAGCAAAGGCCGCAGCGAAGAACGGCGCCACTCCGAGCACCAGGGCGTATGCCCCAGCGTGTGCGACGCCGGCCAGCGCCAGGCAGATCGCCCCGCCGAGCCGAATGACGCCTTCCGCCGCCAAGAGCCTCCCGTAGGCACCGAACCTGCCCTGCCCGGCGAGGACTCCCCGCGTCAGGTGCATCACGTAGAACCCAACTAGCGCCACCACCAACGCTGGGAGGAAGAGCATGTCGTCGTGGAACAGGTACTCATTCAGAAGGGGCACTGCGAGGATGCACCCGACGATCAATAGGACGGTGATGAGCCCACCCAGGCGGGCGGCTCGGTGCACGAGTGGGCCACCACCCGCGCCCTGCGCGCGCCGGTGGGCGATCGCCCTGCCGACCTCTTGCTCGAGGGGCAGGAAGAAGCCCGGACCGACAACGAAGATCACCCCCCAGAACGCCGAGAACGCTGCGGCAGCTTCTCCATCGAGCGAGTTGAGCGAGACCACCACGAAGACGTACGAGGTGACGGACGGCGATCAACAGTCCCGCACCCACCGATGCCGTCCCCTCGGGGAGCGTCTGACGAGCGTGCCCGAAGAGGGCGGTGGCACCGAGCTCTCACGACCTGAGCCCTTCCAACCCGAGGCAGCCCGAACTCGACGGTCATCGAGCATGCTCCTTGTCGAGCGCAGCGATCGGGATCGATCTCACCGGAGTGGTCAGACCGCCAAGAGAATACCGCAGGGTCCCTCGGAACCTGCGGACACCGGCTCACGCAGGCGCGAATAGCACCGGCAGCACCAGGCTGGTCGAGCCCCGCACCACCACGTCGACCACGTCGTCGAAGGCCGTCGGCCTCGGCGTTCACGATGACGACGGGGCGACCGAGTTCGAGGGCGAGCGGGACCATCGCCGCCACGGGGTACACCGCGAGGCTGGTGCCGGCAGCGACCACGGCGTCGGCTTCGCGGACCGCCTGCTCGGCCCGGGCGAGGTCTTCGGCGAACGAGTGCCTGGCCGAACATGATCGTGGCCGACTTCAGGATGCCGCCGCAGCCGCAGACAGGCGGGATCCTCCTCGCCCGCTCGCACCCGATCCAGGGCATCGGCCATCGGACCCCGGTCGCCGCAGTCCGAGGCACACGAACTCGTGGACGGTCCCGTGCACTTCGACGATACGCTCCGGTGCGACCCCGGCCGCCGCGTGCAGACCGTCGATGTTCTGGGTGACCAGCGTGTGGAGACGACCCTGACGATCGAGGTCGGTCACCGCGAGGTGGCCGGGGTTGGGATGGGCGTCGAACATCTCGGACTCGACGCCGGATCCGCCAGGCCGTGCGTCGGACCTCCGGGGTCGGCCACGTAGTGGTCGATGGTCGAACGCTTCTCGGCCGCCGGATCGC
>CAVQSE010000010.1:0-96156 GCA_963715425.1 uncultured Iamiaceae bacterium
GACCTGGCTGCGGTCGAGCCAGCGTCGACCCCTGTCGTCGGTGTCGGCCTCGAGCAGGCCGAGGGCGACGAAGCGATCCAGCAGCTCGGGGTGCAGGTCGCACACCTGCGCGAACGCCTCGAACTCGATGCGCTCGGCGCGCACCACGGGTGGACTCATCAGCCGCTCCTCGGTTCGAAGTCGCTGATCTCGGCGAGCTCACTGTACAGACGCCTCTCGTCCGGTGACGGTGCCTCGGGCACCACGATCTTCACCCTCGCGTAGAGGTCGCCGTTCCGACCGGGCCCCGGCATGCCCTTGCCCTTCAGTCGCAGCCGCTTGTCCGTGGAGGTCCCCGGCGCCACCTTGATCGTCGTGGCGCCGCCCGGGCCCTCGACGGGGACCTCTGCTCCCAACGCCGCCTCCCACGGGGCCAGCGGCAGCTCCACCTCGATGTCGCGGCCGGAGAGCAGGTAGCGGGGGTGAGGCTCGATCGTGACGTGGAGGTACAGGTCGCCGGCCGGTGCGCCCTCGGTGCCGCGGCCGCCCTGCCCCGGGAGCCGGATGGTCTGGCCGTTGGTCACGCCGGCGGGGATGTTCACCTGGACGGTCCGCTGCCCGGTCGGGCCCTCGAGGGTGAGCGAGTGGCGCCCGCCGTGGAAGGCATCCTCGAGGCTGAGGGTGAGCCCGGCCCGCTGGTCGGCGCCCGGTATCGGGCCCCACCCACGGCTCGTGGTCCGGCGCTCCCGCAGGAGGTCCTGCAGGAAGTCCTGGAAGGCCTCGTCATCGACGTCCGACGTCCACTCCGGTGGCGGTCGGTCCCCACTGGCCCCCGCGTTCGGGGCCCGCTGGGCCCGGGCCCACGCCTCGGGATCGACGTCGTCGGGAACCCGTCGGAAGTCGGCGCCGAACGCGTCGTACTTCTTGCGCAGGTCAGGGTTCGACAGCACCTCGTTGGCTTCGGAGATCTCCTTGAACCGGGCCTCTGCTGCGGGGTCCTTGTTGATGTCGGGGTGGTGGTCCCGGGCCAGCTTGCGGTAGGCGCGCTTGATCTCGGCCGTGCTCGCGTCGCGATCGACGCCGAGCACCGCATAGAAGTCCGTCGCGTCGTTCACGTCAGGCCCGGATCCGGTCCATGTCCATCGTGAGGCTCAGGCATCGCGCGCCCTTGTCGGCATCGAGTTCGTCCGCGAACAACGGATCCCACGGCGCGGTGACATGCCGGGGCGGCTCCTGATCGGACTCTACGTCCCCCACGGCGGTCGGCTCCCCGATGAGCCCGCCCCTCTGAATCTCTCCGCGACCTTGGGCGTACGGCCTGGTCGCAGTCGGCGAACTCTCGCTCGGCCCGTGAGGGCGCCCGTCTCGAGGTGCTCAGCTGAACTCTTCGGCCTCGCTGCTCGTCCCCGGCCGATCGCGGAGCAAGGTGATGAGCAGGAAGTAGAGGCCCGGGACGGCGAAGAACAACACGACGCTGAGGGTCGACGCCACGCCGGCGATGGCCATGGCCAGAACGTAGACGGGGAGCGGTGCAGAGGCGACGGCGAGGCCGAGGCGGCGCCGTGTGATCACGGACGTGTCCCACAACAGTGCCGGTCGGCGGGCCGCGTACCAGTACATCGCCAGCCTCATGAGGGTCACGGCGATGAGCACCGCGCCGTAGATGTGCGAGGCCACGGGCTCGTCCGGGTACTCGCCGAGCACTTGGGCGGCGAAGGGGATCAGGCTCACCGGGAGGAGGAACAGCAGGTTCAGCCAGACGAGGTCGCGGTTCACGTAGCGGACCCGTGCGAACAGGTCGCGGTGCATCACCCAGTACATGCCGACCAACAAGAAGCTGACGACCCACGCGACCAGCGTCGGACGCAGCTCGTCCAACGTGTCGAGGAGCGACTGCTCCGACAGGTTGGGGGGTATTGCGACCTCGAGCACGAGGATCGTGATGACGATGGCGAACACCCCGTCGGTGAAGGCAGCGACTCGGCCCGGGTCGTTGCGGTGCTCGTCCCTCGCTCCGTCTCCATCCGTCATCGACGACGTCCCTCCGAGACGACCGTCACGGTCGTCATGTCTGCGAGTCTGCACCATCTCCTCCTGCGACGACGACGAGCTGTACCCGCGGCGCGGGTGAGCCTCCGGCGGCCGCGAGGGTTCAGAAGGCTCGTTCGGGGGCGACTGTCCTCCCGCTGCTGCGGGGCGGATACGGTCTTCTCGGTCGGTGGGTCCGGGGGGACGCGCCGGGACCCGAGGGGGGCGCGACCGTGGCAGACCGTGACGCGGGGACCTTGGGCTGGGTCACGTCGGCGGCGCCGGCGCGAGAACGGCCGGCGCCACCGTGTACCCGAACCGGCGCCGCCCCGCCGGGCCGGAGCGTCGAGCACAGGTCTGAAGGACTGATCCCAGGAGCGCAGATGGCCCCAACCAGGAAGGCCGGCAGAGCCCGGCGGGTGGTCGTCGTCACCGGTGGCGGCGCCGGGATCGGGGCCGCCATCGCCGAGGAGCTCGGTCGCAACGGCGACGTCGTCGTGACCGTCGACCCCCTCGTCACCCTCGACGGCACCGAGCGGCTCTCGACGACAGGGGAGACCACGGCCGATCGGATCGTGGCCGCCGGAGGGTCGGCGCGTGCCTCGTCGGTGTCGGTGACCGACGCCGTCGGCGTGCGCGACCTGTTCGGCGGGCTGGTCGAGGAGTTCGGACGCCTCGACGCCGTCGTCAACGTCGCCGGCATCACCCGACCCACCACCTTCGCCAGCGGGAGCGAGGAGGACTGGCTCGGCGTCCTGTCGGTCCATCTCGACGGGTACCTCAACGTGCTGCGCGCCGCCCTGCCGATCATGGCCGCGGCCGGACACGGTCGGATCCTCGGCGTCACGTCGGGCTCGGGCTGGCGGGCGGCCGACACCGGTGCCTACGGCTGCGCCAAGCGGGCGGTCGCCGCACTCACCTGGCAGCTCGGCCCGCTCGCACCCCCGGGGGTCGTGGTCAACGCCATCTCGCCGATCGCCGTCACCCGCATGGTCACCGCCGCGCTCGAACGCACCCGGGCGGCGAGCGGCGGCTCGCGGGGCTCGGCCAGCGGTGGTCTCTCCCTCGGCTCCATGCCCGACCCCGAGGAGCTCGGGCCCGTTGGGTGCCCATCTGGTGTCGGACGGATTCTCGTGGTGTCGGGGCCAGGTGATCTTCGCCGGGGGGTCCGAGATCGCCGTGGTCGACCCGCCCCGATTGATCGAGGTGGTGCGCAACGACCGCGTGCCCTCGCTGGCGGCCCTCCTCGACGCCGTCGTACCCAAGGCGTTCGGCGCTGCCGAGGCCGAGCAGGCCAGCACCGGGGGCGGCAACCCTCGCTTCGGGCCGATCTTCGACCAGCCCGTCGAGACCGAGCTCCTCTCGTCGACGGTGGCATCGTGCGCGGTCGTCTCGGATCGACCCGAGCTGGCGGCGGCGGTGACGCATGCGCTCTCCGCCCGTGGGGTGCGGCCACACGTCGTCGCCGTCGACGACCCGCGTCCCACGTTCTCCGGCTCGGTCGCGGCGCTGCGCGCCACCGCCGAGTCCGCCGGACCGCTCGACGCCGTCGTCGTGGCGCTGTCGTCGGGGACGTCGTCCGGCGTCGCGTCGAGCAGCTGGGAACAGGTGCTCGACGAGCACGCCGGCATCGTCGGGCACATCCGCACCGATGCGGCATGGGCCCGCGCCGTCGCCGACCACGCCGCCGACACCGGTCGAGCCGATGCGCCTGGTCACCCTGGTCGACGCCTCCGACAGCGGGGGACGAAGCCGGGCCCAGGCCGCGGCGCAGCACTCCCGCGCCGCGCACAAGGGCACGCAGGGGCAGGTCGTGGCCTGCACCGTGAGCCTGGAGGACGGTCCCGAGGCGCCGCCGGTGGGCGAGCTCGTCGCCCACCTGCTGTGCAGCCCCGACGCGCCCGCGCTGTCCGGCGCCGAGCTCGTGGCCGGTCCCGGCTGGTTCGGCCTGCGCCGTCACCCCCGCCCCGCGGGGGCCATCAGCTTCGGCGGACCCGCGCTGCCGGACTGGCTCGACGACACGCTCGGCCAGATCGTCGGCACCCCCGCAGCCGACGACCTCGCCGACGGACCGACCCGATGACGAAGGAGAACCCGTGAGCCCACGGCCCACCCGGGTGGTCGACGCCCACGTGCACCTCTGGGACCCCGCCCGCACCGACTGGTACCCGTACCTCTCGGGACAGCGCGACCTCGGCCTGGGCGACGTCACCGGCATGGCGAGACGGTTCGACGTGTCGAGCTACATGGCCGAGTCGACCGGCTGGAACGTGGTCAAGCTGGTCAACGTCGCCGCCGCCACCGACCGCTACTCGGTCGACGAGACCCTCGCCCTCGACGGTCAGGCCGACCACGACGGCCACCCCGATGCGATCGTCGGTGGCATCCCTCCGACCGACACGGTGGCCGAGGCCGTGGCCCTGCTCGACCGGCAGATGGCGGCGACGCGCTTTCGTGGCGTGCGTCCGATGGGGCCCTCCGCGGGACCTCTCCCGGCCGACGAGGTGCTCCACGCGCTGCGCGAGCGCGATCTGCTGTTCGAGGTCATGGCCCACCCGGACCAGCTCGCCGACGTGGCCCGGCGGCTGGAGGGGTTCCCCGACCTCGTCGTCGTCGTCGAGCACGCCGGCTGGCCCCGATCCGGCACCGACGAGGAGTTCGCCCTCTGGCAGACAGGTATGCGGGCGCTCGCGGGGGTCGGCGGCAACGTCGTGTGCAAGCTGTCCGGGCTGGCCATGCCACTGGGCACCATGAGCGCCGAGGTGTTCGCCCCGTGGATCGAGAGCACCATCGAGACCTTCGGCGTCGACCGCTGCATGTTCGCCAGCAACTTCCCCGTCGACGGCATGCACGGCACGCTCGACGAGCTCTGGTCCACCTATTCGGCGCCTCACCGCCGGGTTGGACGCCGCCGCCCGCGACAAGCTGTTCGCCACGAACGCCGAGCGGGTGTACCGCTGCTGAGGTCGGCGCCGACGCGCCGCCGCAGGTCGGTCAGGACGGCGTCGACAGCAGGTGGTCGGCGATCCTGGCGCGGTGCCAGCTGGCCGAACCGCCCAGCACGTCGTTCTGCTTGGCCCGCTTGTAGAGCAGCTGGGCGTCGCAGTCCCAGGTGAAGCCCACCGCCCCGTGCAGCTGGATGTTCTCGCTGGTGATGGCCACCGCGCCCTCACCCATCGACGACTTGGCCGCGGCGACGCTGCGGGCCCGGTCGGGGTCGTCCACGTCGGTCGCCCACGCGGCGAAGTGCACGCCGACCCGACCCATCTCGAGTCGGTGGAGCATGTCGACCAGCTTGTGCTGTACGACCTGGTGGGACGAGAGGGGCACGTCGAACTGCACCCGGGCGCCCGTGTACTCGATGGCCATGGCCAGAGCGCGGTCGCCCACCCCGACGAGCTCGGCGGCCAGGGCGATCGCCGTGATGTCGGCCACGGACCGCCAGATGGCGGTGTGGTCGCCGACCGGACCGACCGGCGTGGCGGCGGTCGCGTCGAGGGCGAGCCGGGCCACCGTCGGGTGGGGTCGAGGGTGGCCACCGGTTCCACCAGTGGCGCCTCGACCAGGAACGAACCCATCCCCTCCTGGGTGCGGGCGGCGACGATCACCCAGTCGGCGCCGGCCCCGTCGAGCACCAGCGGCTTCAGCCCGTCGAGCACCCATCGCCCGCCTGTCCGGGTGGCCCGCGTGCGCACCCGTTCGACCGGGTCGCCGTGGCCCAGCTCCTCGAGTGCGACCGTCGCCGTGGTCGCCCCGGAGGCCAGACCGGCGAGGAGGTCGTCGAGACCGAGCAGGCGGGCCGCGACGGTGGCGCACACCGCAGAGGAGAGGAAGGGTCCGGGCAGGGTGACGCGGCCCATCTCCTCGAGCACGACGACCGCGTCGACGAGCCCGAGCCCGAGCCCGCCGAGGGCCTCGGGGACCAGCAGCGCGTTCCAGCCCAACTCCACGGCCTGGGCCCACAGCGCGTCGAGGGCCTCGTCGTCACCGTCGATCATCGCCCGGAGCCGTCCGTCGTCGACGTAGGCGGCCAGCACGCCGCGGACGCTGGCCCGCAGCGCGTCCTGTTCGTCGGAGAACGTGAAGTCCATCGCTCCTGAGGGCTCTCTTCCCGCGGTGGTGGAGGCGAACCCTACCTGACACGGGTGTTACCTTCGCTCCATGGACTTCGCCTTCACGGCCGAGGACGAGGCGTTCCGCGAGGAGCTGCGCGAATGGCTCGACCGCGAGCTGCCGCCCTTCCTCGAGAAGTGGGCGGCAGAGGACGGCGGCGCCGAGAGCACCTTCGACCGCACCCAGGAGCGGCGCAAGGACTGGCAACGCCGCCTCGACGAAGGACGGTGGGCGGCCATCAACTGGCCCAGGGAGTGGCACGGCAGGGAGGCCACCCCCGTGCAGAACGCCATCTACGCCGAGGAGATGGCCCGGGTGCGCACCCCGGGCATCTACAACACGAACGGCATCTGGCAGATCGGGCCCATGATCCTGCAGTGGGGCACCCCCGAGCAGCAACAGCAGTGGCTGCCCGGGATCCTCTCGGCGGCGGAGCACTGGTGCCAGGGCTTCAGCGAGCCCGAGGCCGGCTCGGACCTCGCCAACATGCGGACCACGGCCGTCCTCGACGGCGACGAGTACGTGGTCAACGGCCAGAAGACCTGGACCTCGTCGGCCCACCTGGCGAAGTGGGGCCTGTTCCTGCTGCGCACCGATCCCACGGCACTGGCGCGCGGGGCCAAGCACGAAGGGATCACGGCGTTCATCATCGACATGGAGACCCCGGGCGTCGAGTGCCGACCGATCCAGGACATGACCGGCGACGTCATGCTCAACGAGGTCTTCTTCACCGACGCCCGCATCCCCGTGGAGCACCGCCTGGCCGAGGAGGACGACGGGTGGAAGGTGGCCATGAGCACGCTCGGTCACGAGCGCGTCGGCACGGCGGGACTGTCGATCACGATGGCGTCCGACCTGCGCTCGATCGTGTCGCTCACCCGGACCCACAACCCCGACGCCCTGCGCGATCCCGAGCTCCGTGAACGCATCGCCCGGCTCTCGACCGAGATCGAGCTGACCCGTCTCCTCAACTACCGGGCGCTCACCAAGATCATCAAGGGCCAACCCAACTGGCCCGAGGTCCCGTTGGCCAAGCTGCAGTGGTCCTCGATCTCCCAGCTCATCGCCGAGCTGGCCGTCGATCTGCTCGGGCCGGCGGGCGTGCTGGCCCGAGGCGGGCCCGACACGGTCGACGGCGGCAAGTGGACCCGCAACTACTCGTGGCAGCGCTACACCTCGATCGGTGCCGGCGCCACCGAGATCCAGAAGAACATCCTGGCCAAGAAGGCCCTCCGGGCGGCCCGGACGACATGACGACGTCCGACGCGGTCGGGCCCGACGCGCCGGCGCCGGAGACCGTGGCGGGGTTGTTGGCGATCCGTGCCGACGACGACAGCATCGGGCTGCGGTGCGGTGACGAGCAGTGGACGTGGCGCGAGGTGGTCGGTCGCGCCGAGGGCGTCGCCGACTGGCTCGTCGCGCAGCGCCGTCCGGGCCCGTTCCACGTCGGTGTCCTCCTCGACAACACGCCCACATACCTGTTCGCTCTCTTCGGTGCCGCACTCGCCGGGGCGGCCGTCGTCGGCGTCAACCCCACCCGGCGCGGCGCCGAGCTGGCCCGCGACATCCGCCACACCGCGTGCCAACTGGTGCTCACCGACGGGGGCTACGTCGAGTTGCTCGACGGGCTCGATCTCGACGGGGTGCCGGTGGTGCGCACCGACGAGGGCGAGTGGCCCCCGGCGACCGAACCGAGGACCGAGCGGAATCGGCTCGAGCCGGGGCCCGAGGACCTCTTCGTGCTCATCTTCACCTCGGGCTCCACCGGCGCTCCCAAGGCGGTGCGGATGACCCACGGGCGAGCAGCTCGCATGGCCTCGGGATCGACCTGGCTCGGTCGGGACGACGTCCTCTACTGCGCCATGCCCTTGTTCCACGGCAACGCCCTCAACGCCATCGTCTTCCCGGCGCTGGCGTCGGGCGCCACCATCGCCCTGCGTCCCCGGTTCTCGGCATCGCAGTTCATGCCCGACGTGCGTCGCTACGACGCCACGTTCTTCAGCACGGTGGGGCGGGCCCTCTCCTACATCCTGGCCACGCCGCCGACCGACGAGGACACGGACCACCACGTGAAGTTCGCGCTGGCCCCCGAATCGTCGCCGGCCGACATCCGTGCCTTCCGCGAGCGCTTCGGCATCTCGTGCTTCGCCGGCTACGGCTCCAGTGAGAACGCCATCATCATGTCGCCGGTGCCGGGCATGCCCAAGGACGCCTTGGGCATGCCGCCGGAAGGCACCGACGCGGCGATCGTCGACCCGGACACCCTCGAGGAGTGCCCGCCCGCCCGTTTCGACGACGACGGCCGCCTCCTCAACGCCGCCGACGCCATCGGCGAGCTCGTCGGGCGCAACGTGGCCGACCGGTTCGAGGGCTACTACGACAACCCCGAGGCCGACGCCGAGCGCACGAGGAACGGCTGGTACTGGTCCGGGGACCTCGGGTACCGCACCGAGGACGGCATCTTCTTCTTCGCCGGACGGGCGGGGGAGTGGCTGCGCGTCGATGCCGAGAACTTCGCCACCGCCCCGGTGGAGCGCATCCTCTCCCGCTACCCGCCGGCCCGCGCCGTCGCGGTGTACGCCGTGCCCGACGAGCGCACCGCCGACGACCAGGTCATGGCCTCGATCGAGCTGACCGAGGGGGAGTCCTTCGACCCCGTCGGCTTCGCCACGTTCCTCGACGAGCAGGCCGACCTGGGGACCAAGTGGCCACCGAGGTACGTCCGTCTCACCACACTGCCCGTGGGCGCCACCAACAAGGTGGACAAGCGGCCGCTCAAGGCCGAACGCTGGTACACCGACGATCCCGTCTACTGGCGTGACGACCGGACCGGCCCGTACCGGCCCTTCACCGCCGACGATCTGGCCGCGCTCGAGGCCCGCTTCGTCGAGCACGGCCGCCGCATCGAGCGCTGACGGCTCGCCGACCATCGTGTGGCGCGTCGGTTGGCCGCATCGAGTGCGTCGGCAGCGCGGTCACGTGAAGACGAACGGCACCTCGTGGGGTCCCCGCACGAGGCTCGACGGCAGGTACGTGGCCTCACCGGCCTGGGAGAACGAGGACCGGCGGGCGCCGAGCTCCTCGAACAGCACACGTGCCTCCATGCGGGCGAGGGCGGCGCCCAGGCAGAAGTGCTCGCCGAACCCGAAGGCCAGGTTGGGCACGCCTGGCTGCCTGGCGGGGTCGAAGTCCGAGGCCGTCGGGCCGAACGCCGCTTCGTCACGGTTGCCCGAGGCGTACAGCAGCACGAGGTAGTCGCCCTCGTCGACGGGCACGCCGGCGATGCGGGTGTCGACGGTCGCGGTGCGGGCGAACTGTTGGATCGGCGTGACCCACCGCAGGCACTCCTCGACGGCGGCAGGGATCCGACCGGCGTCGGCGTAGAGGGCGGCCAGCTCGTCGGGTCGGGCCGCGAGCTCGATGAGCGCGCCGCTCATGAGGTGCCGCGTGGTCTCGTTGCCGGCCACGACCAGCGACATGTTGAACGTCACCAGCTCGGCGGGGCTGAGCTTCTGCCCGTCGACTTCGGCGTCGACGAGCAGCGAGATGATGTCGTCGGACGGGTTCGCCGCCTTGTGCTCGGCGAGCTCGGTGAGGAAGGCGAACAGCTCGGTGAGCGAGGCCAGGTCGTCGCCGGAGAGCGATCCGCGCCCGTCGGACGCGACGATGGCGGCATCGGACCAGCGTCGGAAGTCGGAGCGGTCGGCGTCGGGCACACCGAGCAGCTCACAGATGACCAGCACCGGGAGCGGTGCGGTGAGCGCGTCCACGAGGTCGACCACCTCGCCGGGGGCGATGGCGTCGAGCAGCTCGGCGGCGAGCGCACGGACCCGGGGCTCCATCTGCCCGACCGACCGTGGGGTGAACGCCCGGTTCAGGGCCTTGCGCCACGCGTTGTGGCGTGGTGGGTCCATGTGCAGCAGCGAGCCCTCGACGGTGAGGCCGTCACGGATCGGATCGTTGACCAACGCGCCCCGACCCGAGCAGAACCGGACCGGATCGGCGCTGATCTCGCGGATGTCGTCGTAGCGCGAGATCGCCTTCATGCCCGGGGAGAACTCGTGGACGGGAGCGTCGCGGCGGAGCCGGGCGAGGACCTCGTAGTAGTCGGGCCGCAGGAAGAACCCGGGCGTGGCCGGGTCGATGGCGAGCTGCTCGAGCGAGGTCATGTCGCCCCGAGGCTTACAGATCCGTCAGAATGTGTAAACCCTGACGAGAGAGGCCGACACGATGGTCACGTCCCCCACCGGGCCCGCGGCGGCACCGCCCTACGTCGTCGATCCGAGGACGCCGTGCCTCATCGGGTGGAGCCAGCACACCTGGCCCAGGTCGGCCACCGTCGACGCCCCCGAGCCGCTCGACATGTGGGAGATGGTGGCGCGCGACGCCGCGGCGAGCGCCGGGCCAGGACCGACGTGCTCGCCCAGCTCGACAGCGCCCAGGTCGTGTACACGCAGAGCTGGCCCTACGACGATCCGGTCGGTCGCCTCGCCGATCGGCTGGGGACGGCCCCTCGGCACCGCCTCTACTCCGGCATCGGCGGCACCACGCCCCAGGTCCTGGTGCAGGATGCCGCGGCGGCGATCCTGCGCGGCGACGTCGAGGTCGCCCTCGTGACCAGCGCCGAATCCCTCGACACGGTCCGGAAGATCCGCAGACGCGGCGAGCGCCCAGCGTGGAGCTTCCGGGACCCGGAGAAGAAGCCCTTTCCCTTCGAAGCGCCGTTCATCCCGGCCGAGGTGGATCACCAGGTCTTCCAGGCCTGGCTCACGTTCGCCATGTTCGACAACGCCCGACGCGCCCATCGGGGGGTGGGGCTCGACGAGCACCGAAGGGATCTGGCCGAGCTCTGGCATCGCTTCGCCCAGGTGGCGGCGACCAACCCCAGGGCCTGGTTCCCCGTCGAGCGCTCGGCCGACGAGATCCTGCGGGTCACGCCGACGAACCGCATGGTCGGCTACCCCTACACGAAGTACATGGTGGCGGTCATGGACGTCGACATGGCGGCGGCGTTGATCCTCACCTCGCACCAGAAGGCCGACGCGCTCGGCGTCCCGGACGACCAACGCGTCTACCTGCGGGGTTGGGCGTACGCCACCGACCCACAGGCGGTCGCCGCACACGCCGACATGTGGCGTTCGCCGGCGATGGAGGCCGTGTTCGCCGCCGCCCTCACCGGCACCGGCGTGGGTGCCGAGGAGATCGCGCACCTGGACCTCTACTCCTGCTTCGCGTCGTCGGTCGACTTCGCCCGCGATGCGCTCGGCATCGCCGACGACGACGAGCGGCCGCTCACCGTCACGGGCGGGCTGCCCTACTTCGGAGGCGCCGGGAGCGGCTACATGACCCATTCCATCGCCTCGATGGCCGACGTGCTGCGGGGCGACCCGGGTGCCGTGGGAATGGTGACCGGCGTCGGGATGCACATGACGAAGCACGTGGCCGGCCTCTACTCGACGACCCCCGGGCCCGTGGCACCTCCCGACCTCGGCCGGATCCAGCGCCGGCTCGATGCCGACGCGCGGCCCGAGGTCGTGGGCGGCTACGAGGGACCCGCCACCGTGGCCGCCTACTCGATCGCCCACGACCGGGACGGCCCCGAGTTCGGCGTCGCCGTGGTCGATCTGCCGGGTGGGTCGGCGCGGGCCTACGCCCGGATCGTCGATCCGGACCTCATGGTCGAGGCCGAGACCGACGAGCTCGTCGGTCGCTCCGTCACGGTCACGACCGACGGGACGGTGAACGTCGCCCGTTGGTGAGCGTGCACCTCACCGTGCCGGCGCCCGTTCGATGCGCTGCGCGAGCAGGTCGAGGATCGGGTTGTCGGCGATCGGGAGCATGGGGGCCCGGCCCTGTCGTTCGCCGAGGTGGGCGATGCGGCTCATGATCGCGGTGGTGCGGACCATCGCCACGACCTCGTACCAGGCCAGGTCGCGGACCGGTCGGCCCAGGGCCGCCTCGTAGCGACGGATCACGGCGTCGTCGGCGAGGAAGCCGGGGACCGTGCGTCCCATGAGGGCGCGCTGGGTGGCGTCGATCGAGGTCATCCAGGCCAGGTCGTGCTCGGCGGCCCCCACGAACGCCATCTCCCAGTCGAGCACGGCCACGAGCCCCGCGTCCTCGTCGAAGATCATGTTGCCGAGGCGCACGTCGCCCCACAGCAGCGAGGGTTCGGGCTCGTCGGCGGGTCGGTGGGCGTCGCACCAGTCGAGCGCCTCGCCGAGGGCGGGCACCAGGGCCGTTCCGTCGCCGTACCAGTCGAGGTAGCGCCGCCAGTAGGACAGCTCCGAGGCGTTGTCGCGCCGGGGGACGACCTCCTCGAGACCGGCCGAGCGCCAGTCGATGCGGTGGAGGGCGGCCAGGGTGTCGACGTAGGTGGCGTGGATCGTGGTGTTGCGGTCCGGGTCGCCGTCCGTGAGGCGGCGGTCGAGCGCCGGGGCGTCACCGAAGATCTCGCCGGCCAGGGCCGGCATCACCAGGAACGGTGCGCCCAGCCACGACGGATCCGGTTCGGCGCGAGCGGGGACGGCGGTGGGGATGCCCGCGTCGCTCACCGCGTGCTGGACCCGTGACTGGAGCGCGAAGTCGTAGGTGGGGAAGATGGCCGGGCCCGCAGGGGCGAGCTTGAGCACGAGCCGCTGGTCGCCGTCGACGCCGGCATCCGAGCGGCGCACGTCGACGAGGAGGGTCTCGCTGGAGAACCCGACCGCGGGGCGTTCCACGGCGGTGCACCGGTGGCTCGCAGGGCCGTCGGTGCGGTCGAGCCAGGCGACCAGGCCGGCGAGGATCGCCTCGTCGCGCCCGTCCTCGGGAGGTCCCACCTACCTGCCCTTCCAGACCGGAGGCCGCTTCTCCGCGAAGGCACGCGGGCCCTCCACGGCGTCCTCGGTCGAGAAGATCTCCGAGCTGATGGCGCTCTCGTTGCGGTAGGCGTCGCGCAGCGACATCCCGAGGCCCTCGAGCACGCTGCGCTTCGTCGCCTGGACGGCGAGGGGCGCGTTGACGGTGATGCGGCGGGCGTAGTCGTAGGCCGCGGCCAACAGGTCCTCGCGGGGGACGACCGCGTTGAGCAGCCCCATCTCCAGGGCTCGCTGAGCCGGGATCTGGTCGGCGCACAACAGGAACTCCATGGCCTGGGGGAACGGGATCTGGCGGGGGAGGCGCACGGTCGTCCCACCACCGGCGAACAGGCCCCGCTTGGGCTCCATCACGGCGAACGTCGCCTCCGGGCAGGCCACCCGGATGTCGATCCCGCCCAGCATCTCCATCCCGCCGGCGGTGCACGGTCCGTTCACGGCGGCGATGATCGGCTTGTAGATCTTGGTCCCGCGCAGCACGGCCTTCACCCCGTCGCTCAGCTTGTAGCCGTCGACCTCCTCGACCCCGCGTTCGTCCATCTCCTTGCGCAGCGCCGTGATCTGGGGGATGTAGGTCTTGAGGTCGGCGCCGCTGAAGAACGAGTCGCCCACCCCGGTCACGATGGCCACCCACGCCTCGGGGTCCTGCGCGAAGCGGTCCCACGCCTCGCGGCAGGAGCTTGAAGTGCTCGAGGTCGGCGGCGTTGCGCGTCTCCGGTCGGTCGATCGTGATCAGGACGATGTGCTCGTCGTCGCGCTCGTAGTGGATCGGCACCGTGGTCCTCCTCGGTGGGGGTTGGGGGGTTCAGGCGAACGAGGCTGCTGCGGTGAGGCCCATGGAAGGGTGCTCGCCGACGACGTTGGACTGCATCGCCCCGACCCCGGTCGAACCGTCGTCGAGGTCGGTGACCCGGACGATGCAGTCGCGGTGCTGGTGCAGCCAGGTGGCGACCTCGACGGAGTCGCAGTGCTCGACGTGCTCGCCGTCGACGTGCAGCTCGCCGCGCCACTCGCCGTGGTAGTGGCCGTCGAGGCCACCGTAGAGGCCGGCGCCCAGGTGGAAGCCCGTGTCCGAGACGGGCTCGACGCGATACCGGCGCTCGGAGCCGTCGACCATCACCACGGCGAGCGTGCCACCGGTCAGGCGTCGGTTGTCGTCTCGGAACTCGAGCGCGGGGATCACGTCGCGAAAGGCCTTCGTGCGGCCGTCGGGGAGCTCGATGGCCCCGCGTGCGCTGCCGGTCGACCACCCCGGTCCCCGGTAGCTCTGGTAGTAGACGAACAGGGTGAAGGGCCGACCGTCGGGGCGGGTCATGGGGACGGGCATCCACACGAACATGCCCGCGGTGTCGGGCGGGACCGGTGTGGGCTCGATGTCCGTCGGGGGCACCCCGATCCCGTAGCGGACCCCCCACGACCGGTCCCGGGCCCCGACCCACGCCTCGGGGTCGACCTCGATGCGCGCCCCGTCGATCTCCACCCAGCCACGAGCGACCCCGGCCTGGTGGAAGCGCAGGATGTCGGCATCGACACGCGACCGGCTGCGGCTGATGTGGGTCTCGCGCTCCTCCATCGTCGGAGGAGTGAGTCCCTCGATCTCCACGTCGAACCGGATCGGCACCACGTCGTTCGCCGCCAGCCGGTAGCGGGTCCTGTGGAGCGCCTCGGTGATGTCGTAGGCGATGGGGCCGATCTCGTTGCGCTCGGTGTCGGGGCTCAACCTCCGACTGGCCCGCACCGCCCACTGCTCGGTGCCGCGGCTCACGCCGGCGAAGCCGTCCATGACGTTGCGGTTCACGTACTTGCCGAGCCCGAAGGCGATGCTGACCGAGCCGTCGCGGGCGGCAGCCATCGCCCAGATCTTCTCGGTCCACGACCGGTCGGACTCGACGACCCGCGAGAAGGTGTCGACGATCTGGTGGTTGAGCGCCTCGTCCGCGGGGCCCAACGGGCCGGGTCTGGTCATGAGCATCCTCGTCGTCGGGCGTCGTGAGCGTTACACCCGGTCGGTGAACTGTAAAGCGCGGTGGCCTACCCTGCAGCCATGAGCGTCGACGCACCCGAGGAGTCGACCCGGACCCGCCTGCTCGAGGCGACGGTCGCCGCGGTCGCCCGTTCCGGCCCGAGGAAGGTGAGCCTGTCCGACGTCGCTGCGCTCGCCGGAGTGTCGAGGCCGACCCTCTACCGCTACTTCGCGTCCAAGGAGGAGCTGCTCCTGGCGCTCGCCGCCTACGAGAAGGGTCGCTTCGAGGCCTTGCTGGCCGCGGCCCTCGACGGGCTCGTCGGCGTGGCCCGACTCGAGCGGGCGATGCGGTTCATCGTCGAGTACCAGGCCGACTCCCCTCATCGCGGCCTCGTGGTGGTGGAGCCGGCGTTCATGCTCGACCAGCTGACCCGGGCCCTGGGCACCATGGCGTCGTCGCTCGTGCCTCTCTTCGAGGAGGTGGGCCCGCACGTCGGCGGGGGAGCGATGAGCGCGGCCGACCAGGCCGACCTCGTCGTGCGGATCGCGCTCAGCCACTTCCTCATCCAGGGCGATGACGATCAGCTGCTGCGCCAGCTGCGCCACGCAGCCGGCCTCGGTCCCTGATCCGAGCCGTGCCGCGGTGCCGGCACGTGGGCAGGCGTCCGAAGGGGGTCGGGCGCGTGGGCCAGGATCGGGGGCGCCTCCGGCCATCGGTCGGGGCGAGGGATCGTACTCCCGGATGCGTCACGCCGCCGGATCGGTGGTCGCCGCCAGGCGCTCGATGGCTGCGCTGCCGATCAGCTCGACCACGACGCCGTCGGGGTCGGTCACCGTGGCCATCGTGATGCCGTGGGTCTCGATGATCCGGGGTGCCCCACCGAGCCCGAGCTCCGCGAGGCGCCGCAGGGTGGCGTCGACGTCGGTCATGATCGACAACAGGAGGAACCCGTGCCCGACCGGATCCGGCGTCGTGCCCGCCGCTGCCTCCAGGCCGAGGTCGACCAGCTCGACGATGCCGTTCTCCGTCTCGCCGGCTCGTCCGAGGAAGATCGAGCGCAGCGACGTCGACGGCGCCCGCAGCAGGGTGGGCCAGTCACCGGTGAAGCGCTCGTCCATGAGCACGTCGAACCCGAGCCCGTCGCGCCAGAACCGCAGGCTCTCCTCGACGTCGCTGGCGCAGATGGCCGAATGATGGATGACCGACACGATGTTCCCCCCGGGGGCAGAGCCGACTCCTCGTCGCCCTCGATGGTCTCACGCATCGAACGTCGAGGCGGCGGGCAGGCGATGATGACCTCGTCCGATCGGCTGACGAGGGGGATCCGGGCATGAGTGCAGCGGAGAAGACGGTGGTCGTCGGAGGTGCCAGCGGCATCGGCGCGGCGGTGGTGGAGCGCAAGCGCGCCGAGGGCGCCGACGTCCTGGTGTGGGATCGAGCGGGGGAGTGCGACGTCATCTGCGACATCGCCGATCCCGGCCAGGTCGAGGTCGCGGCCCAGGAGACGCTGGGGCGTCTCGGTGTGCCCGACACCGTCACGGTCACCGCCGGCATCGGCCACAGCGGGCTGCTGGCCGAGGTGTCCGTCGAGGAGTGGGACCGGGTCATGGCGGTCAACGCCAGGGGCGTGTGGCTGGTCATGCGGTCGTTCGTCGGGCCGATGACCTCCGCCGGCGGAGGCTCGATGGTGGTCGTCTCCAGTGTGAGCGGGCACCTCGTCGACCGCTCGATGGGGCTGTACTGCGCGTCGAAGGCGGCCCTCGACATGGTCGTGAAGGTCGCGGCCACCGAATGGGCACCCGACCGTGCGGGTCAACGCCGTCGCTCCCGGCGTGACGGACACGCCGATGCTCGGCCGTGCCCCGCGCACCGGTGAGTGGCTGCAGGGCGTCGTCGACCGCACCGCGCTCGGCCGCCTGGGCACGGCCGAGGACATCGCCGAAGCGGTCGATCGGCGTGCACGTGATGCACTGGGTCACCGGCCAGATCCTCGACTGCGACGGCGGCCTGTCGCTGCAGAGCCCCATCGACTCGTTCCGCCACGATCCCCGCCCGGGACCCGGCCGGGCCCCTGACCACGCCCGAGCAGCGCGCCCGGACGGCGAGGGCGGCGCTCAGGTACCGGTGAACTTCGGTGTCGCGCTTCTCCAGGAAGGCTCTGGGCCCCTCGGCGGCGTCGGCCGATGCCATGACCTTGCCGCCCTCGGCCATCTCGATGCCGAAGGCGTCCGCCTCCGGCAGGGCATCGGTCTGGCGCAGCGTGGCGAGGATGGCCTTCACGGCCAGGGGCCCGTTGCGGGCGATGCGATCGGCGATCTCGAGGGCCTTGGCGAGCGCCTGGCCGTCGGGGACCACGTGGTTGACCAACCCCAGGTCGTAGGCCCGCGACGGCGGAGATGTCCTCGCCCGTCAGCAGCATCTCGGCCGCCACGGCGTAGCTGACCTGGCGACGCAGCCGGACGGCGGAGCCGGCCATCGGGAACAGGCCGCGCTGGACCTCGGTCACGCCGAACACCGCCGACTCGCCGGCGACGCGGATGTCGGTGCCCTGGAGGATCTCGGTGCCACCGGCGCGGGCGAAGCCCTCGGCGGCGAGGATGACCGGCTTGGTCGGGCGGTAGGTCTTGAGCCACCCGCCGAGGATCACCTCGGGCTCGTCCTTGAAGCGCTGGAGCCACTCGTTGTCGACCACGCCGGCGCGGAGGCGGCCGATCTCGGCGAGGTCCATGCCGGCGCAGAAGGTGTCGCCCTTGCCGGTGAGCACGGCGACCCGGAGGTCGTCGTCGGTGTCGAGGCGCACCCACGCGTCGTAGAGACGGCACAGCACCTCGGCGTTGGCGGCGTTCTTCTTCTCGGGCCGGTTGATCGTGACGACCAGGATCGGCCCGTCGGCCTCCACGAGCACCAGTGGTTCGGACATCGGTCGGTTCCCCTCGTCAGCGTGTCGCCCGGTCCGATCGGACCGAGCGGACTACGAGTAGTCGATCGCCGCTCCGTCTGTCGATTCGATCCGGTCGCCCCGGGGCGCCCTACCCGGCGCGTCGGCGGCGCGCCCGAACCGCCGAGGCCAGATCGAGCAGAGCAACCAGGTCGAGGGCGTCGCGCATGGTCTTCGCCGCCATCGACGAGTGGTAGTCGTGGTCGGCCATGAGCTCTCGGGCCCTGGCCGCGACGGCGTCGAGGTCGTCGAGGTCGTCGAGGTCGAAGTCGGCAGCGACGAGGGGGTGGGTGGCGGTGGTCATGTCGACCATCGTCGGGGCTCGGTGGCGTCTCGTCCGTGTCGGCCGACACCCCCACACCGTGTCGACGCTGACACACGCGTCTCGCGGAGGGATCCGACCCCGTGGTCGATCGCCTCGACCGTCAGCCGCTGTACCACTCGTGCATGAACTCCTGGACGACCCACACGGTGCCGTCCGGGGAGTAGGCGACCCCCGTGCCGACCTTGTTGTAGTCCGCGCTGAGGATGTTCGCTCGGTGAGGGGCGGATCGCATCAGGTTGTCGTGGACGGCTTCCATCGAGGGCCCGTATGCGACGTTCTCCCCCAACTTCGTGCGAGTCGTCGACCAGTTCCCGTCAGCGAGGTTCGAGTGCTGGAGGTAGCCCTGCGCGGCGAGCCGGTCGGCCCATGCCTGCGCCTTGGCGTACAGCATCGTGTTGTACTCGAGGGCGGGGAGGCCGGCCTGGGAGCGTGACTGATTGATGAGGTCGTACGTCCTCGCCGACTGAGCGGAGCAGCTCGCCAAGCAGGAACAGGCCGGCGAGCACAGCGACGACGATCGGACGGCGGAGGGAGGAAGTCATGGAGGTGATGTTACATCTTCATGACGGCCCCGTAGTGTACCACACTACGCGCGCAGAGGAGTGCAGAAAGTGGACCGACGCGATGGGCGACGACGGATGTCCAGACCCGCCCTCGCTGCGACGCGAGGGGGCGAGGCTCAGCGCGGTGCCCGCCACATGGGCCACATCGGGGGACTGTCCTCGACCGTGAACTCGGCCAGCACCTCGAAGCCATGGCGCTCGTAGAGCAGCCGGCTGCGCCGCGACGAGGCTTCGAGGTAGGCGGGGTGACCTCCGGCGTCGACCTTGGCGAGGGTGTGGGCCAGCAGTTCGCCGCCGAGGCCCCGTCCCTGCGCGGCGGGCCGCACACCGATGGCCAGCAGGTACCAGTGCGGGTCGGTGGGGTGGTGCTCGCCCATGGCGACGCCGAGCAGCCCCAGGCGGTCCATATGGCCGTCGAGGGCCAGGCTGAAGGCCTCACCGTGGTCGACCCAGAACTCGTCGTCGGACGGCGCCCCCGGCGGCTGCCAGAGGGCCACGGCGTCGTCTGCGGCCACGCTCTCGCCGTACGCGAGGTACTGGTGCTCGGCCAGGAAGCCGAACATGGCCTGCAGCAGCCGCGGCCGGGTCAGGCGGTCGGGGAAGACCCACGAGAACACCGGGTCGTCGTCGAACGCATCCGCGAGCACCTCGCCTGCCGTCGCGTGGTCGTCGACCGTGATGGTGCGCAGTTCGGTCACGGCGCGAGTCTTCCAGGGCGGCCGCCCTAGTCTGCGACGGCGCACCAGACCGACGGGGGACGACCGTGAACGACGGGACCACGACCGACCGAACCACGACCGACGCGACCCTCATGGGTCCGATGCACGGGATGAAGGTGCTCGACCTCTCCATCGCGCTCACAGGGCCGTATCCCGCGTCACTGTTCGCCGACCAGGGCGCCGAGGTCATCAAGGTGGAGCGGCCCGGCATCGGCGACATCGCCCGCTGGGTCGGGGTGGCGGTGAACGGCATGAGCTCGCTGTACCTGGTGTGCAACCGGGGCAAGCGCTCCATCGCCGTCGACCTCCAGACGCCCGAGGGCGTGGAGATCGTCCTGAAGCTCGCTGCTGACGCCGACGTGGTCATCGAGAACTACCGCCCCGGGGTGATGGACCGACTCGGCCTCGGCTACGACGACGTGCGGGCGGTGAACCCCGACGTGGTCTACGCCTCGCTGACCGGGTTCGGCCCCGTCGGCCCCTATCGCGACCGCAGTGCCTACGACACGGTGATCCAGGCGTACGGCGGGCTGGCCGCGAACCAGGCCGACGTCGAGGACGGCGTCCCGAAGTTCCTCCACCAGACCGCGGCCGACAAGGTGACTGCCCTCTATGCCAGCCAGGCCATCACCGCCGCGCTCCTGGCCCGGGCCCTCGGGCGGGGCGGCCAGCACGTCGAGCTGTCGATGACCGACGCCGTCGTCTCGTTCCTCTGGGCCGACGCCGCGGGCAACGAGGTGCTCCTCGACGCCGACGGCTCCCAGAACTCGAGCTTCGTGGCCGGCTTCCAGCCCATGCGCTTCGTCGACGGGTGGGGCATCGTCACGCCCACCTCCGACCACGACTTCTCGGGCATGTGCAAGGCCCTCGACGTGCCCGGCTACGACGACCCCCGCATCGCCACGGTGGGGGAGCGCATCAAGCACCGCGACGTCCTCGAGCCGGTGATGGACCTGGTGTACGCCCACGCGGCCAACCTCACCATGGCCCAGGCCACTGAGCGCTTCGAGGCCGAGCGGGTGCCCTTCGCCATGATCCTCACCCCCGACGAGCTCACCCGCGACCCCCACGCCGTGGCCATGGGCCTGTTCGTCGAGGCCGAGCACCACGTGGTCGGTCGCACGCGCCTGCCCCGTCATCCCACCCGGTTCGGCGCCACGCCGGCCACCCTCACCGGCTCGTCCCCGGCCCTCGGTGAGCACACCGACGAGATCCTGGCCGAGCTGGGTCTGGCCGACCGGACGGCGGAGCTGCGCGCCGGTTCCGTGGTCGCCTGACCAGGTTCCCGACCGCCCCGGGGCCCGGTTCGATCCGGCCGACGGGTCGGGCAGGCCGCTACGGTCCGGGTGGCACCGAGGGTGTCGAGCGAGGAGGCTCTGTGGGATCACGCCGTTCGATGCTGGTCGTGCTGCTCGTCCTGGTCGCGGCCCTCTCCGCGGCGGCCTGCTCGGGTGAGGACGACGCGTCGTCGAGCACCGCGACGACGTCGGCGCCGGAGCGCTTCGCGGTGGGGACCCGCACCGAGCGGATCGTGAACGAGGCCACACCGCTGGTCGGCGGCACCGTCGCAGGGGGGCGCGAGCTGGTCACGACGGTCTTCTATCCGGCGACTGGAGCCTCGGGAGGCTCCCCGGCGGTCGACGCCGCACCCGATCGCACGGGAGGACCGTTCCCGCTCGTCGTGTTCTCCCACGGGTTGGGCGGATCGCCCGAGGGGGCCTCCGAGGTGCTGTCGTCCTGGGCCGCCGCCGGCTACGTCGTCGCCGCCCCGGCGTTCCCCAACACCTCGACGAACGCCACCGGGGGCATCGACCCCGGCGACTACGCCAACCAGCCGGGGGACGTGAGCACCGTGATCAGCGCGGTGCTCGAGGACTCGGAGGCGTCCGACGGGGCCCTGTCCGGTCTCGTCGACCCCGGCCGGATCGGGGTGGCCGGCCATTCCCTCGGTGGCATCACCACCCTCGGGGTGTCGGCCAACACCTGCTGTCGCGACGATCGGATCGGTGCGGCCGTGGTCATGGCCGGCGATCCGCTGACGTTCCCCGAGGGCAGCTTCGAGCTCGATCGGATGCCACCGCTGCTCCTCGTGCACGGCACCGATGACGACCTCGTGACCTACGACGCCAGCGTCGACGTGTTCAACGACGCGTCGGCCCCGAAGGGGCTCCTCACCATCGACGGCGGCGACCACGGTGCACCGCTCGATCCGTCGGGCGAGGGGTTCGAGGCCATCGTGGCCACGACGACAGACTTCTTCGACGGCTATCTGAAGGACGATGCAGCCGCGATCGCCCGCCTCGCTTCCGAGGGTGACACCGCCGTGACGAACCTGGTCTTCGTCGCCGAGGCGGGCACCGCCGTCACCATCCCCACCGGCCCCGACGAACCCGCCCGAGACCTCGTCGCCACGGTCACCCCCGATACGGGCCTCGTCGGTGGGCAGATCGTGACGGTGTCGTGGAGTGGCTTCACCCCGGGCAACACCATCAACATCGTCCAGTGCTCGAACCGCGTCGCCGGTGATGCCAGCGCCTGCGACCTGCGCACGGGCAAGGTGCTCCAGCCGAACCCCACCGGGAGCGGATCGCTCCCCCTCGAGATCGTCGTGGGTCCGGTGGGCACGGGGGTGTGCGACTCGACCACCCCCGACTGCCAGATCGTCTTCAACGACGGCGGGTCGCTCGACCCGGATGACAGCGTCCGGGTCTCGGTGTCCTTCGCCCCCTGAGCCACCGACGGACGACGGCATCGTTACGGTGGAGCCGTGCTCCGTCGCGCCCTCGGCGCCGGACCGACGCGGGCCGGCCGCTGCTCACCGAGGAGCCGGCGGCATCGTCCTGACCAGGGCTCAGCCGGCGACGGTGCTGCGGCCCTTCGTCACCTCGACGCCCTCCATGCCCCCGGCGGCACGCCATGCCTTGAGGTGCGCGGCGTAGTCGATGATGCTGCCGAGGTAGGCCAGGTTGCGGGCCGACTTCTCGTTCATCGACTGCTCGGAGTTCATGTAGCCGGGAGTGCAGGTGGCGTTGTAGGCCGCCACACCGGCCACGGTGCCGTAGAGCACCATGAGCCACTCCTCCTCGGCCTCGGTGGTCGCCTCGATGGTCGCGATGTCGTCACGTTCGCACTCGGCGATGATCGACGCCACGTGCTCCGACGTCTCGGACAGGTAGTGCACGAAGTTGGTGCCCCACCCGCCCTGGACCGTGCTGATCATCAACATGTTCGGGAACCCGTGGGCCAGCACGCCGTGCAGCGTGTGGGGCCCGTCGGACCACACCTCGCTCAGCGCTGCGCCGCCACGCCCCTTCGGGTCGAAGCCCAGGCGATGGTCGTAGTCGGTCGTCACCTCGAAGCCGGAGGCGTAGATCAGCAGGTCGAGCGGGTACTCGACGCCGTCGACCACCGGGCCCGCGGGCGTGATGCGCTGCACGCCCGAGCCCTCGGTGTCGACGAGGTGGACGTTCGGTCGGTTGAACGCCGGCAGGTACTCGTCGTGGAAGCACGGCCGCTTGCACCACTGGCCGTACCAGGGCATGAGCCGCTGCGCCGTGTCCGGATCCTCGACGATGTCCTTGATGCGGGCTCGCACGCCGTTCATGTTGTCGAAGTCGATCCGCTCGAGCTGGGCCGCTTCCTCCTCGGACTCGGGCGCCTTCTTGACGTCGACCCACATCATCTCGGTCCACGCGTCCTGCACGAGGTCGACCTCGGGCTGCGCGCCCATGACGGCGTTCGTGAAGTTCTCGACCCGCTCCCACTGCCAGCCTGGTTCGAGGCTCTTGAACCAGGCCTCGTCGGTGGGCTTGTTGCCTCTCCAGCCCACGGTCGAGGGGGTGCGCTGGAAGACGTAGACCTCCTTGGCCGATTCCGCCAGCTTGGGCACGACCTGCACGGCCGTCGCACCGGTGCCGATGATGCCGACGCGCTTGTCGGCCAGCTTCTCCATGGGCTCGAAGGCGCTCCCGCCCGTGTAGTCGTAGTCCCAGCGACTGGTGTGGAAGGCCTTGCCCTCGAAGGTCTCGATGCCCTCGATGCCCGGCAGCTTGGCCTTGCTCAGGATGCCGCCGGCGATCACGAAGAACCGAGTCGACAGCTTGTCGCCGCGGCTGGTGGTGACCAGCCAGCGCTGGGTCTCGTCGTTCCACTCCGCCGAGGCGACCTCGGTCTGGAACAGCGCGGCACGGTAGAGGTCGAAGGTCCGCCCCAGCAGCTGGCAGTAGGCGAAGATCTCGGGTGCCTTGGCGTACTTCTCGGTGGGCATGTAGCCCGTCTCCTCGAGCAACGGCAGGTAGACGTAGGACTCCACGTCGCAGGCCGCGCCCGGGTAGCGGTTCCAGTACCAGGTGCCGCCGAAATCACCGGCCTTCTCGATGATGCGGAAGTCCGTCACGCCCTTCTTCGTGAGGTTGATGCCGGCCAGCATCCCGCCGAAGCCCCCGCCGACGATGACCGCTTCGGTCTCCTCGACGATGGGCTCACGGGTGAAGCCGGGTTCGACGTAGGGGTCGCGATCGAACTCCTCGTCGACGGCGCCGAGCTCGCGGTACTGGGCGAGGCCACCTCCGCCCATGCGCTTGTCGCGCTCCACGCGGTACTTCTCGCGCAGCTCCTCGACGGACAACTCGGCTCCGGTGGCAGGGCTCGTCATGATCGGGATCTCTCGCTCGTCGTTGTAATCGGATGCATTAGTACGCGGTGAAGATAGCACGTGGGGGTGCGGACGCGTCGGAGCGGGGCGCGGCTCTCGAGTCGAGGATCCGGTCTCAGGTTCGCGCCGCTCGTCGGGCCAGGCGCCTGGCGTCGAGCACCGTGATCCGGCCGCGTCCGAGGGTCACGATGCCCTCGGCCTGCGCGACGGTCAGGGCGCGGTTCGCGGTGGGACGGGTCGTCCCGGCCATCGCCCCCAGGTCGCTCTGGCTGATCGCGATCACGGTGCCGTCGTCGTGGGTCGTGCCGATGGTGTCGGACAGCTCCTCGAGGCGGCGCAGCACCCGGACGTCGGCGCTGACGTAGAAGGCGTCGAGCACGTAGCCGAGGAGGCGCTGCTGTTGGCGGGCCAGCATGGCGGTCAGCAGCCGCTCGAGGCGGGGCTCGACGTCGCGGAGGTGTTGGACGTCGCTCCAGGGCAGGGAGCGGGTGGCCAGCGGTCCGAGCGCGGTGGCCGTGCCGACGTGTCGCCGTCCGGGCGTGAGCAGGCCGCTGATCCCGAGGACGTCGCCGGGACCGGCGACGTCGAGGATCACCTCGTCACCCATGGGGGTCGAGATCCGCAGCAGGGCGTGACCCTGATCGATCAGCTGGATGGCGTCACCGGGGTCGCCGTCCCGGTAGATCACCTCGCCGCGGGTGAACTTCCGGCGGCGCATCCCGCGGACGAGGCCCTCTCGCCCCGCCTTCTCGATCACGTCGAGGAGTGTGTCGTCCGCGCCCATGACCCGCCGAGTGTAGGGAAGTCGGCGCGGCGCGGCAGTGTGCGCGCCGACACGTCCGGAGGGTGTCGGTGGGCACGGACGACCGCGACGGCGGGGAGGACCATGAGGGCCTCCAGAGAGGATCGTGAGAGGCCCATCGATGCCCCGTCAGCCCCATCCCCCCGAACACCGAGGAGCGGGAACGCTCGGTCCTCGGGCCGACGCGCCGAGGCTCCCCGCGACGAGGACCTCGTTCCTCGTCGACTCCGTGATCCTGTTGCTCGTGATCGTCCTCGTCGCATCACCGCTCGCCGTCTACGGCTGGTGACGACGGTTGCGGATCCGGCTGCCCGCCCGAGCGGTCGGCCGGATCGCCCGCCCTGGCGGGAACCAGGATGGTGGCCCCGGCGCGGCGGGCCGGGGCCACCGGGCCCGCCGACGTGTCCCGCACGGCAGGCCACTAACCTCTGCGACGTCGTCGACGCCACGGGCATCGCAGCACGGGTCGTCGGATCGCCAGGGGGGCGAGCTCGTGTCGTGGCCGCACCCGGCCGGCGGCGGGGGGCGACGCGACACCGTACGCAGGCCACCGAACCGGAGGACGCCGTGACCACCCACCCGAGAGAAGAGATCGAGGCGGCCTTCGCCGAGTTCCGCCGACGAGGGGTCGAGACCCACGACTGGCCGGCGTGGTCGCAGATGTTCACCGTGGACGCGCTCTACGAGGAGCACAACCTCGGGGTGTTCCACGGTCAGGCCGAGATCGAGCGCTGGATCGTGGGGTGCATGGCGGACTTCCCTGCGATGACGCTGTGGATCGAGTGGTACGCCATCGAGGGGAACCGGGTCAGCTTCTACATCTGGAACAACCTGCCCGACCCGACGGGTGAAGGGCGTCGCTTCGGCTTCCCCAACACCACCTTCCTCGAGTACGCCGGCGACGGGAAGTTCAGCTTCGAGGGCGACTACTACAACCCGGCGGACGCCGAACGGGTCTTCCGGGAGTGGCTGGCCGCCGGCGGTCGCAGGACCACGCCGCAGGATCGCTCGCTCGAAGGCATCGACGGCTGGTCGCCGGCCGTGCCGACGCCCGCGTTCCCCCGTGAGGAGATCGACGCCGAGTTCGCCAAGTACCGCGAGCGGGGCTCGATCGCCGTGGCCACCGGCGACTGGAACCAGTGGGCCGACCAGTTCACCGACGACGCGGAGTACCGCGAGCACCACTACGGCTACTTCCGGGGCCAGAAGGAGATCCGGGACTGGATCAACGGGGTCATGCAGCCCTTCCCCACGATGGAGTTCCCCGTGTCCTACTCCGTGGTCGACGGCAACCGGGTGAGCGCCCTCATCCCCAACATCCTCCCGGCTCCGGAGGGAGACGACGGCTACTACGGCTTCGACGTCAACACGATCCTGCACTACGCCGGCGACGGCAAGTGGAGCTACGAAGAGGACGTCTACTCCCCGGCCGAGGCCAACGAGGTCATCCGTCGTTGGATCGCCGCCGGAGGCGTCATCCCCAGCTGAGCCGCCCGCCGCCTGCGGCCCCCGGAGCCCCCGAGGGGCTCGGTCAGACGGGTTCGGGCCTCACCTCGACGGGTACGCCGTTGACGGCGGCGTTGCCAGAAGGTTCGTCGACGAAGTGTCCGGGGACCAGCACGTTCGTGTTGGGCCCCGGGCGCTCGCTCGCCACCCGTCGAACGGGTGCCGGGCCGGTCGTGCCCGAAGCCGTGGGGGAGGCTGACCACCCCCCGGCAGATCTCGTCGCTCACCTCCACCGTCGCCACCACGGAGCCGGACTCGCTCGCCACCGTGGCGTGCTCGCCGTCGCGCAGGTCGCGGCTGGCTGCGTCGTCGGGATGCACGAGCAGGGTCGAGCGGTCCCGCCCGCGCATCAGGGCCGGCAGGTTGTGCATCCACGAGTTGTTCGACCGGACGTGGCGTCGACCGATCAGGACGAGCGGTGGCCGGGGCTCGCTCATGCGGGCCCGGAGCCGGTCGAGGTCACCCAGGATGTCGTCGTGGGCCAGTTCGATGTCGCCGGAGGTCGTTCGCAGCACGTCGTCGAGCGGTGCCGACGACGGGCCCAGGTCGAGCCCGTGGGGCAGGTCCTGCACGCGGTCGAGGGTCAGGCCGTCCGGATCATCGCCGTAGCCCGCTCCCCACGGGCCCATCCGGAGGGTGAGGTCGACGATGCGGTCGGGCCCCCGGAGGCCTCCCGTGTCGACCGCGCTCCCGTCGACGCCGTGGCGAGCCGCACGGGCGATGAACCACTCGTCGTCGAGCGCCTCGACGTCGACGGCGTCGGCAGGCATCCCTCCCAGGATGGCGCCGAGGCGCAGGAGGATCTCCCACTCGGCCGGCCGATCGCCGGGCTCGAAGACCGGAGGCGACCACCGCGCGACCGCACGCAGGGCGAAGCTCCACAGCGCCTCGTCGCAGTGTGGCTGCTCCAGGAACGACAGCCCCGGCAGGATCACGTGGGCGTGCCGCGTGGTCTCGTTCAGGTAGTTGTCGATGCTGATCATGGCCTCGAGCATCGGCAGCGCCGCGTCGAGCCGCCCCGCGTCGGGGGCGGACAGCGCCGGATTCCCGGCGATGGTGATCAGGCCCTTGATCTGCCCCTCGCCGGGGGTGTCGATCTCCTCGGCGAGGCACGACAACGGGGCCTGGCCCAGGACCTCGGGCGCGCCGCGGACCCGCGTCCGCCACCGCCCGGTGCGCACGGGGCCACGACGTCGGGCGGTGGACGAGAGCGTGGCGATGGCCGGGCGAGGGAAGAGAGCGCCGCCCTCCACCGCGAAGTTGCCGGTGAGGACGTTCACGACCTCGACCAGCCACGACGCCAGCGTGCCGAACTCCTGTGTGCACAGGCCGATGCGCCCGTAGACCACCGCACGGCGGGCACCGGCGAGCTCGCGGGCCAGCGCGCGGATGCGTTCGGCACCGACGCCGCACCACTGCGCCACGGTGTCGGGCGGGAAGGCCCGAGCGGCGGCGAGCACCTCGTCGATCCCCCTGACCCGTCCCTCGACCGCGCCGAGGTCGATCAACCCCTCCTCGTCGAGCACGCTGACCACGGCGAGCAGCAACGCGGCATCGGAGCCCGGCACGATCGGGAGCCACTCGTCAGCACGTTCGGCGGTGCCGGTGCGGCGCGGATCGACCACGATCGTGCGGCCACCCCGATCGCGGATGCGTCCCAGCTCCCCGATGAGGTCGGGGTAGGACAGGATCGAGCCGTTCGATGCGTGCGGGTTGGCACCCATGATGACGAGGAGGTCGGTGTTGGCGATGTCGGGGATCGGGATGCTCCACGCCCCGCCGTAGAGCTGGGCGCAGACCAGGTTCTTCGGCCACTGGTCCACGGTGCCGGCCGACCAGGTGACCCTCATCCCGCCGAGCCCGGGCACCGCCCCCGAGTAGCGGCTCAGCGAGTAGCTGTGCACGTTCGGGTTGCCCAGGTAGGCGGTCACGGCATCTCGGCCGTGGTCGGCGACGACCGCCGACAGCAGCTCCTCGCACCGGGCGAACGCCTCGGGCCACGAGACCTCGCGCCAGTCGTCGCCGTCGCGGACCATCGGCGAGCGGAGCCGGTCGGGGTCGTGGTGCAGCTCCCCGAGCGCCGCGCCCTTGGGGCACAGGAAGCCCCTGCTCCAGACGTCGGCCCGGTCGCCCCTCACCCGAGTCACCCGGTCGCCCTCGGTCTCGATCTCGAGGCCGCACATCGCCTCGCACAGAGGGCAGGTACGGAAGTGGGTGGCCATCGCCTCAACGTACCGGTCGCCTCGACGACCGTCCGCCACCGTGGTGCGGGGACGCACCGCCCACCCGCGGCTGGCATCATGCGACCACGACGACCGGCACGCACGACGTGTCGCACAGGGGGAAGACGCACATGACCGACTGGGTCCTCATCGACACGCCCGCGCCGCACGTCAAGCGCATCACCATGAACCGGCCCGACAAGCGCAACGCCCTGAACCACCCGCTGCGGGGGGCGATCCTCGAGGCGCTGTACGAGGGTGACAAGGACGACGAGGTGCACGTCCAGATCATCCGAGGAGCCGGTCCGTCGTTCTCCGCGGGCTACGACCTCGGCAACGGCAACGAAGGGTACGAGTACCCCTTCTACACGCCCGGCGGCGAGGGCCAGTGGCCCCGTCACGTCACCGAGGGGTGGATGGGGATCTGGGACCTGGCCAAGCCCGTCATCGCCCAGGTCCACGGCTTCTGCCTGGCCGGGGGGAGCGAGCTGGCCACCGGCTGCGACCTCGTCTACATCGCCGAGGACGCCCAGATGGGCTATCCCGCGGTCCGCTTCGGTGTCCCGGACATGCACTTCCACGCCTGGTTCCTGGGGATGCGTCGCGCCATGGAGATGATGGTCACCGGCGATTCGGTGACCGGGGTCGAAGCCGTCGCCGAGGGATGGGCCAACCGGGCGTTCCCGGCTGATCAGCTCGACGCCGAGACGCTGAGGATGGCCGAGCGCATCGCCGCGCTCCCGCCCGAGGTCGTGCAGCTCAACAAGCGCGTGGTGCACCGCCAGATGGACCACATGGGCATGCGCGCCGGCATCCGGGCCGGCACCGAGCTGTGCGGCCTCGGCACCCACACCCAGGCCATGGCCGACTTCGTCGGGCGCCAGTCGGGAGAAGGGACTCACCGCGGCGCTCACCGAGCGCGACGCGAAGTTCGGCGACTACCGCACCGCCTGATCCACCTTCGTCCGGGCCGGCGCCGGGGCGGGAAGGCGATGACCTCACGGCGAGGTCCGGCCGGGGCCGCATCGGGCGCGCACCGGTACCTGCCCTGCGGCATCCGCGTCCGGGGCCGGGGGTCACCGCTACGGTTCTGCTGTCACCGTCGGCGCTTTGCCGGTTCACGTGGCGGCACCTGAGCGGTCGGCCCTCGCCGGGCGTTCACCAGGGGATCGTGGGTCGTGGACCCGGATCGAAGGGAATCCAGATGAATCGTGGGGTGAAGCTCGGCGCCGAGTTCCTCGGCACGTTCTTGTTGGTGCTCGGAGGTTGCGGATCGGCGATGTTCGCCGCGGCCCAGCTCGGGACCACCACCGACAGCTCGGTCGGCGTGGGAGGGGTGGCCCTCCCGGTCGGCGGGATCGTCAACAACGGCATCGGCTACCTGGGCGTCGCCCTGGCCTTCGGCCTCACCGTCGTCTGCGGCGCCTACGCCTTCGGCCACGTGTCCGGCGGCCACTTCAACCCGGCGGTGTCGATCGGCCTGGCCACCGCCGGCCGCTTCGAGTGGAAGGAGCTCCCCGGCTACGTGATCACGCAGTGCGTCGGGGCCGTCGCCGCCGTCGGTGTGCTGTGGTCCATCCAGGCCAGCAAGCCGGGAGGGTTCGAGGTCGAGCAGGGCTCGTTCGCCTCCAACGCCTACGGCCAGGAGAACGGTCGGATCTTCTACGACCTCACCGGCGCCGCGATCGCCGAGATCGTGCTCACCGCGCTGTTCGTCATCGTCATCCTCGGCGTCACCACCAAGGCGGCGTCCAAGGCGCAGGCCGCCCTCGGCATCGGTTTGATGCTGGCCCTCATCCACCTCATCAGCATCCCCATCACCAACACCAGCGTGAACCCGGCGCGGTCGCTCGGCCCGGCGGTGTTCGAGGGTGGCACCGCCCTGTCGCAGCTCTGGCTCTTCATCGTCGCCCCCGTGGTCGGCGGTGCGATCGGTGCGGTCGTCTGGAAGCTCGCCACCGGCGGCGACGAGACCCAGACCGGCGAGGCCGAGGCCGAGGGTGTCGAGACCGCCTAGGTCGGGCCGGGTCCTCCGTGAGGCTCCGCCCGAGAGGGCGTCGGTGAGGACCGCGGCGACCACAGCTGCACCTCCAGTTCGTGAACGAAAGGATCGAGGATGAACCAGCCCCAATCGACACCCGCAGCGAGCAGCGGACCGAAACTCGGCGCGGGCGCGATCGCGTCGCTCTCTGGCGTCGGTCTGCTCGTCGTGTTCATGCTCCAGAACCGTGAGGACGTCAACATCGACTTCCTGTTCTGGGGCTTCACGTGGCCCGTCTGGCTGGTGATCCTGGTCTCGGCCGCCCTCGGCGGCATCATCTGGATCGGTTTCGGCATCGTGCGGCGCCACCGTCGCCGCAAGGAGCGCCGCAGCTAGCTCCCTGACCGGGAACGTCCCTGGAGCGAGCGCTCGCCGAGGTCGGGCATCACCAGGTTCTCGGGATCGGCCACCGGGATCGGGTGCGGACGGGCCCTGAGGTGGCGGGGCAGGAACGCGTACAGGACGAACTGCACGACGCACAGCCCGGCGCTCATCCACAACGTGGCGGCCAGGCCGTCGAGGTAGGCCTCCTGGGTGTCGGTGCCCCCGATCGTGCCGAAGAAGGCGATGCCGAACACGGCGATCCCGACTGCCGTGGCCAACTGCAGCACCGTCGACTGCACGCCTGCGGCGCTGCCGGCGCTGGCCTCGGGGATGTCGGCGAGGGTGATGGCGATCGTCGACGAGATCGAGATGCCGAGCGCGAAGCCGAGCAGCACCAGGCCGGGCACGAGGTGGACGGGCTCGAGGGGTGTGGGGCCGATCTCGATGACCCACAACAGGACCAGCGTGGCCAGCACCCGTGAGCACGGCCCCGATGGCGATGGCGCCACGGCCCACGGCTCGCAGCAGCGGTGCTGCGGCCAACGAGCCGAACATGTTGGCGAAGGGGATCGGCGCCGTCAGCAGCGCCGCCTCCAGCGCCGTGCGATCGAACCCGTTCTGCAGGGTCAACGTCACGAAGACCACGCCCGCGAACGAGAGCAAGCCGGTGACGATCCCGATGATGTTGCCCACCGTGAAGGTCCGCAGCCGGAACAGGATCGGATCGACGAGCGGCTGGCGACCTTCGCGGACCAGTCGACGCTCGACGGCGAAGAAGCCGAAGAAGGCCGGGACGGCGCCGACCAGCAGCACGAGCAACCACAGCGGCCAACCCGTCGACTGCCCCTGGATCAGCGGGAAGAGCACCAGGAGGCTGGCCAGGCCGAGGACCACGGCGCCGATCACGTCGATCGAGCCGGTGGCCCGCGCCGGCGGGGAGGGGAGGAGCCTCACGGCTGCGGGCCACATGACCAGCCCGAGCGGCAGGAACACCACGAACGCCCACCGCCATCCGAGGCCCCACAGGTCGCTGCTGATCAACGCACCGGTGATGATCTGGCCGAGCATGAACGCGAACGCGGCCACGGTCATGAACACGGCGAAGGCCCGGTTGCGGGCGTCGCCGGAGTAGGTGCGCTGGATCATGGCCAGCAGCTGCGGTGAGGCGATCCCCCCTGCGACGCCCTGGAGGAGCCGGGCCAGCAACAACACGCCCGTCGAGGGAGCGACGGCGGCCAGCAGGGTGGCCAGCACGAAACCGCCGAAGCCGAGCACCAGGACCCGCTTGGTGCCGTAGATGTCGCCCAGCCGACCGCCGAGCACGAGGACGAGCGCGAAGCCCAGCTGGAAGAGCGCCACGAACCACTGGAGGGCGCCGTCGCTGGTGCCGAGCCCGTCCTGCACCGCCGGGAGCGCGATGCCCGCCGAGCCCATGGCGATGATCATGGCGAACTGGAGGGCGACGACGATCGCGAAGGAGACCTGCCGCAGCGACCCGCCGGATCGGTCGACCTCGATCACCCCGCCGCGTTCGGGACCCCCGTCGGCGTCGCTCCCCATCGTGCGGGCATCATGGCCGCTCCGGGTCGCTCTCACCAACCCGTCGGTCCCCGTGGACCCGGTCCCGAGTCGCTCAGGTGCCCATCGGAAGGGTCACCGTCCGAGGTCGTCGACGCGTCGGGCGTCGTTCGTCAGGAACCGAAGGTCTTCCAGAAGTCCTCGTGGGGACGGCCCTTGCCCAGGTCCTCGTAGAGGCGGGCCTGCAGCGCCGACTTGCGGGAGACGAACTCCACGCCGTAGCGCGTCACCCCGGGACGGCCGGAGGGCTCGGCCCGGCAGACCTTGACGACGGTGTCACCGCCCTCGAACGACAGCACGGCCTCGGAGCCGATCTCGACGTCGAGGTCGTCCGGGCCGTAGACCGACGCGCCCGTCACCGATGCGTTCTCGATGCGGCCCGGTCGTTCGGGGGCCTTCGGCTTGGTGCGGTCGACCCAGGCCACCTCGAGGCTGGCCGTCGAGACCCGCTGGCCGATCCGTCGCTCGAATCGTCCTGCGTCGGTCGTGTACGCCACGGTTGGCATGGTGAACCCCTTCCCTGGGTGGAGTGCAGCTCACGACAACAACATACCCGACCACGGTGCGTGGTGGCGTCGAGCGCTCCCCGGCGATCGTGACCGGTGTCAGAGCCCCGGCGGTCCGTGAGGTAGAACGGAAGCGCTCCGCCCATCTGGTGGTCTCCGCCGGGCACGACGGGCGGGGAGTGCGACGGAGGTCGTCATGGCAACAACGAGGACACGCCTGATCGCCGCGCTCGCCCTCGCCTCGCTGCTCACGATCGCCGCCTGCACCGACGACTCGTCGTCGTCGAGCGACACCAGCGTCCCCGTCGTGGCGACCACGAGCGTGGCCGAGTCCGACCTCCCGGGGGCGATGAAGGCGATCATGAGCAAGCCTCGGTACCGCGACGCGACCTGGAGCCTGCTGGTGACCGACGTCGAGACCGACGAGTCGTACTACGAGCTCAACGCCGATCGCATGTCGCCGACCGGCTCCACCCGGAAGCTCTTCTCGGTGGGCACGGCGCTGAACGCCCTGGGGGCCGACGCCCGCCAGCTCACGCCCGTCCACCGGCAGGGCACCGTCGATGGTGCCGGCCGCCTCGACGGCGACCTCATCGTGGTGGCGGGGGGTGATCTCACGTTCGGTGGCCGACGCGTCGACGCCGACACGATCGCTGTGACCGACGTCGACCACAACGACGCCAACATCCTCGGCTCGGCGCTGCTGACCCCGCAGGATCCGCTCTTCGCGCTCGACCAGCTCGCCTCCGAGGTGCGCGCCTCGGGGATCGCGTCGGTCTCGGGCGACGTCGTGGTCGACGACCGCCTCTTCGACGCCTACCGGGTGCCCAACGGCGATCTGCTCGTCACACCGATGATGGTCAACGAGAACCACGTCGACGTGACCGTGACGCCCACACGGCGCGGGGAGCCGGCGATCGTCGATCACCGGCCTCGCACCGGCGGCTTCACCGTGGAGGGCGAGGTCGAGACCACCGCGGCCGGCTCGGAGACCTCGGTGGTGTTCTCCGACGCCAACCTGATCGAGTGCCTCGGCCGGGTCGGCTGCTCCGGCTCCGTCGACGGTGAGATCGCGGCCAACTTCGAAGGCCCTCTCACCGGCCTCGCCGCCTTCGTCGGAACCTTTCGGATCGACGATCCGCTGTCGTTCACCCGGACCGCCTTCATCGAGGCGTTGGCCCGCTGGGGCGTCACGGTCGACGCTCCCCCCGTCGCCCCGAACCCGGAGCGCCTCCTGCCGGAGAGCCTGGCCTATGGCAGCGACACCCAGGTGGCGACGTATCGATCCCCTCCGTTCTCCCAGAACGCCGCCCTCGTGCTGAAGGTGAGCCTCGATCTCGGTGCCAACCTCGATCTCAGTCTCTTCGGGGTGACCGAAGGAGAACGCACCATCGACGGTGCGCTCGCCGCGGAGCGCCGGACGCTCATCGGTGACTACGGCCTCGACCCTGCTCAGTTCGACTTCCCCACCAACGCCGGCGGCGCGCCCGACAGCCGAGCCGCACCGAGGGCGTTGGTGCAGTTCCTCCTCGAGATGAGCCAGACGCCGGTCTCGGGGGCCTTCCAGTCCGCGCTGCCCGTCCTGGGTGTCGACGGTTCGCTCGCCGGCACCGGCTCGACCCTTCCCGGTCGTGGCTTCGTGACGGCCATGCCCGGAACGACCATCGGCCCGGCGCCCGGCGATGAGGGCTTCGTGCTGGAGGCGCAGAGCCTCGCCGGCTACGTCGAGACGGCGAGCGGCCGCAGAGTGGCCTACGCCCTGGTGGTCGAGAACGCCGGACCGGTGACGGACCTGGCCGCCGACGTCGGGCAGGTGCTCGAGGACGAGGCCGCCATCTCCAGCCTCGTCTACGAGTTGCTCTGACGGGTGAGGCGGTGGTGCGTCCGTGACCTCCGTGGGTGGCAGGTCTCAGGTCGACGCGAGGCGGGAGCGGATCCACTCCTGCTCGTGGTCGACGGCCTGACGGGTGTCCTTGGCCACGAAGTCGGCGATGCGCCCACCGATCAGCGGCAGCTTGCACTCGATGGTGACGACGCTGGTGTTCGTGCACGTGGTCGGGCCGGTCGGCGTGAGCCGGAGGGTCCCGCCGACGCGCACGGGGGCCCCCTTCGCCTCGACGCTGAACGTGCCCGAGCGGGTCCCGTCGTCGGCCGGTGCCGCCCACTCGTCGGTCTGGACGACCGTCTGCGTCGGGGAGAGGACCTTCTTCGCGAACCCCGGCACCTCCAGGGGAACCACGCGGCGGGTCACGAGCGACAGCGCGCCGTCCTCGTCGGCGGTCCGGCTGACGAGCTCGACGTCGCGCTGGCCGACCGCTTCGTACTTCGTGCGGACCGCGTCGATGTCGGTGAGGACCTCGAAGACGGCGTCGGCCGGATGGTCGTAGGTGTGGGTGACCGTGAACTCCATGGACTCGCCTCCCGTGTCGAGGTGGCCGAGAGCGTAGAACAGCCTCTCGTGCGGGCCCGTACCCTTGCCGCGATGGTCGGCCCGGAGAACCTGTGAGCGTCCCCGACCTCGGGGCACGCCTGCCGGCCGACGGTGAGCCGGACGAGGTCCTCGACGCCTTCACCGGCTGGGTGGCCGAGCAGGGGCTCAGCCTCTATCCGGCCCAGGAGGAGGCGGTGCTCGAGATCGTCGCCGGCTCGCACGTGATCGTCAACACCCCCACCGGGTCCGGCAAGAGCATGGTGGCGGTGGCGGCCCACTTCGCCGCGCTCGCCCAGGGTCGCCGGACGTACTACACGGCGCCCATCAAGGCGCTCGTGTCGGAGAAGTTCTTCGAGCTCGTGAAGGTCTTCGGGGCCGAGCGGGTGGGGATGCTCACCGGCGATGCCTCGGTGAACCGCGAGGCGCCGATCATCTGCTGCACCGCGGAGATCCTCGCCAACCTCGCGCTGCGCGAGGGGTCCAGGGCGGATCCGGGTCAGGTCGTGATGGACGAGTTCCACTACTTCGCCGATCCCGATCGCGGGTGGGCGTGGCAGGTGCCGTTGCTCGAGCTGGTCGATGCCCAGCAGATCCTCTTGTCGGCCACGCTGGGCGACGTGGCCTCGTTCGAGGCGGACATCGCCCGACGGACCGGTCGTCCCGTGGCCGTCGTCCGATCGGCCACTCGGCCGGTGCCCCTCGAGCACGAGTTCCGCACCACCAGCCTTCCGGAGACGATCGAGGACCTCCTGGAGAGGAACCGGGCGCCGATCTACATCGTCCACTTCACCCAGGCGGGCGCCGTCGAGCAGGCCCAGTCGCTGCTGAGCCTGAAGCTCACGAGCCGCGAAGAGAAGGACGCCATCGCCGACGCCATCGGGGACTTCCGGTTCACCGCCGGGTTCGGCCGGACGCTGTCGAAGTTCGTCCGCCAGGGCATCGGCGTGCACCACGCGGGCATGCTCCCGAGGTACCGCCGTCTGGTCGAGCGATTGGCGCAGGCCGGCCTGCTGAAGGTGATCTGCGGCACGGACACGCTCGGCGTCGGGATCAACGTGCCGATCAGGACCGTGCTCTTCACGTCGCTGTCCAAGTACGACGGCACCCGGACCCGGCTGCTGACCGCCCGGGAGTTCCACCAGATCGGCGGGCGAGCCGGACGGGCGGGCCACGACACGAGCGGGACGGTCGTCGTGCAGGCCCCCGAGCACGCCATCCAGAACGCGAAGATGGTCGCCAAGGCATCCGGTGACCCCCAGAAGCTGAAGCGGCTCGTCAAGAAGAAGCCCCCGCCCAACACCGTCTCGTGGGGCGAGCCCACGTTCACCCGCCTCCTCACCTCGCCCCCCGAACCGCTGACCTCGAGCTTCGCGGTCAGCCACACGATGCTGCTCAGCGTGCTCGATCGGCCCGGTGACGGCCGGGCCGCGTTGCACCGGCTCCTGACCGACAACTACGAGCCCGAACGGGCCCGTGAGGGGCACCTGCTGAGGGCGCAGGAGATCGAGGCGTCGTTGCTCGCGGGAGGTGTGGTCGAGAGCCTCGACGAGCCTGATGAACGGGGTCGCACCATCCGCGTCACCGTCGACCTGCAGTCCGACTTCGCCCTCAACCAGCCCTTGGCGCCCTTCGCCCTCGCCGCCCTCGAACTGCTCGACCCGGAGGCCGCGACCCACGCCCTCGACGTGGTCTCCGTCGTCGAAGCGGTGCTGGAGGACCCCCGCCCGGTGATCGCCGCGCAGCTCGACAAGGCCAAGGGTGAGGCCGTGGCCAGGATGAAGGCCGACGGGCTCGGCTACGAGGAGCGGATGGCGGAGCTGGAGTCGATCACCGCACCGCAGCCACTGGCCGACCTGCTGGTCCCCATGTTCGACACCTACCGCGAGAGCCATCCGTGGGTGGCCGACTCGCCGCTTCGCCCCAAGTCGGTGGTGCGAGACATGTTCGAGCGGGCCATGGGCTTCGGCGACTACGTCCGCCACTACCAGCTGAACCGCTCCGAGGGCACCCTGCTGCGCTACCTGACCGACGCCTACAAGGCACTCGTGCAGACCGTTCCCGAGGACGCCAAGACCGAGCCGCTCGTCGATCTGACCGAGTGGTTGGGGGAGATCGTGCGCCAGGTCGATTCGAGCCTGCTCGACGAGTGGGAGCGGCTCCGACACCCCGAGAGCGGTGACACGACCGCCACCCCTGCGTCGGTCGATCCCGCGCCCGCGCCGGTCACGGCCAACCGCCGGGCGTTCGGCGTGCTCGTGCGCAACGCCCTGTTCCGCCGAGTCGAGCTCGTCGCTCGCCGCGACTGGGAGCGCTTGGCCGGGCTCGAGGCGAGCGACGGCGCCTGGGACGCGCCGCGGTGGGAGGAGGCGATGGGCCCGTACTGGGAGGAGCACCCGACCGTCGGTGTCGACGCGGATGCGCGGAACCCCGCGTGGTCGTCGATCCACGAGGAGCCGGATCGGTGGGTCGTGCGACAGGTCCTGTTCGACCCGGCCCGGAACCTCGACTGGGGCATCGACGCGGTCGTCGACCTGCGCGCCTCCGATCGCGAGGGCGAGGCCGTGGTGCGGGTGACGGGGGTCTCACTGTCGACGGCGTGACCTCAGACCCTTGGTACGGGCGTGCGCATCGTCTACACCTTCGGGTATGGGAGAACTCCAGCGGGCGGTGCTGCACGGTCACGAGGTCGGCTATCGGCTCGACGGCGAGGGCCCCGAGACCATCTTGTTGATCCACGGCATGGCCGGGAGCTCGAGGACGTGGCGTGACGTGACGCCCGGGCTCGCTCGCCATCACCGGGTCCTGGCTCCCGATCTGATGGGCCACGGGGAGTCCGCCAAGCCGATGGGGGACTACTCCCTCGGTGCCCACGCCAGCGGCCTGCGCGACCTCATGGCCCTCCTCGACGTCGAGCGGGCCACGATCGTGGGTCAGTCGTTGGGCGGCGGCGTGGCGTTGCAGCTCGCCTACCAGCACCCCGAGCTGTGCGAGCGCCTGGTGCTCGTCTCGAGCGGCGGGCTGGGGCGCGAGGTCAGCCCGTTGCTCCGCCTCTTCGCCCTCCCCGGTGCGGAGTACCTGCTCCCGCTGATCGCTCCCGGCTTCGTCCGTGATCGTGGCCAGGCCGTGAACACCTGGCTCCGGGACCAGGGGATCCGTTCCTCGTGGATGGCCGAGATGTGGCGGGCGTACGCCTCCCTCGCCGGTGCCGAGAACCGTCAGGCCTTCGTCCGCACGTTGCGCTCGGTGGTCGACGCCGGCGGTCAGACCGTGAGCGCGAACGACCGGCTCTACCTCGCGGCCGCCGTCCCCACGCTCATCGTCTGGGGTGACCACGACGACATCATCCCCGTTGGTCACGCCTACGAGGCCCACGAGGCGATCCCGGGGAGCCGCCTGGAGATCTTCGAGGGGGTCCGCCACTTCCCGCAGTCCGAGGCGCCGGACCGGTTCGTCGACGTGCTCCTCGACTTCATGGCCACCACCGCACCGGCCCGGCCCGAGGACGGACGCCTGCACGATCTCCTGCGCGAGGGAGCCAACGAGGCGCCCCGCCCCTGAGGCGACGTCCGGTCGAGTGCGCGCCGTGGGTCGGCGCGTCACGCGCAGGCCCGTACGCGTCGCTCAGCGAGGTGTCGCGGGGACGCCGAGGGCCAGGTTGGTCGTCGCTCCCGCGACCCATCCGAGGCCGATGCCGCCGACGATGTCGAGAGGGTTGTGAGCGCCCGAGTACACGCGTGCGAAGCAGACGAGCGCCGCGGCGACGGCCGGCAAGGGCTTCCACCGCCCCGCGAGGTGGGGCGTCACCACCGTGGCGAGGGCGGTGGCCATGGTGGCGTGCCCGGAGACGAAGCTCTGGCCCTGGTGGGGGACGTCCCCGCGCCGCACCGCGCCGGGCACGGTGGTCCCCGGCCGTTCTCGGACGACGACGGCCTTCACCGCCCGTTCCAGGCCCAGCTTGAGGCCCGTGGCGCAGGCCGCGGCGGCGGCGAGGTGCCACTGACGTCGTGCGGCCGCGACCCCCACGACGATCGGTCCCACGGCGAGGTTGCCGAGCTGCTGTTGTGGCCAGAGCACGCCGGGATGCACGTCGGGCAGCCCGTTGACGTGATGGAAGACCCTGGTCTCGGTCGAACCGACCTCGCCGTCGGCGGCCATCGCTCCGGTGACCACGACCACCGCGGTGCCGACGGCGAGCCTTGCCAGATCGGACGGCCGACGCCGGTACCTCATCGCCGCGACCCTTCGAGCGCCGCGCTCACCGGAGGGTGCGACGCACCGGCGGCCGGAACCGCGGGCATCCTGCACGGCGGTGGGGAGGTGGCCAGGCCCATCCCCGGAATCTAGGGCCCGTCGGACCCGGATCCGCGGCGGCGACGAGCCGGTGAGGTGTGATGGTTGCATGTCAGCGACCACCCCGGCCGTTCCCGACGAGCCCCCCGGTGCCGGCGACGGCGATCGGCAACGAGCGGCCGTGGCCTACGAGCGCTCGCCGGTCGACGTGCTGCGACTCGTCGTGGGCTCGCTGCTCCTCCTGGCCGTGCTGGTGTTGGTCGCGGTGTTCGGCGGACGCGTCGCCGGTGTCCTGGGCGACCTGTTCGACGGTGTCGACACGATCCCGACCTGGGTGGTCGACGTGGTGCTGCTCACCACCCGACTCCTCGCGTTGGTGCTCTTCGCGGCAGGCCTCGTGGGCGTGTTGGTCACACGCCTGTGGCGCGTCCTGTTCACGACGCTGGCGGCGATGGTCGTGGCTGCCGTCGCGGGGGCGGCCCTGGCCTCCTGGATCGGCAGCGACGACACGGCCCTCGCAGAGACGACCGTCGACCTCGGTCCGCTGACCTCCAGGGGTTCCGCCTCCGTGGTGGCGATCGCCGCGCTGGCCGCGGCGGCGACGGCCGCCGAGCCGTGGGTGCCTCGCCTGTGGCGGCGCCTGGCGTGGTTGCTCGTCATCTCCGTGACGGTGGCGCAGTTCGTGGTGTCCCCGACCTCGCTCGACGCGGTCGTGGCGCTCCTCGTCGGATGGGTGGTCGGATCGGCGGGACTCGTCGTGCTCGGTGGTCCCGTTCGGCGTCCCTCCGATCGCGCCGTCGCCGACGGCCTGGCCGGCGTCGGCCTGTCGGTCGTGGACCTCGCCAAGGCCAGCGTCGACGCCCGGGGCTCCACCCCGTTCTTCGCCACGTCGACCGAAGGCGACCCGCTCTTCGTCAAGGCGCTGGGGGTCGACGAGCGCAGTGCCGATGTGCTCTTCCGGGCCTACCGGCGGTTGTTGCCACGCGACCTCGGTGACGAGCGCGGGTTCTCGACGCTTCGGCGCACGGTCGAGCACGAGGCGCTGGTGGCGCTGGCGGCCCGCGACCTGGGCGTGCGCACCCCGAGGTTCCGGGCGTTCGCCCACGTCGCGCCGGATGCCTTCGTGCTGGCCTACGAAGGCATCGACGGATCGTCACTCGACGGTGTGGAACCGGCGAAGTTCGACGACGAGCTCCTGCGGGCGGTCTGGGGTCAGGTGGCGATCCTCCGCCGGCACCGCATCGCCCACCGGGACCTCCGGCTGGCCAACGTGTTCCGCGCCGCGGACGGCGAGATCTGGTTGATCGACTTCGGCTTCAGCGAGCTGGCGGCCTCCGATCTGCTGTTGGCCACCGACCTGGCCGAGCTGCTGGCCTCCACGAGCCTCGTGGTCGGCGACGACCGGGCGCTGGCCGCCGGGATCGACGTCATCGGCGCGGCGCCTCTGGCCACGGCCTCCGTGCGGCTGCACCCGTTCGCACTCAGCGGCGCCACCCGTACGGCCATGAAGGCCAACCCCGGCCTGCTGGATCGCTTGCGGGCCCGCACGGCGGCGATGGCCGGAGCCGAGCCGCACGACACCGCCGCTGCGGTGTCGATCCCTCACTAGTGCCGTGTCCGGGACCGCTCGCGGGCGGAGCGACCCGGTCAGGGCACTAGCGGCCGTCGCCCAGGCGGGTCACCCGGGAGAAGGCCAGGCGGGTGGCGGTGACCACCTCGACCGGTGCGTCGAGGGCCGCGGCGAGCGCGATGGTCTCGTCGAGGTCCTTCTCGCCGAGGCGGTCCAGGTGCTCGAGGATCCGGCGCAGGTCAGCGGAGTCGCCGTCGCCCAGGGGCTCGGGCCCGCCGAGGGAGAACGGTGAGAGAGCTTGGTCGAGCACGCCCGTCTCGGTGATGACGTGGCGCAGGAGGTCGAGGTCGACTCCCGAGCGCCGGGCCAGGGTCATGGCCTCGTGGACGGCAGCCATCATGACGTAGCCGGTGGCGTTGCGGGCCAGCTTGAGGGCCATCCCTGCGCCCAGCGGTCCGGCGTGGACCACCTCTTTCGAGAACCCCTCCAGGACGGGTCGGGCCGCATCGAACGCATCGATCGGTCCACCGACCATCGTGAGGAGCGTGCCCGTCGCTGCTCCGCCCTCGCCGCCGCTGACACCGGCATCGATGACGGTGATCCCCTTGGCACGGCCGAGGTCGGAGAGGGTCCTGATGGTCTCGAGCGACACCGTGGTGTGGATGGCGATGATCGCCCCCGGCTCGAGGCTCGACAGCACGCCGTCGGGACCATCGAGCACCGCGAGGGCCTGGGTGCCGTCGAACACGACGACGCACACGACCTCGGCGCGCCGGCGCCGCGTCGGCTGGGCTCCGGGCGACGCGTGCACCGCGCGCCGCACGAGCGGAGGTCGTCGAGATGTCGATGTCGTACACCGCCAGCTCGTGCCCTGCGTCGACCAGCCGGTCGGCCATCGGCCCGCCCATACGGCCGAGCCCGATCACGGCGACGCCGGTCATGCGCGGTCCTGGTCGTGTGTCGCGATCGCTGTCTCGCTGACCCGGTACAGATCGCCGCTGCTCGGGTACCCGACGTAGGGGATGAGCTGGATCACGACCTCGCGGACCTGGTCGGCGTCGAGCTCTCCGGTGCTCAGGGCCCGCGAGAACTGCACGCCCAAGGTGTCGTAGCGGTGTTGCGCGGCCAGCACCCCCATCACCAGCAGACGGCGGGCATCGATCGGGAGAGCCGGTCTCGCCCAGACCTCGCCGAAGAGATGGCTCATCATCAGATCGAAGAAGTCCGACTGGCCCGGATCGAAGGCCACGGCGTCCTGGCCGTACACCTCCCGGTACACCGCCAGCCCTCGGGCCCGTCGCTCGGCATCGCCGGGCTGGTCGTGCGCGTGGTCAGCGGCGTCCATGTGGCTCCCCAGGGGTGCGACCGGTCGAGCCCGACCCCCAGGCGGACCCGGTGGCGGACGCTAGCAGCGGGTCTCGCCGCGCTCGCCGGCCATCCGCCCGATGCGCCCTCGGGTCGGTGAGGCCAGGACAGGGGGCCCGCCGATCGGGGAGAGTGGGAGCATGGAGACGAATCCACCCAACCCGCATGCCGGTTCCCCGTTCCACGACTCCGACGAGGTCATCGCCCGGATGCTCGAGGACGTGAGCGTCCCGGCGCTGATCTGCTCGCTCGTGCACATGACGGGTGATCCGAGTTGGATCCGCGGGGACCTCCGCCCGACCGGTCCCGTGCTGAACGACTACCAGTTCGGCATGAGCGAGGAGATGAAGGCCGAGGCCAGGCGACGGGCCCTGCCCGTCATCGCCGCGCACCGCGACAACGGGTGCCCTGCCCCCGAGCCGGTGTCCGCGGAGCTGGCCGAGGAGATGATGACCTGGCTGGCCGGCGCCGAGGTGCCGGCCGACTCGGTGCCGATGTTCCTCGACGACCTCCATCTCGACGGCGCGGACAGCGGACGCATCGACTGGGGGGACGAGATCCCCGCCGAGGCCCGTGCGGACTGGCCACGTGGTCGTCATCGGTTGTGGTGAGTCCGGGCTGCTGGCCGGCATCCGCCTCGCCCAGGCCGACCTTCCCTTCACCATCGTCGAGAAGAACCCCGGGCCGGGCGGGACCTGGTGGGACAACCGGTACCCGGGCGCCAGGGTCGACATCGGCAGCCACTTCTACTGCTACAGCTTCGAACCCGCCGACCACTGGAGCGAGTACTTCGTGCGCCAGCCCGAGTTGCGGGACTACTTCGTGCGCGTGCTGGCGGATCACGACCTCGAGTCGCACTGCCGGTTCCGGACCCGAGTGGACGCGGCGACCTACGACGAGGCGAGCGGACGTTGGGCGGTGTCGGTCACCAACCCCGATGGGGAGCGCGAGGTGATCGATGCCAACGTGGTCATCAGCGCGGTCGGGGCCCTGAACCAGCCGAAGCTGCCCGAGATCGAGGGCATGGACTCCTTCGCCGGACCCTCCTTCCACTCCGCACGCTGGGACGAGACGGTCGACGTGGCCGGCACCCGCTTCGCCCTCGTCGGAGCCGGGGCCAGCGGCTTCCAGATCGCACCGACCATCGCCGACGACGTCGAGCACCTGACGGTGTTCCAACGCACCGCCCAGTGGATGTTCCCGAACCCCAACTACCACCGTCAGGTGCCCGAAGGTGACACGTGGGCGATCCGCCACCTGCCCTTCTACGGTCGTTGGTTCCGCTTCATGATGTTCTATCCCGGCGCCGGGCTGAGCATCGAGGGCTCACGGATCGATCCCGACTACGACGACAGCGACGGTCGGGCGATCAGCGCCACGAACGCCATGCGACGCGACCTGTTCGGCGCGTGGATCGCCTCGCAGCTCGAGGGCCGCCCCGATCTCCTGGCGGAGGTGATGCCGGACTACCCGCCGTCGGCGAAGCGGATGCTGCAGGACAACGGCTCGTGGCTGGCCTGCCTGAAGAAGGACAACGTCGAGCTCGTTCGCACCGGCATCGACCGGGTGGTCCCGGAGGGGATCGTGACCGTCGACGGTCGTCTCCACGAAGCCGACGTGATCTGCTACGCCACCGGCTTCCGCCACAACGACTACCTCTGGCCGATGCAGATCACCGGGCGGGGCGGTCGGACCCTCCGTGATCGCTGGGGCGACGAGCCGACCGCCTACCTGGGCATCACCGTGCCGGAGTTCCCCAACCTCTTCTGCCTGTACGGGCCGGGCACGAACCTGGCTCACGGAGCCAGCCTCATCTTCCAGAGCGAGTGCCAGGTGACCTACGTGATGAGCGCCATCCACGAGTTGTTGGCTGCGAGGGGCGACAGCGATGGAGCCACGCGCCGAGGTGCACGACGCGTATGCCCGGCGCTACCAGGACGAGATCGGTCAGATGGTCTGGTCCCACTGGTCGGTGGCTCACTCCCACTTCAAGAACCCGGAGGGGAAGGTCTTCACCCTGTCGCCGTGGCCGATCCCCGACTACTGGACCTGGACCAGAGCGGTCGACCCGGAGGACTACGTCTTCGACGCGGGTGTCGGTCCCGTCCGCCTGAACCTCCCGCCTAACGTACGAACACGCAGGTGCGCCGCTCGTCGCGCCACCTGATCCGAGCCCACGGAGGAACCATGGCCGTCACCCCTCACCACATCGGCATCTGCGTGACCGACCTCGAGGCGTCGCTGCGCTTCTGGTGCGACGGCCTCGGCTTCGAGACCACGATGGTCCCGCCGGTCGGGTCGGAGTGGAAGGAGGCCCTCGAGGTCCGGGGCGAGGGCGACCTGGCCTTCACCGCCCACTTCGTCAAGAAGGACGGGTTCGAGTTCGAGCTCCTCCACTACGCCAACCCGGGAGTGCACGGGCAGGCCTCCACGTCGCGCAACCAGTTGGGCTTCACCCACCTCGCGCTCTACGTCGACGACCTCGACGCGACCATCGACCGACTGGTGGAGTGCGGCGGCACGCTGATCGAGTCGACCCGGACCAAGTTCGGCGAGGGCCCGATGTCCGTGGAGCTGGCGTTCGTCGCCGACCCCGACGGCGTGCGCGTCGAGCTCATGAAGGCCGGCGAGTGAGTCGGCGAGACGCTGGGTCTTCACCCGATCCGGGGGAGGCCGGTCCGTCCGTCGCCGCCTAGGGTCTGGACGCACCTGGGCGATCGAGAGGGACACGATGACACTGCACGAACGGGACCTGGTCCGCGACCAGCTCGACGACTCGCTGTTCGCCGGTCACAACCTGACCAGCGAGGTCCCGAAGTACCGGTTCCCCAGCGACGAAGGGAACCCCCGGGAGGTCTTCCAGATCGTGGCCGACGAGCTCGATGCTCGACGGCAACTCCCGGCAGAACCTGGCGACGTTCTGCCAGACCTGGGAGGAGCCCGAGGTCCATCTCCTCATGGACCTGGCCATCGACAAGAACATGATCGACCGCGACGAGTACCCGCAGACCGCGGAGATCGAGCGGCGGGCCACCCACATGGTGGCCGACCTGTGGAACGCTCCCGACTCGGCCAACACCGCCGGGTCCTCGGCGATCGGCTCGTCGGAGGCCTGCATGATGGCCGGGTTGGCGGCGAAGTGGCGCTGGCGGGAGAAGCGACGGGCCGCCGGCCTCTCCACGGACTCGCCCAACATGGTCTGCGGCCCGGTGCAGGTGGTCTGGCACAAGTTCGCGAAGTACTGGGACATCGAGATGCGCGAGGTCCCGATGTCGCCCGGCCACTACTGCATGGACGCCGACGACATGCTGGCGTTGGTCGACGAGAACACCATCTTCGTGGTGCCGACCCTCGGGGTCACCTACACCGGCGAGTACGAGCTCGTGAAGCCGCTCGCCGAGGCGCTCGACAGGCTGCAGGCCGAGACCGGGCTCGACGTCGACATCCACGTCGACGCTGCCAGCGGCGGCTTCCTGGCCCCGTTCTGCGCGCCCGACCTCGAGTGGGACTTCCGCCTGCCCCGGGTCAAGTCGATCAGCTCGTCCGGTCACAAGTTCGGGTTGGCCCCGCTCGGCGTCGGCTGGGTCGTCTGGCGTGACAAGGAGGAGCTCCCCGACGACCTCATCTTCCACGTCAACTACCTGGGCGGGGACATGCCGGTCTTCCAGATCAACTTCTCCCGACCCGCCGGCCAGGTCATCGCCCAGTACTACGACTTCCTCCGCCTCGGTCACGCCGGCTACAAGGCCATCCACGACGCCTCCTACGAGGTCGGCCGCTTCCTGGCCGAACGGGTTCCCACCATGGGGCCCTTCGAGCTGCTCTGCGACGCGAACCCGGCCACCGGCATCCCGACCGTGACCTGGCGGATCGCGGAGGGTGAGGATCCCGGCTACACCCTCTTCGACCTCGCCGACCGACTGCGGATGACCGGTTGGCAGGTGCCGGCCTACACGCTCACCGGGTCGGCGTCGCACATCCCCGTGCAGCGGATCCTGGTCCGACAGGGGGTCTCCCGGGACCTCGCCTCGCTGCTCCTCGACGACATGGCCGAGGCCATCGCCCACTTCGACCGCCATCCGATCAGCGTGCCGATGACGAAGGAGGAGTCGAGCGGCTTCAACCACCTCTGACCACAGGCTCAGCCGGGCGGGGCGGGGCTGATCGACGCGGAGTCGTCGACCACCAGTCGTCCGTCCACGAGCCGCACGACCAGATCGACGCCGGCCACGGTGGCGGCGTCGTGGGAGATCACGATGGTCGTGAGGCCCTGGCGCCACTCGAGGACCCCTTCGAGGACCTGCCGCTGGAGCTCCCCGTCGAGGTGGGCGGTGGCCTCGTCGAGGACGAGTATCGGAGCGTCGGTGAGCAGCGCCCGGGCGATCATCACCCGCTGGCGCTCGCCCCCGCTCAGGCGGCTCCCGTCCTCGCCGGCTCTCGTGTCGAGCGCGTCGGGGAGGGCCCGGATGGTCGAGTCGACCCCTGCGGCCGCGCAGGCGGCCCACAGCCGAGCATCGTCGGCGTCGTCGTCGCCCAGGGAGAGGTTGTCGCGCAGCGTCGTGTCGAAGAGGTGGTCGCGCTGGGCCACGACGGCCACTGCTCGCCGGGCGTCGGCGGCGGTGAGGTCGTGGAGCTCCACGTCGCCGAGGCGGATCGATCCCGTGTCGTAGTCCCAGAAGCGCAACAAGAGGTTGGCCAGCGTGGACTTGCCTGATCCGCTCGGTCCGACGATCGCCACCGTCGAGCCGGGCGGGACGCGCAGATCTGCGCCGCGCAGGACCGACTCGCCGCCGTAGCCGAAGGTCAGGTCGCGCACCTCCAGGCTCAAGGGCCGTCCGGGGGCGATCGGCAGGGGAGTGGGGGCGGCGGGGTCGCGGACCTGTTCCGGTGCGTCGACCAGTTCGACGAGGCGGCGCGAGGCGGCGCGCGACCGATCGAGGTGCTCGTAGGCGGCGCTGAGCGGTCCGATGGCCTCGAAGGTGGCGATGGCGACGAGGGGCATGACGGCCAGCAGCACGCCGTCGACGGTGCCGTCGCGCACGAGGACGACGGCGACGGCGAGCACGCTCGTGGCGGCCAGACCGACGAGCAGCGCCATGAGGGCGGCGGCGAGGGCACGGGCGTGGCTGAGCTGACGTCGCTGCATCCGCTGGAGGTCCGAGAGCCTGTCGAGGCGGCTCGTGAGGAGGTCTTCGCGCCCGAAGGCCACGAGGTCGGCGAGCCCGTCGACGCCTTCCACGAGCGCCGCGTCCACCGCCGCTCGGCTCGTCATCAGGCCATCCGTCGGCGCTCGGCTGAGCGATCGGACCACCAACGGCAGGATCACACCGCTCACCAGCAGGTAGCCCAGCAGGACGACACCGAGGCTGGGATGGAAGCGCCCCAGGATGGCGGTGCCCAGTCCGACCGCGAGGGCGGCGGCGATCGGTGGGACCAGCACCCGCAGGTACATGTCCTGGAGCGTGTCGACGTCACCGATGATCCGGGTGAGGAGGTCGCCTCTCCGCTCGGTCACGAGTGACGCCGGGGCGCCGGGCTCGATGCCGCGGAAGAACCACACACGGATGCGGGTGAGCAGACGGAAGGTGCCCAGGTGACCGAGGTAGCGCTCGAAGTACCGACTGACCACCCGGGTGAGGGCCAGCACCCGCACCGCGAGGATGGTGAGCGCCAACGTCTCGATGGACGTCACCGTCGCGGACCGGTCGATCAGGTAGGCCGAGGTGGCGATGAGGCCTATCCCCGAGGCCAGCGACACGAAGGCGAGGAGCGCCGCCACGAGGACCCAGGGTCGGTAGCCGGGGACGGCTCGCAGCACCCGTCGGAGGGCGTCGTCGGCGCCCGCACCGATGGTGGCGATCGCCACCATCGCCACCGTCCTCGGCGTCGTGGTGCGCGCGTCGTCCACCTGGGCCGTCACGGTCGGGTCACCGCCACCCGCCCGTCGACGAGCGACACGACCCTGTCGGCCAGCGCGATGGTGGCCGGTCGGTGGGCGACGACGAGGGCCGTGCGGGATCGCAGCAGCTCGCGGACGGCCTGCAGGACGTCGTGCTCGGTCCGGTCGTCGAGGTGGGCGGTGAACTCGTCGAGGATCACGAAGGGGGCGTCACGCAGCGCGGCGCGGGCGATGGCCAGGCGCTGACGTTGCCCTCCGCTGAGCCGGAGCCCGTGCTCGCCGAGCGGGGTGTCGGCCCCGAGCGGGAGGGCGTCGACGAACTCCTCGGCCCGGGCCAGCCGGAGCGCTTCGCGGATCTCCTCCGGCGACGCCGTGGGCCGGCCCAGCGCCACGTTGTCGGCGACGGTGCCGGCGAAGAGCGTCGGTCGCTGCGGCACCCATGCCACCCGGCGTCGCCACGCCTCCGGGTCGATGTCGCCCAACGGCGTGCCGTCGACCACGATCTCGCCGGTGTCCGGCGTGGTGAAGCGCATCATCAGGGCGAGCAGCGTCGACTTCCCGGCACCGCTCGGGCCGATCACGGCGACGGTCTCGCCGGTCTCGACGCGGAGGTCCACGCCGGCCAACGCCGCACGCTCCGCGCCCGGATGGGTGAAGGTCACCGAGCGCAGCACGATCGGTCCGCTCGTCGGGGCTGGTGTGGGCGCGGCGCCGACGCCTCCCGGCCCGGTGGGGATCGGGAGGCGTTCGATCTCCTCGAGTCGGGCCAACGCCGCGCGGCCGGACTGGCCGGCGTGGTACTCGAGGGCCAGGCGCCGCAGCGGCACGAAGAACTCCGGGGTGAGCACGAGCACGGCGAGCGCCGTCCCGAACGACAGATCGCCGCCGATGAGTCGGAAGCTCACCTCGACGGCCACGAGAGCGGTCGCCGCGGTCGCCGCCCACTCCATGACCAGCGACGTCTGGAAGGCGGTGCGCAGGACCTCCATCGTCGTGTCGCCGTGCCGGCGACTGACCTCCTCGACGTTGGCTGCGGCGTCGTCGGCCCGTCCGAACGCCTTGAGCGTGGCCAGCCCCCGGATCATGTCGAGGTAGAACGAACTGAGCCATCCGAGCTCCTCGAAGCGGCGCTCGGTGAGCACCCGCGTGCGGCCTCCGATCACGGCCAGCAACAAGATGAGCATCGGCCCGGCGAAGAAGAGCACGAGCGTCGTCCACGGGTCGAGGAGCCCGATCGTGACGAGGACGCCGATCGGGACGACGGCGCTCAGGGCCGCGGCGGGGAGGAACGCCGTCGTGTAGCCGTCCAGGGAATCGACGCCGGCTCCGAGCGCGGCCGTCACCTCACCCGTGCGCTCGTCGTCGAGGCCCGCCGGACCGACGGCGACGAGGTGGCTCACCGCGCTGCGGCGAGCCGCGCCGAGCAGATGGCCGCTGGCCCGCTGGGCGGCGAGCTCGCCCACCCAGATGGCGACCGTTCGGCCGGCGAGGAGCGCCAGCATCACGACGAGGGTCGGCGTGACCTCACCCAGGTCGCGACCACCCAGGAAGACGTCGTCGATGACCACTGCCAGCAGGAGCGTCCACAGCACCAGCGATCCGGCGGCGAGCACACCGCATCCGATCGACACGACGAGCCATCGGCGGGCCGTAGGGTGCCGAGCGAGGAAGCGGCGCGGCCACATGGGGTGACGGTAACCCGAGCGCTGGATCCCCAGGTCCCGGGAGGGTCAGTAGCTCTCGTCGTCGAGGCGGACCCTGCCCCGGAAGAAGTAGTACACCCCAGCGGTGTACAGCAGCACGAAGGGGATGCCGATCACGGCCATCACCAGCATCACCGTCAAGGTGTTCTCGGCGGACGCGGCGTTGGTGATGGTGAGGTCGTACGCCGGATCGATCGACGAGGGCAGCATCACCGGGTACAGCCCGGCGGCGACGGTGGCCATGAGCAGAGCGATCGTTCCGGCCGAGGCCGCGAACGCGCTCAGGTAGTAGCGGCGCAGGATGAACCGCCACGCCAGGATCACCGCAACGAAGGCGAGGGCGGGGAAGACCCCGATCCACAGCCGGTCGCGGTAGTTGGTGGCCACCTCCTCGTTGAGCAGCAGCGTCCAGGCGATGAGGCCGGTCATGAGGACGAAGAAGGCGATCATGAGCCGAGGGATGAGGCCGGTGATCCGCTCGAGCAGGTCGTCCTCGACTTTCATGGCCAGGAAGATGGCACCGTGCAGGCAGAGCATGGAGATCGCCGTGATCCCCACCGCCAACGAGTACGGGTTGAGCAGCTCGACGAGGGACACGTCCATGTTGCCGTCCTGGTCCAGCGCCACGCCTCGGATCACGTTCCCCAGCGCCACGCCGAGCAGCAGGGTGATGCCGAGCGAGGAGGCGAAGAAGAACCAGTCCCATGTGGTCCGCCAGCGAGCGCTCTCGCGCTTCGAACGGAACTCGATGGCCACGGTCCGCAGGATCAGCACGAGCAGGACCAGCATCATGGCCAGGTAGAAGCCGCTGAACAGCGACGCGTACACCAGTGGGAACGCCGCGAACAGCGCACCACCGCCGAGGACGAGCCAGACCTCGTTTCCGTCCCAGACCGGGCCGATCGAGTTGAGCAGGATGCGCTTCTCGGTGTCGCCCTTGGCCACGAACGGCGAGAGCATCCCGACGCCGAGATCGAACCCGTCGAGGATGACGTAGCCGCCGATGATCACGACGTAGAGCACGAACCAGGTGATGTTGAGCCACATGGTCAGCTCCCCCCGCCCGAGACCCGGGAGCGGCGTCGGAAGATCTCACCGAACGAATCGGGCAGCGACTGCGTCGCCTCCTCCTCGGGCGGCGGTGGCGGCCCTTCCTTGATCTTTCGGTTGAGAAGTGTGAGGAACACCGCGAAGACGACCACGTAGAGCACCACGAACATCCCGATGGAGAACGCCACCTGTGCCCAGGTGACCTTCGGGGAGAAGGCGTCCTCGGTGCGCAGCACCTGCCACACGATCCACGGTTGGCGGCCGAACTCCGCGGTCCACCAACCCGAGAGCGTGGCGATCTGCGTGAGCACGATCGTCGAGACCAGGATCCACAGCATCCAGCGCTGATCCCAGAGCTTGCGCTTCCAGATCCACAGGCCGGTGGCCAGTCCGCCGATGGCGATGAACAGCATCCCCAGGTTGATCATCAGGTGGTACACCTGGAAGACCAGAGGCACGTTGGGCCAGTCCTGCTCCGGGAAGGCCTCGAGCCCCGTCACTGCCTGCTGGGTGTCCTGATAGGTGAGGAAGCTGAGCAGGCAGGGTATCGACAGCCCCGTGGTCTCCTGGGTCTCGGGGTTCGTGCGCCCGAGGATGAACATCGGTGCACAACTCGTGGTCTGGTAGAGGCCCTCCATCGCCGCGAGCTTGGCCGGCTGCTCGTTGGCCACCTCGATGGCCTGGTTGGCGCCGAAGACGAACACCTGCAACACGGCGAGCACCGTGAAGATCGGAAGGGCGACCCGCATCATCGTCTTGGCCAGGTCCACGTGGCGGCGACGCAGCAGGTAGTAGGCCGCGACGCTCATCACGAGCGATGTCCCCACCATCCACGAGGCGGCCACGAGATGGATGATCCGCGGGCCGAACGACGGGGTGAACACGACATCCTGGAAGCTCGTCATGAAGGCCTGGTCGCCCTGACCGACGTCGGAGATCTCGAAGCCCGCCGGGGTCTGCATCCAGGAGTTGGCCATGGTGATCCACGTGGCGCTGAAGGTGGCGCCGACGACCACCATCGTGGTGGCGAACAGCCACATCCGGTTGCCGAGGCGCGTCCCCCCGAAGAGCATGAGACCGAGGAACCCCCCTTCGAGCATGAAGGCGAAGATGCCCTCGGCGGCCAGCAGGCTGCCGAAGACGTTGCCCACGAACCGCGAGTAGACCGACCAGTTGGTGCCGAACTCGAACTCCTGGACGATGCCGGTGGCGATGCCCATGGCGAAGATCAGGCCGTAGATCTTCACCCAGAAGATCGACAGCTGGCGCCACTTCGGGTCGCTCGTGCGCACCGACTTGTACCCGAAGATGATCAGCACCAGGCCGAGGCCGAGCGACATCGGGGGGAAGATGAAGTGGAAGCTCACCGTCAGGCCGAACTGGATGCGGTGCAGGAGCTCCGTCGTCATGTCGTCCTTCGCGGCGTGGGGGTGGGGTGCACCGTGATCGGCATCGAGCCGGGACCGGATGAGCCGGCGCGGTGCCACGAGACTGGCACACCGTCGCCGACGCGGTGAAGGGCCGGTCGACCCGGGTGTCGAGGGACGATGGCCCGACACCACCCACGCCCCCGTGGGAACGTGTGGGGCGCAGCGAACAGGAGGGGTCGGGCCGTGGGTGATGACGTGGACGAAGAGGAGGGGCCGTGGACCCGGTTGGCTCTGCACGCCGTCGCCGAGCACGTCCTCGCTCCGGCTCTCCACGCATCGACCGGCCACATCGGCCTGCGGGTGCTGCGTGGCGGCTTCGGGACGCCGGTGTTCCGCTCGCCGTACGGCAACCGGCAGGTGCAGGTCGAGGGGCTCGACCTCGTCGTCGCCGACGATCGTGGTCGGCGCCGGGCCCCGCTCACGACCCTGGCCGAGGCGGCGGCCTTCGTCGAGGTCAGCCCCGGCGCGCCCGAGGGCCTCTACCCGCCGTCGACGGCCCTCGACCTGGACCGACCGCTGCGGCCCGACCCCGACGAGGCGGAGGCGTTGGCCGACTGGTTCGCCCTGGTCGATGCCGCGCTCGCCGATCTCGTGGCCATCGCCACGGTCGACGACCCGGAGCCGGTGCAGCTGTGGCCCGAGCACTTCGACGTCGCCACGACCATCGCCGGCGTCAACTACGGCGGGTCACCCGGTGACGACGGGCACGCCGGGCCCTACGCCTACGTGGGCCCCCACGATCGTCCGGCCGTGGGCGGCTTCTGGAACGAGCCGTTCGGCGCGAGCCTCCCCGCTGCTGCGGCGGGGGATCGTCACGACGTGTTGGCCTTCTTCGTCGAGGGACGTCGGCGGGTGCAGGGGTCGCGCACCTGAGCGCACGCTCCGACGGTGCGGCCTCCCGACGCCGGTCGGCAAGACTCGCCGGGACCACCACCCAGGGGAGCAGCCCATGGATCTCATCGAGACCCTTCGTACGACGGGAGCGGCGCGGCAGTTCACCGAGGAGCCGGTGGCCGACGAGGTGGTGCACCGACTCCTCGACACCGCCCGCTTCGCCCCCAACGGCGGGAACCGTCAGGCCTGGCACGTCGTGGTCGTGAAGGACCCCGCGACGCGCAAGGGCCTACGAGACCTCTACCTCACCCCGTGGGCCCAGTACGGCGCCCAGGGGGCCGCAGGGCTCACCCCGTGGCCGCCGATCGGTGACCGCGAGGCCGAGGCCGCTGCGGTGGCGTCGGTGGTACCGGTCGATCCCGACGCCCCCGAGCACGGTCTGGTCGACGGGCTGTTCGACGCCCCGATCGTGCTCGCCCTGCTGGCCGACCTGACCCGGCTGGTCGGTACCGATCGGGATCTCGGTCGCTACACGTTGGTGGCAGGGGCCTCGATCTACCCGTTCGCGTGGAGCATCCTGCTGGGCGCGCGCGTCCGAGGGGCTGGGAGGCGTGATGACGACGATCCTGACCCGCCAGGAACCGGCCGTGCGGGAGCTCCTGGGCTTCCCGGACCACCTGGCGCTGGCCGCGGTCATGATGCTCGGTCATCCGGTCCGCCAGCCGACGAAGCTGCGGCGGGATCCGGTGGAGACCTTCGCCACGATCGATCGCTTCGACGGACCGCCGTTCGAGGTCTGACCCGCCAGGGGAGCGTCGCGCCGCGATCTCAGAGCACGGCGACGACACGGCCGACGGTTCGCCGCTCGGCCATGGCCACGAGCGACTGCGGGATCTCCTCGAAGGTCACGACCGACCCCACGACCGCCCTGATGGCGCCCGAGACCACGAGCTCCACGATCCGGGCGTTGATCGTCGCCCCCAGCGACGCCGGCGCGAAGTTGGCGCCGATGGCCTGCTTGATGGCCGGCACCACCTCGTCGGGCTGGTAGGCGAGCAGCACGCCGCACAGGGAGAAGTTCCCCATCGCCACTCGCCGCGGGACGATCAACTTCTCGTCGGCCACCGTCTTGTCGGACGCGAAGCCCATCATCAGGTAGCGGCCGTCGTAGGCGATGGCGTTCATCGAGGCCTCCATGACGGCCTCGCCGACGTTGTCGAACACCACGTCGACGCCACGCCCGTCGGTGTCGGCCAGGGCGACGGCGGCGACGTCCTCGGTCGTGTAGTTGACGACGACGTCGGCACCCAGCTCCCGGCACAGGGCTGCCTTGTCGTCAGAGCCGACGGAGGCGATGACCCGCGGCGCCGGCGTGCTTGGCCAACTGCACCGCAGCCGAACCGGACCCGCCGGCGGCGGCGTGGACGAGGACCGTCTCGTCGGCCCGCAGCCCAGCCCTGTCGAAGAGCCCGAGCCAGGCCAGGTGGAACGGGAAGTAGAGGCAGGCGGCGTCAGGGAGCTCGATCGCCTCGGGGATCTCGAACGCCGAGTGCGCCGGGCAGTTCACGTACTCGGCGAAGCCGCCATGGGCCATCTGGGTGGTGGCCGCCACCCGGCGACCGAGCATGTCCTCGGTGCCGGGCCCGCAGGCGTCGACGACGCCCATGGTCTCCATGCCGGGGCTGTAGGGGAGCTCGATGCGCACCGCCATGTTGCCGCCGGTGACCCGTTCCAGGTCGTTGAGGTTGAGCGGCACCGCGGCGACCTTCACCCGCACCTCCCCGGGGCCCGGCTCCGGGAGGGGGACCTCGTCGAGATGGAGGGCGGTCTCCGGCGGGCCGTACTCGTGGGTGCGCCACGCACGCATCGTGGAAGGGCTCACGCGGCCTCCTCTGCCTCGGGGCGCAGGTCGAAGTGCTCGATGTAGTCGGCGAACTGCTCGCGCACCCGGGCGGGGTCGACGCCGAACTCCTCGGGGGAGTAGCGGTGGATGCCGTCCTTGCCCTTGGGGTGATCGGCGATGTAGCGCTGCATGGCGGCGGCACCCTCGTCGCTCATCGGCAGGTCGAGCGCGTCGTAGATCTTCGTGATCTCGGTGAACTGGTCGGCCACGAAGTCGTCGAAGAACATGTCGTAGAACACGGCGTCGGGGTACTCGTTGGTCGTGCGCACCTCGAGGGCATGGTGGACCTTGGCCTGCAGCCGGTCGGTCCAGTCCTCGCGCGATCTCGAAGCGGTCGACCTCGTCGCTGCCGCTGGAGCGGACCAGCGAGGTGAGGCTGGCATAGGAGGTCATCGACTTGACCGGGTCGCGGTGGGTGAACACGATCCGAGCGTCCGGATAGGTGATCAGGAGCTGTTCGAGGCCCCAGAGGTGCGCACCGGTCTTGAGCACCCAGCGATCGCCCGGCTTGCGCCACCAGAGGTGCTGGAGCTGCTTGCGGTGGAAGTCGTAGACCGGCGCCCAATCGGCCTGGTCGACCCAGTCCTGGTAGGTCGGCACCCGGAACTGGTTGTGGAACAGGGCGGTGCACATCGACTCGCCCATCATCACCACGCACTCCTGGGACAGCAGCGCCCCCATCGGGTGCATGGCCTTGAAGAGCTCCGAGCGCTCGTCGCCCACGGGGATGGTGGCCTGGCACATCTCGATGCGGGGGTCGGTGGCGGCGTCGGCGGTGGTCGGCGGCGGCGAGGGGAACATCAACTCCCACGTGAGCGGGGCGCGGTTGGCCGGGTCCTGATCGAGGATGTCGTGCAGGATGGTCGTGCCGGTGCGGGGCAGACCGATGATGAACACGGGCTTCTCGACGGCGACGTCGGCGATGTCGGGGTACTGCGCTACGGTCGTTCACGTAGTGCAGCCGGTTCACCGTGTGCAGCAGGATCCGCTCCCGGGCGATGTACTCACCCGTCGGGTTCAGGCGGGCGTCGCGGTTGAGCGAGTCGCAGAAGAGCCCCAGCGGTTCGAGGTACGGGCCCGTCCCCAGGTCGTCGAGCCCACCGGCGCGTGCCGTCGCCTCGGCGACCAGAGGGTCCACCTCGAAGGTCATCGTCCCTGTCACGTCGTTCCCCCAGTCGCCACCGCACCGGTGCGGCGCAGGTGACGAGCCTGGCACATCCCTCGCTCGCTGTTCGTCTCCCGGACACCTCCCCGAAACACCAGTTCCGTAGCGTCGAAGGGCGCATGGACGACCGGGGAGCCGGCAGCGATGAACGAACCGCACGACATCCCGACGAGCCTCGTCAAGCCGGTCGAGCCCCACGTGGTGGTGCTCTTCGGCGCCACGGGGGACCTGGCGAGGCGCAAGCTGATCCCCGGCCTCTACCACCTCGCGCAGGCCGGTCTGCTGCGGGAGTTCCAGGTCCTGGGCGTCTCGCTCGACGACTACGACGACGAGGGATTCCGCGAGTTCGCCCGGGACGCGTTGCGGGAGTTCTCGGCTCGGCGCGTCGACGATGCCGCCTGGTCCACCTTCGCCGACGCCCTGCACCACCAACCCATGGCGGAGGGGCCCGACGGCCTGGCCAAGCGGGTCGGTGCGCTCGAGGACGTGCTCGGCGGCGAGCCCCGCCGGCTCCACTACCTGAGCGTCCCTCCGCAGGGGGCCGAGGCCGTGGTGGCCATGTTGGACGCCGCCGGCCTCGCCGAGCGGTCCAGGATCATCATGGAGAAGCCCTTCGGCACCGACCTGGCCAGCGCTCGCGAGCTCAACGCCAACCTCCATCGCACCTTCGACGAGTCCCAGATCTTCCGGATCGACCACTTCCTCGGCAAGGAAGCGGCGCTCAACATCCTGGCGTTCCGCTTCGCCAACGGCCTCTTCGAGCCGATCTGGAACCGCGAGCACATCGACCACGTGCAGATCGACGTGCCGGAGACCCTCAGCATCGGTCACCGCATCCCCTTCTACGAACGCACCGGTGCGTACCGCGACATGGTGGTCACCCACCTGTTCCAGATCCTGGCCTTCATGGCCATGGAACCGCCCACGACGCTCGAGTCCAAGGCCATCGGTGAGGAGAAGAACAAGGTCTTCCGGTCCATGCTCCCCATCCACCCCGGCGACGTGGTGCGAGGCCAGTACTCGGGCTACCACGCCGAGGACGGGGTACCGACGCACAGCGACACCGAGACCTACATCGCGCTGCGCTGCGAGATCGACAACTGGCGCTGGGCGGGCGTGCCCTTCTTCCTGCGCACCGGCAAGCGGATGGCCGAGGGCGCCCGGATCATCTCGATCGCCTTCCGCGAGCCGCCCAAGAGCATGTTCCCCGTCGGCTCGGGGGTGGGTGCGCACGGCCCGGACCACCTGACCTTCGACCTCGCCGACGTCTCGAAGCTCTCGCTGTCGTTCTACGGGAAGCGGCCGGGGCCGGGCCTGAAGCTCGACAAGCAGAGCCTGCAGTTCTCGCTGCACGAGACGGGCCGCAGCGACGACGTGCTCGAGGCCTACGAGCGGCTCATCCACGACGCCATGAGCGGCGACCACACGCTGTTCAACTCCGCCGAGGGCGTCGAGCGGCTGTGGGAGCTCTCCGAGCCCCTCCTCGACAACCCGCCGCCGGTGCGCCCCTACGCGCCCGGATCCTGGGGGCCCAACGCCATCCACCAGCTCATCGCTCCCTACGCGTGGCGGCTGCCCTTCGAGAGGCCCTGGCGCGACAAGTAGGCCGGTGACCGGGCGGGCGCGCGCTCGGGTCCGGTTGGGGCAGGATGGCGCCGAGCCCGGGGGGACCGGGTCGGGTCGTGGGGGGACGCAGATGACAGCAGCACCGGTCGCCGTGGTCACGGGCGCCAGCCGTGGCATCGGGAAGGGGATCGCTCTCGAGCTCGGCGCGGCCGGGGCCACGGTCTACGTCACGGGTCGCACGGTGGAGCCCGGCGCACTACCCGGAACGGTGGGCCAGACCGCCGCAGAGATCGACGCGCTCGGCGGAACCGGGGTGGCCGTGGCCTGTGATCACCACGACGACGCGCAGGTGGCCGCGTTGTTCGAGCGGGTGTCGGCGGAACAGGGGCGCCTCGACGTCCTGGTCAACAACGTCTACTCCGCGCCGGACCTCGTGCCGTGGCTGGACAAGAAGTACTGGGAGCTCCCCATCGAGGCGTGGGACCAGGTCATCGACATCGGGACCCGGTCGCACTACGTCGCATCGGTCCTGGCCACGCCGCTGATGCTGACCGGCGGTCGCGGCCTGATCGTGAACGTCTCGTCGTCCGGCGCCGTGACCTACGCCCACAACGTGGTCTACGGCGTGGGCAAGGCTGCGGTCGACAAGATGACCGCCGACATGGCCGTCGACCTCGAGGGCACCGGCGTCTCCGTCGTCTCCCTCTGGCCCGGGCTGGTGCGCACCGAGCTCCTGGACATGGCCGCGCAGACCGAGGGCGACGAGACCTTCATCGAGCTGCCCGGAGAGGGACGCTTCGACCTGTCCGGTGCCGAGTCGCCTCGCTTCCTGGGACGAGCCGTCGTCGCACTCCTCGGTGACGCCGCCGTCGCCCAGCGATCGGGTCGGGCGTTCACCTCCGCGGGCCTGGCGCGCGAGCTCGGTTTCACCGACGTCGACGGGCGGATCCCGGAGGTCCTGTTGCGGCCCGACGTCTGAGCGGGGACTCCGCTCCTCTTGGCGCCCGGGCGGTCCGGGTGACCTCTACGATCTTGACACCAGGGTCGGCCACACCGACTCGTCCAGGCCGAACGGGTGACCGAGGGTGCGCGAACCGACGATCGACGATGGCAGGGGTGGAGCCCCCGACACGTCCGGGTCGGGCGTCGATGCCGACGTCGACGGGGTCGAGCAGGCTGCAGCTCCCGGAACCGTCGCTCGGTTGCGCAGCTGCGGCGAGGCGACCGTCGAGCGGGCGAAGGGCGGCCTGTCGGAGCTGCGGCAACGATCGGCCCCCGCCGACATCGCCGCCGGGGTGGTCGAGCGCTTCCTGGGCGTCAACGGCTCGATCCTGGCCGGCTTCCTGGCCTACCGGCTGTTCCTGCTCATCCTGCCGCTCCTGGTCGTGGGCGTGGCGTTGTCGGGCTACTCGACGTCGACCACCGCCGAGGTGTCCTCGCACCTGAAGCTCGGGAGCACGTTGGCCCAGGCGATCGCCGACGCCGGCAACGAGGCCGGGGACGGCCGTTTCGTCCTCCTCGTCAGCGGCCTGTTCGCACTGGCGTTCACGGCGTGGGGGATGCTGAGCGGGCTGCAGTACGTGTCGGCCCAGGTGTGGCAGCTGCGCACCCGCCGCTTCCCGGGCAAGGCCCGATCCTTCGTGCGCCTGCTCGGCAGCCTGCTGTTGTTCGGGGTGGTGCTCTACGTCGCCGCCGTCGTGCGCAACGCCGGCTTCGTCGCCGGCCTGGCCGGCGGCCTCACCACCCTGGCCAGCACCTTCGTGGCCTTCTTCGGCCTGGGGTGGATCCTCCCGCGGCGGAGCCGTGAGTGGTTCTGGCTCCTCCCTGGCGCAGCCCTGGGCGCGCTCGCACAGTTGGGGCTGCAACTGCTCGGCACCTACTACCTGGCCCGGCTCATCGCCAACGCCTCCGAGACCTACGGGGCCATCGGGACCACCGTCGCCGCGCTGAGCTACCTGTTCCTCATCGGGGTGATCGTCGTCGTGTCGCTTGCCTCGAACGCCGTCGTCTGGGAGCACTTCCAGGATGATCCACCCGGCCTGTTCAGGCGCATCGCCGACCGGATCCCGATCCCGGCGTCGACCCTCGGCCTCGGCTACGTGGCCGAGGGAGACGACGTCGAGGTCATCGGCCCGCTGGGCCCGCTGGCCGGGCCGGACGCACCCGGGCGCTGAGGGCGGGCGCCTGCCGGGGCGCTAGATGCCGAGGAGCTTCGACTTGGCGGCGGCGAACTCCTCGTCGGAGAGCAGCCCTTGTGCGTTCAGCTCGCCGAGCTGCTTGATCTTGGCGATGGGGTCGTCTTCGGCCGGGGCCGCGGCAGGCGGGGGCGGAGCCTGTTGGGCCTGCACCTGCTGAGCGGCCTGCGCGGCAGCGGCGTCGACCGTGGCCTGCTGCTGCTCGGCTGCGGCGGCCTGGCTGTCGGCTGCCTTGCCCGCTTGGCGGCGCGGCCACCCCACCGCTGACAGCGGTGGCGGTGCCAGCGATGACCGCGGTGCGGGCCATCGTCCCGACCAGTCCTGGACGTCCTCGACGCATTGGCATGTGAGCTCCTAGTTGTCCTGGAGGGCGGCGAGCGCGAGCGCGACGACCTCGGCGGGGATGCGGTCTTGGCTGATGAGGAACCCGCCGTTGTCGAGGATGGCCCCGGCGAGGGTGGAGAGCCAGAGGTTCTCCCAGACGACGACCATGGCGGCGGTGCCCGGTTCGAGCTCCTCGGCGATCGTCTCGAGGTCGTTGTCGCTCAGCAGGTCGAACTGCTCCTGGATGAGGGTGGCGAACGGTCCCACGTCGTCGGTCTCCTCGACCTCGATCCACGACGTCGTGCCGTCGGGCGCCTTGCGCACGAAGACGAGGTCGATGATCTTGACGATCTCCTTGTCGACGAGGTCGAGCAGGGCCGGGGCGATCTCGCCGTTGAAGGTGTCGCCGATGAACCCGACGACGGCGACGTCGATGGGGCCGACTCGCTCGGGGGCGTTCGTAGCTGCCACTGGTTCCTCCGGATGTCCAGCCCAGGCGGGCGTCGTGGGGTGATGCTACCCACCCTGGACGGACGTCTCGGTCTCGGGGGCCGGAGCGGGCGCAGCGGTCCGTTCCGGGAGGAGCAGCACGCCGCCGGCGAGGAAGCAGACGGCGCCGATGAAGGTCCCCACCTGCGCCGCCCTGGCATCGGCGAGCGCTCCTGTCGTCGGGAGGATGTACGCACCGAGCGGCGGAGATGCCGAAGGCCACGGAGCCGAGCAGGTTCAACGCCGCGATGCGCCAACCCGGGGATCGAGGTCGCCAGCTCAGCCACGCGTGCCCGGCCTCGCCCCAGGCCAGCACGCTCGCGACGAGGAAGGCGATCGAGCCGTACAGATCCGGCGCCCAGATCTGGCGCTCTTGTTGTTGCACGTCGAGGCCGGCTCGCAGCGCCGCGAGCGTGGAGACGTTGAACAGCAGCGTCCCGACGAACTGGATCGTCGTGGCCCACCAGTCGATCCGCTGGGGTGACCAGGCCAGGACTCGCCAACGTGAGGCCCGCTCGCCGGTGACCGCGCGGTGGAGGCGGGCGGCGGCATCCGCAGCCTCCTCGTGTTGCAGGGCGGCCGCCGCGGTGAAGAACAGCGAGCCGACGAAGAACGTGACGTTCGCCGAGTCGGTCCCGACGAGGTCCACGTAGGGCGGGAACGACCCGAGCGCGAAGCACGTCGACCCCACGGCGAAGAGCACCCCGATCCACCAACCGCGTGCGCGCGGCGCCCACCACGTCGAGCCGGTGTCGGCGTCGCCCGACTTGCGGGCCACCCGCGAGTCCCAGACGAGCGCCGTGCCGTCGCTTCGCCGGAACTGCGCCCTGGTGACGAACGGTCGAGGGCCGGATCCGTGTTCCCACGTGGCGAGTCGATGGCGGACGGGCCGGTTCCAGGATCGGGGCACTCGGGTCATCGTAGGAGAGCGGCTCTCGATGACCGGCAGCGTCGACCGCGGCCGCTCAGGCGGCGTGCTCCACGACCTCGAAGACCAGGCCTCGCGACGCGAGCCGGGCCGTCAGCGCGTCGCCCATGGCGATGGCGGTCGTGGTCTGGCCGGCCACCTCGGGGAGGTCGTCGAAGGCCAGGCAGAGGGCGGACTCGGCCAGCATCTTGGACGTCTCGGTGTACCCGGGGTCGCCGCCGGCGACGCGGCACACGACCTCGCGACCCCCGCCGGAGCCGAGGAAGCGCACCTCGAAGCTGCTCTTGGCCCGCTGCTGCTCCGACGGCCCGGTGCCCGCAGGGATGCGGCGCTCGACGGCGGCGCGCAGCGGGGCGATCTGGGCGAGCCCGGTGACGACGGCGACGCCGGCCACGGCCCCGACGAGCAGGGGCAGCGGACCGACCACGATGGAGTGGCTGTAGGTGAAGTCGGGCCCGTAGCGAGGGAGGGCGGCGGCGGAGCGGGCGACGATCTTGGGGTCGACACCGGGAAAGGGGAGTGCCCAGTCGCCCTCGTCGCGCCAGGGCCCTCGGCCGATGGTCACGGCGCGCTCGGGCTGCCCCTCGAGTCGCTCCCGCTCGCGTGCGGTGCGGATCCCCTGGGGGATGCGGGAGAGGAAGCCGAGGGCCGAGGCGGCTGTCCCGCCGGAGAACCGGGCGTTGGTGCGCACGTAGGCGTGCACGGACAACGGGACTCCCTCGGGGAGCTGCGACACCGTGAAGAGGGCACCGAGGTCGTGGGGGATCGAAGTCGAAGCCACACGCATGGACGAGCCGGGCGCCGGAGCGCTCGGCGGTCCGGTGGTGACGCAGCCAGGTTCGATCCACGAACTCGGCTTCTCCCGTGAGGTCGACGTAGTCGGTGCCCGTCGACGCGCAGGCCGCCACGGTCGCCTCGCCGTGGCGGAGGTAGGGGCCGACCGTGGTGAGGAGGACCTCGGTCCGCTCGGCCAGCGCGGCCATCGAACGCAGGTCGTCGCCGTCGGCGTGCAGGAGCGCGAGCTCGGCCAGCTCGGGTCGGTCCGGGAACGCGGCGACGAGACCGTCGCGGACCGCTTCGAGCTTCGCCTGGTTGCGACCCGCCAGAGCCCACCGGCACCCCGCAGGGGCCTGCGCGGCGAGGCGGTGCGCCGTCAGGCCGCCGGTGAAGCCGGTGGCACCGAAGGCCACGACGTCGAACTCGCGGCCGGTGCGTCTCGATGCATGCATGGGGCCTCTTCGGCGATGGTCGGGCGAGCGCGGCGGGCGCGGATAGGGGCGGTGCGGCCGCGGTGCAGCGGAGGCTAGCCAGCGTGGGTCGGCGTCGACTCCGGCGCTCCGTGACCGTGCCAGGATGGGCGGATGGGAGACGAGGGAGCACGTTCCTACGCGGCGGCGCTGCCGGTGCCGGAGTTCGACGCGCCGGCGTGGACGGTTCCGCCGCCGCTCAGCCAGGCGCGAGTGGCCATCGTCACGACCGCCGCCATCCACCACTCGGGAGAGGCCGCGTTCACGTTCGACGACACCGGCTTCAGGGTGGTCGAGCAGGGCAGCACCGATCTCGTGCTCGGTCATTGGAGCCCGAACTTCGATCGGGCCGGTTTCGCCGCGGACCCCGAGGTCGTCATCCCGATGCGACGCCTGCAGGAGCTCGCCGACGCCGGGACGATCGGCAGCGTGGCTCCCCGGCACGTGTCCTTCGCCGGCAACCAGGAGGACACGGTCACCCGGATCCGGCTCGACTCGGGACCGGCCGCCGGTGAGCTCCTGAAGGGCGACGGTGTCGACGTCGTGGTGCTGACACCCGTCTGACCGCTGTGCACGCGCACCGTGTGTGTGCTCGCTCATGTGCTCGAAGCCGCCGGTCTCGCCACCGTGTCGCTCGTCTCCAACCGGGTCGTCGCCGAGCGGATGCACCCGCCGCGGGCTCTCTACGGCGAGTTCCCGCTCGGCCGTCCGCTCGGCGTGCCGAACGACCCCGCGTTCCAACACGACGTCCTGGCCAGGGCGCTCGGTCTGCTCGCTGCGCCGGTGGGTCCGGTCCTCGAGGATCACCCCGTCGTGATCGCCATCGAGGACGAGGCGCTCGCCTGCGCGCTCCCACCCCGCTTCGATGCCACCGTGCCGCCGGCGGTCGACGAAGCCCGGGCGCTGCGCCCGGCATGGGACCGGGCCCGAGCCGATCGAGGGGCGACCTCGGTCGGTCGGGTCACCGACGCCGATGGCGTCCCCGATCTCGTGGCTCGGTTCGCGCGCATCGCCGACGGCGAGCGCTGGGACGAGGTCGGGCTCCCCGGCGACCCGATCAGCTGCGCCCACGACGTGCGCAGCTACTACGAGGAGGCGGCGGTGGCGCTGGCGGGCGGCGTCTCGGGCGGGTCCGCCGAGGTCTGGTTCTCGGAGGTCACCGAGAGCGGCAAGGTGTTGCTCGCCGCTCGCCGGGCCATGAAGGAGCAAGAGGCGCCGTTCCCGATGTGGTTCTACATGGCTGCGGGCACGCGGAGCTGACCGCGTCGTGCTCGTGGGCCCGGCACGTGTCGACCGCCCGCCGACGGATCAGGTGAGCCCGTCGGCGTGGTCGGGGTCGGTGTAGATCTTCTCGGTGCCGTCGGGGTAGGCGGCGTGCGGGATCAACAGCCCGTCGGGGGCGTCGTGCAGGTACATGAGGGACGAACCGACCACGGCGAAGTCGTGCCCGGCATCGGGGTAGGCCTCGGGCCCGTGACGCTCCCGCCATTGCCGCACCGCGTCGACCGCCGCCGGTGACGCGGCGGCGGCGCGGATCTTGCCGACCATCTCGTCCACGGCCCGGACGTCGAGGACGACGACCTCGACCGCTCGTCCGCCTCTCTCCGTGCGTCCCATCTCGGCGCTCGTCATGGGCCGAGCATGGCACAGGCCCGGGGGCGGGAAGAGGGCAGGGAGGTGCTCGATCCCGCACCGGCCGCGACCGGTGCGGAGGCACGCGAGGATGCAGGGATGACCTTCGAGGGAACACGCATCTTCGTGACGGGGGCGGCATCGGGCATCGGGGCCGCCACCGTCGAGCTCTTCGCCGACCAGGGGGCCGACGTCGTCGGCGTCGACGTCGCCGAGGCCGAGGGGATCGCCCACTGCGACGTCACCGATGCCGCGTCGGTGAATCGAGCGATGGAGGAGGCGGTGGCGCGCATGGGCGGGTTGGACGTGCTGTGCAACGTTGCCGGCATCAACCAGTTCTCCCACTTCGGTGACCTCCCACGCGAGATGTGGGACCGTCACCTCGCCGTGAACCTGACCGGACCGATGTTGGTCACCCAGGCCGCCCTCCCGCACCTGCGCCAGAGCCGGGGCAACGTCGTGACCGTCGCCTCGATCTCGGGCATCCAGGGCCAGCCGTGGAACTCGGCGTACTGCGCATCGAAGGGAGGCCTGCTGCTCCTGATGAAGTCGCTGGCCGTCGAGCTCGCCGTCGACGGGATCCGGGTCAACTGCGTCTGCCCGGGCGGGGTCGACACCCCCTTGTCGGCCAACGCCGGGTCGACGATGCCCACGGACGTGGACTTCTCGATGTTCGCCCGGATGACGGGTGTCCTGCCGGGGTACATGCCGCCGGGGGATGTCGCCGGTGCCATCGCCTACCTGGCATCGGATGCGGCAGCCTCAGTGACCGGGGCGTCGCTCGTGATCGATCGCGGCACGCTCTGGTAGGCGCTCAGGCCGGGAGCACCCCTCCGGCGGCGATCCAGCGTCCGAACACCGCCGCGCCTTCCGTGGGGTTGTAGAGGTCCTCCTGGTAGGAGAACTGGCCGTCACCGGCGTAGGTGAGGATGGTGACGCACCCGAACCGGAAGTCCCCGTCGGCGCCCGTGGGGTCGGGGAGGACCTGCCACGGGTAGTACACGACCCGATCCCCGTCGATCATCACCCACTCCACCGGGAAGGTCATGCTGGTCGGGGCCTGGGCCATCACCTCGGTGATCGCACGCCGGATCGCCTCGCGGCCCTCGAAGCGGCCGAGGTGGTGCTCGACCCAGACCCCGTCGAGGGTGTGCAGGTCGGCCCATGCGTCCCAGTCACCGCTCTCGCCCACGGCCACGAAGTTCTCGTAGGCCGACGTCACCTCGTCACGATCGAACGACATCGTTCCCCCTCGGCGGCCCCGTGCCGCTCGCCTCCGGTCTAGTGGAGCGTCGCGCTCGCCGTGGCGGGAACCGGAGCTCGTCGAGGGCTGGCACGATGGCCGGGTGTCCGAACCTGCGCCAGCGCGTCGCATCGCTCCGATCGCTCGTCGGCCGACGCGAGCCGAGCTGGCGGCCTTCAACGGGGCCACCGTCGACGACCTCCTGCCCGAGGAGCTGAAGCTGCTCGTCGTGGGCATCAACCCCGGTCTGTGGACGGCTGCGGTGAACGCCCACTTCGCTCGACCGGGAAACCGCTTCTGGCCGGCGCTGTACCGCGCCGGCATCACCAGTCACCCGGTCGATGCGTCCGAGGGGCTGCCCGATGTCGATCGGGAGGAGCTCCTCGCCGCGGGGGTCGGCATCACGAACCTGGTGCCCGTGGCCACCGCACGAGCCGACGAGCTGTCGTCGGAGCAGCTCTCCGCGGGTGGTGAGCGCCTTCGCGCCCTGGTGCGCGAGCGACAGCCACGCGTCGTGGCCATGCTCGGCGTGACCGCCTACCGGCAGGCCTTCGGCCGACGGGGAGCAGCCGTCGGCGCACAGGACCACGGCCTCGAGGGCGCCGAGCTCTGGGTGCTGGGCAACCCGAGCGGGCTGAACGCCCACGAGACGGTCGAGTCTCTGGCCCAGTGGTACCGCCGTGCCGCCGAGGCGGCAGGCGTGCCCCTGCGTCCCGCACCGGCGGGGTGATCGGCCCCAGGCCCGGTGTCGTACGCTGCGCGCCGAACAGGGGGAGCACCATGGTCCATCGAGTCGTGCAGTGGACGACCGGGAACGTCGGCAAGCGGTCGGTGATCGCGGCGATCGAGCGCGACGACATCGAGATCGTCGGCGCCTACGCATGGAGCTCCGAGAAGGTCGGACGTGATGTCGGCCTCCTCGCCGGTGTCGATCCGATCGGCGTCGTGGCCACGGACGACGTCGAGGCGCTGCTCGCCCTGCGTCCTGACTGCGTCGTCTACAACCCGCTGTGGCCCGACGTCGACGAGCTCGTCACCATCCTGTCGGCGGGGGTGAACGTGGTGGCCACCGCCGGGTTCATCACCGGCCACGCCCTCGGGGACGGCCGGGACCGGATCGCCGCGGCCTGCGCCGCCGGGGGCTCCACGATCTTCGGTTCCGGCATGAACCCCGGGTTCGCCAACCTCATCGGATTGGTCTCGACCGGCATCTGCGACCGGGTCGACGCCATCTCGGTCCTGGAGTCGGTGGACTCCACCGGTTACGACTCCCCCGAGACCGAGATGAGCGTCGGCTACGCCAGACCGATCGACGACCCTGCTCTGCCGGGGATGACCGAGGCGGCCACGGCGGTGTTCGGCGATGCCGTGCGCATGATGGCCGACGCTCTCCACGTCGACCTCGACGAGGTCCGGTTCGAGTCGTCCTACGCGCGAACGACCCACGCGCTCGATCTCGGGTCGTGGACGATCCCGGCAGAGTGCGTGGCCGGGGTCGAGGCCAGCTGGCAGGGCTGGAAGGACGGTCGCAAGTTCATCGACCTGCGGGTTCGTTGGCGCAAGGGGCGCACGCTCGATCCCGATTGGCCGCTCGAGCACGGCTACGTGGTCGAGGTGGAAGGTCGTCCGAACGTGCGCACGAAGGTCGAGATCGCACCACCGGCGGACTTCGTGGCCTCCTCATTCGCCGACTACATGGTGTTGGGCATGATCATCACCGCCATGCCGGCGCTGGACGCGGTGCCTGGTGTGGTCGCAGCGGCGCCGGGCATCGTGACCTACGCCGACCTCCCTCTGGTGCTCGCCCGTCCGAGCTAGTCGGGCTGCGTCGAACTCGGGAGAGCCGACCCTGCCGCGACGGTCAGTCCTGTGCGCCTTCGACGTCGATGCGCGGCAGCGCGAGCGGTTCTTCGAGGCGCAGCTGGTCGAGGCGTCGACGATCTCGCTTGGTGGGACGCCCGGCGCCGCGGTCGCGGATGGCGACCGGGGCGGTGCTCTCCCGTGGCGGGGCGGGTGGGGAGTGGTCCTCGTAGCAGTCGGCAGCCAGGCCGGCCCCGACGCGCTTGTCGATCACCTGGGTCACCACAGCGACGCGTTCGCGCCCGTGGAGGCGGGCCTCGATGCGGGTGCCGACCGCGACCGGCGATGATGCCTTCGCCGTCCGCCCGTCGATGCGGACACGGCCCGCCCGGCAGGCCGTGGTCGCCTCCGACCGGGTCCTGCACAGCCGCACCGCCCACAGCCAGCGATCGATCCGGGTCTGGTCCATGGGGCGAGTCTGCCCGCGACGAGGTCGCCGCACCCGTTCCGGTTCGTGCCAACATCGCCGCCATGGAGCTCACCCACTTCGCCTCGCTCACGCTCGACGTCGCCTCCGACGGTCTCTACGTGCTCGGGTCCACGCCCGCAGGCACCAGGATCATCCAGGAGATCGCCTCGGCCCGCCTCGAGGGGGCCGATGTGTCGGCGTCGATGGTCGGACACGCCGGTGCCGACTGGCTGGCCATCGACGGTGCCGGCGTCGCCACCTTCGACATCCGCATGACGCTGCAGACCGACGACGGCGCGGTGCTCTACCTGGCCTACGAAGGGCGCTCGGACTGGAGTGCGGGCATGGGGAAGGCACCGGTGTACGTCGGCCTGCGCTTCGAGGCGGGCGACGAGCGGTACCGCTGGCTCAACGCCCTGCAGCTCTTCGGCCGGGGCGAGGTCGGCGCGGGGGGCCGGCTGGTCTACGAGATCTACCGCCCGACCTGACCCGTGGCGAGTGGCTCCGAGGAGGACTTGCCGGAAGGGCACCCTCTCTCACTAGATTAGGCATGCCTAACACCTGAGCCCGGAGCGCCCATGCCAGCCGCATCACCCCCCCGCCGCCGTGTCGTTCGACGATGGCTCCCGATCGCCGCGGTCACCCTCGCCGCGGCGGTGCTGCTCGGCGCGTGCGGATCGGGGAGCGACGACCCGAACACCGTGCGGGTCTACTCGGGTCGCCAGTACGACCTCGAGGAGGCGTTCGCCCAGTTCACCGAGCAGACGGGCATCAAGGTCGACTTCCAGTTCGGCAACGACGCCGAGCTCCGCGAGCGCCTCGCCGCGGAGGGGGAGAACACGCCGGCCGACGTCTTCATCTCCGTCGACGCCGGGAACCTGGTCAAGGCCGCCGACCAGGGTCTCTTCCAGCCCGTCGACGACCCCGCCCTCCAGGCGGCGGTGCCCCCCGCTCTGCGCGACCCCGACAACCTCTGGTTCGGCCTCAGCATCAGGGCACGCTCCATCGTCTACAACCCCGACGCCGTCGACCCCAGCGAGCTCTCCACCTACGCCGCGCTGGCTGACCCCGAGTGGAAGGGCCGGCTGTGCCTGCGCAACTCGGGGAACGTCTACACGCAGTCGCTCGTCGCCGCGCTCATCGCCGACGAAGGCCGCGAGGAGGCGCTGCGCATCGTCGAAGGCTGGGCCGACAACGCCGAGATCCTCGACAGCGACGTCATGATCCTCGACGCCGTCGCGGCGGGACAGTGCGACGTGGCCATCACCAACCACTACTACCTCGCCCGCAAGTACGAAGAGAACCCCGACTTCGGTGTCGAGATGTTCTGGGCTGATCAGGCCGGCAAGGGCGTCCACGTCAACATCAGCGGCGCCGGGGTCACCGCCGGGGCCGACCGGCCCGAGCTGGGAACCCGATTGATCCAGTGGCTGGCCACCGACGGCCAGGCGGCCTTCACCGCAGGGAACCACGAGTTCCCCGTCAACCCGGAGGTCGACATCGACCCGTTGCTCGTGGAGCGCTTCGACGTCGACTTCCTCCGCAACCCGATGAGCGCCGAGACCTTCGGTGCGCTCAACGCCGAGGCCGTCGCCCTCATGGGCGAGGCCGGCTACCGCTGAGCTCTCGATGACCACGGCGTGGCGTGAGGGCCGGGCGTCCGGCGCTCGGCGTGCGTGGGCCGTGGCCGTCGTCGCCATCGCCGTGCTGGTCGTGGCGCCTCTGGCCTTCGTGGTCGTGAGCCTGCTCACGCCGAGCTTCGACGTCTGGTCGCAGTTGTGGCGTACCCGCCTGCCCCGGATGATCACGTCGACGCTGGCGTTGCTGGTGCTCGTCGGCGGCGGCACGTTGGTCGTCGGTGGGGCGCTCGCCTGGTTGGTGACGGCGTACCGGTTCCCCGGTCGGCGGGTGCTCTCCTGGTTGCTGATCCTCCCCCTCGCCATGCCCGGCTACGTCCTGGGTTTCGTCTTCCTGTCGCTCGTGGGCTTCACCGGACCGATCCAGACCACGTGGCGGGGCGCGTTCGGGGCCGACGCCTGGTTCCCGCAGGTCCGCTCCGTCTGGGCGGCCGCAGCGGTGCTCACGCTCGTGCTCTACCCGTACGTCTACCTGTTGGCCCGCACGGCCTTCACCGGCACGGCCGCGGCGGGCTACGACGTGGCGAGGAGCCTCGGGTGCACACCGTTCCAGGCGTTCCGACGCGTGGTGCTCCCGCTGGCCCGCCCGGCCCTCGCCGCCGGCGTCGCCCTGGTCATGATGGAGACGCTCACCGACTTCGCCACCGTGCAGTACTTCGGCGTCGAGACGCTCTCTGCGGGGATCTACCAGGTCTGGAGAGGCATGTACGACCGCGACGCCGCGGCCGAGCTCGCCGGGCTGGTGCTGCTGTTCGCCCTGGGCGTCATCGCCCTCGAGCGGGCCTTTCGGGGCCGGGCCCGCTACGCCGAGCACGGGGCGGGCGGAACGGGGATCGAGCCGCAGATCCTCACCGGATGGCGGCGGTGGGCGGCGACCTCCGTGCCGGTGGCGGTGCTCCTCGCCGCCTTCGTGGCCCCGGTGACCCAACTGGTCGTCTGGGCCGCCGGCGACGGGCGGGTGAACCGGTCGCTCGACCGCATCGCCGACTACCTGTCGAACTCGGTCCTCCTGGCCGTCGTCACGGCAGTGCTGTGCGTCGGCCTCGGCATCGTGGTGGCCAACGCCCTGCGCTTCTCGGGGCGCCGCTCGGCGCGCATCGCCGCTCGTGTCACCGTCATCGGCTACGCCGTCCCTGCCCCGGTCGTGGCCATCGGCGTGCTGCTCCTCGTCGTCGCCGTCGATGCGGCACTTCGGTCGATCGGCATCGAGCTCACCGGTCTGCTCGTCACCGGCTCGGTGGCCGCCGTGGTCTACGGCTACGCCGTGCGGTTCCTCGCGCTGGGCGTGAACTCGGTGGAGTCGAGCATGGAGAAGGTGCCGGAGGAGGTCACGATGTCGGCGCGCTCGCTCGGGGCCGGGAGCGGTCGGATCCTGGCGCGCCTGCACGTGCCCCTCACCCGAACCGGTATCGCGACGGCGGCGATGCTCGTGGCGATCGAGGCGATGAAGGAGCTCCCGATCGTGTTGCTCCTTCGTCCCTTCGGCTTCGACACACTCTCCGTCTGGGTCTGGCAGCTCGCGGCGGAGTCGCTCTGGGAGTCCGCCGCGCTCCCGGCGCTCATCATCGTGGCCGTGGCCATGGTGCCCGTCGTGGTGCTGTCGCGACAGATGGCCCGAGGAGAGCGTGACGCCGAGAGGATGCTGGTCCCCGATCCGGCGGCGCCGACCGTCGACCCTGTCGCGGAGTTGGTGTCGTGAGCCGCAGTTCGGCGACACTCGCTGCGGTGACCACGTCCCGATCCTCGTCGTCGAGCCACGTCGCGAGTGCCTCGCCCTCGGTGACGGATCCCGAGCCGACGCTGGTCGTGGAGGAGCTGCGCAAGTCGTTCGGTGGTTCGGTCGCGGTCGCCGACGTCAGCTTCGACGTGGGCGCGAGCGACGTCGTGTGCCTCGTCGGCCCCAGCGGATGTGGCAAGTCGACGGTGTTGCGGATGGTGGCCGGACTGATCCGCCCCGACCACGGCCGGGTGACGTTGCGGGGCCAGCGTCTCGACGGCGGCGGCGTCCACGTTCCCCCCGAACGGCGCAGCATCGGCATCGTCTTCCAGGACCACGCCCTCTTCCCCAACCTCGACGTGTCGAAGAACGTGGCCTTCGGGCTCACCGCCCTCGACCGGCCTGATCGGCGCCGCAGGGTGGGGGAGATGCTCGAGCTCGTCGGACTGGGCCCCTACGCCGACCGCTATCCCCACGAGCTGTCCGGGGGTGAGCGCCAGCGCGTCGCGCTGGCCCGCGCTCTCGCCCCGGAACCGGCGGTCCTCCTCCTCGACGAGCCGTTCGCCAGCCTCGACCAGAACCTGCGGGTGAAGTTGCGCGACGACGTCCTGTCGATCCTGCGGGAGACGGCGACACCGGCGGTCTTCGTCACCCACGACCAGCTCGAGGCGCTCTCGCTCGGGGACCGGCTGCTCGTCCTGCGGGACGGACGGGTGGAGCAGGCCGGCACGCCCGAGGCGGTCTTCCACACTCCTGTGAGCCGGTTCGTGGCGACCTTCATGGGCGAGGCCGACTTCATCCCGGCGACGGTCGGGGACGGCCAGGTGACCAGCGAGCTGGGCGCCCGGGCTCTCGGGGGCGAGACACCTCCAAGGGGCCGGTCGAGATGGTGGTGCGCCCCGACGACGTGGTCTTCGTCGCCGACCCGGCCGGCGCAGGAGTGGTCACCCGCGTCGAGTTCCAGGGCTCGTCGGTGTTGTCCACCGCGGTGCTGCCCTCCGGCGCGTCGGTGCGGTCACGTCGACCCCACAGCGCGTCGCTCGCCGTGGGTGCTGCGGTGCGCGTGGAGCTGGCCGAGCACCATCGCACCCCGGTGCTCCTGGCCGGCGGCGGTTCCTGAGGTCGAGGCGGGTCAGCCGGCGGCGCGTGCCGGTTCGACGTCGAGGACCTCGGCGGAACGCAGCCGGAACCCGGTGAGCGCATCGAGCAACGCCGGCTCGTGCTCGGCCGTGACCGACACGGTGAAGCGAACGGCACGGTGATGCGTCTCGGTGAGGTTGCCGCGGTAGCGCATCTCGGTCGTCCACGTCACCGGCCGTTCCTCCGTGACCGTGCCGAGCGCCAGCAACACGGGGCGAAGCGACGGCGCGGCGTCGGCGTCGATGACCAGCGCCCGCACGGTCGTGGGGCCGGTGCCGGCCGGGTCGACCCCAACGGGGTCCGCGGCCGGCACCGCCGGTGAGGTCGAGCCGTTGCCCGCAGCCGGCGAGGCGGCGCTCGGCAGGGACGGCCGTGACGCCCTCCCGTTCTGGTTGCCGTTGCCGTTCGCCGAGGTGGGCGCCGGTGGGGTGGTTGCCGGTGGGGTGGTTGCCGGGCTGGACGGGGGAGGGGGCAGCGTCGACCTGGTCAGGCGCTCGAAGATGAGCCGAGCGGCGTCGACGGCTCGATCCCGATCGGCGCCGGGTCCGTCGTAGCGTCCCACGGACACGGCCTGGTAGCTCTGCACGGTGTGGGTGGTGCCCCGAGCCGGGTCCGGTGTCGTCCAGTCGATCGCCTCGACCGGAGGTGGTTGCGGGGTCAGCCCGGCGAAACCCAGGGCGTCGAGGTGCATGAAGATCGTGAGCGGAGGCGCGGTGCCTTCGTAGCTCACCGTCACCTCCGGCGGGCCGGTCAGACCGGTGACGATGGTGCACGTCGTGCCACTGGGTTCGAGGGTGAAGATCTCTGCAGTCACCTCGATGGGATCGACGGGGGAAACGGGTTGCTTGAGTGCGATCACCCGGAGATTTGTGAACGCGAGATGACGGCGGGCTCTCGACTGGGTCCCCCGGCCCAGTCGAGGGTGCGCACAGTGGGCCGGTCGACTCAGACGACGACGAAATCGTCCGGATCGGGCTGGCGCGTCCAGTTCCAGTGGTCGACGAGACGCCATGGGGAGAGGACGTGGTCGGCCGGCTCCGTGCAGTGCCAAGCTGACGTGATGTCCGTCCCTCCCTCGGCACGCGTTCGCGTGCGGCATGCCCGATGAGCGGCGTGGTGCTCCTGACCGGGGGAGCCGGCTTCATCGGCAGCCACACCTGCGTGGTGCTCCTCGCCGCCGGCTGGCGGGTGGTGGTCGTCGACGATCTGTCGAACAGCAGCGAGGAGTCCCTGCGCCGGGCACGGGCGCTCGCCCCGGGTGAGCTCTCCTTCCATCGGTTCGACATCCGCGACACCGAGCGCCTCGAGGCCGTCGTGGTCGAGCACGAGGTGGACTCCATCGTGCACTTCGCCGGGCTCAAGGCGGTCGGGGAGTCCGTCGAGCGCCCCCTGCGCTACTACGACGTCAACGTGGGCGGCGCCATCAGCCTCGTCGACGTGATGGAGCGACGCGGGGTGCGCCGTCTCGTCTTCTCGTCGTCGGCCACCGTGTACGGCGAGCCCGACGCCGTTCCGCTGCCCGAGACGGCGCCGCTGCGCACGACGAACCCGTACGGCCGCACCAAGCTCATGATCGAGCAGCTCCTCGGTGACGTCGCGGCGGCCGACCCGTCATGGCGCATCGCCCTGCTCCGCTACTTCAACCCGGTCGGAGCCCATCCCAGCGGGACGATGGGTGAGGACCCCCAGGGGATCCCGAACAACCTGATGCCCTTCGTCATGCAGGTCGCCGTGGGCGCTCGGCCGGAGCTGGTGATCTTCGGCGACGACTACCCGACGCCGGACGGCACGTGCCTGCGCGACTACATCCACGTGATGGACCTGGCCGAGGGCCACCGGGCGGCCCTCGAGCATCTCGATGGACTCTCGGGGTGCGAGCCGATCAACCTCGGGACGGGGTCGGGGACCTCCGTTCGTGAGGTGTTGGCCGCGGCGTCCGCGGCCGTCGGGCACGAGATCCCCGCACGCATCGGACCACGCCGCCCCGGTGATGCCGCCGCGACCTTCGCCGACCCGACCCGTGCCCGGGACGTGCTGGGATGGCAGGCCACCCGGGGGATCGACGAGATGTGCCGTGACGCCTGGCGGTGGCAGTCGCAGAACCCCACCGGCTACCGCTGACGTCTCCCGACCACGGCCGACCCCATCATCGGATCCGGATCCGATCCGGCCGCCGGCCCTGATGCCCGGCTCAGGCGACGGCGTACCAGTGCCGCAGCTGCTCCAGTCCGGCGTCGATCCCCACACGGGGTCGCCAACCCAGGACCCGGCGGGTGTCGCGCTGGTCGAACCAGTGCGCCACCGACAGCTGGCGTGCCGCGAAGTGCGTGATCGGGGGCTCGTCGCCCGGCCACAGACGATCGACGAGTCCGCCGATCGTCGCCGCGAGCGGCGCCGGCACGGACCTCGGTCGGGAGGAGACACCCGCGGCGCGGAGGATGGCACCGACCAGATCTCCCACCGGGCGCGGCTCCCCGCCGCTCACCACCCAGGCCCGCCCCACGGCTTCGTGCCCGGGTTCTGCCGCGTCGACGGCACGCACGATCGCGTCGGCGGCGTCGTCGACGTAGGTCGTGTCGATCAGGGCCCTGCCCCCGTCGGGCAGAGCGAGACGTCCGGCGACCGCCCGATCGACGAGTCGCTGCACGAGCTGGGTGTCGCCGGGGCCCCAGACCAGATGGGGGCGGACGACGACGGTCGGCACGTGCGCGTCGTCGAGCACGAGGCGCTCGGCCATCGCCTTCGAGCGGGTGTAGCCGTCGCGCCCGTCGTAGTCCGCCGGCCCGGCTCCTGCTCCGACGCTGGCCGCGTCGTGGAAGGCCACCGAGGGGCTCGACACGTGCACGAACCGGTCGCATCGCTCCGCGGCCGCCCGGGCGTTGGCGCTGCCGTCGACGTTGACGGCGACGAAGCTCGACCAGCGTGCTCTCGGCACCACGAGGGCGGCGAGGTGCACCACGGCGTCCTGGCCTCGGGCGGCGTCGAGAAGACCGGACCGGTCGCCCACGTCGCCTCTGACATCACGCAGGCCGGTGCCCGAGGGGCGACGCTGGAAGGTCGTCACGTCGTCTCCCCGCCGGGCCAGCGCGGTGGCGACCGCGCCACCGAGGAGGCTCGACGCCCCGGTCACCAGGACCTTCATCGGCCGGCGAGGTAGGTCGTCGCAGCGGCAGCCAGCGCGGTGCGGTCGACCTTCGACTGGTGTCGCACGTCCACCGGGAGCGGCCCCTCCAGGACGGCGGCGACCGGCTCGGCCGATGCGTCGCGCACGGTGGCGGCGAGTGCCGGCGAGGCCAGGCGGAGCCGCCCGCGGCCGTCGACGACGATGGCGATCACCTGGGTGCCCTCCGGACCGACGCCGACCGCGGCCACCGGTCGGCGCACCACCGCGGCGACGGGCTGCTCGAGGGCGACGCAGGTCCTGGGCCCGTCGGGGCCGTGGATCACGTGCTGGACCCGACCGAGCTGGAACACGCGCCCGTCGGCGTCTCGGTAGCCGACGTCGTGGGTGCGGTGGAACCGCCGTCCGCCGCGCTCGACGGTGGCGTCGGCGTCGGTCGCCCAGCGACGGTCGTAGCCGTCACGCATCCAGGGCGCGCTCACGAGGATCTCCCCCCACACCCCAGCGTCGAGCTCGGCGCCGTGCGGCTCACCGAGGGGGACCACGACGACAGCGGCGCCCTCGAGCGGCCACCCGGTCGCGGTGCCACCGAGGGGCCCCGACCGGGCGGCGTCGGTGCCGTCGGTGACCGGCATCGCCTCGGTCATGCCGTAGGGGGCCCTGACATCGGCACCGGTGACGGCGGTGACCCCGCGGACCATGTCGGCGTCGATCGGCGCGCCGGCGAGCATGACCAGGCGGAGCGGCACCCGGCGGCCATCGGCGGTGGCGATGATGTGCCGAGCCGAGGCCGGGGAGAGCCACGCCACCCCGACGTGGACGTCGCTGCGCTCGCAGGCGGCGGCCAGCCTGTCGAGATCGAGGTCGGCGGGGCGGGTGACGTCGATGTCGGGCAGGACGCAGGGGACGCCGAGGGCGGGGCCGAGCACGACGAAGGGAGCGAACGACGTGGTGAAGGCCTCGTCGCCGGTCATGGTGAACGACGAGGCGATCACGTCGCGTTGCGCGGCGCAGCGCGCCGTGGCGGTAGCGCACCGGTTTCGCGGGACCGGTCGCTCCCGACGTGTGGACGATGGCGGCGACGTCAGCCGGCGCGAGGGTCGGCAGGACCGGTGCCGCACCGAGGGAGGTGGCGGTGAGGTCGACGGCACCGGGGAAGCGCCCCATGGCCGCGGTGCGCGCCCCCGGCGTGAGGCCGAGCAGCCGGGCGGCCGTGAGGGTGCGGGGCGTGCCGATGGCCCAGGTCGGGGTGGCGCCGCGGAGCGCGGCGCGGAGGCCACGAGGTCCCAGGCCGGCGTCGGCGACCACGAGCACGCCACCGGCCATCCAGGTCCCGTAGACGGCGGAGAGCATCTCCGCCCCGGGGGGTACGAGCAGGGCGACGCGCTCCCCGGGGCGCAGGCCGGTGCGCGGCGAGGTGGCCGGCGATCCTCGTGGCGGAGGCGTGCAGCTCCGACCAGGTGACGGTCCCGTCCGGACCGGCGTAGGCCAGCGTGTCGTCTCGCTGGCGCTCGCCGAGGGCCGCGGTGACGTCGCGGAAGGACTCCGGCGCCGGCCCCACCGGACCAGGCGACGGGGGTCTCGGCGCGTCGAGCTGGTCGAGCCACCGAGCGGCGATCTCGGCCATCGGGGCGTCCAGGGCGACGAGGTGGCCGGCGTTCGGGAACCGGTGCACGTCGGCGTGCGGGGCCCGGTCGACGAGGTCGGCCAGGAAGCGGTCGTGGAAGACGGGGTCCCGACCGCCCCAGACGATCAACACGGGTGCCCGGAGCGACTCGAGGTTGGCCGCGCTTCGCCCGAGGGCCTCCCAGCTCGCGTCGCCGGGATGGAGGGGGATGTCGGCCACGTAGTCGGCGACCGCCTGACGTCGCTGCGGTGAGCGGTACGGGGCGCGCAGCGCGTCGCGGTGCTCGGGCGCCGTCATCCGGGCCGTCCCGGCGACGAAGGCGGGAGTCCGGCGGCACGTGGCGTCGATCGTCCGCCGTGCCGCGGCGATGAGCGGTGGGACGGCGACACCCTCGGGTCGGGCCACCGCGGTGTTGCCGAGCACCACGGCGCGCACCTCCAGCTCGGAGGCCGCGCCGAGGGCGGTCGGCCCGCCCCAGTCGTGAGCCACGAGGACGATGGGGCCGTCGGTCTCCTGGCGACAGAACGCCACCAGCTCCGCCACTCGATCGGCGAGGGTCCGAGCTCCGGTCCGTTCGGAGAACCCCATGCCCGTCTGGTCGACGGCGATCACCCGCCAGTCCGGGGCGAGGGTGGTCAGGAAGCCCTTCCAGACGTAGCCCCACGTCGGGTTGCCGTGGACGCACACCACGGTGCCGCGGGGCCCCGATCCGGTGTCGAGGACGTGCCAGGTGACGGGCGGCCGGTCGGGAGCCGACACCTCGACGGTCCGCGACCAGGAGGGCTCGAGCCCCCATCGTCGCCAGGTGGCGGCATCGGGGATCGAGAGGTCGTCCCGGGGGTGGCCGGGAGAGGTGTCGGGCACCGCCGCTACCAGGTGAGCTCGGCGCCGGAGGCGTTGAGCCCCGACCCGACACCCAGCAGGACCACCTTCGCCCCCGGTTCGATCACGTCCTGGATCGTGGACAGCGTGTACGGGACCGCAGCGGGGCCGATGTTGCCGAACTGCGGGAACGTGAGGGGTACCCGGGTCAGGTCGATCCCGAGGATCTCGCACAGCTTGGCGGTGTGCACCGACGAGACCTGGTGAGCGATGTAGTGATCGGCGTCCTTCCAGTCCCAGCCGAGCTCCAGCGCGGCTGCCCAGGCCTCCTGGGCGAGCTCGAGGCCGCCGGCGAGGAGTGCTGCGGTGTCGGTGCGCATCTGGTCGAGATCGCCGACGCACACCTCGTGGTGCTGCGTCGCAGCTCGGGTGATGCCGCCGAGGAACCGGTGGCCACCCTCTCGGGGTCCACCCATGACCATCGCCGCCGCACCGGATCCGAGGGTGAGCGAGGCGAACTCGTCGAACACGTCGGTGACGGTCGTCGTGTCACGTTGGAGGCGGGCGATCGTGGCGAGCTGGATCTGGCGACTGCCCTCACCGTCGACGATCAGCGCCGTGCGGATGCGCCCGGCGTCGATTGCGGTGGCGGCGATCGTCATGGCGTTGACGAAGCCGAGGCAGGCATTGCCCAGATCGAAGTTCTCGCAGGTCGGAGGCAGGTCCAGCGCATGGTGGACCGCGCAGGCCATGCTCGGCTCGAGGTGGTGCTTGCACACGGACGTGGAGATGAGCAGATCGACCTCGTGGGCGTCGACACCTGCGCTCTCCAGGGCGGCCCGTCCGGCCATCGCTGCCGCCTCGTCGAACGACACGCCGTCGGGCCACCACCGACGGGCCTGGATCCCGGCCACCGACTCGAGGAGGCCCGGTCGCACCCCGCAGCGCTCGAACGTGTCGGCGAGCTGCTCGTCGATCCAGTCCGAGGTCACGACGTCAGGTGCCTCGGTGTGGGCAACGGACCAGACGTGGGCGCGGGAGAAGGCAGAGGAGGGAGCCACGGTTGAAGGGTACGACCTCCGGGCTCGGGGCGGTGCGTCGGGAACGGCCCGAACGACGGCTCCGGGCTCGTCACGAGCTCCCGGGCCGGCGCCCCCTGGCCTGGGCCTCGGGTGTCCGGCCCGCCGCTCGGCGGGGTCCGTGCGCTCGACCCGTCGTCCGCCGTTGTCGACCCGCCACCTCCGAGACGGCTCATTCGACCGGGGTCGTCCCGATGGGCCCGGCGGTCGGAAAGGTGCACGACGAGTCCTGTGTCCCGAGGATGGGCACGGAGGCGTCACCGACGATCGAGGTCGGTGTCTCCCAGACGATCGTCGGGCCTGCAGTCTCGTCCACGGTCGCCTCGACGACCAGGACGGGTGTCGAGCGAGGGGAGCCGTCGAGCCGGAAGTCGCCCCTCAGGGTGAACGACACGGTGTCGGGTCCGACGTCGGTGCTGGTCGATGTGAAGTCCTCGTTCTCCGGAGGGCTCATCCGGGCGGATGTCACGGTGAGCCCCGCCGGGATCGCGTAGGTGGTGGTGCTCGACACGAACGTGGGCGTGATCGGGGCGTCGACCTGGGCGAGCGGGGCGGAGATCTCGTAGGTCACGGCCTGCCCGCGGGTCACACGGGTGTCGCTCGTGGTCACCGTGAACTGGATGGTCGTCGAGAGGTCGCCGAGTGGAGAGGGACAGACCAGCTGGTAGGTGATCGACTCGGTTCCGCCGACCACAAAGGTCGTGGGGGCGATCTCGGTCACGGATCCGCCGCCACCGCCGCAGGCCGCTGCGTGCCGCCATCAGGCCAGCCATGATCGCCGTGATCCCGAGGAGCCGGACTGCGGACCTTCGCATCGGTCCCCCTTCGCCGGTGCTACCTCCGTAGCTTGTCACTTCCGGGAGAGCCGGCCGGGAGCATCTGACAGGCTCAGGTCATGTTCTCGAACCGCATCACCGATCTGGTCGGGTGTGACATCCCGATCCTGCAGGCCCCGATGGGCTACATCGCTCGGTCGCAGCTGGCGTCCGCGGTCGCCAACGCCGGGGCGATCGGGATGATCGAGACGTCGTCGGGTGATCTCGACGCGGCCCGCGAGGAGATCCGGCGCATGCCCGAGCTGGCGCCGGGCAAGCCGTTCGCGGTGAACGTGGCGCAGGCCTTCGTCCGTGATCCGGCCATCGTCGAGTTCGTCATCGAGCAGGGGGTCACGTTCGTGACCACCTCGGCGGGGGACCCGACCCGCTACACCCGTCAGCTGAAGGACGCCGGGATCACCGTGTTCCACGTCGTGCCGTCGCTCCGGGCGGCGCTGAAGGCCGTCGACGCCGGCGTCGACGGGCTCGTCGTCGAGGGCTCCGAGGGAGGCGGCTTCAAGAACCCCCGCGACGTCTCGACCATGGTGCTGTTGCCCCTCGTGGCCTCGAAGGTCGACGTACCGATCATCGCCGCCGGGGGCTTTCTCGACGGGCGCACCATGGCCGCCGCGTTCGCCCTGGGGGCGGAGGGGGTGCAGATGGGCACCCGCATGGTCGCGGCGGCCGAGTCACCGATCCACGACAATTGGAAGCAGGCCATCGTGGATGCGGCCGAGACGGGGACGGTGCTCTTGAACCGGCACCGCGCCCCGGCGGTACGGGTCCTGCGCACCGAGCTCACCGAGTCGCTCGAGTTCGACACCACGGCGAACGCGATGGAGGCGATGGCCGGTGTCCAGCAGCTCTACTTCGGTGGCGACCTCGAGGCAGGACTTCCCTTCAGCGGCCAGGTGGCGGGCCGCATCGACGCCGTTCGACCGATCGCAGAGGTCATCGAGGAGTGCGCCCGCGAGTGCCTCGAGGTGCTCGCCTCATTGTCGGAGCAGTACCTGGGTGACGCCGGTCGGTAGCCTGTGGGCCAAAGACCTTCCGAGGGGGATCACGTGCCGACCATCGACGTTCCGGACGGGCTCGACCCGATGACCTACGTGTTCGGCAAGGCGTCGCCCGCCATCGGTGCGGCCGCAGGAGGGTTCTCCGCCTCCACCTACGCCGACAGTTCGCTCCCGTTGCGTGAGTTCGAGGCGGCGCGGTACCGCATCGCCCAGATCAACGACTGCCAGCTCTGCCTCACGTGGCGCAGCGAACGTGGCGACACCGGCCCGGTCGGCGAGGAGCTCTACGCCGAGGTCGCCGAGTGGCGCACGGCGGAGAGGCTCTCGGTGCGCGAGCGCCTCGCCGCTGAGTACGCGGAGCGCTACGCCCTCGATCATCGGAACCTCGACGACGAGTTCTGGGTCCGCATGAGGGCCGAGTTCAGCAACGACGAGATCGTCGAGCTGACGCTGTGCATGGCCCAGTGGCTCGGCCTCGGCCGGCTGAACCAGGTGCTCGGGATCGACGTCGCCTGCACCATCTGATTCGGCGATCCGTGGTTGAACCGCCGGGGGAACGGCGCGCCGCACGTGGGCGCTGTGTGGCGAGGGTGTGTCCAGCGCTGACTCGGCGCGGTCTCCGCCCTCGGCTCGGCAGCACCCTGCTCGTTGTCGCCGCGCTCGCTCTGGGAGCCGCGGCGAGCTCGATGCCGGTCGCCGGAGCAGGACAGCCACCGGCCGACCCGTGCACGGCCTCTGCGGGTGAGCCGCTTCCTGGCACACCTGCGTGGACCGAACGGGAGCTCCAGGGTCTGCGTTGCGCGACGCAGGGATCTGACGACGCGGCCCAGAATCCTGCCTACTCGCAGGCCTACGAGCAGATGAGCAACCTGTGGCTCGCCGAGCCTGATCGGGGCACTCGCATCGTGGGGGATCCGCTGAGGTACCCACCGACCCGATGGGCGGACACTCGGGGGCGGTACCTCCAGATGGTGGTGCCGGCCCCGCTGGGTGCCACCGTCCCCGTCGAGATCTTCGCGCCCTTCGGCCAGTGCCTCGACGGCGATCCCTGTCCCGAGCCGGCGGACGGAGTCGAGCGGCGGACGGGTCCGTACCCCGTTGTGATGATCGAACACGGTGCCGGTGCGTCCAAGGAGATGCATTGGCAGACCGCCCAGGTCCTGGCCGAGGCCGGCTACCTGGTGCTGAACGTGGGGGTCTTCCCGGCGGGGAGTCCCCATCCCCAGCCCGATGTACTGCCAGCAGGCGAATCACCGCACCTCTTCGTGGCGCAGGCCGCGCTGGACTTCCTCCTCTCGACGCCGGACGCGCCCACGACCTCCGGAGCGGTGAACCCCTGGTGGGAGCTCGCCGACCGCACCCGCGTGGCGCTCATCGGGGCATCGTTCGGGGCCATCGCCACGTCCTACCTCGGCCAGGTCGATCCGCGGGTCGCCACCGTGATCGCCTACGACAGCTGTGAGTACGTCGCCGATGCGCGTAACGAGCCCGGTCCCGACCCCTCGACGGTCACCGCGACCGGTGGGGGCTGCCGGAGTCGCATAGGCGGGCTGGATCCCGCGCAGCTCCGCACCTCACGGCTGGCGATCTCGGCGGACTACTGGAAGGCCACGGACGTCCCCCGTAGCGAACCGGTCGACCCGCACCACAAGGACGAGTACCACCGGGAGCTGGTCGCTCGCGGCATCGACTCCATGCAGGTCGCCCTGCGGTCGAGCGTGCACGCCGAGCCGACCTACGCCGAGCCAGGGAAGGACACCAATACTCGGTACGGCATGGCCGCCCTCAACTACTTCACCCTCGCGTGGCTCGAGTACCAGCTCCGAGGGCCGGACGATCCGGCTGTCGCCGTCGAGGCTTGCTCGCGGCTCGCTTCTGATGTCTTCGATACCTTCGCCGACCGGTACGAGGTCGGCGTCGGGCGCTTCGACCCCGGCTTGGCCAGCCCGGGTGACACCGCCAGCGGGAACAGCCCTTGGACGGTTGGTGGGCTCACCGTCGCCGATCGCCTCTCGTTCACCTTCGCATCGGGCTACTCCCTGGCCGGCGGCGCCGTGGCGTCAGACGATCTGGGTTCGTCGAGGGCGACGGCGTGCGAGAACCTTCCCGCGGCGATCGAGCTGGCGAGTGTGGCCGCCGGCCCTGGCTCGCCGGAGTCGACTCCCGCGGCGTTCCCGTGGCTGGTCGTGGGCATCGGTTCGCTCGCCATCGTCGGCGTGAGCGTCGCTCTTCTCGCCCGGCGGGGTCGTGTCGGCTCACGGCCGTGAACCGGATGGGGGAGTCGGTTCGTATCCTCAGAAGTCCATGCCCGACGCCACTGGTCCCGATCGTCGTCCCCGCGGCGGACGACGCGGGCAGAAACGGCGGTCGGGCGATCCGCGGCGAGGGCTCGTCCGGTCGCTGACCCCGACGCAGGTCGAGCGCCGCCGTCTCGCGGTCCCGACGATCAGCTTCCCGGAAGACCTCCCTGTCTCGCAGAGGCGCCACGAGATCGCCGCGGCCATCCGTGACCATCAGGTCGTCGTCATCGCCGGGGAGACGGGCTCGGGCAAGACCACCCAGATCCCCAAGATCTGCCTGGAGCTGGGTCGGGGGGTGACCGGCACGATCGGGCACACGCAGCCCCGGCGTCTGGCCGCGAGGGCGGTGGCGACGCGTATCGCCGAGGAGCTCGACGTCGAGCTCGGCGCCGCCGTCGGCTTCGCCGTGCGTTTCACCGATCAGGTGTCGGACACGACGCTCGTGAAGCTCATGACCGACGGCATCCTGCTCAACGAGCTCCAGCGCGACCGGGATCTCCGCGCCTACGACACGATCATCATCGACGAGGCCCACGAACGCAGCCTCAACATCGACTTCATCCTCGGCTACCTGGCGCAGCTCCTGCCGCGCCGCCCCGACCTGAAGGTGATCGTCACCTCCGCCACGATCGATCCCGAGCGCTTCAGCGAGCACTTCGGAGGTGCCCCGATCGTCGAGGTGTCGGGGCGCACGTACCCCGTCGAGATCCGGTACCGCCCGGTCGGGGAAGGGGCCGACATCGGCGACGACGGCACACGCCCGCAGCATCGCCGGGGCGCGGACCGCGATCAGCTCGACGCCATCGTCGACGCCGTGCGCGAGCTCTGGCGCGAGCCGCCCGGCGACGTGCTCGTGTTCCTGTCCGGGGAGCGGGAGATCCGCGATGCCGCAGATGCGTTGCGCAGCCTCGATCTGGTCGACACCGAGATCCTGCCCCTCTACTCACGCCTCACGACCGCCGAGCAGCAGAAGGTCTTCCGCTCGCACCGGGGGCGCCGCATCGTCTTGGCCACCAACGTGGCCGAGACGTCGATCACGGTGCCGGGCATCCGCTACGTCGTCGATCCGGGCGTCGCCCGGATCTCCCGGTACAGCAATCGCCTGAAGGTCCAGCGCCTCCCCATCGAGCCCGTCTCGCAGGCCTCGGCGGCGCAGCGAGCCGGCCGGTGCGGACGTCAGTCCGACGGGATCTGCGTCCGGCTGTACTCCGAGGAGGACTTCGGGTCGCGTCCTGCGTTCACCGAACCGGAGATGCTGCGCACCAACCTGGCGTCGGTCATCCTGCAGATGGCGTCCATCGGTCTGGGTGACATCGAAGCCTTCCCCTTCGTCGACCCGCCCGACCGTCGGGCCGTGGCCGACGGACTCCGGTTGCTGGTCGAGCTCGGCGCGCTCGAGCCGGATGCGGGCGCGGGGTCAGTGCACCTGACCGATGTCGGGCGGACCATGGCCCGCCTCCCGATCGACCCCCGGTACGCGCGGATGCTGGTCGAGGCCGACCGGCGCGGGTGCCTCCGCGAGGTGTTGATCATCACCTCGGCGCTGTCGGTTCCCGACATACGGGAGCGACCGGCCGAGCAGGCCGCCGCGGCCGATGCGCAACACGCCCGCTTCGCGGATCCTTCCTCCGACTTCCTGTCGCTCCTGTCGCTCTGGCGTCACCTGCGCCAGCAGCAGCAGGCGTTGGGGTCGAGCGCGTTCCGGCGACAGTGCCGACGGGAGTTCCTGAACTTCGTACGCCTTCGCGAGTGGCAGGACGTGCACAGCCAACTCCGCCAGGTCGCCGGCTCGATGGGCCTGCGACCATCGGAGGGCCCGGCCGAACCCGAGCAGGTGCACCGTGCGCTGCTGTCGGGCCTGCTCTCGCACCTCGGGCAGCGCGACGAGGTGGGCCGCGAGTTCCTCGGCGCCCGTGGTGCCCGCTTCGTCGTCTTCCCCGGCTCGGCGCTGGCGAAGAAGCCGCCCTCGTGGGTCATGGCCGCGGAACTGGTGGAGACGTCACGCCTCTTCGCCCGGACGGTGGCGCGGATCGAGCCCGAGTGGGCGGAGGAACTGGCCACACACCTGGTCAAGCGGCACCATCACGAGCCCCACTGGTCGACGCGACGCGGTGCGGCCATGACGCACGAACGCGTGACGCTCTTCGGGCTGCCCATCGTCGCCGACCGTGTGATCCCCTACGCCCGGATCGATCCCGAGCACGCCAGGGAGTTGTTCATCCGCCACGCGCTCGTGCTCGACGACTGGCAGGGCCGACACCGGTTCGTGGCCGACAACCGTCGGCTGCTCGTCGAAGCGGAGGACCTCGAACACCGCTTTCGGCGGTCCGACCTCTCCGCGGACGACGAGACGCTCTTCGAGGCCTACGACGCTCGACTCCCGGCCTCGGTCGTGTCGGCCCGCCACTTCGAGTCGTGGTGGAAGAAGGCTCGGCGCGTCACCCCCCATCTGCTCGAGCTCACCCTCGACGATCTGTTGGCCGGTGCGTCCGGCGCGCTGAGCGAGGACGACTTCCCGGCGCACTGGGTGCAGGGCGACCTCCAGCTGCCGCTCTCCTACCACTTCGAACCCGGCACGCCCGACGACGGTGTTGCCGTCCACATCCCCGTCGAGGTGCTGAACCAGGTCTCGCCGGCGGGCTTCGATCGTCTCGTGCCGGGGCTCCGCCGAGAGCTCGTCGGCACACTCCTGCGGGCGCTGCCGCGGGAGGTCCGGTCCTCGCTGGGCCCGCTCGATCCTCGGATCGACGCGTTCCTCGTCGATCTCTCCGCGGACGGACCTGGCGGCACGTCGAGGCACGCACCACCGATCGAGGCGCGGTTGGCCGCGTTCGTCGGAGGGGCCCTCGGCGTCGACATCGATGCGGGCAAGTTCCGTGCCGTCGAGCTCCCGGGCCACTTGCGCATGATCTTCCGGGTCGAGGCGTCGGACGGCACGGTGCTGGGCCAGAGCCGGGACCTTCGCGGCCTGCAGACGACGCTGGCACCGGCCATCCGACGCGCCTTGTCCGATGCCGCGGGCGACATCGAGAGGTTCGGTCTCACATCCTGGCCGGATGCGACGTTGGCGAAGATCGTGGAGGCACCCGTCGGCGACGTCGTGGTCCGGGGTTTCCCGGCGCTGGCCGACGAGGGGTCGACCGTGGCGATCCGGGTGTACGAGAACCGCACCGCCCAGGCGCGGGCCATGTGGGCGGGCACCCGGCGGCTCCTGGCCCTGACGACCTCGATCCCGGTGAAGGGCATCCAGGGTGGGCTCAGCCTCGGCCAGCGACGGGCGCTCGGCTGGAGTCCCTACTCGGGAGGCTTCGAGGCGTTGTTCGACGATGTGGTGGTCGCCGTCCTCGACGGGCTGTTGCGTGACCACGGAGGGCCGGGGTGGGACGACGTCTCCTTCGAGCGGCTCCGCACCGACGTGCGCGCAGTGTGCCGAGACCCAGATACGCGATCTCCTTGCGGTCACCGCCCGGGTGCTGGCCGCCGATCGGGTGCTCGAACGCCGCATCCACTCGATGGCCGCCATTCCCGGTCTCATGGAATCGCTCCAGGATCTCGCCGGCCAACGGGAGGGCCTGGTCTTCGACGGCTTCGTGGCCCACACCGGACGTGACCGGATGGGGGATGTCGAGCGCTACCTCTCGGCCATGGCCGTGCGGCTCGACAAGCTCGGCTCGTCGCCGGACCGTGATCGGGACCGGATGACGGCCGTCGTTCGGGTCCAGGAGGCCTACGCCCATGCTCTCGAACGCTTTCCGGCGGGCTCGGCGGTCGACCGCGAGCTCGAGCGGATCGGGTGGGGGATCGAGGAACTCCGGGTGAGCCTCTTCGCCCAGGCGGTCGGAACCGACGGCCCGGTTTCGGAGGCTCGACTGCTCCGGGCCATCGACGCCGTCGCAGGGGACGCACGGGTTGCTCAATGATAGGGGTGGGGGGTATAGTCACGACATGAGCGTGCGCCTCCGACTGACGGCATTCGGCGTCGGGCTGATCGCTCTGTTCGGGGCTGGGTGGGGAATCGGCCGGGCCGTCGGCCCGCTCGATCAACCCGAACCCGCTCCCATGGACCATTCCTCCATGTCCGTTCAGGCGGGCGACACGGTCTCCGGTGACGCAATGGTGGTCCCGAACCGATGAGCGCCGTTTCCGCCGAACCGGTGCCGGGACCCCCGACCCGCGTCGCCCTCGACATCGAGGGCATGACCTGTGCGTCGTGCGCCAATCGCATCGAACGTCGCCTGAACAAGCTCGACGGCGTGGAGGCGTCGGTGAACTACGCCACCGAGACGGCCCGGGTGATGGCGCCGGATGGGGTGGACGTGCAGACGCTCATCGCCGAGGTCGAGGCCGTCGGCTACCACGCCACCCTCCCGGCGCCACCGCCCGGCACGGACGGTGCGGAGGTCGTCGACGACGACGTGGAGCGCGGGCCCGACCCGACCGACGCCCTCCGCAACCGGCTCACCATCTCCGCCGCGTTGTCGCTCCCGGTGGTCCTGATGGCCATGGTGCCGGCGCTCCAGTTCGACAACTGGCAGTGGCTCTCGCTCACCCTCGCCGCCCCGGTCGTGGTCTGGGGGGCGTGGCCGTTCCACCGTGCCGCATGGATGAACCTTCGCCACGGCGCGGCCACCATGGACACCCTCATCTCGGTCGGCACGCTCGCCGCGTTCGGCTGGTCGCTCTACGCCCTCTTCTTCGGTGACGCCGGCATGCCGTCGATGCGGATGCCCTTCGAGCTCACCATCGACCGCAGCGGCGGGGCCGAGCACATCTACCTCGAGGTGGCCGCCGGGGTCACGGTCTTCATCCTGGCCGGCCGCTACTTCGAGGCCCGGGCCAAGCGTCGATCGGGCGCTGCGCTCAAGGCCCTGCTCGAGCTCGGGGCGAAGGACGTCGCCGTGCTGCGCGACGCGACCGAGACCCGCATCCCCGTGGCCGACCTGGCCGTCGGTGATCGCTTCGTCGTGCGCCCCGGAGAGAAGATCGCCACCGACGGCACCATCGAGGAGGGCAGCTCGGCGGTCGACACCTCGCTGCTCACCGGGGAGAGCGTGCCGGTCGAGGTCGGCCCGGGAGACCCGGTCTCCGGAGCAACCGTCAATGCCGGCGGTCGCCTCGTCGTGGTCGCCACCCGTGTGGGTGCCGACACCGCCCTGGCCCAGATCGCCCGGCTGGTCACCGAGGCCCAGAGCGGGAAGGCGCCCGTGCAGCGCCTCGCCGACCGGGTCTCCTCGGTCTTCGTGCCCGTCGTCATCGGCCTCGCCGCCGCCACCCTCGGGTTCTGGCTCGGCGCATCGGTGGGCGCCACTGCGGCCTTCACCGCCGCGGTGGCGGTGTTGATCATCGCGTGTCCGTGTGCTCTGGGACTCGCGACCCCTACGGCGTTGTTGGTCGGCACCGGCCGCGGCGCGCAGATGGGCATCCTCATCAAGGGACCCGAGGTACTCGAGTCGACCCGACGCATCGACACCGTGGTGCTCGACAAGACGGGCACCGTGACCACCGGCTCGATGGGCCTCGTCGACGTGATCGCGACCGGCGGCGCCGATGCCCATGAGGCCCTCCGCCTCGCCGCTGCGGTGGAGGATGCCAGCGAGCACCCCATCGCCCGAGCGATCGCGGCGGGTGCGCGGGAACGAGGTATCGACGTTCCCGCCGTCGAGGGCTTCGTGAGCGCCCGGGGACTGGGTGTGCAGGGAGTGGTCGACGGCCACGGTGTCGTCGCCGGACGCGAGCGCTTCCTGGCCGACTGGTCCCTGCGTCTCCCCGACGACCTGGTGGCGGCCAAGGACGACGCCGAGCGCAGTGGTCGTACGCCCATCCTCGTGGGCTGGGACGGCGAGGCCCGGGCCGTGATCGTCGTGTCCGACACGCTCAAGGCCACCTCCATCGAGGCCGTCGCCGAGCTCCGCCGCCTCGGTCTGCACCCGGTGTTGCTCACCGGCGACAACGAGTTGGCGGCGCACGCCGTCGCGGCATCGGTGGGGATCGACGACGTGATCGCGGAGGTGCTCCCCGAGGACAAGGTCGACCTGATCCGGCGCCTCCAGCGTGAGGGCAAGGTCGTCGCCATGGTCGGTGACGGGGTGAACGACGCTGCTGCGCTGGCCCAGGCCGATCTCGGACTGGCGATGGGGACGGGGACCGACGTGGCCATCGAGGCCTCCGACATCACCCTGGTGCGCAGCGATCTCCGGGCGGTGGGCGATGCCATCCGCCTCTCACGTCGCACCCTGGGCACCATCAAGGGGAACCTCTTCTGGGCCTTCGCCTACAACGTGGCCGCCCTCCCGCTGGCTGCCGCCGGCCTGCTGAACCCCCTGATCGCCGGGGCGGCGATGGCCTTCTCGAGCGTGTTCGTGGTCACCAACTCGCTGCGCCTGCGCCGCTTCCGCTGAACGGCTCTCCGGCCGACCAGGGAACGCTGGCGGGCGGATCGGAGATCATTCGGAAGATTTCCTCGGGTTTCGTCATCCGGATCGGCCTGCCGCACCGAACTGTGGACGAGTCGGAAACATTTCAGCACTAAATCGGTGCGGTCCGCCTCGCTCACACCATCCGGGAGGAACCCCCCAAATGACGCGCAAGACCCCCTTTGTGATCGCCGCAGTGTTCTCCGTCGGGCTGCTGCTCGCCGCCTGCGCGAGTGACGACGAGTCCTCGAGCTCCACGACGGTTGCTCCGGCCACGACCGAGGCTGCGTCGGCCGGCACCTGCGTCGACATCGCAGTGTCGGACCCCGACTTCTCGACCCTGGTGGCGGCCGTGACCGCAGCCGATCTGGTCGACACCCTCTCGGGTGACGGTCCCTTCACCATCTTCGCCCCGACCAACGAGGCCTTCGAGAAGCTGCCCGCCGGCACGGTCGAGACCCTGACCCAGCCGGAGAACAAGGACACCCTGACCTCGATCCTCAAGTACCACGTCGTTGCGGCCAAGGTCATGGCTGCTGACGTCGAGCCCGGCGAGGTCACCACCGTCAACGGCGAGACCTTCACCATCGGTGTCGAGGGCGACACCGTGACCATCACCGACGCCACGGGCGGCACCGCCATGGTGACGGACACCGACATCACCTGCTCCAACGGCGTCATCCACGTCATCGACACGGTGCTGATGCCGGCCTGATGCTGCACGGATCCAACGGCGCCTGACCCCCTGCGGGTGCCACCGGATCGTTGACGGAGGATCGGGTCTCCTCGGAGGCCCGATCCTCCGTCGCGTCCGGGGACCGACGGCAAGAGGCGGTGCTGCGACGGTTCTAGGGTGACCCCGATCGCCGGACGGCCACCGAGGGCCACCGAGGCAACGGGGGAGACGACGATGTCGCGGGGTGCAGACGAGGTCATCGCACGGGCGCTCCTGGAGCGACTGGCCACAGGAGGGCGTCTCGTCGCAGGGGAGTGGCGGGGACCGGGGCGAGGAGGCGTCTACGTGCATCGCGACCCCACCACCGGCCGCCAGCAGGCCGAGGTGGGTCTGGGGTCGGCCGCCGACGTCGACGATGCCGTGGCCAGCGCCACGGAGGCCTTCGGCGGCTGGCGCGACACCTCGTCGCACGAGCGCGCCGCCGTTCTGGACCGCTTGGCGACGTTGCTCGACGAGCACGCCGCGGAGTCGGCGGCCCTCAACGCGCTCGACAACGGCACCCCCGTGAGTGCCATGCCGTCGGGCCACTACGCCGCCGCCTGGACCCGCTACTACGCCGGCTGGGCGGACAAGCTCGACGGCGAGGTGCTGCCGGTCCACGACAGGGGCGCACTCGACTACACCCGCCCGCAGCCCTACGGCGTGGTGGCGGCGGTGGTGCCCTGGAACGGACCGATGATGGGCATGGGGCAGAAGGTGGCGCCAGCCCTCGCGGCGGGGAACGCAGTGGTCGTGAAGCCACCCGAGGTGGCACCGTTCGGCGCGCTCCGCTTCGCCGAGCTGGCCCTCGAGGCGGGGCTGCCCCCGGGGGTGTTGAACGTCGTGCCGGGTGGCGCCGAAGCAGGGCAGGCACTGGTCGGTGACCCTCGGGTGGGCAAGATCAGCTTCACCGGAGGGACGCGCACGGCCGAGGCGATCATGGCCACCGCGGCCCGACACGCCACGCCGTCGGTCATGGAGCTCGGGGGGAAGTCGGCCAACATCGTCTTCGCCGATGCCGACCTCGACGTGGCCGTGCCGGTCGCGGCGTTCCTGGGCGCTGCTCTGCTGAGCGGTCAGGGCTGCGCCCTGCCCACCCGGCTCTTCGTGCACGCCGAGGTCTACGACGAGGTCGTGGCGCGGGTGGTGGCCCAGGTCGAGGCGCTCGGCGTGGGAGATCCCCTCGATCGCCGGACCGTCGTGGGCCCGGTGGTGACCGAAACGGCACTCGAGCGGATCCTCGGTGTCGTCGATCGAGCATGCGACGACGGTGCAGCGCTGTTGACCGGCGGCCACCGCGTCGGCGGTGCGCTGGGCGAGGGCTACTTCGTGGCACCCACGGTGTTCGGTGAGGTGCGTCACGGCAGCGACCTCGCCACCCACGAGGTATTCGGCCCCGTGCTGGCGGTCCTGCGCTTCGACGACGAAGACGAGGTCGTGGCCCAGGCCAACGACAGTGCGTTCGGCCTCGCCGCCTACGTCCACACCGCCGACGTGAGTCGGGCCCTGCGGGTGGTCGAGCGCCTCGATGTGGGCACGGTCACCGTCAATGGCTTCCCACCGATGTCACCCTCGGCACCCTTCGGTGGCGTGAAGTCCAGCGGTTTCGGTCGCGAAGGAGGGCGAGCGGGCATCGAGGAGTACGTGTGGCGCAAGAACGTGACCATCCGGTACTGACGAATGGCCTCACTGGCACCTGGCTTCACCGGCACCGGTCCTGGATCGGATTGCAGTCGGGGCCGTGGCGTGCCGATGTGCAGGGTGACACCTGACCTGCACCGCACGGAAGAAACCATCCCTTGGCGGTGGTTGACGTCGTTGTAAGTTCTCCGAAATCCCCCAGGAAGGCATCCTCATGGTCGAAACGGTCTCCCCGTCGATCCGCCCGAGCGTCGATGCGCTCGTCGCCCTGGTGTCGGACGCCGCCGCCGGTGGCGACGAGCTCCTCTCGACCAACCGAATGGTCGATGCCCTGCTCGACGCGCGCGCCGAGACGGTGGGAGGTGCCACTGATGCCGTCGACGCCGCGTTGAACGCCTGTGCCCACCGCCAGATCCTGCCGGTGGCCGAGGCCCTGGAGCTCGTGGCGACGATCACGGCCGCCTGAGGCCGAGCGCTCAGTCCGTCTCGCTGGGGATGCCCTGGTAGTCGGGTCGACCGGCGTCGTCCCATACCTGCCAGATGCCGAAGAAGTCGTCACCGAAAGGGTCCTGGCCGCGTGCGGGCATCGAACCCCGGCTGATCGTCCAGTCCATGGGCGCCAACTCCACGGCTCGCTGGTAGTGGGCCTCGGCGGCATCGGTGTCGCCGTGGCGGTGGAGCCATGATGCGAGCCGCCTCTCGGCGCGAGCGAGCTGCTCGTCGGCGCTCGGGAGCCGCGCCACGGTGGGGTCACTGCCGTCGTCGCGCGTCGGGAGCGTGGGGGCGACACCTTCGTGCACCCATCGGCGCAGCGCCTGATGGTGCCCCTCCGCGTCGATCTGGGTGAACTCCTGGAACATGTTGTTGCCCGGTGTGATGGTGGGTGGCTTGACCACCCGATCGTCCTCGTCGATCCAGACCGTCGACGGCACGTTGGTGATCCCGTAGGCCTCGGCCAATCGGTGGTCGGCGTCGAGCACGACGGTCACGGTGGTCAACGGCGGATCGGCGGCGTCGACCCACGGCCGGATCGCCTCGAGCGAGTCATCGAGGGCGACGGCGATGATCTCGAGCCCGGCCGGGCCGAGCTCATCCTGGAGTGTCTGCCAGACCGGCAGCTCGTAGCGGCACCCTCACCACGACGACCAGGCCAGCACCACCCGCTTGCGGCGCTCGCCACCGGGTACGGCCACGATGGACCCGTCGAGGCCGGTGAGCTCGAGGCGCGGGGCGCGACCGTCGCGGAGCGCAGCGGCCCGCTCGTGAGCGGCTTCGCCGATCGAGGCGACGGCGGTGTCGCCCGTGTCGGGGTCCGCGGTGGGGGCGTCCGCCGTGGCGTCGGTCCGTTCGGTGGCGAAGGGCCGATGCAGCGCGGCGGCGACACGGGCGAGGTCGTAGCGGCCCGCACTGTCGCGGGCGGCGGGATCACGCACCGGCACGCAGACGTCCCCCCGGCACAGCCCTTCGGTCTTCGGTTCCCAGCCCGTCGCCGCCCGGACGGCGTCGGGCTCGAGCAGGAAGCGGTCGTCCTCGGCGAAGGCCGCCACGACGACGGTGTCGTCGGCGGTCAGGACGGTGAGTTGGACCGGGGTCATGGCGAGCGAGGCTACCGCGGGTGACTCTCGCGCCATCGGCTCGCAGGCGCTGTGGACGGGGCGCCGACGTCGATGCGAGGGCAGGGTCGCACGCCGGGAGGCGGGTACGGTCGTGACGTGGCCGACGAGACCGTGTCCGGGAGTGAAGCGCTGCGTCGGGTCACCGACGAGTTGGAGATCCGCTCACTGATCGCCAACGTGGCGCGCTACGCCGACGGTGCCGACGTCGACGACTACGTGGCGTTGTTCACCGAGGACGCCCACTGGGGCATGCCCGGAGCACCCCGCACGGGGTGGACCGACATCCGCGCCGGCAGCGAGGCGCGATCGGGCCGCCGGTGAGACGGGCCCCGGGAGCCGGACCCGGCACATGGTGACCACCATCGCCGTGCAGGTCGACGGTTCCGACGCGGCGACGGCCGACTCCACGTGGCTGTTCCTCGTCGACACCGTCGAGCACCCCACGATCAAACTCTGCGGGACGTATCGGGATCGCTTCGTGCGCACCCCTGAGGGCTGGCGGGTCGCCCGTCGGGACATCACCTTCGGCTGAGGGCGCGGCGGGTCGAGCGCGGGGCGCGGGCGTTCGGTGCCCTGGTCACTGCGTCGGAAACGCATCTTGGCCGGGGAGCGGTCGTCGTCGTCATGTCCCGAGTCGTGGGTTGGCGGAGCCCGGCCGACGGCGGCCTAGGGTGCCTCCGATGGGTGAGCGAGTGCTGGTCATCGGGGGGACGGGTCCGACCGGGATACCGATCGTCGACGGGCTCGTGGCGCGGGGTCACGACGTCACGATGCTCAATCGTCGGCAATCACCCGAAGACCGAGACCCCCGAGGTCGTCGAGGTGCTGAGAGCTGGATCCCTACGACGTCGAGTCGCTCCAGGCGGCACTCGACGGTCGCACCTTCGACGTTGTCGTTGCCGCGATGTACGGACGACTGCGTCGCATCGCCGAGGTCACCGTCGGCAAGGTCGGCCGGTTCGTCTCGGTGGGCGGGGTGCCGGCGGTGCGGGGGTGGATGAACCCGTTCCTGCAGGAGCCCTTCGGCCTGCGTGTGCCGGTCGACGAGTCGGCGCCGACCGTGGGTGACCCGGGCGAGGACGAGAAGGGTTATCGGGCGGCCCGCACCGAGGAGGTGGTGTTCGAGCACCACCCCGATGCCGCCCACTTCCGCTACCCCTACGCCTACGGGCCCTATCAGGTCGTTCCCCGGGAGTGGATGGTGGTGCGGCGGATCCTCGACAGGACGGCGACGGATGGTGGTGGCCGACGACGACCTGCACCCTCCACCACCACGGGACGCCGAACCTCGCCCACGCCGTGCTGCTCGGCATCGATCAACCCGACGCCGCCGCGGGCAAGGTGTTCAACTCCGCGGACGAGCGAGGTGCTGACGGTGCGCCAGGTGATCGAGCTGTCCGCCGCCGCGCGGGCCACGAGCTCCAAATCGTCTCGATGCCCTGCCGCTGGCGGTGTCGCCACGCCCGCTGCTCATGCAACCGTTGCCGACCCAGTGGCGTGCTCGATCTCTCACGACTGAATGCCGACCTCGGCTATCGCGACGTCGTGCCCGCCCGTGAAGCCGTCGGTCACCGCGCGTTGGCTGGCCGCCAACCAGCCCGAACGTGGGGACTCGAGGAGATGATCCTCACCGATCCGTTCGACTACGGCGCCGAGGACCTCCTCATGGATGCCTGGGCCACGGCCATCGCCGGGCTTCCGACCGACGGATTCGCCACCGCGCCCGGCTACGGCCACGCCTACAGCGGCCCCGGCGGCCGACCTCGCTCCCAGCCCACCTTCGAGACGTGACGCACCTGTTCGTCGTACCCGGACGACCCCGGCAGGCGCAGACCCGTTCGGGCA
>CAVQSE010000011.1:0-71597 GCA_963715425.1 uncultured Iamiaceae bacterium
CCTCGGACGAGCCCGCCTCCGCCGACAACGCCTCTGCGGCAGCGTCGACCTCGGCCGCGAACACCGCATCGTCGTCCTCGGTGGCCCGCAGCGCCGCCGACTCCGCGGCCAGCTTGGCCTCGGGCAGGGCCACCTCGAGCTCCTCGGTGGCCTGGTCGAGGGTCTCGCGGACCACCTCGTAGGCCGCGGCCAGCCGGTCGCGGCCGGCCTGCAACTGCTCGATCTGTTGACGCAGGAGCTTGCGACGCCGGGCCAGGTCGTCGAGCATGCGCTGACGCACCCGCTGCGCCTCGGCCACCATCTCGCGGCCTTCGAGACGACCTTCCTCGACCTTCGCCGCGGCATCGAGCTCGGCCTGGCCGAGCACGGCGGCGGCCTCCTCACGGATGCGCTGCGCCTCGACCTCGGCCGCCTCGCGAGCCGCCGTGCCGGTGGCCCGGATGCCTTCGGCGTCGAGCTCGGCCTGCTCGCGCACGCCGTCGGCCGATGCCCTGATCCGGGCGACCTCGGCCTCGGCCTCCTCGGTGCGTCGCAACAGCACGGTCTCGGCGTCGTTGCGCATCTGCTGGGCCTCGTCGCGGGCCTCGCGCACCATGCGGGCCACGTTCTCCTCGGCCTTGCCGCGGATCTCGGTCGCGGCCGCCCGGGCGGCGTCGAGCACCCGCGCCGTCTCCTCGCCCAACAACGCCGTCAAACGGCTCGGATCGAGCTGGTCGATCGGCGTGGCCCGTTGCTCCGCCTCCCGGAGCTGCGCGGCCAGCTCGGCCTCGCGTTCGCGTCCGGCGCGCAGCTGGCTGGCCAGCTCGAGCAGGTAGCGCTGCACCTCCAGCGGATCGGCGCCGCGGCGGACCGTGCTGAACGACCGCTTGATGACGTCGTCGGGGTCGACGGGAGAGCTCGGATCCTTGGCCACGGCCGGATCGTACCGAGGTCGGCGGCGCCGCCCGGGGACTGCCTCGGGTGCGACGAGGCGTCAGCCGACGGGCGCGGCGTCGACCGGCGCGGGGAGCACGGCGTCGCCCCCTCCCAGCGACGCCAGCACCGCGAGGGCACCGTCGAGGTCGTCGACCGGTTCGATGCGCAGATCACCGGCGTAGCGGCGGGCCTCGTCGATCTCCGCCGACGGGACCATCATGAGGTCCACGCCCTCGCGCGACGCGGCCACGACCTTCTGGTGGACGCCACCGACAGGGCCCACCGTGCCGTTCAACTCCATCGTCCCCGTGGTCGCCACCCGGGCACCGCCGGTGACGCTCTCGGGCGTGAGCGCGTCGAGGATCCCCAGCGTGAACGCCAGGCCCGCCGACGGGCCACCCACGCGGCCCGAGTCGATGCTGACGTCCACCGGGAAGTCGAAGGTCAGGTCACGGGTGAAGGTCGAGACGCCGATCATCGAACGGGTCGGGTCCTCGGGACGGGCCACCAACTCGACGGCCACGGTGCGGGTCTCCCCGCCCTCGAAGGGCTGCACACCCAGCTCCACCACGGCCCCGGGGGGGAGCCCCGACACGAGCCGGATCAGGTCCTGGTTGACGGCCACGGGCTCGCCACCGACGCTCACCACCGTGTCGCCCCGCTGGAGCACCGACGCCGCCGGCACGTCCTCGGCCACCGAGGCGATCACCGCTCCCGTGCCCGAGATCGGGATCTCGTAGCCCATGCGCTGCAGGGCCTGGTAGGTGGCCGAGTCCTTCGAGCTGGCCATGAGCTGCAGGTTCAGCTCCCGGTTCTCCGACGGCGTCTGGGAGCCGAGCACCAGCTCGGCGTCGACGACGTCGATCGCCGGGTCGATCCACGCCAGCAACAGATCGGCGGGGGTGGCCTGCTTCACCGACACGGTGAGGTAGTCGATGGTGCCCGTCTGGTCGGGGTAGGTGGTCGCCCCCTCGATCTCGATGAACTGCTCGGTGTCGCGGGCCGACCCGGGGGCGAGGGTGTAGTACGGCAGCTTCCACAAGAAGGCCACCAGGGCCAGGCTCGTGACGACCACGACCAGGAACCCGGCGGTCCACTTGCGCCGACGCGTCCACCAGCTCCGGGGACCCTCCGGCTCCGCAGGCGCACCGCCGTCGGGATCGTCGCCGGGAACCGGCCCACCACCAGACGGCGCGAAGGGCGCACGTACACTCGGATCTGCGGTGTCCATGGCGACGAACTGCTCCGGACGGGGGTGGGGACGCCAAAGCCTGCCACGGACCGGCGACGAAACCACCCGCGGGGCCGGCCCCGAGGAGCACGCGTGAGCACGGACGACAGCTTCGAACCGGTGATGGATCAGATCCGACCGACACCCTCGCGGCGGGCCCGATCCGCCCTGGGGCTGATCGTGGTCCTGGCGATCCTCGGCGTCGTCACCGCCGTCACGATCACCGTGCTCGTCGTCCTGGGTGTCCTCGTGCTCAACAACGCGTTGTGAGCCGTCGCCAGGCCGGGCCCTGAACGATCACTCCACGCCCCAGATGGCCCGGCTCCAGAGATCGGTCACCGTGGCGACGGCCTGGGAGACCTCGGCGTCGTCAGGACGACGGTGACCGAGCCCGAGCGCCACGAAGGCGTGCCATTCGCACATCGACACGAGCGCCCGCGCCGCCTGCTGGCTGTCGTGCACGGCATGCATCTCCCCACGCGCCACGACACGGTCGATGCCGGCCACGATGCGGTCCACGAACGTCTCGCGCATCGCCAGCCACACCGCCTCGATCGTCGGGCTCTGCAACATGCCCTCGAGCAGCGCCCGGTAGAGCCCGGGGTTGGCGGCGAGCACGCCGATGTAGTTGCCCACCATCACCTCGATGCGCTCCCGCCGCGAGGCATCGGGCCCCACCTCGGGTCGGGTCAGGATCTGCGCGGTCACCGCCTCGAGGACCTGGGTGAAGGCGTCGTCCTTGTTGCGGAAGTAGAGGTAGAACGTGCCGTGCGCCGTGCCCGCGGCATCGGTGATGGCCCCGACCGTGGCCCCCCGGTACCCGAGCGCCGGCGAACATGTCGGCGGCGGCGACGAGCATCCGCTCCCGGGTCTCGGCGGCCTGCAACTGGCGCTTCGTGGGTGGGCGCAGCTCGGTCATTCGTGGTCCACTACGACGATGTCCGACACCGAGCACGGCACGGAGCCGACCGGGACCGCCCCGGCCCGCCGGACGCTAGCCGACCACCTCGAACGGCGACGGAGGGCGGCCCTGGCCGGCCACGAGGGCGACACGCGGACGGCCCGAACCCTGCTGGGCGATCCCGATCCGGGGGTGAGGGCCACCGCCCTCGGAGCCCTGGTGCGCACCGGCGACCTGCAGGTCAGCGAGCTCCTCGCCGGCCTGGCCGACCCCGAGACCGCCGTTCGCCGTCGAGCGGCCGAGGAGGCGGCGGTGGTCCACGCCGGCGATCCCTCCGTGGACGCGGCGGTGACGGCCCTCCTCGACGACGCCGACGCCACCGTGGTCGAGACCGCGGCCTTCGTCTGCGGCGAGCGCACCCCGCCGCCGCCGGGCGCGGTCGAGCGCCTCGCCGAGGTCGCCACCGACCACGACGACGCGCTCTGCCGAGAGGCCGCCGTGGCCGCGCTCGGTGCCATCGGCGACCCCGCCGGGCTGGCGGCCATCCTGGCGGCCACCCACGACAAGGCCACGGTGCGGCGCCGGGCCACGATCGCCCTGGCCCCGTTCGACGGCGTCGAGGTGGACGAGGCCCTGGCCCGTGCCCGCACCGACCGCGACTGGCAGGTCCGCCAGGCCGCCGAGGACCTCACCACCTGATCGGTCTCGTCGCACGGACGCGGCGTGGCGGTGACCGGCCCCGCAGGACCGGTCAGGCCGGCCACCGATTGCGCGCTATTCCTCGAACGTGAACGACTCGGCGGGCGCCGATGCGAAGTTGCTCTCGAGCGCCTTGAGACCCCCCGGAATCGCCGGGTCGATGGCGTTCACCGTCGACGTCCGCGGCGGGTTGCGATCCGCCGTCGGCCCGTAGCGGTAGTCACCGGTCAGGCCCTCGAAGGTGAGCTCGGGGATGTTCTGAGCGGCCTGCACGATCCCCGCCGGGGACAGATCGCCGTCGGTCACGGCCTGCTCGAGGATCTGCGCCATCGCCCACGCCTGGGCGTAGCCGAACTGGAAGTAGATGTCCGGCGTCTGGTCCGGGGCGTAGGCGGCGATGTCGTCGAGCATCTTGGCCATGCCCGCGTTCGAGGTGTCGCCCCACTCGGGGCCCTCGGACACCAGCGTGAAGTTGCTGGCCAGATAGGGGCCGAGCGCCCCACCGGCGAAGATGCTGACCCACGTCGGCGACACGGCGATCCACTGCGGGGCGAAGTCCTGGGCGACGGCCTCGGACAGGATCGGGCTGGTCTCGTTGGGCAGCGACGGCGAGGACGGTGATCTCGCACCCCGCCCCCTTGAGCTGGCTGATCGGCGCGGTGTAGTTCTGCTCACCGGTCTTGAAGGTGGCCTTGACCGCGACGTCGTAGCCCTCCTCCTCGGCGGCGTAGTCGAGGCCCTCGAGCGCCGTCTCGCCGTAGGGGTCGTCCTTGGTGAGCGCGCAGACCGTCTTGTTCTTGGCGTCGAAGTTGCGGATGGCGTAGTCCATGCCGTTGATCACCTGGACCTGGTACGGACCACCGATCGGCATGAGGTTGGTCTCGCGCACCCAGAAGGCGTCGAGCGACGCGGGCCCGGCCAGGACGTTGTCGGCGGTGAACTGCGGGAGCAACGCGTCGACCGTCGGCGTGCCGAGCACCTGCAGGTAGGCCGCGGACGACGCCTTCGACGCCTGGTACTGCTGCACCGCGGTCTGCGGCTCGTACTTGGTGTCGAGGATGTTCAGCGCCACCTGGTACTTGCCGGCGATGCCGCCGGCGGCGTTGTAGGACTGCCAGAAGACCTCGTTGCCCTTGGTGAGCGGGTTGCCGAGCACGGCCGCGGCGCCCGTCTGCGGCGTGAGCACACCGAGGGTGATCGTGGTGCCGTCGAAGCCGACACCCGGTGTCACCTCCTGGGCGGTACCCGGGTCGCTGGTGGTCCCGCTGGAGTCGCTGTCGGAGCCCCGGCAGCCGGCGGCCACGAGGCCCAGGGCCATGACCACCGCCGCGAGGCGAACGGTGCGGCGATATCTCATGTTGCTTCCCCTTCGTTTGTGGTGAGTGGACCGGTTCCGGGACGGAACCGGGCGGGTGTCGGGGGTCGCCGAGGCGACCGGTTGGTTGGGAGATCAGTAGGAGAACGGCCAGAACTTGAACCACGCCTTGGCCCGCATCCACAGCGCGGCGAGCCCGCGGGGCTCGACCAGGAGGAAGACGACGATGAGCGCCCCGAAGAGCATGTTGTTGAACGAGGCGACCGAGAGGATGCCGTCGTCGGTCGGGGAGGTCGACAGGAACGGGATGTCGCCGGAGAAGTTCTGGATGACCCGGGGGAGGGCGCCCACGACCAGGGCGCCGAGGATCGACCCGAAGACGGTTCCCATGCCCCCGACGATGATGACGGCCACGAACGTGATCGACAGGACGAGCCCGAGGGTTCCGCCGAACTCGACCGGCGAGACGAAGCGCTGGATGGCGGCACCGTAGAAGGCGCCGGCCACCGCGGCCATGGCGCTCGAGATGGCGAAGGCGCCGACCTTGTAGCGCAGCAGCGAGACCCCGACCACCTCGGCGGCGACGTCGCGGTCACGGATGGCCTGCATGGCTCGACCGGGTCGGGTGCGGACGATGTTCTTGGCGATCAGCGCCGTGAGCGCGACGACCCCCCACAGGAGGAAGAACAGCCCCTGGTCGCGGCTGAAGGTGGTGCCGAACAGCTTCAGGTTGGTGAAGTCGAGCGGCCCGAGGGCCAGGCTGGCATCGACGGCCGTGCCCCGACCCCCACCGGTCACGGCGTCCCACTCGGTGAAGATGTGCTCACCGAGGAACAGCAGGCCGATGGTCACGATGGCCAGGTAGTTGCCGTGCAGACGCAGGGCGACGGGCCCGATCACCCCCCCGAGGACCCCACCGACCAGCGCGGCCAGCGGGAGCCAGACGATCATCGGCCAGCCCTGCTCGCCACCGAACCACGCGGCGGCGTAGGCCCCGCACCCGATGAAGAAGGCGTGACCCAACGAGACCTGCCCGGTGTAGCCGGTGAGCAGGTTCAGGCCGATGCCACCGATGGCGAAGATGGCGCAGTAGTTCAGGACGCCGATCCAGAAGTCGTCGAGGCTGTTGGGGATCAGCAGGTAGAGGACCAGCAGCAGGATCATGCCGACCTTCATCCCGCGGGAGCGGAACAGGCCGACGTCGTCGGCGTACTCGACGACCATCTCGGGGCTGCGACGACGGGTGAGAGCCATCAGACCCGCTTCACCTCCTTGGTCCCGAACAGACCGTAGGGACGGAACAAGAGGATGAGCAGCATGACCACGTAGGGCATCACCGACTGGAAGCCCGTGCCGACCCAGCTGAAGTACTCGTCCTGGTAGCCGGCGGTGAGGGATCTGCACGACGCCGATGATGATGCCGCCGAGCACCGCGCCCCCGGGCGAGTCGAGCCCACCGAGGATGATGGCCGGGAAGGCGAGCAGGGCGATGAACTGGACCTGAGGGGTCAGGTTGCCCGAGCCCGAGGCGATGGTGACACCGGCGATGGCGGCGACCGCTCCGGCGATGGCCCACGACGCCGCCCACACCCGCTTGGCGCTCATGCCCTGCGCGAGGGCCGCCTCCTGGTCGAGGGCGGTGGCCCGCATGGCCAGCCCCAGCTTCGAGAAGCGGAAGAAGGCGAAGAAGGCGCTCACCACGACGGCGGTCAGGACGATGCTCCAGATGTTCGCCACCGTGATGACCAGGTCGCCGATGTTCACGACGTCGACGCCCCACGGGTCACCGAGGTTGAGCGCGTCGAACCCCCAGATCGTGGTGACGACCTCCTGGATGATGAACAACAACCCGACCGTGATCATGATCAGGGCGAACGCCGGTCGACCCACCATGCGCCTGAGCACAAGGCGCTCGAGCAACATGCCCACCAACGCGGTGAGCAACATGGCCACGATCACGGCCAGCCAGAACGGAAGGCCCCACGTGGTGCCGGCGTTGTAGGTCAGGTAGGCCCCGAGCATCACGAAGCCGCCCTGGGCGAAGTTGATGACACCGGTGGCCTTGAAGATGATCACGAAGCCGAGGGCCACGAGCGCGTACTTGCACCCCACCGCCACCCCGGAGAGCACGAACTGGAGGAACTCGGTCACGGGGCCTCCTCGTACATCGACTCGATCAACGCCGAGAACTCCCGGGCCACCGCCGAGCGCTTCACCTTCGCCGTCGCCGTGATCTCGCCGTCCTCCTGGTCGAGCTCCTTCGGGAGGAGGCGGAACGCCTTGACCGTCTCGACCTGGGCGAGGTCGGCGTTGACCTCGGTCACCCACTCCTGGACGAGGTCGACGACCTCGGGCTTCGAGGACAGGTCCTCGTAGGTCGTGAAGACGAGCCGGTGCTGCTGGGCCCAGTTGGCCACGGTGTCGATCTCGATGCCGATGAGGGCGGACGAGGTACTTGCGGCGGTCGCCGATCACGATGGCCTCGCGGACGAACGGCGAGACCTTCAGCCGGTTCTCGATCTCCGACGGCGAGATGTTCTTGCCGCCGGCGGTGATGATGATGTCCTTCTTGCGGTCCGAGATGGTCAGGTACCCGTCGGCGTCGAGCTCTCCGACGTCGCCGGTGTGGAGCCAGCCGTCGGCGTCGAGCGTCTCGGCCGTCGCCTCCGGGTCGTCGTAGTAGCCGAGGAAGGTGCCGGGACCGCGGGTGAGGATCTCGCCGTCGTCGGCGATGCGGATCTCGCTGCCCGGCACGGGGAGGCCGACCTTGCCGATGCGCACGTCGCCCTCCGGCGTGAGGGTGGCCTGGGCCGTGTTCTCGGTCTGGCCGTAGCCCTCGCGCACCGGCACCCCCAGCGACCAGAAGAACTCCAGCACCTGGGGGGCGATCGGCGCGGCACCGGAGAGGGCGTCGTCGACGCGCAGCAGCCCGAGCTTCTGGCGCAGCGGCCGGTACAGGAACAGCCACCCGAGGCCGTAGCTGATCCGACCACCGACGCCGAGGTTCCCCTGGCGGCGCTTGGCCCCGAGCTTCGCCCCCCTCGCCCGGAAGTGGCGGTAGGCGGCCTTCTTGACCCTGGACGCGTCGACCATGCGGATCTCGACCGACGCCATCATCTTCTCCCACACCCGGGGAACGCCGAGGAAGAAGGTGGGTTGCACCTCTCGCAGCTCACCGGCGAAGGCGTCGCCGCCCTCGCCGAAGTTCACGACGTAGCCGGACCCGAGGGCGCCCATCACCGAGATCAGGCGCTCGGCCACGTGACACAGCGGCAGGTAGGACAACACCTCGCTGCGCCCGTCGACGGCGAACTGCACCCGGGCGGCCACCGCGGCCGCCGTGAGGTTGCCGTGCGAGAGCATGGCCCCCTTGGCCGGGCCGGTCGTGCCCGAGGTGTAGACGATGATGGCGGGAGCGCTCGGGTCGACCGCGGCGGCACGTCGCTCGAGGTCGTCGAGCGACGCGTCCCGGCCGAGCTCGCTCACCGCGGCGAGGCTCATGAGCTGGGGATCGGTGGCCATGGTGCGCACGCCACGCTGATCGAGCACGACGACCTTGTCGACCATCGGGAGCCGTTCACGGACCTCGACGAACTTGTCGACCTGCTCCTCGTCCTCGGCCACCAGGATCCTGGCGCCACAGTGGCGCAGGAGGTACTCGACCTCAGCCGGGGGCGACGTGGGGTACACGCCGACGGTGATCGCGCCGAGCGCCTGGACGGCCAGGTCGAAGAAGACCCACGCCGGGCGGTTCTCGGCCAGGATCGCCACCCGGTCGCCGGGACCGACGCCCAGCTTCTCGAGACCGGAGGCCAGCTCGGTCGTGCGGCGGGCGTAGTCGGCCCAGGTGTAGGGCTTCCAACGCCCCAGCTCCTTCTTGCGCAGCGCCAGCGCATCGGGGGTCTGGCGGGCCCGACGCACCAGGACGGCGGGGAGCGTGGGCTCGAGATCGACGTCGAGCGCCGGTCCGGCCACGCCGGTGATCGTGGCGGCGGTCACGAACCGACCCCGAGGTAGGCGTCGATGACCCGCTGGTCGGACTGGATCTCGGCCGGGGTGCCGGTGGCGATGGGCACCCCGAAGTCGAGGGCCATGACCCGGTCGGCGAGGTCCATGACCATGTGCATGTCGTGCTCGACGAGGATCATGGCGAGGTCGAGCGAGTCGCGGATCTCGAGGATGTAGCGCGCCGTGTCCTCGGTCTCCTCGAGGTTCATGCCGGCCACGGGCTCGTCGAGCAACAGCAACGCCGGCTCCATGGCCAGCGCCCGACCCAGCTCGATGCGCTTCTGGATGCCGTAGGGGAGCAGGCCCACGGGCCGGTAGCGGTAGGCCTGGAGCTCGAGGAGCTCGATGATCTCCTCGACGGCGAGGCGGTTGTCGATCTCCTCCCGGCGGGCTCGCCCGAACCACAACGCACCGGAGAAGAAGCCGGTCTTCATCAGGTGGTGGCGACCGAGCATCAGGTTGTCGATCACGTTGAGGTTGGTGAACAACCCGAGGTTCTGGAAGGTGCGGGCGATCCCGAGCTCGGCGATGCGCCGTGGCCCGGTGCCGACGAGCTCGCGGCCACGCAGGCGGATCGAGCCCTCCTGGGGCCGGTACACGCCGTTGAGGCAGTTGAAGATCGAGGTCTTGCCCGCGCCGTTGGGACCGATGACCGCGAACAGCTCGCCCTGGTGCACGTCGAAGTCGACACCGGTCAGGGCGTTCACGCCACCGAAGCGCAAGGCGACGCCGCGCACCGACAGCAGCGGATCGCCGGTCGGCTCTGCGTCCACGGTCGTGCCCTCGGTCCGGGTCATCAGGCGCTCCACCGCTTGCGACGTCGATAGGTCTTCACGTCCCGGAACGACTTGCGACCGGCGTCACCGACACCCAGGTAGAACTCCTGGATGTCCTTGTCGTCGCGCAACTCGGCGGCCGGGCCGTCCTTGACCACCCGCCCGTTCTCGACGACGTAGCCGTGGTCGGCCACCCCGAGCGCCATCGCGGCGTTCTGCTCGACGAGCAGGACGCTGGTGCCCTGGCGGTTGACCTCCTGGATGATCTCGCCGATCTGCTCGACGATGAGCGGGGCCAGACCGAGTGAGGGCTCGTCGAGCAGGAGCAGCGTCGGCGACGCCATGAGCGCCCGACCCATGGCCACCATCTGCTGCTCGCCGCCGGAGAGATAGCCGGCGATCGACTTGCGCCGCTCGCCGAGGATCGGGAACAGCTCGAGCACCCGGTCGTAGTTGTCGGCGATCTCCGCCTTCGACCGACGGGTGTAGGCGCCGGAACGGAGGTTCTCGTCGACCGTCAGCGCGGCGAACACCCGTCGGCCCTCCATCACCTGGGCCAGGCCCGCCCGCACGATCGACGCGGGATCGCTGCGGTCGATGCGGCGGCCGTCGAACTCGATGGTCCCCTTGGTCACCTTGGCCTGGTGCACGCCGAGCAGGCCGGTGATGGCCCGCAGGACGGTGGTCTTGCCGGCACCGTTGGCACCGAGCACGGCGACGATCCGGCCACGTGGCACCTGGAGGCTGACCCCGCGCACGGCGAGGACGACGTCGTTGTAGACGACCTCGAGGTTGCTCACGCCGAGCACGACATCCGTCGCGATCGGTGCCGTCGTCGTCTCGGCCATCGGCCCGTTCCCCCACGGAGCAGTGCTGTCGGCCCGTGACTGTAGTCACAGTTCCGCGTCGACCACACATCTCGGTGACGAACCCGTCACCGAGGCTCACTCCATGAACATCACCCGCAGATGGTCGAAGGACTCGATGCAGTGCCCGGCGCCGAGCACCACCGACTCGAGCGGCAGGTCGACGAGGTGCACCGGGATGTCGGTCTCGGCCGCGACGCGCAGGTCGAGCCCCCGCAGCATGCCGCCGCCGCCGACCAGGTGGATGCCCTGCCCGATCAGGTCCTGGGCCAGCTCCGGCGGGGCGTGCCCGAGGCAGGCGATCACGGCGTCGACCATGGCCGACACCGGTTCGTCGATGGCGTCACGGACCTCCTCGGCGGTGAGGACCACGGTCTTGGGCAGACCGCTCATGAGCTCACGGCCCGCGCACCTCGGCGGCGAACTCGTTCTCGGTCGGCCACGCCGACCCGATCGTGACCTTGATCTCCTCCGCCGTGCGCTCGCCGATGGCGATGCCGTACTCCCGCCGGATGTAGGTCTGGATGGCGGCGTCGATGTCGAAGCTGCCGACCCGGACCGCCTCGAGGGCCACCACCCCGCCCAGCGAGATGAGCGCCACCTCGGAGGTGCCGCCGCCGATGTCGATCACCATGTTGCCGAGCGGCTCGTTGATGGGCAGGCCGGCGCCGATCGCCGCCGCCATCGGCTGTTCGATCAGGTGCGCCTCGGCGGCACCGGCGCGTCGGGCGGCCTCGGTGACGGCGCGCTGCTCGACGGCGGTGATGGCCGACGGCACGCAGATGACGACGCGAGGCCGGTTGAAGCGGTTGACCCCCACGCGCTGCAGCAGCAGGCGGATCATCCGCTGCGTCACCTCGAAGTCGGTGATCGCCCCCTTGCGCAGGGGTCGAACCGCCACGATGTAGCTGGGGGTGCGGCCGATCATCTGCCAGGCCTCGTGGCCCATGGCCAACACGTCCTGGGTGCGGCTGTTGAGGGCGATCACCGACGGCTCGTTGAGCACGATCCCCTCCCCCCGCACGTACACGAGGGTGTTGGCGGTGCCGAGGTCGATGGCGAGGTCGCGGGCCAGGGCTACCGCCCTCCGCCCTGGTCGTCCTCGTCACCACGACCACGACGCCGAGGCGCCGAGGGTGGGGACATGCGGCTCGGAGGTGGTGCCACCGGCCGCGACCGGCCGCCGCGTCGACCCGATCCGCCGGGCTCGTCGGCGTCTCGGCCGAGTGCGCGCATCTCTTCCTGGAACTCGTCGACGCTGGACATGAACGTGGTCGGCTTGCGGTGCCGGATCCACAGCGCCACCGAACCGAGCACGCTGATCACCACGACGATGAGGAGGAAGGCGACGTTGCTCACCGTGCCTCCTCGTGCGCCCGGTCCGCCGCGACCTCGGTGATGTGCTGCGCCGCCCGGGCCCAGGACGACCCGCCGGCCCAGTACTCCTTCTTCCAGATCGGGACGGTGGCCTTGAGGGTGTCGATGCAGAACTCGGCGGCGGCGAAGGCCGACCCCCGATGCGGAGCCGACACGGCGACGATCACCGACGACTCACCGAGCAGGACCCGCCCCTCGCGGTGCCACAGCGCGACACGCCCGATGTCGGGCCAGCGCGCCCGGGCCTCGGCGACGACCTCGGCGAGACGGGGCTCGACCTGCTCTGCCCACGCCTCGTACTCGATGTGGGTGACGTCGACCGTGCCCTCCGCGTGGTCCCGCACCAGGCCGCTGAACACCACGACCGCACCGCAGTCGGGACGACCCACCCAGGCGGCCGCCTCGCCGGCATCGACGGGACCGACGGTGAGACGCACCCAGTCGTCGGCATCGGGACGCGGCATCGGCACGAGCGCATCGTAGTGGGGCGCGTCCAACGATCCGGGTGTCCCCGGTACGCTCCGCGCTCATGTCGCCCGAGGACGAGTCCGACGACCCGGACGCATTCGTCCCTCCGCTGCCCGCCGAGGACCGGCTGTGGCGACACCCGTCCGAGCTGGCGGCCGCACCCCCCTCGCCGAGCTCCGCGGTGCGAACCCCGACCCCTCGTCCACGCCGAACGGCGACGCTGGCCGCGGCCACGATCCTGGTGCTGGCGCTCGGAGGTCTCGTCGCCGTGCGGGCGCTCGACCGTGGCCCGACGACCCTCGACGTCGGCCGACGCCACACCCCAGGAGGCGGCGATGGCCGCCCTCGGGCCCGCGGTGGCCCGCCTCACGGCCGACCGGGCGGGCACACCCGACCTCGGCCACCGCGGTCGTGTACCGCAGCGACGGGTACCTGCTCACCACCGAGGACGCCGTCGCCGACGTGACCGATCCGACCGTCACCCTCTCCGACGGTCGCACTCTTCCTGCGACCGTCGTGGGATCCGACCCCGTGAGCGGCATCGCCGTGGTGAAGGTCGACGCCGACGAGCTCGCGGTCGCCGCCCTGGGCGGGGAAGGTGCAGGCGCGAGCCGGCGTCGCCGCCCTCGCCGTGGGCCACGCCACCAGCGAGACGACGCCGTCGATGGGCACGGGCGAGATCACCGGAACCGGCTGGCAGCTCACCGGGGAGGACCACACCCGCCACGACCTCATCCGAACCGCGCTGGGCGCGCCGACGGACGCGTCCGGGGCCCTGCTGTGCTCCGAGACGGGCACCCTGCTCGGGCTGATCCTGCCCGACGAGCCCGGTACCGCCCGTCCCGCCCGAACCCGATCCGGCGCTGGCCGCGGTGACCTCCGACGGCCGTCACCGGCACCGCCACGACGGTCGTGCGGTCCGACTCGGGTCGCGCCCGCTACGCCGTCCCGATCTCACGGGCCGTGCGGGTCGCCGACGAGCTGGTCACGACCGGGAAGGTCCACTACGCGTGGCTGGGCGTCACCGGACAGGACGTCGACGACGACGCCGGCGCCGGGGCGCAGCTCACCGACGTCGCCGAGGACGGACCGGCCCACGACGTCGGCCTGGAGCCCGGCGACGTCGTCACCTCCCTCGACGAGGAACCGGTGGCGTCGATGTCCGCACTGGCCGGCGCCATCCGGGAACGGCGCCCCGGCGAGCTCGTCGAGCTCACCGTCGAGCGAGGCACCGAGACGATCACCGTCACGGTGACCTTGGCCGAACGCCCCTAGCCAGGAGCCGCCGGAGCCGCAGCGAGCCCGGTCAGCGTCGGCGTCGACGCAGCACGACAGCGGTCACGACCGCGACCAACGACACCACCAGGGCCGCCGATCCCGCCCAGCGCGAGGACCTGTCGGTCACGCGGCGTCAGCCGGGTCCACGGCCCACCGGGATCGGCCTCCACGAAGGCCTCGGCACTGGTGTGCGCAGGAGCCCAGCCGGTCTCACGGAGGCGATCGTTGGCCACGACCCAGGGTCCTGCCGCCGCCAGCACCGCGGCGGCGCTCCCCCGACCCGAGCCCAGGACCATCCCGAGCCGGGCCAACCGGAAGGCGAGCCGTCGGGGTAGGCGGACACGAGGTGTCGGGCCTTTCAGGGCACGAACCTCTTCGTCGGGCAACCAACCGTCCGGGGCGACGTTCACGACGCAGTCGAGCTCCTGCTCCACCGAGACCCGCACCGCCGAGGCCAGATCGTCGACATGGAGGAACTGGACGGGTGGTTCGGCACGCCGGACCCTGATCCCGCTGGTCGACCACGGGGAGCGAGCCAACCAGCGACCGGTCTCGGGGCCGACCACGACGCTCGGACGCAGCACCGTGCAGCGAACGTCACGCTCGTCGGCCCAGCGGCGAGCCCTCACCTCGAGCTGCGCCTTGGCCACCGCGGCACGAACCGCCGGGTCGGGACGAACGGGGGCGTCCTCGGTGAGCGGCACCGGGTTGTCCGTGTGCGATCCGTAGACCAACCCCGTGGACAGGACCACGACGAGACCGACGCGGCCCACCGCATCGAGGACATCGAGGAGCCGGGTCGAAGCCGTCGACGTCGACGGTGTCACCCCCGGTGCCGTCGAGCTGGGGACCCGACGCGGGCCCGAGGTGGACCACGCACGTCGGCGCCGGTCAACGCAGGCGCCAGACGGGGGTCGGCCAGTGCGAACGGCGCCACCCGCACCGACGCCGGCGCGCCCCGACCCGAGCCGGGCCGCGGGATCGAGGGCGGGATCGACCGCCACGATCCGGCCGATCGTGGGGAGCGCGACGCAGCTCCTCGACCACCCGCCGACCCAACGGGCCGGCGGCCCCGGTGACGACGACGGTCTGCTCCACCGGCCCATCATGCCCGCCATCGCTCGAAGGCCGGGCCACGCGAGGCGGGGACGCCGCGATCGGGGCCTACCCTGAAGGGGTGAGCCCAGAGCCCCCCGACCGTTCCGACGACGACCCCTTCGGCTCCGGTGCCGGGCGGGAACCCGTTCGAGGGCATGCCGATCTTCGGCGACCTGGCCCGGCTGTTCTCGCAGCAGGGCCCGGTCGGATGGGACGCCGCTCGCCAGCTGGCGTACACCGTCGCCACCGACGGCGGCCAGGAAGGCAACGTCGATCCGCTCGAACGGATCAAGATCGAGCAGATCGCCCGGGTGGCGGAGCTCCACGTGGGCGCGGCCACGGGCCTCCCGGCCTCGACCAGCGGCCTCGGCCTCACGATCACCCCGGTGACGCGAGGCCAGTGGGTCTCGGCCACCCTCGAGGCCTGGCGGCCCCTCTTCGAGACGCTCGCCCGGTCGCTCCACGACCCCGACCAGCCCCCACCCACCCCGGACCAGGACGATCCCCTGGGCTTCATGGCCCCGTTGCTGCAGATGGTCGGACCCATGATGCTCGGCATGACCGCAGGGTCCATGGTCGGCCACCTGGCCCGACGATCCTTCGGGTTGTACGACCTGCCGATCCCCCGAACCCCCTCCGACGAGCTCATGATCGTCGTCGCCAACCTCGACGAGTTCGGCACCGAATGGTCGCTCCCACCGGACGACCTGCGTCTCTGGGTGTGCCTCCAGGAGATCACGACCCACACCGTCGTGCGCATCCCTCACGTCCGCGCCCGGCTCGAGGAGCTCATCACCGACTACACCGGCGGCTTCGAGCCCGATGCCAACGCGCTGGAGAGCCGACTCGGTTCCCTCGACATCTCCGACCCCACCAACATGGGCGATCTCCAGCAGTCGCTGTTCGGCGACCCGGAGGTGCTCCTCGGCGCCATCCAGTCGCCGGCGCAGCGTGCCCTGCTCCCCCGCCTCGAGGCCCTCGTCTGCGCCATCGTGGGCTACGTCGACCACGTGCTCGACCAGGTCGCCCCGGGCCTGATCGGCGACGGCAACATGATCGGCGAGGCACTGCGCCGACGCCGGGTCGACGCTCACCCCTCCGACCGGTTCGTCGAACGGCTCTTCGGCCTCGAGCTCACCCAGGCGTCCTACGACCGGGGTTCGGCGTTCGTGGCCGGGGTGGCCGAACGAGCCGGAGACGACGGCCTGGCCCGCCTGTGGGAGTCCGACCGCACCCTCCCCACCCCCGCCGAGATCGACGCTCCAGGCCTCTGGCTGGCCCGCATCGACCTCCCCGACGACTGAGACGTCGTCAGGACTCGATCCCGTCGTCCCAGGCCTCGGGCCCGAAGAGCGAGGCCTGCCCCGGCGTCTCGCCCGTGTCAGGAGGAGCCGGCATCCATCGCCGAGCCGGGTCGGGGCCGGTGCGCCCGGTCGAGGTCGACCGGGGGGGATCGGCGACCGTCGTGGCGTCGACCACGGTCGGGTCGCGGTCGGACTCGGGGAGCGACGGCACCACGACGGTGGGGTCGGCCCCGGACGGTGGCGCCACCGACATCGCCCTCGGCGAGCGTGGCGTCGAACCCGCGGCGCGACGAACCGGCCCGCGACGCCGTCGAACGACCACGCGACCCGAGCGGGGGCGGAGGCGGAGGAGGCGGGGGCGGCGCCGGGACGGCATCGACCTCCACCGCATCGGGCCCGTAGAGCGGACGTCGGCGCCAGCCTCGACGGCGCACGGGCACCCGACCCTGGCGGATCCGCCGCATGCCCACCAGGTACCACGCCACCGTCACGCCGCTGGCGACACCGATCATGGCGAACCCCACCGGCGCGGGAACGGGGACGACGATGGGGATCAGTGCGCCGATCACCCAGATCAACTGGAAGCGCGTCTCGAAACGGGCGAAGGAACGACCCCGGTTGGCGTCGGGAGCGTCGCGTTGGACGATCGAGTCGAAGGCCTGCTTGGCCGAGCTCCCGGTGGCGCCCACGACCATCGACAGGATCGACGCACCGAGCAGACCGCCGATGAACGCGGTGAGCACACCTCCGACCGTCGTGACGACGAGCGCGCCGAGGAGGATCCGCTCCTCGGTGAGGAGTCGGCGTAGACGTGGGGCGACGACGGCTCCCAGGAAGAAGCCCAGCTGCGCCGTCGCGGCCACGACGCCCAGTTGCCACAACGGGGCCCCGGCGTTCTTGAACGCGAACGCCAACATGAACGACAAGAAGCCGACGATCCCCCGGATGACGGCCATCGACGTCGCCGGCCAGGAAGATGCCCGCGCTGCGCAGCTCCTCGCGCTCGGCCTCGCCCTCGGGCTCGGTGGCGACCGTCGTCGGCGGCAGCTTGAACGCCAGCACGGTGGCCACGGTGAAGACGATGGCGGCCAGGCCGAGGGCCCACTGGGCCCCGCCGAGGCCCAGGAGGATCCCGCCGGGCACGACGGCCACGACCACGGCGAGCGCCGACAGCACGGTCAGCTTGGAGTTGGCCTCGACCAGCTCGGTGTCGCTGCGCACCGTGCCGGGGACGACCGCGCTCTTGGAGATCGTGTACACCTTGGCCAGCACGAGCATGCCGAAGGCCTCGGGATAGAACAACAGGCTGTCGAGGTGCATGACCACCAGCACGCACAGCAGGGCGCGCAGGCCCATCGAGCCCACGATGATCCAGCGCCGACCGCCCTTGATGCGATCGAGGGCGGGACCGATGAGCGGCGCGGCCACCGCGAACGGGGCGATGGTCAGCACCAGGTAGAGCGCGACGCGCCAGCGGGCGGAGTCGAAGTCGAGCGAGAAGAACACCGATCCCGCCAGGCCCATGGCGAAGAGCGCGTCGCCGGCGACGCCGGCGGCGTGGGCACGGGCCAGCCGGGAGAACGCCGACGGCAACCACGGATTGCGGGGATCCCGAGCGCTGCGCGCGGCGAGGCCAGGGTGCGGCCGGCGGCACGGGGGACGTCACGGCGTCCATCGTAGGAGCGGCCCGCGCCCGATCGGTCGAGCCCCTCGAGGGCGATCAGGCCCTGGGAGCGTCGTACTTGTAGCCCAACCCGCGGATGGTGACGATGTGGCTCGGATGGGCCGGATCGGGCTCGACCTTGGCCCGCAGGCGCTTGACGTGCACGTCGAGGGTCTTGGTGTCGCCGACGTAGTCGGCCCCCCAGACCCGGTCGATGAGGGTGTCGCGGGTGAGCACCCGACCGGCGTTCTCGAGGAGCATGGCGAGCAGCTCGAACTCCTTCAGGGGAAGGCGCACCTCCTCACCGCGGATCACGACCTCGTGGCGCTGGTGATCGAGGCTCACGTCGCCGACCGACACCACGTCGTCGCCGGCCACGGCGACCGCGACCGGCGGCGCCTCCGACGGATGACGCCGCAGCACGGCGCGCATCCGGGCCACGAGCTCGCGCAGCCGGTAGGGCTTGGTGACGTAGTCGTCGGCCCCGACCTCGAGGCCCACGACGGTGTCGATCTCGGCGCCCTTGGCCGTGACCATGATGATGGGCACCGAGGACCGGCTGCGCAGCTCCCGGCACACGTCGAGACCCGAGACCTTCGGCAGCATGACGTCGAGCAGCACGAGATCGGGTTGGATGTCGTCGAACAGGTCGAGGGCCTCGGCGCCGTCACGGGCGATGCTCACCTTGAACCCCTCACGGGTGAGGCCCACGGTGAGCGCGTCGACGAAGGAGTCCTCGTCCTCGACGACGAGGACGGACGGCATGCTGGTCATCGGACGAGCTCCTGTGTCGGGCGACGGCGCCACGCCGGCGGTCGCCGTGGCGGGGATGCGGAGCGTGAAGGTGGAGCCCTCACCGAGGCGCGACTCCACCTCGACGGTCCCGTGGTGGTTCGCGGCGACGTGGCGCACGATGGCCAGGCCGAGGCCCGTCCCGCCGGTCTGGCGGCTGCGGCCCTGGTCGACCCGGTAGAAGCGCTCGAAGATCCGCTCGAGGTCCCGGGCCGGGATCCCGATGCCCCGGTCCGACACCGACACCGCGACGCGGCCCTCGTCGCCCAGCTCGGCGCCGACCTCGACCGTCGAGCCGGCGTCGGAGTACTTCACGGCGTTGTCGAGCAGGTTGCTGATCGCCGAGGTCAGCTGACGGCCGTCCCCGCTCACCTCCACACCACGGTCGACGCCGCGGGCGTCGATGGTGATGCCCGCCTGCTCGGCGGCCGGCCGGATGCGGCTGACGGCCTCGTCGATGATGCCGGCCAGCGCCACGGCGTCGGACTGGTACACGGACGACGTCTCGATCCGCGACAGCTCGAGCAGGTCGTCGATCGTTCGACCCACCCGCAACGACTCGGCCTGGATGCGACCGGCGAGGCGCGACGGCGACCTCGGGGTCGTCCTCGCCGAGCAACGTCTCGGCCAGCAGGCCGATGGCGCCGACCGGCGTCTTGAGCTCGTGGCTGATGTTGGCCACGAAGTCGCGGCGCACCGCCTCCAGGCGGCGGTGCTCGGTGATGTCGTCGATCACCGCGACCGCGGCGTTGCCGTTCCCGGCGGCGATGGGGGCGACGTCGACCACGAGGACCCTTCGGGGCGGGCCGAAGAGCTCGAGCTCACGCCGGTCGGGGAGGCCCTCGAGGGCGCCGGTGACGAGCTCGGCCACCGCCGCCTCCACCAGGGCGTCGGAGTGACGGGCGCCGGCGAAGGCCTCGGCCGCGGCGTTGCGTTGCACCACCGACCCCGTGGCGTCGATGATCAACACGCCCTGGGGCAGGCCGTCGAGCGCGTCCTGGAGCAGGCCGCGCATCGAGCGTTCGGCATCGGCGCCGGTCTCCCCCTCGGCGACGGCCCGGCCGAGCGCGGCGATCCCGCTCTGGAGGTCGGCGAGGGTCCCGTCGTCCGACAGCCCGGCCCGGTCGAGGGCGTCGTCGACCAGCGCCTGGGCCCGATGACGCTCGACGGTGCGGCCCCACCAGGCGGCGCCCACCGCCGCGGCGACCAGGAGCAGCGACCCCGACGACGACCTCGACGGCCGTCGCCGCGGCCACGACCGTCACCGGTCGGCCTCGGGCTCCAGCAGCCGACCGAGGTCGGCCTCGCCGATCTCGCCGACCTGCAGGGCGGCGCGCGCCTCGAAGCGGGCGGCTCCGCTGCGCTCGGGGAGCCAACCGGTGACCATGTACTCGACCCGCTGGCCGGTGTTCACGGCGTGGTCGCCGATCCGCTCGTAGTAGCGACCGATGAGTGCCAGCTGGACCGCCTGCTGGAGATCGAGGTTGGACCCGGCGTGGGACTCGAAGATGGCCTCGATGTAGTCGTTGTGGAGCGCGTCGAGCGTGTCGTCGATGTCGTCGAGCGCCGCGGCCAGCGCCTCGTCACGCTCGACGTAGGCGTCGATGGCCAACTTGTAGAGGCGCGCCGCTTCCTCGGCCATTCGCTCGATGAGGCCCTTCACCCGTGCGTCGAGCCCGGCGCCGTAGATGCGGCGCGCGCCCTTGGCCACGTTGACCATCAGGTCGGCGGAGCGCTCGATCTCGGCGGTCAGCCAGAGGGCGGTGACGATGCTGCGCAGGTCCGTGGCCATGGGCTGCTGGAGGGCGAGCACGTGGTAGCACTGCTCCTCGATGCTGCAGCGTGAGGGCGTCCACCTCGTCGTCGGCCTCGATGAGGCGCTGCGCGGCGTGCATGTCGTTGGTGAGCAGGGCCTCGGTGCCACGGGGGATGAACTCACCGAGCATCGCCGCCAGGCGAACGATGTCGTCGCGGATCTCGTCGAGCTCGGTGTGGAAGGACTTGCGCTGCTCGGGCACGGGATGCTCCTGGATGACGAGGCGGCGACCGACGACGGTCAGCGGACCTCGGCGGCGAGATGGGCGGGATCGCCGGTGATGAGATAGCGGACCCGCGCCCCAAGGATGGCAGAGTGGTCGCTGATGCGGTCGAGGGCCTGGCCGGCCACCATCGTGTGCAGCGCGGCCGACACGGCATCGGGCCCGCGGTTGGCCAACAGCGCCTCCACGAGCTGGTCGCCGGCGAAGCTCTGCGACTGCGCGCCGGCCACCGCCGCGGCCAGGTCGGCGTCGAGGGTCGCCCAGGCCTGCAGGGCATCGCGGTACAGCTCGATGGCCGCATCGGCCATCGTGAGCAGGATGGCGAACGCATCGGGCACCGAGCGCAGCGTCTCGTACTCGGGCGCCTGCTTGACCACCCGCAGCGCCAGGTCACCGATCCGCTCGAACTCGGCGATGACCCGCAGGACCGACACGATGAGGCGCAGATCGGTGGCCACCGGAGCCTCGCGCCGCAACAGCTCGTAGCAGCGCTCGGTGAGCGACACGTTCATGGCGTCGATGCGGTCGTCGGTGGCCAGCGCCACCTGGGCCTGGTCGACGTCGCCGCTGCGCAGCACCTCGCGCATGAGCTCGAGGTTCTCGCCGACGACGACCCCCATCATCTCGGCCTGGAGGGCGAGCTGGTCGAGCTCGGCCCCGTACTGGAGTCGGAGCGGAGCCCCGTCAGCCGAATCGGCCGGTGACATAGTTCTCCGTGCGCTCGTCGGCCGGGGCCGAGAAGATCTTGTCGGTGAAGTCGTACTCCACGAGCAGCCCGGTGCGGGTGTCGCTCTCGGGGTTCACCTCGGTGGTGAAGAACGCCGTGCGGTCGCTCACGCGGGCGGCCTGCTGCATGTTGTGGGTCACGATGATGATCGTGTACTGCGACTTGATCTCCTGCATCAGGTCCTCGATGCGGGCCGTGGCGATCGGGTCGAGCGCCGAGCAGGGCTCGTCCATCAGCACGACCTCGGGCTCCACCGCGATGGCCCGGGCGATGCACAGGCGCTGCTGCTGACCCCCGGAGAGGCCCATGGCGGACTTCTTGAGGCGATCCTTGACCTCGTCCCACAGCGCCGCCCCGCGCAGGGCCTTCTCGACGACGTCGTCGAGGTCCTTCTTGACGCCGTTGAGGCGCGGGCCGAAGGCCACGTTGTCGAAGATCGACTTCGGGAACGGGTTCGGCTTCTGGAAGACCATGCCGATGCGCTTGCGCACCTCGACGGGGTCGATCCGGGGGTCGTAGAGGTCGACGCCGTGGTAGAGGATCTGCCCCTCGACCCGCGCCGACTCGATGAGGTCGTTCATGCGGTCGAAGCAGCGCAGCACGGTCGACTTGCCGCAACCCGACGGACCGATGAACGCGGTGATCTCGTGGCGGTGCACCTGGACGTCGACGTCGCGCACGGCGCGGAACGGGCCGTAGTAGACGTTGAGGCCCTTCACGTCGAACACGACCTCGGCGTCGCCCATCGGACTGCTCCCGACGGCGTGGCGACGGGCGTGCTCACCGTGTTCGGGCTCGTCGGGCAGGACCGGAGCGGCGGCATCGGTGGACATCGGTGGGACCTCGTCGGGTTCGGGAGACTCGGCGGACGGGGGTGTCGACACGGTGGCGACGGATCAGGCCGCGTGACGACGAGCGACCTGTGCGGACACGATTCTGGCCGCGATGGTGAAGACGAACACGATGACGACCAGCGTGAGCGCGGAGGCCCACGCCCGGTCGATGGAGGCCGGGAACGGCGACTGGGCGTTGCGGAAGATCTGGACCGACAGCGCCGTCGTGGGACCGTCGAAGGCACTCGAGGTTGACGGCGCGGGCGGCGCCGATGGTGAACAACAGGGGGGCGGTCTCACCGGCGGCCCGGGCGACGGCCAGCATGGCCCCGGAGACGATGCCCGCCGAAGGCGGCCGGCAGCACGACGGTGACGATGGTGCGCCACTTGCGGTTCCCGAGGGCGTAGCTGCCGTGGCGCAGCTCCTCGGGCACCAGCTTGAGCATCTCCTCGGTGGAGCGGATCACGATCGGCAGCATGAGGCAGGCCAGCGCCAGCGCGCCGCCGAAGGTGGAGAGGCCGAAGTTGAGCGTCCAGATCGTGTAGACGAACAGGCCCATGACGATCGAGGGCACGCCGGTCATCACGTCGGACATGAACCGGATGACGCGGGCCATGCGCCCCTTGCCGCCGTACTCGTTGAGGTAGATGGCGCCGAGGATGCCGAGCGGCACCGACATCAGCGTGGCCAGGCCGGTGATGTAGCAGGGTGCCGACGATGGCCGGGGCCATGCCGCCGCCGGGCTCGCGGCTGCGGGCCTGGATCGGTCTCGCTGAACCAGGCCCAGTTGATGATGCCGATGCCCTTGACCACGACGTAGTAGATGACGAAGGCCAGCGGGATGATCGCCACCACGAGCGATCCGAGCATCCAGATGCTGGCCAGCCGGTTGCGGACCTTGCGCGACCGGCGAGGTGGTCGCCTCGAGCAGGAGGCGGTCGCTCTCCCGCGTCGCGTCGGGCGTGTCGACATCGGCCATGGTCAGGCCCCCGAGAGCTTCTTGTCGAACCGGCCCACGATGCCGCGGGCGGTGACGTTGACGATGATGGTGACGCCGAACAACACGACGCCGAGCCCGATGAGCGCGGCTCGGTGCACGCCGGCGGCCTCGCCGAACTGGTTGGCGATGACCGCGGCCATGGCGTCGCCGGGGGCGAAGAGGTCGAGCGGTGATCTGCGCGTTCGAGCCGATGACCAGCGCCACGGCGATGGTCTCGCCCATGGCCCGGCCCAGGCCGAGCATCACCGACACCGACGATCCCGCCCTGGCTCCAGGGGAGCACGGCGGAGCGGATCATCTCCCACCGGGTCGCCCCCATGCCGTAGGCCGCTTCGCGCTGGGCGCTGGGCACGGTGGCGATGACCTCACGCGAGAGCGAGGTGATGATCGGCGTGATCATGACGGCGAGGATGATGCCGGCGGTCATGAAGGCCCGCCCGCTCGACGTCGGCCCGAAGAGCGTGCCGAGGACGGGCCACCCCTCGAACGGCGCCGCCGATCGCCTCGTAGACCGGCCCGATGTTCGGGGCGAGGATGGCGATGCCCCAGAGGCCGTAGACCACCGAGGGGATGGCGGCGAGGAGGTCCATCACGTAGACGACGGCCTTCTTGAGCCGCTGCGGGGCCGCTTCGTTGGTGTAGAGGGCGATGCCGACGCTGACGGGCACCGAGATGATCAGGGCCAGGATCGACACCAGCACCGTGCCGTAGATGAAGGCCAGGGCGCCGAACTTGCCCTCGGCGGGCACCCAGTCGTTCGTCGTGATGAACGAGATGCCCTCCTCCTGGAACGCCGGCCAGGCCTCACGCGTGGTCGAGACGGCGATCAGGGCCAGGATGGCCAGGACCAGCAGCCCGGCGGCCAACGCCACTCCCCGGAAGAGCTGATCCCCGCGGTTGACGCGGCCGGCGGCGATCAGCTCCGCCCCCGACCCCTCGGTGGGGTCGAGGACGGCAACTGCACCGGGGGGTGGATCCTCGGGGAGTGGCGTCATGGCCGGAGCGGGTGCTGCTAGCCGACCGTGATCTGGTCGACCTGGGCCAGCGCCTGTTGCTGCAGACCCGCCGGGAGGTTGGCGAAGTCGACCGAGTTGGCCAGCGTCTCGCCCTCGGTGAGCACGTAGGTCAGCCAGCCCTTGATGTTGTCGACCATCGTCTGGTCGGAGTAGGTCGAGTAGACGAGGATGTAGGTCGGGGCGGTGATCGGGTAGGAGTCGGCACCCGGCGGCGTTGAGCGGGTTGTAGGTGAGGTCGTCCTCGACCGTGACGCCGTCGAGCGCCGCGGTGGCACCCTCGAGGCTGGCCTCGACGAAGTTGCCGTCGGCGTTCTCGATGGCGGCGAAGCTCAGGCCGGTGGCGTTGGCGTCGGAGTAGTCGACGTAGCCGATGGCCCCCGACGTGTCCTTGACCAGCTGGGCGATGCCGGCGTTGCCCTGGGCGGCCTGAGCGGACGGCCAGGCGACGGTGTCACCGGACTCGACGGTGAACACCGACGGTGCCGCGGACTTGAGGAACTTCGAGAAGTTCGACGTGGTCCCCGAACCGTCGGAGCGCACGACGACGGTGATGGCGGTCGACGGGAGCGTGACGCCGGAGTTGTCGGCGGCGATGGCCGGGTCGTTCCAGGTGGTGATCTGTGCCCATGAAGATCCCGGCCAGCGTGTCCTGCGAGAGCTGGAGGTCGTCGACGCCGTCGAGGTTGTACGACACGGTGATCGGGGCGGCGACGGTCGGGAAGTAGAGGAAGTCCCGGTCGAAGTTGGCCTTCTCGTCGTCCTTCACCAGGCTGTCGCGTGCCGGCCCAGTCGGAGGTGCCGGCGGCGAGGTCCTTCTTGCCCTGGCCGGAGCCGACGCCGTTGTAGTTGACGACGAGCGGGGAGACGCCCTCGAACTCGGCGATGACCTCTTCGTAGAACGACCGGGGGAACGTGGCGCCCGAACCGTTGAGGGTGCCCGAGAGCGCACCGAAGTCGATGTCGGACTCGGCGCCCGAGGCCGTGGTGGTGTCGGACGAGCCGGACTCGCTGTCGCTACCACAGGCCGCGGCGACGAGGCCGATGGACGCGAGCAGGGCGACGAGCCACACGAAGGTGGCGACGCGGGGAAGTACGCAAGGGTTGACTCTCCTCGACAAGGGGATCGGACGCGAGAGCGAGCCTCCCGCGGCGCAGAACCTAGGGAGCCAGGGTGGCGACGGGACGTTCGCCGAGTGAACGAGAGGTGAACCGCGACTGAACAGTTCGGGGACGCCCTGCGCTGCCGCGCGCCAGCCGACACCGGCTCAGCCGGCTCAGCCTGGACCCGCCGGCGGGTCGACGGCTCATCCGGCCCGTCGCCGCCCGGCCCGTCACCGGCACGCGGCCCCGACGCGAACCGGCGAAAGGCGTCGAGGACCTCGCCGTCGTGACCGTAGGTGAGGCGCTCGACGGCGCCGTCGAGGCCGCACCACTCCATCTCGTCCACCTCGTCGTTCACCTCGAACGACGCCGGCGGCGACGGTCATCTCCCAGTAGCGCACCTGCTTGTGGCGGCCCTTGGAGTCCCGGTAGGTGACGCTCGGGAGCTCACGTCCGAGCACGCACTCGAGCCCCGTCTCCTCGCGCACCTCGCGCAGCGCGGCGTGCTCGTCGGTCTCCCCCGGCTCGAGCTTGCCCTTCGGGAAGGTCCAGTCGCCGTACTTCGGGCGGTGCACCAGGACCACCTCGGGCTGGCCCTCGGCGACTCGCCAGACCACGCCACCGGCCGCCCGGATCTCGGGATCGATGCCGGGACGCGCCGGGAACCGGCCGCCTTCGTCGGGCGCCGACGTCATCACAGCCACCGCAGGATCGACTTGCGGTTGCACGCGTCCCAGGCCGCCGGCCAGGCCGCCCGGAGCTCGGCGGCACGCTGGCGTTCAGCGCCCACGAGCTGCCCGACCACCATCGCCTGGGCGTGCGGGAGCGCGGGGACCCGGCCGCGCAACCAGTCGATGGCGACGGACGTGTCGTGCAGCTCACCGAGCACGTCCTGCAGCCCGGTGAGCGCGTCGCTCAAGCGCTGCGCCGGCTCGCCCACGACGGGGACCGCGACATCGACGGCATAGCGAGCACGTTTGGCCAGGATCCGCACGGCGTGCAGCTCCTCGTCGGCCGGCTCCGGCCCGAGGCGCCGCACCGCGCGGCGCAACGTGACCCACTTCGGGCGTACGAGCCCGGGAACGACGTCGGCGGCCCGAGCACGGGCCGCGTGGTGGAGCAGAGGGTGCTCCCCCGCCTCAGCCAGCCGGTCGAGCAGGTCGACCCACCGATCGGTGCGCATCTGGTCCAGTACCGCGGCCAGCGTGGCGCGCCGCTCCCGCTCGAGGTGCTGCACGACGAGAGCGCCGTCGCCGTGATCGACGCCGTCAAGCCGGCCGACCGACGCCCAGAGCCGATCGAGCAGCACGTCGGTGTCGCGCACCTCGCCGAGCAGCGCCGCCGGCCACCGCAGGTCGGTGCGCAGCGCCCGGGCCCAGTCCTTGTCGAGCACGGGGCCGAAGGTCTGCAGGTTCGAGCGCATCCGGCGCAGCGCCCACCCGGGCCTTGTGCACCCCCTCGACGTCGTCGTCGAGGCGGATCACGTGGTCATGGTCGACCACTTGGCGGGCGGCCTTGGTCAAGCCGGCGTGCACGAGCAGCGCCATCGTGGCGTCCGGACCGACCTCGGGAGCGGTGAGGTCCGGAGGGGCGAGAGCCCGTGGCCCCAGCGCTCTGACGACCTTGGTCGTGCGGATCGGGTGCCCCGGCTCCGGCGCGCTCGAGGGCACCGGCCACCAACACCAGGAGGTCGCCCGATGCATGCGGGGCCAGCTCGACCTCGATCTCACGGAAGCGGGCGGCGACCTGCTCGTCGCCCTCGACCACGCTCACCACGTCGTCGGCGACCTCGGCCAGCTCCCCCTGCTCGTCGACCAGGTACAGCAACCGACGACGGGTCCGGATCGTCGCCACCACGACGAGCGGGTCCCGACGAACCCAACCGCGGATCAGGTCCGACAACTGATCGGGAACCTCGGTGGCGTCGGTCTCGACGTCGAACTCACGACGGCTGAGCGCCAGCCCGCCGCCACCGCGTCGGGAGCTTGAGGGTCCACCGCGGCGCTCCCTCGCCGGTGCGGCGCCGGAGCGACACGCCCCGTCGAACGAGGCGCAGGTCGTCGGTGTCGACGTAGGTGGCGTCGAGATCGAGCTCCGGGCCGTCGGTGACCGTCACGCCGGGTGCCACGTCGGTGAGGTCGGGCAGGACGAATCCCGGCCAGGCACCGAACTTCACCTCGCGCTCGAGCTTGCCCGCCGTCGGCGCCGCCACGATCAGCCGCCAGTGCGCCGTGCCAGGGCCAGCTCCTGCAGACGACGGTGCGTCTCCGAGCCGAGGGGCCCTCGCCGGTGATGCCATGTGCTGTCGGCGTCGAGCACCCAGGCCAACGTGTCGTCGGCGAGGCCCACGTCGATGATCTCGGCCAGACGGGCCTGCAGGTCCGGAGCCTCGATGGGCACGAGCGCCTCGACCCGGCGATCGAGGTTCCGGGGCATGAGGTCCGCGGACCCGATGAAGTACACCGGCCCCCCGTCGTGGGCCCCATGGGCGAAGTGGTAGATGCGCGAGTGCTCCAGGTAGCGCCCGACGATGGATCGCACCCGGATCGTCTCGGACAGGCCGGGCACGCCCGGGCGCAGGCAGCAGATCCCCCGCACGAGCAGGTCGATCGGTGTGCCCGCTCGGGACGCGGCGTAGAGCTCGTCGATGATGTCGGCGTCGACGAGGCTGTTCATCTTCAGGACGATCCGACCCTCGGGGCCGAGCGAAGCCTCGCGACGGATCAGGTCGGTGATGCCGGGGCGCACCGTGCGCGGCGACACGAGCAGCTTGGCGAAGCGGGGCTCGCGGGCGAAGCCGGTGAGCAGGTTGAACAGCTGGGTCAGATCGGAACCGATCGCCGGATCACAGGTGAGCAACCCGAGGTCCTCGTAGAGGCCGGCCGTCTTCGGGTTGTAGTTCCCGGTCCCGACGTGGCAGTACCGGCGCATCCCGTCGTCGTCCTCGCGGACCACGAGGGTGGTCTTGGTGTGGATCTTCAGTCCCATCAACCCGTAGACCACGTGGACGCCCGCCTTCTCGAGCTCACGCGCCCAACCGATGTTCTTCTTCTCGTCGAACCGGGCCTTCAGCTCGACCAGGGCGGCCACCTGCTTGCCCCGCTCGGCCGCCCTGACGAGCGACGTGATGATCGACGTGTCGCTCGAGGTGCGGTACAGCGTGAGCTTGATGGCGAGCACCTTCGGGTCGACGGAGGCCTGGCGGATGAACTCCTCCACCGACGTCGAGAACGACTCGTACGGATGGTGGACCAGCAGGTCGCCGTCACGCATCACCGAGAAGATGTCGACGGGCTCGTTGTCGACCGGTTGCAGACGGGGCTGGGTGATCGGGCTCCACGGCGGGTCCTCGAGGTCGGGGCGGTCGAGACCCCGTACGGCCCAGAGCCCACCGAGATCGACGGGGCCCTCGCAGAGGTAGACGTCGGCATCACCCAGGTCGAGCTCGCGCTGCAGGAGCTCGAGGATCTCCGCCGACACGTCGGCCTCGACCTCGAGGCGCACCGCCCTCCCGAAGCGCCGGCGGCGCAGCTCGAGCTCGACGGCCTCGAGCAGATCCTCGGCCTCCTCCTCCTCGAGGGTCAGGTCGGCGTTGCGGGTCACCCGGAAGCCGTAGTGGTCGCCGACCGCCATCCCGGGGAACAACACCGTGAAGTGCGCGGCGATCACCTGCTCGAGCGGGACGAAGCGCTCACCGTCGGGCATGACCACGAAGCGGGGCAGGAGGTTCGGGACCTTCACCCGAGCGAAGCGCTTCTCACCGCTCACGGGGTCGCGGACCACGACGGCCAGGTTGAGCGACAGGTCGGAGATGTACGGGAAGGGGTGGCCCGGATCGACGGCGAGGGGAGTCAGCACCGGGAAGATGCGGTCGGCGAAGACCTCGTCGAGGTAGGCGCGGTCGTCGTCGTCGAGATCCTGGTACGACGAGTAGACCAACCCGACACCGGTGAGCTCGGGCACCAGGTGGTCGAAGAACGACCGGTAGGCCTGCGAGTGGAGCTCACGGACGCGCTCGCGGATCTGGTCGAGCTGCTCGGCCGGCGTGCGCCCGTCGGCCGTGGTCTTCGCGACGCGCGGCGGCGACCTGGTCCTTCAGGCCGGCCACCCGGACCTGGAAGAACTCGTCGAGGTTCTGGCTGAAGATGGCGAGGAACTTCGCCCGTTCGAGCAGCGGCACGTCGGGGTTCTCGGCCAGCGCCAGCACTCGGGCGTTGAAGTCGAGCCAGGACAGCTCACGGTTCAAGAACCGGTCGGGGGACTCGGTGGGAGCGAGACGCGTCGGCATCGAGCGGTCGGGAGACGCCGAGGGACGAGGACACGGACCACGCGGTCCCGGACTCCCTCTCGTCGAGCATGGGCCGAGCCTACCGTCGGCCCTCCGACGGGCTCCGCGCCCGGTTCGGGTCAGTCGTCCTCGGGGAGACCGAGGTCCCAGACCAGGGTCAGCCGCTCGCGCTCGGCGTCGCGCACGACCCGCTCGCGGTTGCGCCGGAACTGAGGATCGTGCGGAGGGAGGAGGAGCAGGCGGGCGTTGACACGGGCCCGGAAGTCGTCGATGAGGCCCCGGACCTCGGACTCGCCGAGGACCTCCCAGTGGGGGGCCACCGGCCCGAGATAGACGACCCGCACCCGCCCGCGTGGGGGGAGGTTCGGATCCGGGATCTCGGTCATGGCCATGGCGGTGCTCTTTCGACGGGGTCGCGACGGGCGAGGGATCCTGCCCTCAGGACCGGTCCACCCTACAGGGCGACCTCAGTCCCCCGTCGAGGCACGACTCCCGAGGGTCACCACCACCGTGCGACGCTCCCCTCCCCGCTCGACGTCGAGCTCGAGGCGATCCCCCGGCTCCCCGGCCTGGACCGTGGCCTGGAGATCGCCGGGGGTGTCCATCGCCTCGCCGTCGACGGCGATGACGACGTCACCGAGCTCGAGGCCCCCGTCGGCGGCGGCGGAGCCGGGGACCAGGTCCGACACGAACACGCCGGCGTCGGTGCGCACGCCGTACTCGTCGAGCACCTCCGCGTCGACCTGCCCGACCGCGATGGTCACCACCCCCAGGAACGCGGTGTCCGGCGTGATCTCGCCCCGACCGGCCTCGAGGTCGGCGATGAGCGGCCGGACCGCATCGATCGGGATGGCGAAGCCGATGTTCTGGGCGTCGCTGATGATGGCGGTGTTGATGCCGATGACGCGGCCCTGCACGTCGAGCAGTGGTCCGCCGGAGTTGCCGGGGTTGATGGCGGCGTCGGTCTGCAACAGGCCCCTGAGCGTGACGTTCGGCGCCTCGATGACCCGGTCCTTGGCCGACACGATGCCCCGGGTGACGCTCGGCGGACCACCCAGGTTGAGGGCGTTGCCGATGGCCACGACCTCGTCACCGACCGCGGCGCCGTCGGAGCTGCCCAACTCGGCCGGCTCCAGGCCCTGGGCCCCGTCGAGGCGGATGAGGGCGATGTCGTCGTCGGGCGAGCTCCCCACGAGCTCGGCGTCGAAGACGCGCCCGTCGGACAGCGTGACCCGCAACTGGGTCGATCCGGCGATCACGTGGGCGTTGGTCAGCACCAGGCCGTCGTCGGAGATGATCACCCCGCTCCCGGCGCCGCCGAAGACCGCGTCGCCGCTGCTCTGCCCGGTCTGGAGGGTCACCACCGAGGGTTGGGCACGATCGAGCAGCGACGCGATGTCGAGCGCGCCGTCGCCGACGCCACCGGCGCCCGATCCGCCGTCGTCGAAGGCCAGGAAGAGCGCCGCGGTGACGAACGCCGAGAGGAGTGCGGCGGCGAGCGCCACGACGACCACCAACACGGGAGCCACCCCCCGCGTCGTCGGCGGGAGGGGGGTCGGGTCGGGGCGAGGGAGCGGTGGCGGTGGCGACGTCGCCCAGGGACCCGCCCCTGCGGCCGGGGGCACCGGGGGCGCGCGCGACCGACGGCGAGCCCGGCGCAACGGGGGGGAGAACGGGCGGCGGGACGGGCGGGAGCAGCGTCCGGGCCCGTCGACGCGTCGGGGTCGGGGATGGTGGGGGCCTCATGGATCGGGTTCGGCTGCTCGACGGTCGATCCGTCGTCGCCGGGTTGACGGTCCTCGTGCACGGGGCTCCTCGCGTCCAGGCCCTGAGGGTAGTGGCGGTGCAGCGGAGAGCGACCGGGTGCTTATGCCCGTTTTCGGGCCTGTTCCGTACCTTCCCACCGTGCCCCTCGACGAGCGAGGGTGGCGTCGGCCAACCGGGTCGGACGAATCGCTCGACGAGTCTCGGCCCACCGGAGGCGACGATGGAGATGGACACCGACTGGATGGCGCAGGGGAACTGCCGCCACGAGCCGCCGACACGCTTCTTCCCGAGCGACGGCGTTGGTGTCGAGGTGGCGAAGAAGATCTGCTCCACCTGCCCCGTGACCGACCTCTGCCTCGAGTACGCCCTCGTCCAGCGCATCGACCACGGGGTGTGGGGCGGCACCTCGGAGCGGCAGCGCCGACGCATCCTGCGCTCCCGACGGATCTCGGTCGAGGTGCGCGCCGAAGCCAGCTGACCACGAATCCCCCCGTGCACGAGCCGCCCACCGAGGGCGGCTCGTGGCGCGTCCGGGGCCGCCGCTGGCCCCGGTGACGGCCACGGACAAGGATCTGCGTCGTGCTGGAGTGCGTCGTCAACATCAGCGAGGGTCGGACGCGGCGACGTGCTCGACCGGCTCGACGGGTCCGTCCCCGCCGACACCCTCCTCGACCGCCACACCTGCCCCGACCACAACCGCTCGGTGTTCACGCTGCTCGGCGAGGAGGCACCCCGGCGCCTGGCCCGGGCGGCCGTCGCGCTCCTCGACCTCGGCGACCACGAGGGCGCGCACCCCCGCCTCGGTGTCGTCGACGTCGTCCCCTTCGTGGCCCTCGACGGGTCGACGGCCACCGAGGCGCTCGCCGCACGCGACCGGTTCGCTCGCTGGGCCGCGGACGAGCTGGCCCTGCCGTGCTTCCTGTACGGGCCGCGAGCGGACGCTCCCCGAGGTCCGCGCCGGTGCGTTCGCGACGTTCGGACCCGACACCGGGCCGCCGCGGCCCCATCCGACCGCCGGGGCCGTGGCGGTCGGGGCTCGCCCGCTGCTGGTGGCCTACAACCTGTGGCTGGCCGATGCCGACCTCGCCACGGCGAGACGGATCGCCCGGGAGGTGCGCAGCCCCGCCGTGCGGGCCCTCGGCCTGGCCGTGGGCGACCGCGTCCAGGTGTCGATGAACCTGATCGACCCGACGCGGGTCGGCCCGGCGCAGGTGTGGGACGCCGTGGCCGACGAGGCCCCGATCGAGCGGGCCGAGCTGGTCGGCCTGGTGCCGGCGGCGGTGCTCAGCGCCACGCCCGCGGCGCGACTGGACGCAGCTCGGGCTCTCACCCGAGGCGACGATCGAGGCCCGTCGACGGCTGCGGGGGCCAGAGACCGACGACAGGTCGACACCCCACGACGACTCGTCCTGAGCCGTGGCGGGGCGACGAGGCGGTTCAGGCGGTGGCCGACGCGGCGTCGTTGGCCGCGGCCCGGGCGAGCGCCCGCTGACGACGGATGCGGCGCCGCTCCCGCTCGCTCATGCCACCCCAGATGCCGAACTTCTCGCCGTTGGCCAGGGCGTACTCGAGGCAGTCGTTCTGCACGACGCAGCCACGGCAGACCTCCTTGGCCTCCCGGGTCGAGGCCCCACGCTCGGGGAAGAAGAGATCCGGATCGACACCGAGGCAGTTGGCGAGATCCTGCCAACTCTTCTCTTCGGTGACCTCGATCGTCATGGGCTCGTGCATGCGTCCTCCTGACACAGGGCTTCACACCCCCGAGTTCGGCCCCGTGGCCCGCACGACCGCCTCACGACGACGCCCTCCTACCACAGGTGTAATTACAACGGTGTGATCATGCCCTCCTTCCCGGCCAGATGCAAGAAAAACTTCCGCAGCTCACGGTGCCGGACCCCCCGACCACCCCTACGGGGACGGCCGCGCCGGGGCTCACGACCTCCGCCACGTCGACACTCGATCGGCCTCGGACCGACCCGGGCGTCAGCCGGCGCGACGACCCCGGAGCATCTGGCGCTTCTGCTCGATGAAGTCGACCAGGACGTAGTCGCCGAGCGTCTCGGGGGTGGTGAAGAAGGCCCGGCCCTTGTTCAGCTCGGTGATCTTGTCGATGAAGTCACGCAGGTGCGGGCGTCGGATCGAGCATGAAGGTGTTGATGCGGATGCCGTCCTTCGTGCAGCGCACGACCTCGCGCAACGTGGCGTCGACCGTCTCGCGCACCGGTGGGTAGTTGAAGTAGACCTCGCCCGACCCCGTGATGTGGGCCGTCGGCTCACCGTCGGTGATCATGATGATCTGCTTGGTGCCGGTCTGGCGGGCCAGCAGCCGACGGCTGATCTGGAACGCGTGCTGCATGTTGGTGCCGTAGACGAAGTCCCACGACACCTCGGGGAGCTGCTCGGCCTTCAGCTCGCGGGCCACCTCGCTGAACCCGACGATGCCCATGTAGTCCCGGGGGAACTGGCCGGTGATGAGCGAGTGCAGCGCCATCGCCACCTTCTTGGCGGGCAGGAAGTTGTCGCGCATCGGCATCGACAGCGACAGGTCGAGCATGAGCACGGTGCTCGACCGCACCAGGTGCTCGGTGCGCTCGACCTCGAAGTCGTCGGGGGTCAGCGCACCGGCGTGCCCGCCGCCACCTCGGCGGATGGCGTTGCGCACCGTCGCGCTCGATGTCGAGGTTGAAGGCGTCACCGAACTCGTAGGGCTTGGTCGAGAAGTCCCGCTCGTGGCCGATGCCGATGCGGGTGATCTGGTGCTGACCGACCTTGTCGGTGGCCAGCTTGGCGAAGAGGTCGTCGAGGGCGTTCTGCCCGATGCGGCGGATGCCCCGCGGCGTGAGCTCGAGACGCCCCTCCTTGTTCTCGATGAGGCCGGCCTCCTCGAGCTGCTTGGCCAGCTCCGCCATCTGCTCGAGGCTGCGAGCGGCGTCGTCACCGAGCAGCTCACGGGCCCGGTCGAGGTCGACCTCGGCGAGCGCGCCCGGGATGGTGGCGCCCCGCAGGAGGTTCTCGAGCTGGTCGAGTCGCCGAGCTCCTGCATCATCTGCGTCGCCGACGACATGTCGAGCGGCTCGTCGCCCGAGAAGTCGTAGCGCCGGTTCCACCCCAGGTCGGGGAACATCCCCTGGAGGTTCTGACCGAGCTGGTCGATCTGCCAGCGCAGGTCCATGTCCTCCATCAGCTGATCGGACAGCGCCTGGAGCTGGGCCCGCTGCTCGGGCGTCATCGAGTTGAGCATCGCCTGGGCGGCCGCCATGCGCTGGGCCATGACCTCGAGCAGCTCGTCGAGGTCGCGGGGGTTCTCGGGGAAGAAGTCGCCGAAGCGCTCCATGAACCCGTCGAAGTCGGGCTCCTCGCCGCGCTGGCGCTGCTCGAGCATCTGGTTGAGCTCGGCGAACATGTCCTTCATGCGGGCCATGTCCTCGGGCGACATGTTCTCGACCGCGCCCGCCATCTGGTCGACGTACTGCTGCATCAGCTGCTCTCGCAGCTTCTCGACCAGCTCCTCGAACTGCTCGCGCGCCTCGGACGACGTGAAGTCGTGGTTCTGCAGGTCGCGGACCATGCCGGCGAGGTCGGGTGACAGCAGGTCGAGCGACGCGTGGCGCTCGGCCGCGACCTGCTCGGTGAGCTCCTGGCGGCGGGCGTCACCGGACTCGCGGGCCTCGCGCGCCATCTCGTCGATGGCGGCGCGCTCCTTCTCGACCACCTCGCGGAGCTCACGGGCGATCTCGTCGTAGACCCCGCCGAGGTCGTGCTGCTCGAGCGTCTCGCGGCGCTTGCGCCGGAGCTTCTCGAGCATCTCGCGCAGGCCCTTCATCTGCTCGCCGTTGCGGTCCTTGAACCCCGACTGCATCACCCGACGCAGCGCCGCGTTGAGGTCACCGTGGTAGAGCAGGTCGTCGGTGATCTCCTCGAAGATGCCGGTGGCGTCGAGGTCGAAACCGACCTGCGTGCCGTCCCACCGCGAGTACCGGACACGATTGGCCTTCCCCATGGGCGCACGTACCGGGAATACTGCCGGAGTGACCCTCCGAACCGACATGCTCCGACGAGCGCTGCTCCGACTGCCCGAACCGATGACGGGTCGAGCCCGCCCGCAGCCCGGTTCCGACCGCCGATCCCGCGGACGGCGGCGACGGGGAACGCGCTGGGGGACGGCGATGACCGCCGCAGGATCGCTCGGTGTCGCCCCCCGCAGCGACTGGGCGCCGGTGGGAGACCGACGGGCGCCTGCCGCCCTCCGCCGACGGCAGCGGCTTCGGGGTCGACTTCGCCACCGACCTCGAGCTCCTGGCCGGCCTCGGCCTCACCACCCTGCGATGGGGGCTCGACTGGTCCCGCCTCGAGCCGTTCCCCGGCCGGTGGGACACCGACGCCGCCGACCTGGTCACCGAGGTGCTGCGTGCCGCCCGGGCGCGCCGGCGTCGACGTGTGGGCCGTCCTGCACGAAGGACCGCTGCCCGGCTGGTTCAGCGAGGACGAACGGGGCTTCGGCGACGACACCGGGCCGCGGCCGCACGTGGCCCCGCCACGTCGACCGGGTGGCCGAGGCGTTCGGCGACCTCGTCGCCGGCTGGGTGCCGGTGCTCGACCCGTTCACCCGAGCCGCCGAGAGCCGGCTCCTCGGCACCCGCCCTCCCGGCTCGACGCGACCCGGAACGGCTTCGCCGACCACCTCCGCGGAGCTCCACCTCGCCGGCCTCGAGGCGTGGCGGCTCCTGCGCAGCGGCGAGCGCGCCGGTGGCGGCCTGCCTCGACGTGGCACCGATCCACCCCGGCGTGCGCTCCCGCGAGCCCGACGAGCGCGACGCCGCCCGAGCACCAGGCCGAGCCGGCTCGACCGCCTCCGCTGGGGCATCGGCATCGAGGCGCTCAGCGACGGACTGCTCTCGGTCCCCGGGCGGGGCGAGGTCGAGATCCCGGACCTGGCCGGCGCCTACGACCTGGTCGGCGTTCACCTACCGGGGCGGCGTCACCGTGTACGCCGACGGCACCACCGACCCGTACCCCACCGACGCTCCCGTCGCCGCCGACGGCCACGCCCCGTGGCCCGAGGACCTCGGTGTCGTGCCTCGACGCCTGGCCGACGAGCTCCCGGGCCGACGGCTGGCGCTGCTCGGGACCGGACTCACCGCCCAGGAGGACGACTGGCGGGCCGAGGTGATCGGGGCATCGGCGATGCGAGGTCGAGCGGGCCGTCGCCGACGGCGTTCCGCTCGACCTCGCGTTCTGGGAGATCGGGCATCGACGGCTGGAGGCCCGTCACCGGACTCGGCGTCCCCGACGGGATCATCGACCGGGCCCGTCATCCTCGCCCGAGCGCCGGAGGTCCTCGCGGCCGCCGCGAGCGCGCGAGGCTTCGGGGATGAGCGACGCCGATCCCCGGGCCCAGGCCAAGGAAGAGGCGGGACGCCACGCCGCCGGCTACGTCACCGACGGCATGCGGGTCGGTCTCGGCACCGGCTCGACCGTGCACTGGACCATCGTCGAGCTGGGCGAACGCGCCCTCGACATCGTGTGCACGGCCACGTCGGTGCAGACCCACGACCTCGCCCTGTCCCTCGGGCTGCGGGTCGTGAGCCCCGACGAGATCGGGCACCTCGACATCGCCGTCGACGGTGCCGACGAGGTCGACCCCGACGTTCAACCTCACCAAGGGCGGCGGTGCCGCCCACACCCGCGAGAAGATCGTGGCGTCGATGGCCGACCGCTTCGTCGTGGTGGTGGACGAGATCGAAGCTGGTGCCGGCCGCTCGGGCCGTTCGGGACGCCGCTCGAGGTGCTCGACTTCGCCCCCCGTGTCGTGATCTCCCGGCTGCGTGACATGGGCGCCGCCGAGGTCACCACCCGACCGCTGCGCAGCGACAACGGCAACCTGGTGATGGTGGCCCACTTCGGCACCATCGCCGAACCCGTGGCGCTGTCCGCAGCCGCTGGCGGCCGTCCCCGGCCTGGTCGAGCACGGCATCTTCCCCGGCTCGATGGTCGAACGCGTCGTGATCGCCGGCGCCGCCGGCGTCCGCCGAACGGGTCGACGGGGCTGAGGACCCGTCACACCCGGGCCCGCCACCGACCCGGGCTCAGCGAGCGCGGTACTGGGCGCGAGCGCCGACGGCCTCCTTGTTGAGGCGCTTCGAGAGGTGCAGGCCCTCGAGCACGAACTCGACGGCGCTGGCCACCACGGCGGGCGACTCGTCGCCGTCGGTCAGGAGCCAGCACCGGCTGGCGCAGCGTCGGGGAGCTCGCTCGAGCAGATCGACGTAGTCGGCGGCCAGGACGTCCTCGCCGGCCTGCACGATGCGATCGTCGTCGAAGGCCTCGACGATCTCGCGCAGCTGCTCGACGAGCGACGTGCTCGCGGAAGACCGAGAGGACCGCGGACTTCAGGAGGTGCTCGACGACCTGTTCGTCGCGACCCTCCTCGAGCGTCTCGATCTCGAGCTTGCCCGCCGTCGACGACGCCAGCGCCTCGAGATCGGACACCCGCGGCACGACGTCGGTCTCGCCGTGGATGAGCGTCCGCCGCGCGGCGTTGGCCACGAGCGTCTCCATGTTCGACACCGTCAGGCGCACCGACACCCCGGAGCGCTGGTTGATGTGCGGGCTCTGCCGGGCCAGCTGGCTGAGCTCGGCCACGACCTCGGCCATGTACTCGGGCACCACGACACGCACGCCGGGCGCCTCGAGGGGCCGCACCTCCTGTCGGGCGATCTCGACCTCGGTGGCCACGTCGAGCGGGTAGTGCGTGCGGATCTGGGCGCCGAAGCGGTCCTTCAGCGGGGTGATGATGCGGCCGCGGTTCGTGTAGTCCTCGGGGTTGGCGGAGGCGAACAGCAACACGTCGAGCGGCAGCCGGACCTTGTAGCCCCGCACCTGCACGTCACGCTCCTCGAGCACGTTGAGCAGACCCACCTGGATGCGCTCGGCGAGGTCGGGGAGCTCGTTGATGGCGAAGATGCCCCGGTTGGTGCGCGGCACGAGGCCGTAGTGCAACGTCAGCTCGTCGGAGAGGTAGCGGCCCTCGGCCACCTTGATCGGATCGACCTCGCCGATGAGGTCGGCGATCGACGTGTCCGGCGTGGCCAGCTTCTCGCCGAAGCGCTCGTCGCGGTGCACCCAGTCGATCGGGGCGTCGTCACCCTCCGCCTCGACGAGGTCACGGGCATGGCGCGAGACCGGGATGGTACGGATCGTCGTTGATCTCGGACCCGGCGATGATCGGCATCCACTCGTCGAGCAGACCGGTGAGCGAGCGGATCATGCGGGTCTTGGCCTGTCCGCGCTCGCCCAGGAAGATCACGTCGTGGCCGGCGAGCAGCGCGTTCTCGAGCTGGGGAAGGACGGTGTCCTCGTACCCGAGCACCCCCGGGAAGAGCGCCTCCCCTTCACGGATGCGGGCGATGGCGTTGCCGCGCACCTCCTCCTTCACCGGGCGGCTGACCCAGCCCGAGGCCCGCAGCGCACCGAGGGTCGTGGGGCGGTCGGTCGAGTCGGACATGGTGGTTCCTCCCCTCCGGAGCCGGTCGGCCACGGATGTCGAACGCGGCTCACGCTACCGCTGAGCCCACGGGCCGCGTCCCGTCGAGGCGGGGTACGGTCGGCCGGTGGCGCGACGCCCCGACCTCGACCTCTCGGGCCAGTGGCGCGCCGCCCCGGCGGCCGACGAGGGGCTCCGGCTGCGCTACGTGGACGACGACCTCGACGACAGCGGATGGGAGCGGCTGCCCGTTCCGGGCCACTGGCGCTCCTCCCCCGCCTTCGCCTCCTGCGAGGGCCCGGTGCTGTACCGCACCAGGTTCACCGAGGACGCCCTCCCCGAGCCCGCGGACCTCGACGGCCGGCGCGCCTTCCTCGTCCTCGACGGCGTCCTGGCCGCGAGCGACGTGTGGCTCGACGGCACCTACCTCGGTGACACCTCGGGCTACGTCAGCCCCCATGCCTTCGAGATCACGGACCTGCTGCGGGCGCGCGGCGACCACCTGCTGGCGATGGAGGTGGCCAACGGGCCCGTCGGGGCCGGGCGCACCCGCGACCTGACCGGGGCACTCGGCCGCTCCGCCCTCATCGGCACCCCCCACAACCCCGGCGGGATCTGGCGACCGGTCAAGGTGACACGCACCGGGCCGGTGCGCTTGCGCTACAGCCGCCTGCGCTGCCCGACGGCCGGCCCACCCGCGCCGTGCTCGCCCTGCGCGCCGTGCTCGACACCGAAGAGGCCAGGACCGTCACGCTGCGCACGTCGGTGCGACTGGCCGTCGATGCGACGGGGGACGAGGTGCCCGGCGCGGAGGCCACGATGGTGGTCGAGCGCGAGCACCCGCTGGCCGCCGGGGAGAACCGGGTCGAGTGGACGGTCGGCGTGCCCGACCCCGAGCTCTGGTGGCCCCGCTCCCTCGGCGGCCAACCGCGCTACGACGTCACCCTCGAGGCCCTCGTCGACGACGTGGTGAGCGACGACCGCACCTGGCGGACGGGCCTGCGCCAGGTTCGCCTCGACGACTTCGTGTGCCGGGTGAACGACGAGCGGCTCTTCCTCAAGGGCGTGTCGGCGGGCCCCACCAACCTGGCGTTGGCCGACGCGACCGTCGACGAGGTGACCGCCGACGTCACCCGCGTGGCCGACGCCGGACTCGACCTGATCCGGGTCCACGGCCACGTCGCCCGACCCGAGCTCTACGACGCCGCCGATGCCGCTGGGAATCCTCGTGTGGCAGGACCTCCCCCTCCAGTGGGGACTGCAGCGAGCCGCCAAGGAACCCGCCCGACGCATCGCCCGTGCCGCGGTCGACGCCCTCGGACACCACCCGTCGATCGCCGTGTGGTGCGCCCACCACGAGCCGTGGGTGGGCGACCCGGCCACGCGGCGCGGACCCGATGCCCGGCGCCGGGGACTGCGCACGGCCATGGCGCAGGCCCTGCCGTCCTGGAACCGCAGCGTCCTCGATCGGTCGGTCGCCCTCGTCCTCGAGAAGAGCGACGGGAGCCGGCCCGTGGTGGCCCACGCCGGGGTGTGGCCCCACCTCCCCCAGCTCTCGGGCACCTCCACCCACCTGTGGGCGGGTTGGCGCTGGGGTGGCATCGACTCCCTCCCCCGGCTGCTGCGGGCATGGCCCCGACTGGGCCGGTTCGTCGGCGAGTTCGGCGCGCAGGCGCCGGGCCCGACGCCCGAGTTCCTGGGCCGCCGCTACGGACGCTGGCCCGATCTCGACTGGGACGCGATCGCCGCCGACCACGCCCTGGAGGTCGACGAGGCGCGCAGGATCGCCGATCCCACCGACCACCCCGACGAGGCGTCGTGGGCGGCGGCGCTGCAGGAGCACCAGGCCGAGGTCGTGCGCAGCCACGTCGAGACGCTGCGCCGGCTGAAGTACCGGCCCACCGGCGGGTTCACCGCGTTCGCGCTGGCCGACCCCGCACCGGGCATCACCGCCGCGCTGCTCGATCACGAACGGCGGCCCAAGCCGGCGTGGACGGCGCTCACCGAGGCGTGCGCTCCCGTCATCGCCGTGATCGACCGGCCTCCCGGACCAGATGCGTCCCGGCGCGCACCTCGACCTCGAGGTCCACGCCGTCAACGACCTGCGCAGCGCCATCGCCCACCGTCCGCATCACGGCCACCACGCACTGGTGCCTGTCGGACCACGGAGGTGGCGCCGTCGGCATCCGACCCCGACCCGATCCGACAGGTCTGGGACGGCGAGATCGACGGCGACACCGTCAGCCACGTCGGCACGCGTGCCGCTGCGTCGTGCCCCGATCGGCGACCGGCGCTGGTCCTCGACCTGCGCTGGACCGGGCCGGACGGCATCGCCGGACACCGACGACATCGCCGCACCGTCGCACCCCGTTGACCGAGGTCGGGACAGCCCGCGCGCACGTTCGCGGCGCCGGTTCGCCACCGCGCGTCGACGCTGAGTAGCGTTCAACACGCTCGCAGGCGACAGGCCCGTCCCGCGCCGAGCGACCCGGACCGCACCCCGTCACCGGATCTCGTTGGAAAGGCCCGCTCGTGACCGCTACCAAGGAACCGTCGGCGTTCTCGCCCGACATCACGTCGGAGCCGATCGCCCGGCGCCAGAAGCGCAGCACCTTCCCCGTCATCGACCTGTACCGGTCGGCGGTCGGCAAGAAGTGGGTGATGGCCGTCACCGGCATCTTGTTGATGGGGTTCGTGTTCGCCCACATGGTCGGCAACACGAAGATGTACTTCGGCGCCGAGGACTTCGACAGCTACGCCGAGTTCCTGCGCCGCATCGCCTACCCCCTCGTGCCCGAGACCGGGTTCCTCTGGATCATGCGGGTCGGGCTGATCGCCGCCTTCGCCTTCCACATGCACGCCGCCTACAGCCTGACGGTGCTGAACCGCAAGGCCCGACCGGTCGGCTACCAGTCACGGCGCGACTACATCGCCGTGAACTGGGCCAACCGCTCCATGCGCTGGACCGGCGTCATCATCCTGCTCTTCGTCATCTTCCACCTGATGGACCTCACGTGGGGCCGTGCGCCCGTCGCCACCAGCGAGTACGCCTACGGCGCGGCCTACGCCAACGTGGCCTTCAGCCTGGAGCGCTGGCCCGTCGCCGTCATCTACATCCTGTGCAACGTCGCCCTCGGCGATCCACCTGTACCACGGGTCCTGGAGCATCTTCCAGACCCTCGGCACGATGAGCTCGAAGTTCAACCCCCGTCACAATCCGCTGCGCCGCGGCTTCGCACTGGCCTTCGCGGTCATCGTCGCCGGCGTCAACATCTCGTTCCCGATCGCCGTTCTCACCGGCGTCGTCGGGTAAGGGAGGCCACGTGAGCACCGCCACCATCAGCCTCGACTCCAAGGTCCCGGCCGGCGACATCCAGGACCGCTGGGACAACCACCGCTTCGACATGAAGCTCGTGAACCCGGCCAACAAGCGCAAGTTCACCGTGCTCGTGGTCGGCACCGGCCTGGCCGGGGCGGCCGCCGCGGCCACGCTGGCCCAGCTCGGCTACAAGGTGAAGTGCTTCACCTTCCACGACTCCCCGCGGCGAGCCCACTCCATCGCCGCCCAGGGCGGGATCAACGGCGCCAAGAACTACAAGAACGACGGCGACAGCATCTACCGGCTCTTCTACGACACGGTGAAGGGCGGCGACTTCCGCGCCCGCGAGTCCAACGTGTACCGCCTCGCCCAGGTGAGCGTCGACATCATCGACCAGTGCGTGGCCCAGGGCGTGCCCTTCGCCCGCGAGTACGGCGGGCTGCTCGACAACCGCTCCTTCGGCGGCGCCCAGGTGAGCCGCACCTTCTACGCCCGGGGCCAGACCGGCCAGCAGCTGCTGCTCGGCGCCTACCAGGCGCTGATGCAGCAGGTCGCGCTCGGGCAACGTCGAGATGCACACCAAGACCGAGCTGCTCGACGTCGTGACCAAGGACGGCGTGTGCGCCGGCATCGTGACCCGCGACCTCACCACCGGTGACGTCAAGAGCTGGTCGGGTCACGCCACGCTGCTGTGCACCGGCGGCTACGGCAACGCCTTCTACCTGTCGACCAACGCCATGAACTGCAACGCCACGGCGATCTGGCGGGCCCACAAGAAGGGCGCGCTGTTCGCCAACCCCTGCTACACGCAGATCCACCCGACCTGCATCCCGGCGTCCGACCCGTTCCAGTCGAAGCTGACCCTCATGTCGGAGTCGCTGCGCAACGACGGCCGCATCTGGGTGCCCAAGAACTTCGACGAGACCCGCCCCGCCGACCAGATCCCCGAGGAGGACCGCGACTACTACCTCGAGCGCCGCTACCCCTCCTTCGGCAACCTCGCCCCCCGCGACATCGCCTCGCGTGCGGCCAAGGTCGTCGTCGACGAGGGTCGTGGCGTCGGCCCGCTCAAGAACGGCGTGTACCTCGACTTCTCCGACGCCATCGACCGGCTCGGCAAGGACACCGTCTACGAGCGCTACGGGAACCTGTTCGACATGTACGAGCGGATCACCGACGAGAACCCGTCGAAGGTGCCGATGCGCATCTACCCCGCCTCGCACTACACGATGGGTGGGCTCTGGGTCGACTACAACCTCATGACCACCGTGCCGGGGCTGTACGCCCTCGGCGAGGCCAACTTCTCGGACCACGGGGCCAACCGCCTCGGCGCCTCGGCCCTGATGCAGGGCCTGGCCGACGGCTACTTCGTGGCGCCGTACACCGTGGGCGACTACCTGGCCGGCCTCCTCGGGCAGTCGCCGGTGTCCACCGACGACCCCGTCTTCACCGCCGCCGAGCAGGGCGTGCGCGACGAGATGCACCGCTGGATCTCGATCGGCGGCACCAAGAGCCCCGAGTACTACCACCGCGAGCTGGGCAAGCTCGTCTGGGACTACTGCGGCATGGCCCGCGACAAGAACGGCCTCGAGAAGGCGCTCACCGAGATCCCCGCCCTCCGCGAGGAGTTCGAGAAGAACGTCCGCGTGCTCGGCTCCCCCGACGGGGTCAACCAGTCCCTCGAGAAGGTCGGCCGGGTGGCCGACTTCTTCGAGCTCGGCGAGCTCATGTGCCGCGACGCCCTCACCCGTGAGGAGTCCTGCGGCGGCCACTTCCGCGTCGAGCACCAGACCGACGACGGGCGAGGCCCAGCGCGACGACGAGAACTTCTCGTTCGTCTCGGCGTGGGAGTGGAAGGAACGGGGGACCCCCCAGGAGCTGCACAAGGAGCCCCTGGTCTTCGAGTTCGTCAAGCCCGCACAGCGCAGCTACAAGTAGCGCGCCGCCCCCGACTGGAGCAGAACCAATGAACCTCACCCTCAAGGTCTGGCGGCAGGACGGCCCCGACGACACCGGGCACTTCGCCACCTATCAGGCGTCCGACGTGAAGGACGAGATGTCCTTCCTCGAGATGCTCGACGTCGTGAACGAGAACCTGATCGAGGACGGCCACGAGCCGATCACCTTCGACAGCGACTGCCGCGAGGGCATCTGCGGCACGTGCGGGCTGATGATCAACGGACAGGCCCACGGCCCCCAGAAGGGCACCGCCACCTGTCAGCTCCACATGCGCAAGTTCCGCGACGGTGAGACGGTCACCATCGAGCCCTGGCGCGCCGCCGCCTTCCCGGTGATCCGCGACCTCATGGTCGACCGCAGCGCCATCGACGCCATCATCGAGTCGGGCGGCTTCATCACCGCCGACACCGGCGCCCCCCGCGACGCCAACGAGATCCCCGTGCCCAAGCCGGCCGCCGACACCGCGATGGACGCCGCCGCCTGCATCGGCTGCGGCGCCTGCGTGGCGGCGTGCCCCAACAGCGCCGGCCAGCTGTTCACCTCGGCCAAGCTGGCCCACCTGAACCTCCTGCCCCAGGGCCAGGCCGAACGCTGGAAGCGCACCGAGGACATGGTCGAGACCATGGAGATGTTCTTCGGCTCGTGCACCAACTACGGCGAGTGCCAGGAAGCGTGCCCGAAGGAGATCCCGATCGACTTCATCGCCTTGATGAACCGGGACTACCTCAAGGCCAAGTTCAAGAACCGCAGCCTGCTCGGCCAGTGATGTCCGGCGGCGCGGAGCGCCGCTGACGTGAGCGGAGGCTGCGGCCTCGGCGAGGCGTCAGACGTCGATGGGCGCCGCCTTGCGGCGGTGGCGGACGACCTCGAAGGCGATGGGGATCAACGAGAACGCCACGATCACGACGACGGCGAGCTCGAGGTTGTCGGCGATGCCCGGGAAGGTCCGACCGAGGAAGTACCCGAGCATCGTGAACCCGACGGCCCACGCCACGCCGCCGATCACGTTGAACCTCACGAACGTGCGGTAGTGCATGTTGCTGACACCGGCCACGATCGGGGTGAAGGTCCGCACGATCGGCACGAAGCGAGCCAGCACGATGGCCTTCGGGCCGTGGCGCACGAAGAACCCCTCGGCCTTGCCCACGTACTCGGGTCGGAAGAGACGGGAACCCTCGCGACGGAACAGCGCGGGACCGGCCTTGTTGCCGAAGACGTACCCGACCTGGTCACCGGCCACGGCGGCGATGGCGCAACCGACGGCGACGACGATGATGTGGCCGCCGGCGAGGTCACCCCGGTAGGTGAACAGGCCTGCGGCGAACAGCAGCGAGTCACCGGGGAGGAAGAAGCCGAACATGATCCCGCTCTCGGCGAAGATCACGGCGAAGAGCCCGATGAGCCCGATGGACTGCAGCAGCTTCTGGGGGTCGATGCCGACCGCGAAGATCGAACCGAACAGGTGGTTGGTCACCCGGGGAACGGTACCGGCAGGGAACTCCCCTCCCCGGGCAGCCCCCCCTCCCCGGGCGCGCGGCTAGCGCCCCCACTGGTGGCTGCGCTGGCCCACGGTGTCGACCACGTAGCGGTCGGTGCCGACCAGGACCTCGCCGTGCACGGCACAGACCAACGAGTACGACCGCTGCCCCGAGTCCTGCGGTGCCTGCCACACCGGGTCGCCGACGGTCTCCCACTCGAGCTCCCAGCCCACGGCCACGCGGTCCCCGCGGAGGTCCGGGTCGAGCAGGTCGAGGTCGGCGGTGCGCACGACGGCGACGCCGAAGGCCTCGACGCCGAGGCTCCACCGTCGCCCCGGCTCCTCGATCACGTGGTCGGCCCAGAGCCCGGGGGCGCGGACCTCGAGGTGGCGGCCCCGCGGCCTCGGCAGCGACGGGTCCGCGACGGCGACGACCACGTCACCCGGCCCGTCGACCCGGGCCACGAACCAGGCGTCGGATCGGCGAAGGCCGATCTCGATGTCGAGGCCGGGCTGACCCTCGCGCCCGTCGGCCCCGAAGCGCCACGCCTCTTCCGAGCCGGGTGGCCCGTCGCCGACGTGGGGCCGTTCGTCGGCCGCGGTCAGCCCGTCGGGGCCCATCGTCAGTAGCCGACCTCGGGATCGATCACGTTGACCAGCGGCTCACCGGCCAGGAAGTGGGCCAGGTTCTCGCGGAACGTCTCGAACAGGCCGTCGCCCGCCCCGCTCCAGTTCCAGGAGATGTGGGCGCTCAGGCGCACGCCGGGGTGGGTGTACATCCAGTGCCCCGCGGGGAGCGGTTCCGGATCGGGAGCGTCGATGCTGGCGCAGGCGAGGCGACCGCCGTCGAGCGCCGCGCGCAGCGCGGCCTCGTCGACGATGGGCCCGCGTGCCACGTTCACGAGGTGGGAGTCCGGGGCCATCGCGCCGAGCACCGTCTCGTCCACGAGGCCCCGGGTGGCGTCGGTGAGGGGCGCCACGATCACCAGGTGATCGAGCCCGTCGGCCAACTGGTGGACGTCGCCGACGAGCTCGACGCCGGGGATCGGGCTCGGCAGATCGCGCCCACGCAGCGCCCGCACCTCGGCGCCGAAGGGCAGGAGCCGTTGCGCGAGAGCGGTCCCGATCCCTCCGAGGCCCAGGAGACCGACCTGGCGGCCGTGGAGCGTCCCGAGGGGCCGGGCGGGGAAGTTCCAGACGTCCGGCGGCGCGTCGATCCAGGCGTCGGGCAGCCGCTTCTCGAAGGCCAACATGCACGCCAGGGCCCATTCGGAGATCGGGATGGCGCTCATCCCCCGCGAGTTGGTGAGGACCATCCCGGGCCGCACCAGCTCGATCGGGAACTCGTCGATGCCGGTGCCGATGAGGTGGACCCATTCGACGCCTCGTCCGACGACGTGGGCGAAGTTCGGCACGAGGGTCGGACGGCTGATCAGCACCTGGCCGGTGAGCCCGGCGGGCAGCTCGCCCTCCGCCGGGATCGGGACGATCTCGACCCGATCGGCGAGCTCGGCGGGCAGGCCGAACCGGGAGCCGTCGCCGACATGGCTGAGCACGGTGAGCACCGCGCCGACCCTAGTGCCCTGCCCCGAGGGGCCGGCCGGCCCCGGTCGGCGCGATGAGGCCAGCCGGAGCAGTTTCGATGAGCATTGCTAACTGATAGCATTGCTATCGATCTTCTCGACCGACCCAGAGCGACCGCCATGCCCGATCCCGCCGCCAGCCCCCCACCCGGCACCCTCGACGACGCCACGGCCAGCCGACTCCGCCTGGCCATCCTGCGGCTGGCCCGACGCCTGCGCCAGGAGAGCCCCCCGGGCATCACCCCCTCCCAGCTCTCCGCCCTCGCGTCGATCGATCACCTCGGCCCCGTCGCCATCGGCGACCTCGCCGCGCACGAGAACGTCCAACCCCCCACCATCAGCCGCATCGTCGGCACGTTGGAAGGTGACGGCTGGGTCGAGCGCGTCGCCGACGAGAGCGACCGTCGCGTGGCACTGGTACGAGCCACCCCGAAGGCCCACCGGGAGCTGGCCCGGATCCGCCGGGACCGCAACGTCTACCTCGCCCGGCGCCTGGCCACCCTCGAACCCGACGAGGCCGAGACGGTCCTGCGCGCCCTGCCCGCGCTCGAACGGATCCTCCAGGAGGACGAGCGATGACCCGCATCGAACGGGGGATGCGCGACACCTTCTCGGCGCTGGCCGTGCGCAACTTCCGCCTGCTGTTCGCCGGCCAGGTCGTCTCCATCACCGGCACCTGGATGCAGATGATCGCCCAGGCCTGGCTGGTGCTCACGCTCACCGGGAGCGCCGCCGTGCTCGGGCTGGTGACGGCCCTGCAGTTCCTCCCCACCCTGCTCATCGGGCCCTACGCAGGTGTCGTGGCCGACCGGGTCGACAAGCGCCGGCTCCTCATGGTCACCCAGGCCATCTCGGGTCTGCTGGCCATCACCCTGGGCGTGCTCGTCGCCACCGACGCCGTGCAGATGTGGATGGTCTTCGTGCTCGCCGGCTGCCTCGGCCTCGTCGGGGCCATCGACATGCCCGCCCGACAGTCCTTCACCATGGAGGTCGTGGGCCCGGAGCGCCTGACCAACGCGCTCAGCCTCAACACCATCACCATGAACGTCGGGCGCCTCTTCGGGCCCGCCGTCGCCGGCCTCGTGATCTCGGGTTGGGACCTGTCGATCTGCTTCCTGGCCAACGGCGTCAGCTTCCTGGCCCCCACTGTGGCGCTGCTCGCCATGCGACGCCACGAGCTGCGCCAGACCCCGCCCGTGCAGCGGGCCAAGGGCCAACTCCGCGAGGGATTCCGCTACGTGTGGGCGACCCCCGCGCTGCGCGTGCCCCTGCTGTTGATGCTGGTGATCGGCACCCTCACCTACGAGTTCCAGGTCAGCCTCCCGGTGCTGGCCCGCGACACGTTCGGCGTCGACGCCGCCGGGTTCGGGCTCCTCCAGAGCGCGATGAGCGTGGGGGCCATCGTCGGCGGGTTGCTGTTCGCCACGCGGGCGACGCCGACCCACCGCCGCCTCGGGTTGGCCGCCGCCGGGTTCGGTGCCGTGGTGCTGGCCCTGGCCCTGGCCCCGACCTACGCCAGCGCGCTGTTGGTCCTGCCCCTGGTCGGCGCCGGCAGCGTGCTGTTCCTGACCTTGGCCAACTCGACGCTCCAGCTCACCGCCGACCCCCACATGCGCAGCCGGGTGATCGCGTTGTACACGGTGGCGTTCATCGGGTCCACGCCCATCGGCGGACCGCTGATCGGATGGGTGGCCCAGACCTTCGGTGCCCGCTGGAGCCTCGCCCTCGGTGGCGCGGCAGCGCTGACCGGCGCGGCGTTCGCATGGCGATCCCTGCGCGACCAGACGCATCGAGGAGCAACTCACGGCGCCGAGCGAACCCGCAGGAGTCCGACCGTCGGACCTCACCCCGTCGATCGGTCCCGCCTGACGACCGGTCCGATCAGCCCCCGACGGTTCCGGGCGGGGGCGGCGGCGCCACCGTTCCCGGAGGCGGAGGCGGGGCGACGGGAGCCGAGGGCGGCGGAGGCGTCACCGGCGGCGGTGCAGCCGCGGCTCCCGGGGGCGGGGGCGGGACCGGGGCACCGGAGGGAGGCGGGGCGGCGCCGGCCGCCGGCGGCGGCGGAGCGGCGGCGGGCGGGGGTCCGGCCTTGAGCTGGAGGTCGACCACACCACCCTGAGCCTCGGCGGCGCGGAGGTCGGCGGTGATCCGCTCGATGTCGGCGTCGGTCGTCGGCGTCGCCCGCCCGGAGTCACGGGCGTAGACGAGCGCTCCGAGGTCACGCAGCAGGGCGTCGGCGTGCTTGCGCGAGGCCGACGCATCCATCGACGACTGCCCCTTGGCCACGGTCTCGTTGAGCGACTGCGTGATGCTGTTGGCGCTCTGCTTGAGGTTGTCCATCAGGCCCATGCGATGCCCTCCCGGTCGGTTCGACGGGCCGAGGGTACCGCAGCGCGATCCCGCCGGTCGTCGCCCCGAGGGCGCCCGCGACGGGCGGGGACCAGGCTCAGGTGCGGGCCAGGTTCTTCTCGAGCTGGCCGAGCAGCGACACCAACGACGCCTGCTGGCGGTCGGACAGGTCGGCCACGGTCCGGGCGTGCAGCTGAGCCCAGAGCTTGTCGACCTTGCCCTTCAGCCGCCGACCCTTGGGCGTGAGGTGCACACGGATGGCTCGACCGTCCACGGGGTCAGGGCGACGGTCGACCAGGTCCGAGGACTCCATGCGCTGGAGCATCTTCGTGACCGTCGGCGGCTCGACCCCCAGGGACTCGGCCAGATCGGCCTGGGTGCGGCCATCGCGCTCCCACAGCTCCATGAGCAGCGCCTCCTGGCCGGGGTGGAGCCCGACCTGCGCCAGCAGCGACGCGGCTGCGGTCCGATGGGCCCGGGCCACCCGCATCAGGCGGAGGTTCAGGTCGACCGATCGATCAGCGTTCTTCGTTGCCATCGACCCATGATGGGGGTTGCCGTGTACCAGAGCAACTTGGCTCGACCAACTATTGCGATGGCAAGGGAATGATGCCCGACTCGGCACTCCTGATTCCGGCGACACACGCCGGTACCCTGACGGCGATGCCCGCGTACCTCTCCCCGGACTGGCTCGCCGCCGCCACCGACACCATCGCCGCCGACACCACGCTCCAGGGGCTCACCGTCGGCGGAGGGGCTGGTGCTCCAGCAGGTCGTCGAGAGGCACGGGAGCAGCGACCGACACCACCACCTGGCACGTGGTCTTCTCGGCCCAGGGCGTCGAGATGGTGCTCGGACCGAGCCCGAACCCCGACGTCACGTTGCGCTGCGACGCCGACACGGCACGACGGATCCACGAAGGCCACGAGAGCGCCCAGCAGGCCTTCATGGAGGGGCGCCTCCAAGTCGGCGGGGACCCCGACGCGCTGCTGCGCCATCAGGACCTGCTCGGCTCGCTCACCGACGCGCTGGCACCGCTGCGCCCGGGCGGCACCTGACCCGTGCCCGAGCTCCCCGAGCTCCAGGCCCACGCCGAACGGCTCGACCGCTCGTTCGCCGGGGCCGAGCTCGAGCGGTTCCGGGCGCTCACCTTCACCGCGCTGAAGACCGTGGCGCCCGCTCCCGAAGCCGCCGTCGGCAACCCTCTCACCCGGGTCGACCGTGTCGGGAAGTTCCTCCTCCTCGAGGTGGGCGCCCTGACCTTCGTGGTGCACCTCATGCAGGGAGGGCGCCTCACCCCCGACGAGAAGCAGACCGCCAAGCCCCGAGGGGGCCTCGCTCGCTGGACCTTCGCCGACGGGCGCGCCCTGTTGCTGACCGAGCAGTCGAAGGAGAAGCGGGCCGGCGTCTGGGTCGTCGCCGGGGACCCCACGTCGCAGCCGCCCGTCCTCGGCATCGGACCCGACGCCGCCTCCCTCACCGTCGACGAGCTCCGCGCCGCCCTCGACGGCCCGTCGGTGCAGGGTCCACGGCTTCCTCCGCGACCAGCGTCGGGTGGCCGGGCTCGGCCGGCGCCTGGCCAACGAGGTCTGCCACCGCGCCCGGCTCTCCCCGTTCGCGGCCACCGGCAAGCTCAGCGACGACGACGTGGCGGCGCTGCACGACGCCATCGCGGCCTGCATCGCCGACGCGCTGGCGGTCGAGCGGTCCCGCACGCACGATGAGCAGCTCGGCCGAACGGCCGGGGGCGGTCTACCACCGCACGGGCGAACCCTGCCCCGCGTGCGGCGACACCATCCGCTCCGTCGAGTACTCCCGCTACACGGTGAACTACTGCGCGACGTGCCAGACCAAGGGCAAGGTCCTGGCCGACAACACCACGTCGAAGTTCCTGAAGTGACCCTCGCCGTGCCCGGCGCCGGGCCGGGGCGCTAGATGAGCCCGAGGTCGGCGACCGCCGCCCGCTCCTCGGTCAGCTCGGTCACCGTGGCGTCGATGCGCCCTCGGGAGAAGTCGTCGATGTCGAGGCCCTGCACGATCTGGTACCGACCGTCGGCGCACGTGACCGGGAACGAGGAGATGATCCCCTCCGCCACGCCGTAGCTGCCGTCGGACGGGATGGCCATGGACACCCAGTCACCCTCGGGCGAGCCCAGCGCCCAGGTCCGCACGTGGTCGATGGCGGCGTTGGCCGCCGATGCCGCGCTCGACAGCCCGCGGGCTTCGATGATCGCCGCGCCGCGCTGCTGCACGGTGGGGATGAACTCGCCTTCGAGCCAGGCCTGGTCGTCGACCAGCGCCGCCGCGTTCTGGCCCTTGACCTCGGCGTGGAAGAGGTCCGGGTACTGCGTGGCCGAGTGGTTGCCCCAGATGGTCATCTTGGTGATGTCGCGCACGGTGGAGCCGGTCTTCTCGGCCAGCTGGGCCATGGCCCGGTTGTGGTCGAGGCGGGTCATGGCGGTGAAGCGGTCGGGGTCGATGCCCGGGGCGTTGCTCATGGCGATGAGGGCGTTGGTGTTGGCCGGGTTGCCGACCACCAGCACGCGGATGTCGTCGGCGGCGTTGTCGGACAGCGCCTTGCCCTGGACGGTGAAGATGGCCCCGTTGGCCTCGAGCAGGTCCTTGCGCTCCATCCCCTTCGATCGGGGGCGGGCGCCGACGAGCAGCGCGTAGTTGGCATCGCCGAAGGCCTCGTTCGGGTCGTCGGTCTGGACGATCCCCTCGAGCAACGGGAAGGCGCAGTCGTCGAGCTCCATGGCCACCCCGCGCAGCGCGTCGAGGGCGGGGGTGATGTCGAGGAGCTGGAGGATGACCGGCTGGTCGTTCCCGAGCATCTGACCGCTGGCGATCCGGAACAGCAGGCTGTAGCCGATCTGGCCGGCTGCGCCGGTGACGGCAACGCGTACAGGGGTCTTCACAGGTCCTCCAGCGGGGGGTTTCGATCAGGGGTCGAGCGTGGCCGAGACTACTCAGCCGACCCGAGGGCAGGAAAAGGGGAGCGACCGCTCAGAGCGTGACGGGGTAGGGGAACTTGGCGTCGACCCCGCCGTCGACCACGAGGGTGCGCCCCGAGACGTACTTGGCCAGAGTCGCTGCTGAGGAAGAGGGCCGCGGCGGCGATGTCGGCGGTCTCGCCCATGCGGCCGAGGGGGGCGTTGCCGGCGTTGGCGGCGCGCTGCTCGTCGGTGAACGCGGCATCCATGCGAGGGCTGAGGATCGTGCCCGGCGACACCGCGTTGGCCCGCACCCCGTGGGGGCCGAGCTCGACGGCCAGCGACTGCACCCACGCCATCAGCGCGGCCTTGGCGGCCCCGTAGGCCGCGTGCATCGGGGCGGCGGTGAGCCCGCTGACCGAGGCGATGAACACCATGGTCCCCCCACCGGAGGCCACCATGCGCCGACCGAGCTCCTGGGAGAGCAGGTAGGCGTGGCGCAGGCAGATGTCGATCTCCCAGTCGAAGGTCTCGTCGGTCATGTCGAGGATCGACTCCCACCGGGCCATGCCGACGATGTCGACGAGGCCGTCGATGCGGCCCAGCGCCGACTCGGCGTCGGCGGCCAGACGGGCGGCGTCGGCCCGAGCCGTGACGTCACCCACCCAGGGCACGGCCACCGATCGACCGGCGGCGCTCGTCGAGCTCGGCGGCGATGTCGGCGGCGCGGTCGGCCTCGAGGTCGACGCACACCACCTTGGCCGCGCCGGCCTGCACGAGGGCGTGGCACGTCATGCGGCCCATCCCCTGCCCGGCACCGGCGACGACGAAGCCCCGCCCGTCGACGCGGAGCCGGTCGAGGAAGTCGGGCACCGGCGAGGGATCAGAGGCTGTCATGACATCACCACTCCACCGTTGGGTCGAAGGACCTGCCCGGTGACGAACCTCGATGCGTCACTGGCCAGGTAGAGCATGGCCCACGACTGGTCCTCCGGCGTGCCGGTGGTGCCCAGGGGCGACTGCGCCGCTCGCCCGCCGAGGAGGGCGTCGCGGGCGTCGTCGTCGACCGTGCCGTCGGGACGGGTCCAGTTGCGCTGCACCATCGGCGTGTCGGTGAAGCCCGGGGCGATGGCGTTCACCCTGATCGAGGCGCCCCCGAGCTCCATGGCGGCACACCTCGTGAGGTGCGACACCGCCGCCTTGGTCATGGCGTACACCGACAGCGTCGGGGCGGGCATGTCCCCGCCGGCGGACGAGACGTTGATGATCGACCCACCGTTCTTCATCGCCCGCCCCGCGGCGGCGATCCCCCAGTAGGTGCCGAAGAGGTTCACCCGCGTGACGAACTCGACGTCCTCGGGGGTGGTGTCGACGATCAGGGAGTTGCGGATGACCCCGGCCACGTTGGCCCACACGTCGAGGCGCCCACCGGCCTTCATCGCGGCGACGGCGAGCTTGTTGACCTCGCTGCGCTCGGCCACGTCGGTCGGGACGACCGTCGCCATGCCCCCGACCTCGGCCACCATCGCCTCGGTCTCCTCGAGCCCCTCGACGCCGACGTCGGCGATCACCACGTCGGCGCCCGCCTGCGCGAACGTGATCGCCGCCTGACGACCGATGCCGCCGGCGGCGCCGGTGACCACGGCGTTGCGCCCCGACAGGGAGAAGGCGTGCACCAGCTCGTCGGCCAGCGCGGGACGATCGACGTGCTCGTGCCCCTCCGACGCGGTCCCCGACGCCTTGGCGCGCAGACCCGAGATCATGTCCATGGTTGGCAACCCCCCTGTCGGACGTGTGCGGTTCAGACGAGCGCGGCGCGCGCGTCGACGCGGTGGCCCCGCTTCTCGAGCTGCGGGATGACCTGCGTGCCGAGCAGCTCGAGGCAGCGCATGACCTTCTCGTGGGGGAGCTTGCCGAACTGCACGTAGCAGAGCAGCTGGTCGACGCCCGCCTCGTCGTAGCGGACGATCTTCTCGAGGCACTCCTCGGGGGTGCCGACCACGATCATGTCCTGGTCGATGTAGTTCTGGACGTCGACCTCGCCCTTGATCGACGCCTCCAGCAGCGGGAAGACCTGGGCCTGCTCCTCGGGGGTGAGGTTGGGGGCCTCCCAGTCCAGGGTGAACTCGGCGAGGTGGCGATACCACCAGCTGACCGAGTCCCACAGGCCGTAGGCGTTGGCCTCGTCCATGTCGTCGGTGCAGTGCACCAGGGTGTAGGCCCCGACCCGGTCGTTGCGGACCTTGGTGAGGGGAGGGTGGCCCTCGAGCTCGGCCTCGAGCTGTGCGGCGCGGTACTGGTTGATGATGTCGGCCATCGCCTCGACCGGCTGCAGGAGGGCGAAGGAGAGGAGTCCGAAACCGTCACGACCGGCGGTGACCGCCGACGGCGCGCTGGCCGCGGCGAGCCACGGCGGCGGGTGCGGCAGCTGGTAGGGCTTGGGCGTCTGGACGCGCTCGGGGAACTGGATGAGGTCGCTGTCCCAGCTGATGCGCTCGTTGGTCCATGCGGCGACGACGAACTCGACGGCTTCGCGCCACTGGGCCCGGCTCTCGTCGTTGGCGGGCACGCCGAAGGCGATCTGCTCCATCGGCGTGGACCGGCCGGTGCCCCACTCGACGCGGCCGTGGCTCAACACGTCGACGGTGGCCACCTTCTCGGCCACGCGGGCCGGGTGCTGGAAGCCCGGCGGCATGAGGCTCACGCCGAAGCCGAGGCGCAGGTTCTCGGTGATGGTGGAGAGCGCGCCCAGCACCACCTCGTTGCTCGGGCAGGCCGAGCGGCCGTCACGGAAGTGGTGCTCGACGCACCACACGGTGTTGAAGCCGAGGGTGTCGGCGAAGCGGATCTCCTCGATGGCCTCGTCGTAGCAGGCCTGCTCGGCGTTCATCTGGCCGTGCGGGAAGGGCTCGGGCCACGGCCCGATCTTGGGCTGGAACTCGTAGAGCAGGTCGAGCTTCACGGTGATGGTTCCCCTCGGTGGTGTCGGCGGTGCGGAGCCGGTTCGTTCGCCGCGGCGGCCTCGGCGATCCCCACGGCCGCAGTGATCTCGCGCCCGCTATTTCGCTATTGCGAAATAGCTTTCGCTCTGCTAGAGACTAGGGCACCGCTCCGACGACGTCAACGAGGTCCCGTGGCCCGTCCCGCCCCCGCCGCCCGACGTGCCCTGCAGGTCGTCGACCTGCTGGTCGCCCACCCGGGCCAGCCCTTCACCCTCTCCGAGATCGTCCGGCGCACCGACATGAGCCTCGGCTCCGCCCACGCCGTGCTCGCCACCCTCGAATCGAGCGGGCTACGTGCGCCGCCACCCGGTCAGCCGCACCTACGGCCTCGGACCGGCGCTCGTCGCGGCCGGGATCGTGGCCCTCGACACCTCCGCCGGCATCCGGCGCGCCGTGGAGCGCGCGCCGTCGCTGGCCCGACAGCTCGGCACCGAGATCGTGGTGAGCGCGGCGACCAGCGACGAGATCATCTTCCTCGCGAGAGCCGGCGCGACCTCGCCGTACGGACCCGACCTGCGCGAGGGCGAACGGGTGCCGCTGGTGCCCCCCCTCGGTGCGGTGTTCCTGGCGTGGAGCGACGACCCCGAGATCGACGCGTGGCTGGCGCGCGACCCGGCGCGTCACCCTCGCGTGATGCGCGGCACCGGGCCAGCCTCGAGCTCACCCGCCAGCGGGGGTACACCGTCGCCGCCGCCTCCGAGCTCCAACGCGCGCTCGGGACGGCCGCATCCGACCTCGCCGACGTGCCGGGTCGCCACGACCTGCGCTCGGACCTCACCGACCTGCTGGCCGCCCTCGCCGCAGGCCCCTACGCCGTCGAGGGCCTCGAGGCGGGCCGCACCTACGACATCGGGGTCGTGGCCGCGCCGGTGTTCGACGTCGACGGCACGGTCGTGGCGGCCCTCACCGCCACCGGCTTCGCTCCAGGGCGTTCGGCCGCCGAGATCCTGCACGTCGCCGAGGCGATCCGCGACGGCGCCGCCGTCGTCACCCGGGAGTCACGCGGCCGGGCCCCGTCACCGCGAGCCGACGAGGCTCAGCCCGGGCCGGCTCCCGTCACGCGGCGGACGAAGGCGGCGATCTCCTCGACGGCGGCGACCGCCTCGGGGAACGCGGGATAGCTCATCGGCCAGATGTGGGGCATCTCCGGCTCGACGTGGAGCGTGACGTCGACCCCGGCGTCGCTGGCTCGGGCGGCGAGCCGGAGGGCATCGTCGAGCAGGACCTCGACGTCACCCACCTGCACCAGCATCGGCGGGGCGCCCGACCAGTCGCCGAAGATCGGCGACACCAGCGGATCGGCCGGGATCGTGGCCGTCGAGGAGGTAGTGGCCACGGCTCGTCGCCGACTCGAGCGAGAAGAGGCGATCGGTGTCGGCGTTGGTCGTCGTAGCTGGTGGCCGGCACGGTCAGGTCGACCCACGGCGAGGAGCAGACCACCCCGGCGGGCAGCGGGAGGCCCTCGGCGCGGGCGGACAGCACCAGCGAGGCCACCAGCCCGCCCCCGGCCGAATCGCCGGCGACCACGAGCCGGCTCGGCGCGCACACCTTCGTCGAGCAACGCCCGGTACGGCGCTCACGACGTCCTCGAGGGCGGCCGGGTACGGGTGCTCCGGAGCCAGGCGGTAGTCGATCGTCACGACCCGGGCACCGATGACGGCCGCCAGGTGCGACAGTAGGCCCGGTAGGCCAGCGCCGAGGCCGATGCGGAAGCCCCCACCGTGCAGGTACAGGACCACCGGCAGCGACGAGTCGTCCCCCGAGCCGTCCGGTGTCTCGGGCAGGCACTCGATGGCCGGCGACCCCGCCGACGCGCCCTCGACGGCCACGATGCCCGCCGCCAACGGCATCTGGCTCATGAGCGCATCGATCCGCGCCCGTTGCTCGGGCAGCGTCTCGTCAGGGCGGCGGCGGCGGTGCTGCCGCCATCCGCTCGGCCAGGGCATGGAACTCGGCGCTCGCCATGCGCGTGGACGCTACCGCGGCTGACCTACCCGGGATCGAGCGTGGCTCGTCTGGCCCGTGTTGCCGAGCCAGCTCTCGTACAGCGCGGCGTAGCGACCACCGAGGGCGACCAACTCGGCGTGGGCGCCCCGCTCGACCAGGACGCCCGCGTCGAAGACGAGCACGAGGTCGGCGGCCTCGGCGGTCGACAGCCGATGGGCCACGCTGAAGGTGGTTCGACCCTCGGCCAGCCGTTGCAGCGCGGTCGTCAACGACCGTTCGGTGCGCGGGTCCACCGCGCTGGTGGCCTCGTCGAGCACCAGGAGCCCGGGGTCGCCCAGGTGGGCCCGGGCCAGCGCCACGAGCTGGCGCTCCCCCACCGAGAGGTTCTCGCCCCGCTCGCCGACCTCGGTGCGCAGGCCCTCGGGGAGGCCCTCGACCCACGAGGACAGCCCCAGGTCGGCCACCGCCGTGGCGACGTCGGCGTCGGTCGCACCGGATCGTCCCATGCGGATGTTCTCGATGAGCGAGGTGTCGAAGACGAAGCCCTCCTGCGGCACCAGGCGGATCCGAAGGTGGCGCGAGGACGGTGCCACCTCCCGCAGATCCACGCCGCCGACCACGATCCGGCCTGCCGTGGGGTCGGCCAGACGGACCAGGAGGCGGGCGAACGTGGTCTTCCCCGACCCGGTCTCGCCCACCACGGCCACCGAGGTCCCCGCCGGCACCGCCACCGACACGTCACGCAGCACCGGCGGGCCCGTGCGGTACCGGAAGCCGATCGCCTCGACCGACACGTCGAGCGCGCCTGCGGGGAGGTCGTGCCCGGGATCGGGTTCGACGACGTCGATGGGCTGGTCGAGCAGATCGAAGACGCGACGCCAACCCGCGATCGCGGTCTGCGTCTGGTCGAGGACCTCGCCCAGCTCCCCCACCGGACCCAGGATGAGCTGCACCAGGAACAGGCAGGCCAGCAGCCCACCGGCGTTCAGGCCCCACCCCGGCCCCCACCACACACCCACCCCGACGACCGCTGCGAGGGTGACGGCGCCGAACGCGTCCCCCAGGGGGAACATGAAGGCGAACCAACGGGCCGCGCTCATCTCGGCGCGGTACTGGCGGTCGGTGGCGCCGTCGAGGCGGGCCAGCGACCGCCGGCGCAGACCGTAGGCCCGCACGGCGGCGGCTCCCTGGACCGCCTCGGACACCTCGCCCATGGTCTCCGAGACGCGATCTCGCACCACTCCGTAGGCCACCAGCTGCCGACGCTGCATGTAGCGGAAGGTGGGCAGCAGACGGGACCGCGATGAGCACGGTCAGCAACGCCAGCTGCCAGGCGTAGAAGGCCATCACGATCAACGTGCCGAGGATGACCACGGAGTTCACGATCCAGGCCACGGCGCCGTACTGGGCGAAGCGGGCGATGGTCTCGATGTCGCTGGTGACCCTGGAGGTCAGCTCGCCCCGCCGCGATTCGTCGTGGTCGGCGGCGGAGAGCCGGTGGACGTGGGCGAACGCCCGCACCCGCAGCGACCGCAGCATCGCCTCGGCGGCCGCCACGAGACGCAGGTAGGTGAAGCGGCTCAGGACCGCCACGACCAGGATGATGACGGCACCGACCCCGCAGATGCCGAAGACGACATCGGCCTGGAAGCCCTCGTCGGCCAGGAGGCCCTTGTCGACCACCTGCTGCACGAGAACCGGGATGGTGAGCCGACCGACAGCAGAGAGCACCGCGAAGAGGACGGTGAGCCACAGGCCTCGGCGCAGCTCGGGGCTCTCACGCAGCCCGCGGCGCAGCACGGCCATCGCTCCGGCACCCAGGATGCCGTCACCGGCCGGAGCCGGGTCGCACGACGCGGTCGCCTGGATGTGTCCGGTCGGGTCGTCGAACGCCTCGGCGTGCTCGAAGGCGAGCATCTCGTCGTGCCCGTCGCCGTCGGGTCGCTCGTGCCGGTCGGGAGGAGCGACGGTCACGCGCTCTCCCCGTCGGCGTAGGCCCGCACGAGCCGGACGTAGGCCGGGTCGTTCGCCACCAGTTCGTCGTGCGAGCCGGTGCCGACCACCCGACCGTCGGCCAGGTGGATGACCCGATCGGCCAGCTCGATGGTCGAGAGCCTGTGGGCCACGACGAGTGTGGTGCAGGCCAACGTGGCCCGCAGATCGTGGAGGATCGCCGCTTCGATGGTCGGGTCGACGGCGCTCGTGGCGTCGTCGAGGACCAGCACCCGAGGGCGCCGCAGCAGGGCGCGGGTGAGCGCCAGCCGCTGGCGCTGACCACCCGACAGGGTCACACCCCGCTCTCCGAGCTCGGTGTCCCAGTGCCTCGGCAGATGCTCGACGAAGCCCTCGGCGTGAGCCACCGATGCCGCCGCCGACCAGGTCGTGGTCGTCGACGCCCTCGCCCAGCGTCACGTTCTCCCGGACCGTGTCGGCGAACAGGAAGGTCTCCTGGAAGACCAGGGCCACGGCCGACCGCACGGCGTCGGGGTCGGCCGTTCGCAGGTCGACACCGCCGAGGCGGACCACGCCGGCATCGGGGTCGAGCAGCCGCGGGAGCAACTCGCACAACGTGGACTTCCCCGAGCCGGTGGCGCCCACGAGGGCCACCACCTCCCCGGGGCCGATGCGCAGCGACACCTCGTCGAGCACGGGCGGATCCTCACCGTGGGCGAAGGTGACGCCGTCGAGCTCGAGGTCGAGCGGGCCGTCGGGCAACGCGGTCAGATCGGCCGGGTCGGGTGTCGGCTCCGCCGGCGTGGTCATCACCCGATCGAGCCGCTCACTCGTGACCACCGCACGCGGCAGCTCCTGGAGGAAGAACCCGATCACCCGCATCGGGAAGGCCAACAACCCGAACAGGGCCGTGGCCTGCACCACCTGGCCGACGTCGATGCGGCCCAACGACACCTGCCAGGCGCCGATGACCAGGAGCGCGACGATCCCCAGGTTGGGGAGCGCGTCGATCACCGGCTCGAACGTGGCCCGGATGCGCCCCACGTCGAGCCGCGCGACCCGGAGCCGGTCGGCGGCGGCATCGAGCCGCTCGATCTCGGCGTCGGAGCGGCCCAGGGTGCGCACGGCCAGCGACCCGTCGAAGCTCTCGTGGGCGATCGTCGACACCTCACCGACGCGCTCCTGCACCACGCCGATCGGCACCTCGGCGCGGGAGGTGTAGAGCCGGTTGACGAGGGCCAGCGCGGGGAACAGCAGGACGGCGACGCCCATGAGCATCCAGTCGACCGTGGCCAGGCTGATGACGGCGAACACCACCAAGGTGACGACCCCGAGGCTGAACGGCAGGGCGTTCAGGACCTCCGTGGAGGCGATGATGTCGTTGTCGGCGTGGGCCAGCAGCTGCCCGGTGGGGGTGTCCTTGTGGAACCTGAGGGGAGCGTCGAGGTAGACCCGGGTGAGCTTGCGCCGCCAGTCGCGCTGGGTGCGGAACGTGAGCAGCGCGGCGAAGTAGCGCCGCATGACGATGGTCGATCCACGCAGCAGGCCGACGGCCAGCAGCGCCACGGCCCCGCCGAGCACCGCGGCGCCGTCGACCTGGCCCTCGTCGAAGGCCGGGATGATCACGGAGTTCGTGACCCGTCCCAGCACGACCGTGGTGCCCACGGCGGCGGCGGCGTAGACGATCGCCCCCGTGATCGACACCAGGAACACGAACGGATAGGCCCGCACGTACCGGCGCAGGAGCCGTGCGCCGCGCCGCGGCACGCCCGTCACGCGGGTCGGGGCGGTCACGGTCGGCGCGACGGTGGTCATGGCCGCACCAGCGTAGGCCCGGGGATCAGGACGTGAGCCGGAGCCGATCCAGGATCTCGTTGAAGGTCGAGCTGGGACGCATCGCCGCGTCGACGAGGGCCCGATCGGGGAAGTAGTAGCCCCCGATGTCGACCGGGTGGCCCTGCACGGCTTCGAGCTCGGCGACGACGGCCGCCTCGGCCGCACCGAGCTCGGTCGCCACCACCCGGAACCGGGAGGCGAGATCCGGGTCGACCGTCTGGTCGGCCAGCTCGCGGGCCCAGTAGAGGGCGAGGAAGAAGTGGGTGCCCCGGTCGTCGATCTCGTGGACCTTGCGCGACGGCGACCGACCCTCGTCGAGGATCCGGCCGGTGGCCCGGTCGAGCGTGTCGGCCAGCACCTGGGCGGTGGGGTTGTCCCCGACGGTGGCGAGGTGCTCGAGCGACGCCGCCAGCGCCAGGAACTCCCCGAGGGAGTCCCACCGGAGGTGGTTCTCCCTGACGAACTGCTGCACGTGCTTCGGGGCCGACCCGCCCGCGCCCGTCTCGAACAGGCCGCCACCGCCCATCAGCGGCACGATGGACAGCATCTTGGCGCTGGTCCCGAGCTCCATGATGGGGAAGAGGTCGGTGAGGTAGTCGCGCAGCACGTTGCCGGTCACCGAGATCGTGTCCTCGCCCCGTCGGGCGCGCTCGATCGACAGCCGGGTGGCCTCGACGGGGGCGAGGATCCGGATGTCGAGTCCCTCGGTGTCGAGGTCGGCGAGGTAGCGCCGCACCTTGGCGATGACCTGGGCGTCGTGGGCCCGGCCCTCGTCGAGCCAGAACACGGCGGGGGCACCGGTGGCCCGGGCGCGGTTGACGGCCAACGCCACCCAGTCGCGGACGGGGGCGTCCTTGGTCTGGCAGGCCCGCCAGATGTCGCCTTCCTCCACGTGGTGCTGGAGGAGGACGGCGCCGCTGTCGTCGATCACCCGCACGGTGCCCGTCGCCGCGACCTCGAAGGTCTTGTCGTGCGAGCCGTACTCCTCGGCCTTGCGGGCCATGAGGCCGACGTTGGGCACCGTCCCCATGGTCACCGGGTCGAAGGCGCCGTGGACCCGGCAGTCGTCGATGACCGCGGCGTACACGCCGGCGTAGCTCGAGTCGGGGATCACGGCCTTCGTGTCCTGCTGCTCGCCCTGCGCGTTCCACATCTGGCCCGACGTGCGGATCATGGCCGGCATGGACGCGTCGACGATGACGTCGCTCGGGACGTGGAGGTTGGTGATGCCGCGGTCGCTGTCGACCATGGCCAGGTGGGCGCCGGTGGCCATGGCCTTGGCGATGTCGGCCTCGATCTCGGTCTGCTCGGTGTCGGTGAGCTCGCTGATGCGCGCCAACAGGTCGGCCAACCCGTCGTCGGGGTCGACGCCGAGTCGATCGAGGGTCGCGCCGTGACGTTCGAACACCTCGGAGAAGTAGGTCGTGACGGCGTGGCCGAAGATGATCGGATCGGAGACCTTCATCATGGTGGCCTTCAGGTGCAGCGAGAACAGCACCCCGAGACGGCGGGCGTCGATCATCTGCTCGGCCAGGAACTGCCTGAGGGCCCGCACGCTCATGAAGGTGGCGTCGAGGATCTCGCCGCGCTCCACGGGGAGGGCGTCGACGAGGACCGTCACGTCACCGGCGGTGTCGGTCAGCTCGACGCGCACCGACCCGGGGCGCGCCACGGTGACCGACTGCTCGTTGGATCGGAAGTCCCCCTCGGACATCGTGGCGACGTGGGTCTCGGAGTCCGGCGACCAGGCCCCCATCGAGTGGGGGTGGCTGCGTGCGAACGCCTTCACCGACGCCGGTGCCCGACGATCGGAGTTGCCCTCCCGCAGCACCGGGTTGACCGCCGAGCCCTTGATCCTGTCGTAGCGGGCCTTGACCTCGAGCTCGGCGTCGTCGGAGGGCTCGTCCGGGTAGTCCGGCACGCCGAGGCCCTTGGCCTGGAGCTCGGCGATGGTCGCCTTGAGCTGCGGGACCGAGGCCGAGATGTTGGGGAGCTTGATGACGTTGGCCTCGGGTCGGGTGACGAGCTCGCCGAGCTCGGCGAGATCGTCGGAGACCCGCTGCTCGGACGACAACGACTCGGGGAAGGCCGCCAGGACCCGTGCCGCGAGGGAGATGTCACGCACCTCGACGTCGACGCCGGCGACGGAGGTGAACGCCTCGACGACGGGGAGCAGCGAGGCCGTGGCCAGCGCCGGGGCCTCGTCGGTCCAGGTGTAGATGATGGTGTGCGGTGTCGGCATGTGAGCTTCCGGTGGCGCGCCAGTGAAGTGGTGCCCGTCAGCCAGGGGCACCGTCGGCATCCTGCCACGATCCGGACCGACGGCCCACCGGGAGCGCGGCCGGGGGCCTCAGCGCGTGCCGGGCAACCCGAGGTTGGTCGCGATGTCGCGTGTCGCCGTCGAGCGGTTCAGCGTGTAGAAGTGCAGGCCGGGCACGCCGGCGTCGAGGAGCTCCCGGCAGAGATCGGTGGCCAGCTCCACGCCCAGCGCTCGCACGGCCTCTGCGTCGGCGGACACGGCGTCGAATCGGGCGGCCAGGTGCGGCGGGAACTCGGCGCCGGCCAGCTTCGCGAAGCGAGCCACCTGGGTGGCGTTGGTGACCGGCATGATCCCCGGGAGCACCGGCTTGTGACAACCCAGCGCCGCCAGCTCGTCGATCATCCGGAGATACGGCCCGGCCTCGAAGAAGAACTGGGTGATCCCGAAGTCGGCCTCGGCCAGCTTCGCGGCGAGGTGGCGACGATCCGAGGCGAGGTCCGGCGACCGGGGGTGACCCTCGGGGTGGGCGGCGACGCCGATCGAGAAGTCGCCCACCTCCCGCACGAGGCGCACCAGATCGAGGGCGTACTCGAACTCGTCGACGACGGTGTCGTCGGGGCGGCCGTCGTCGTCGAGCGGCGGGTCGCCGGCGAGGGCGAGGATGTTGGTGATGCCGGCGTCGCGGTACTCCACCAGGAGGTCGACGAGTTGCCGGCGGGTGTGCGCCGCACAGGTCAGGTGGGCCATGGCCGTGACGCCGGCGTCGCGCTCGATGTGGATCACGACGTCACGGGTGCGGTCCCGGGTCGAGCCGCCGGCACCGTAGGTCACCGACACGAAGGACGGCCGGAGCGCGGCGAGCTCGCCGATCGTCTTCTCGAGGTCGCGAGCGGCCTCGTCGGTCTTCGGGGGGAAGAACTCGAACGAGCAGGTGGGTCCGGCAGCGAGGAGGTCGGCGATCTTGGCCATGTGGCGCCAGGCTACGGGGCGGGTCGTCGCTCGGCCGCGTCCACCGTGTTGACCAGCAGCATCGCTCTGGTCATCGGGCCCACCCCGCCGATGCGCGGCGAGAGCCACCCGGCGACCTCCGCCACGTCGTCGGCCACGTCGGAGACGAGCTTCTTGCCTTCGAAGGACACGCCGGCGGCGACGACCGCGGCACCCGGCTTGACCATGTCGGCGGTGATCAGACCAGGGGACCCGGCGGCAGCCACGAGGATGTCGGCCTGACGGGTGTAGGCACCGAGGTCGGCCACACCGGTGTGCACCACCGTGACGGCGGCGTTGGCGTGGGGCCGCTTCAGGGTCAACAGGTTGGCCAGGGGGCGCCCGATGGTGAGGCCCCGTCCCACGATGACGACGTGCCGGCCGGCGATGGGGACCTCGTGGTGGACGAGCAGCGCCTGGATGCCCGCGGGAGTGCAGGGAAGCGGCCCGTCGACCCCTTGCACCAGGCGCCCGAGGTTCACCGGGTGGAGGCCGTCGACGTCCTTGGCCGGATCGACGGCGAGCAGGGCGGCCTCGAAGTCGAGGTGCTTCGGGAACGGGTACTGCATCAGGTAGGCATCGATCCGCGGGGTCGGCGTTGAAGCGGGCCACGACCTCGAGCACGTCGTCCTGGGTGGCATCGGACGGGAGATGGGCGTGGTGGGAGGTGATGCCCAGCGCCTCGCAGTCACGGTGCTTCATCGACACGTAGTTCGCCGACGGCCCGTCGTCGCCGACCAACACGGTGCCGAGCCCGGGCGTGACACCCGCGGAGCGCAGGGCGTCGACCCGTCCCGCGAGGTCGGCCTTGATGCCCGCTGCCACTGCTTCGCCGTCCAGGACCTGCGCTGTCATGGCCGCCGACCCTACCCTCGTGGCCGTCATGCCCCCCTCCGCCGCACCGGCCACCGTCACCACCGAGCCGCTCAGGATCGGACCCCTCGCGCTCGACGTCCCCGTGGTGCTGGCACCGATGGCGGGCATCACCAACCGATCGTTCCGCCGACTGTGCCGGGAGTTCGGGGGCGGCCTCTTCGTGAGCGAGATGGTGAACGCGCGAGGCCTGGTCGAGGACGGCGAGAAGTCCTGGCAGCTGGCCGCGTTCGACCGCGACGAGTCGCCCCGATCGATCCAGCTCTACGGCACCGACCCCACCGTCGTCGCCGAGGCGGTGCGCCGCCTCGTCGGCGACGGGCACGTCGACCACGTCGACCTCAACTTCGGTTGCCCGGCACCGAAGGTGACCCGCCACGGCGGCGGGGCCGCCCTCCCCGCCCGCCCGAGGCTGTTCGCACAGGTCGTGGCCGCCGCCGTGAGCGCCGCAGGGACGACGCCCGTCACGGTCAAGATGCGCACGGGCCTCGACGACGAGCGGCTCACCTACCTCGGGGCGGCGCGCTCGGCGGTCGACGCCGGCGTGGCCGCCGTGGCCCTGCACGCCCGAACCGCCGAGCAGCGCTACTCGGGCAGGGCCTCCTGGTCGGCCATCGCCGAGCTCGTCGACGCCGTCGACGGTGCGGTACCGGTCCTGGGCAACGGCGACGTGTGGGTGGCCGACGACGCGCTGGCGATGATGGCCACGACCGGCTGCGACGGGGTCGTGGTGGGGCGAGCGTGCCTCGGGCGGCCGTGGTTCTTCGCCGAGCTCGATGCGGCCTTCCGGGGTCGGCCCGCGCCCGCCGTTCCGCGGCTCGGCGAGGTCGTGGCGGTGGCCCGCCGGCACGCCCGCCTGTTGGCCGACGCCGTGGGCCCGGACCGGGCCGTCCCCCAGATGCGCAAGCACCTCGGCTGGTACCTCACCGGCTTCGCCGTCGGTGGCGAGGCACGCCGCGGCCTGATGGCCGACATGAGCCTGGCCGAGCTGGAGGCCCGTCTCGACGCGCTCGACCCGACCCTCGCGCAGGACCCCGACGCCGATCGACGGCCCCGCGGCACCCAGGCCGGTCCCCACCCGGTCGTGGTGCCCGAGGGGTGGCTCGACGCCGAGGCCACGGCCGTGCCCGACCGCCGCGCCGAAGCGGCTGTCAGCGGTGGGTAGCGACGCCGACTCCACGGGCGGCGCCGTGCTCGTGCTGGCGTCGGGTTCGCCCCGTCGCCGGGAGATCCTGGAGGAGGTGGGAGTCCGCTTCGAGGTCCGCCCCGTCCGACATCGACGAATCGATCCGTGCGGGCGAGGACGGACCGGCCTACGTCGAGCGCCTGGCCGTCGAGAAGGCGCTGGTGGCGGCCCGACCCGGCGCGGTGGTGCTCGCCGCGGACACCACCGTGGACCTCGACGGCGACCTGCTCGGCAAGCCCGCCGACCGCGCCGAGGCCCTCGATCTCATGGCCCGGCTCTCGGGGAGCACCCACCAGGTGCACACCGGCGTGGCCGTCGTCTGGTTCGACGGCGTCGAGGCCGTCCGGCCGTCGATCCTCGCCGGCGTCGCCACCACCGACGTCACCCTGGCCGAGCTCCCACCCGAGTGGGTCGAGTGGTGGGTCTCCGGCCCCGAGCCCTACGACAAGGCCGGCGGCTACGCGCTGCAGGGTGCCGGCGGGATGTTCGTGCGCAGCATCCACGGCAACCCCAGCAACGTGGTCGGCCTGCCCCTCGACCTCGCGGCACAGCTCCTGGCCAGGTCGGGTCACGACCTGTTGTCGTTCCTCCCCTGACCGACCGGTCTCAGCGGGGGGCGGGAGCCACCAGCTCGATGGCGTTGCCGTCGGGGTCGCGCAGCGGCAACGACGGCTTGCCCAGCTCCGACACGACACCGTCGTGGGCGATGCCGTTGGCCGCGAGGTGGTCGGCCCAGCGCTCGAGCGATGGACCGTCGGGCACGGCGAAGGCCAGGTGGTCGAGCGGCGACGTGGCGCCGTCCAGCGTCGTCGCCGGCGACAGCACGACCACGAGGCGCGCCGCCCGGTTGCGCAACGCCACGGTGTCGGGGAGCTCGACCAGCACCTCCATGCCCAGCACGGTGCAGTACCAGCGTCGGGAGGCCTCGACGTCGCCGACCCGCAGCTGCACGTGGGAGAAGCCCGTCACCGGGCTGTCGGGAGCATCCATGTCGATCATCCGTCCTCCCTCACCGTCGAACGGTGCGTCGTTCTGCGGGCTCCGGACCGCGATCGGCTCACGTTCGGTGGGGTCGACGCGGTCAGTGGCGGAAGTGGCGTTCGCCGGTGAAGACCATGGCCAGCCCCTGGGCGTCGGCAGCGGCGATGACCTCGGCGTCGCGGACCGATCCCCCGGGCTGGATCACACAGGACGCACCGGCCTCGGCGGCGGCGTCGAGGCCGTCGGGGAACGGGAAGAAGGCATCGGAGGCGTACGCGCCGCCGGCGGCCCGGCCGTCGGCCTTCAGCGCGGCGAGGTGGCCGGCGTCGCGACGGTTCTGCTGGCCGCACCCGATGCCGACCGCCGCACCGTCCTTCACCAGCACGATGGCGTTGGAGGTGACCTTGGCCACGACCCGCCAGGCCAGCTCGAGGTCGGCCCACTGCGCCTCGGTGGGGACGGCCTCGGTCACGACCGACCAGGCGGCCCGGTCGACGGTGACCGGATCGGGGGTCTGCACGAGGTAGCCGCCGTCGACCGGGCGCAGCGACAGCCCGGCGGGTCCGGGTGCCGTCGCGGTGAGCAGTCGGAGGTTCTTCTTCTCCTGCAGCCGGGCGAGGGCGTCGGCGTCGTAGCCCGGGAGCCACCAGCACCTCGGTGAACACCGGGGCGATGGCCTCGGCCACGTCGAGGGTCACCGGTCGGTTGAGGGCCACGATGCCGCCGAAGGCCGACACCGGATCGCACTCGTGGGCTCTGGTGTAGGCGGAGAGGATGTCGCCGCCCACGGCGACGCCGCACGGGTTGGCGTGCTTGATGACGACGGCGGCCGGGCCCTCACCCGAGGGAGTGCACCAGCCGCCAGGCCGCTTCGGTGTCGTAGACGTTGAGGTAGCTCATCTCCTTGCCGCCGTGCTGGACGGCGCCCTCCCACCAGCCCTGCTCCCCGACGGTCGTGTAGCGGGCACCCACCTGATGGGGGTTCTCGCCGTAGCGCAGGACCTGGGCGCGGTCGCAGCGTGAGCGAGAGCGTCTCCGGCAGCTCCGTGGCTCGGGCGGTCGCCGGGTCGGCCGAGGTGGCGTCGGCGGCGGCCGCCGGACGTCCGGCATCGAACCAGGCCACGATCTCGGCGTCGTAGGCCGCGGTGTGGGCGAACGCGGCACGAGCGAGGTCGACGACGGGTCCGCTCGGACAGCGCGCCGCGACTCGGCGAGCTCGGCGAGCACCTGGCCGTACCGACTCGGGTCGGTGACGATGCCGACGAAGGCGTGGTTCTTGGCGGCGGCGCGCACCAGCGTCGGGCCGCCGATGTCGATGAGCTCGATCGACGGCTCCGCCGAGAACGGGTAGAGGTTGGCCACGACGAGCTCGAAGGGCTCGATGCCGTACTCGGCCATGTCGGCTCGGTGCTCGGGGTCGGTGGGGTCGGCCAGGATGCCGCCGTGCACCTTCGGGTGCAGCGTGACCACCCGGTGACCGAGGATGGCCGGCACGCCCGTCAGCTCGGCCACGTCGGTCACGGGCACGCCGGCGTCGGCGATGGCGCGTGCGGTGCCGCCGCTGGAGACCAGGTCCCAACCGAGGTCGTGGAGACCTCGGGCCAGATCGACCACACCGGCCTTGTCGTACACGGACAGAAGAGCCCTCACCGGACACTCCCCCTCTCGAGGATCTCAGCGATCGTCTGGACGTACAGGCGCCGTTCGACGCCCTTGATGCGCTCGTGGAGCGACTCGACGGTGTCGTCGGGCCAGCACGGGCACGGCCTCCTGGGCCAGGATCGGGCCGGCGTCGACCTCCTCGGTGGCGACGTGGACGGTGCAGCCGGTGACCTTCACGCCGTAGGCCAGGGCATCGGCGACACCGTGCCAACCGGGGAACGCCGGCAACAGCGCGGGATGGGTGTTCACGATGCGCTCCGGGAAGGCCTCGAAGATCCCCGCTCCGAGGATGGTCCCGAAGCCGGCCATGGCCACCAGGTCGATGTCCCACCCGCGCAGGACCCCGACCAGCTCGGCGGTGTACCCGTCGCGGTCGAAGTCGCGGCCGTAGCTCTTGCGCTCGACGATCTCGCAGGCCACGCCGTGGCTGGCGGCGACGTCCTCGGCCCCGCAACGACGGTCGACGACGGCGAGGGCGACGGGGAGGTCGGCCGACACGATGGCATCGAGGATCGTCCCGCTTCCCGAGGCCAGCACTGCCAGTCGCATAGGCGGGCGAACCTACCAGTCGTCCCCCGGACGGGCGGTCGAGGGGAACGGTGGTCGGCCGGATGGCGCACCGGCCGACCGGCCGCGAACTTCAGGAACCACGGCCGCGTGCGGTGTCGGCCGCCGGGCGGGCACACTGGGAACGTGGATGCCCTCCCCGCCCTCAGCCGTCATCGTCACCGGCACGGACCCGCGGCCTGGGCGCCTGTGCCCTGATCGGCCTGGTCTGCGGTGTCGGCGTGCCGGTCGTGGCGTGGGCCCTGCGCCTCGGCGCCTTCAGCCTCGTGCTGTTGCCCCTGGTGGCGCTCGGTGTCGGTGCGCTCGTCGGAGGTTCGGCTCCGGGTGAGCCCACGCGCCGCCGGCGCCGCCTTCTTCGCCGGCGCCATGGTGTGGGCCGTCATCGGCGCCGGAGGAGGCCTGCTCTGGCCGGTACGGGTGCTGCTCGGAGCCGTCGTGGCCCTCCTGGCCGGCGCGGCGTTCGCCACGGCGGTGGCCTGGCGCCAGCGCCGCCGGTCGACGCCGGCCGCGCTCCCCGGCCCTGACCACGCCACCCACGCAGACGGCCGTCAACCGGAGCGAAGTGGTTGCCCGGCCAGCGCGCCCGTGTGCTCGCCGTCGACCATGAAGACCTCCCCGTTCACGATGGTCCACGCGTAGCCCTCGGCCCGCTGGACGAAACGCCCGGCTCCACCGGGGAAGTCACGGGCGAAGGTGGGCAGGGGCAGGTGCAGCGCGTCCAGGTCGAGCACGTTCACGTCGGCCTTGGCCCCCGGGCGCAGCGCGCCCCGGTCGCGTAGGCCGGCGAACGCTGCGGTGTCCGATGTCAGGCGGCGCACCCCCTCGCCGATCCCGACGAGTCCCCGTTCACGCACCCAGTAGGACAGGAAGAACGTGGGCTGGCTGGCATCGAGGATCTGGCCGACGTGCGCGCCGGCGTCGGCCAGCCCCATCATGACCAGGGGGTCGGCGAGCATCTCGGCGATGACGTCGAAGTCCTGGTTGAGCACCGGCCAGTTGAGGATGACGGCGCCGTCGGTGGCCAGGCACAGATCGACGTAGGCCTCGACGGCCGAGGTGCCCGCTCGCTCGGCGTGCGCGGCGAGGCTGTCCGCGGGGGCGCAGTCGTAGCGGGCACCACGGTCGGGCGTCAGCACGAAGAACTCCCGCCACGGCTCGAGGCCGCCAGGGCCGTCGCCGCCCTCGACGAGCTGCGCCCGCCGACCGGGATCACGCAGTGCCGTCATGCGTTCGGCCATCGATGCGCCGGCCAGCGCCGCCCAGCCCGGCCGATGGTCGAACGGCGTCACGTGGTCGAGGGCGAAGATCACCCCGATGCCGCGCGACGTGGTCTGGGGCCTCAGATCGGCACCGGCGGCGTTGGCGTCGGCCACGAAGGCCAGCGTCTGTCGCCACAGGTCGGGGTCGGCGAAGGTGTTGGTCAGGTTGAAGGTGAACGGGCCGGCCGGCGGCTCGGCTCATGGCCGCCATCACGTCGACCTCGGACCGGGCCCTGTCCTCACCGGGCCCGTCGCCGTCGAAGCGGGGGGCGGCACCGAAGAACCCCCGTCCGTGGCGTCCGACGGCGGCGGCCAGCGCCACGAGTTCCGCCTCACCGGCCCACGTGCCCGGGACGTTGCGCCCGTCGGGGGCGACGTGACGTCGGGTGCGTGACGTGGAGAACCCGAGTGCGCCGCTCGCCATCGCCTCGTCGACGGATCGGACCATGCGAGCCAACTCCTCGTCGGTCGGACTCCGCCCTGGATCGAGGGACCGCTCGCCCATGGCGTGATACCGA
>CAVQSE010000012.1:0-135266 GCA_963715425.1 uncultured Iamiaceae bacterium
TCACGACGGAATCGTCAAGGATCAACCCCGTTCGGCGTGGGCACGAGCCGTCCGGAGCCGCTCCCCCGAGGAGGTGCGAGGGCGGAAAACGGCGCCGGTGCCTCCCCGTGCACCGCCTGCGAACAGGCGGTGAGGGAAAGCACCGGCAACCGAGCTCTACGGCGCCGCACGGCGGCGCCGGGAACGAACGGACTACTTGAGCTCCACCGAACCACCGGCGGCCTCGAGGGCCTCCTTGGCCTTCTCGGCGTCTTCCTTGCTGGCCTTCTCGAGCACCGTGCTCGGCGCGCCGTCGACCAGGTCCTTGGCCTCCTTCAGACCGAGGCTGGTGAGCGAGCGCACCTCCTTGATGACCTGGATCTTCTTGTCGCCGGCGGCGGTGAGGACGACGTCGAACTCGTCCTTCTCCTCCGCGGCGGCCTCTCCACCGCCGCCTCCGGCCGGAGCGGCCGCGACGGCGGCGGCCGGAGCGGCTGCCGTGACGCCGAACTTCTCTTCGAACTCCTTGAGCAGTTCGCTCAACTCGAGCACGCTCATGTTGGCGATGGCGTCGAGGATGTCTTCCTTGGTGGCCATGATTCAGCTCTCCTGGGTGTCGTCGCCGGCCTCAGCCGGGGCAGGTGTGTCCGCCGCGGCGGGTGCCTCGGCAGGGTCGTCGGCCGCGGCGGGTGCCTCGGCAGGGTCATCGGTCGGCGCCGCAGCGTCGACCTCGGTCTCGTCGGCGGGGACGTCGACGGTCTCGGTGCTGGCCTCGGGCGTGTCGACGACCGGGGCGGGCTCGGGGGCGCCGGGAGCGCCGCCTTGTTCGATGAGTGCGGCCAGCCCGTAGGCGAAGTCGCGAGGCACGGCCTGCAGGAGCCCGGCGAAGCGCTGCATGGGCGCCGCCATCAGGCCGGCCAACCGGGCGAGCAGCTCCTCGCGGGGGGCCACGTCGGCCAGGGCCTTCACCCCGTCGGCGTCGAGGAGGGTCTCTCCGAGGAGACCGCCCTTCACCACCAGGTTCGGGTTGCCCTTCGCGAACTCGCGCAGGGCCTTGGCCACGGCCACCGGGTCGCTGCTGCCGGTGGGGACGAAGGCGATGGCCGTCGGTCCGGTCAGCATCTCGTCGAGCTCGAGGCCGAGCTCGCGGGTGGCGATGCGCACGAGGGTGTTCTTGTAGACGCGGTACTCGCCGCCGACCTCACCGAGCGAGCGCCGCAGGGCAGCGAGCTCGCCGACCTTGATCCCGCGGTACTCGGTCAGCACGGCGGCGTCGGAGCCGGCGAGCTGGGCCTTCACGGCCTCCACCACCTCGACCTTCTCTGGTCTCGGGTTCTCCATCGCACCTCCTTTCAACGCTTGGGCGCCGCAGCGCCATGGGCCTGCGCCACTGGCGCAGGTGGGGAACCGGCACGCACGTACCGGGGTGTCGCCGGGGAACGACGACGGGGTGTTCGCAGCGGCGACGCGCGAACACCCCGTGAGAGCGGAGAGCGTGCGCCTCGTCCGGGTGGCGGTGAGCCGATTGAGCCCCGAGGGGCGACCGGAGGTCTGCGGCGAGCAGGATTCGATTGTGGGCCCGGAGGCCGAGCGGTGAATCTACCGGTGCAGGCCCCGCAGGGCCAACCGGAGGGTGCGACCAGCGGCCCTCAGGAGGCGACGACGTCCTCGTCGAGCATCCGTGCGGCGTCGATCTTGATGCCGGGTCCCATCGTGGACGAGAGGCTCACGCGACGGAAGTACCGGCCCTTGGCGGTGGCGGGCTTGGCCTTCTCGAGCTCCTCGAGCACCGCCCGGAGGTTGGCGCCGAGGTCGTCGCGATCGAAGCTGACCTTGCCGATGGGGACGTGGACGTTGCCGTTGCGGTCGGTGCGGTACTCGACCTTGCCGCCCTTGAAGTCGGTCACGGCCTTGCCGACATCGGCGGTCACCGTCCCGGTCTTCGGGTTCGGCATCAGCCCACGCGGGCCGAGGAACCGGCCCAGCTTGCCCACCTGCGGCATGAGGTCCGGCGTGGCGATGGCCACGTCGAAGTCGAGCATCCCGCCCTCGACCTGAGCGATCAGATCGTCGGCGCCCACGATGTCGGCGCCGGCCTCACGCGCCGCGGTGGCAGCGTCGCCGGCGGCGAAGACGGCGATGCGCACGTCGGTGCCGGTGCCGGAGGGGAGGCCCACGGTGCCGCGCACCATCTGATCGGCCTTGCGGGGATCGACACCCAGGCGAACGGACAGCTCGACGGTCTCGTCGAACGAGGCCGGGGCCAGGCTCTTGACCAGGTCGACGGCCTCGGGTGAGGTGTGGAGCTGGTTGCGATCGAAGCGGCGAGCCGCGTCGTTGTACTTCTTCCCATGCTTCGCCATGACGGCTCCCTCGGGTCAGGCACCCCTGAGGGGTGCGGCGGCCGCCCGGGCGAGGTGCTCCCGAAAGCGGTGATCGGCCCGGAGTCGGGCCGGTGGACTCAGACGACGTCGATGCCCATCGAGCGGGCGGTGCCGGCGACCTGCAGCTTGGCGGCGTCGAGGTCGTTGGCGTTGAGATCGGGCATCTTGACCTGGGCGATCTCGGCCACCTGGGCGTCGGTGATCGACCCGGCGGTCTCCTTGGAGGGGTTCTGCGACCCCTTGTCGAGACCTGCAGCCTGCTTGATGAGCACGGACGTGGGCGGCGTCTTGAGGATGAACGAGAACGAACGGTCCTCGTAGATCGTGATCTCGACGGGCACGATCGTGCCCTTCTGGGCCTCGGTCTTGGCGTTGTACTCCTTGCAGAAGTCCATGATCGCCACGCCGTGGGGGCCGAGCGCCGTACCGACCGGGGGTGCGGGGTTGGCCGCCCCGGCCGGGATCTGGATCTTGACGACAGCCGTCGCCTTCTTCTTCGCCATGATGTCCTTGCTTGTTCGTTCGTCGGCGCACGGCGCGGGAATCGCCGATCGCGGTGGGTTCATGGTGGCGGTTCGCGCCGCCGGTGACAACTCCGCAGAGGGAGTGAGGGCTCGCCTAGAGCTTGGCGATCTGGGTGAACTCGAGCTCCACGGGGGTCTCACGCCCGAAGATGTTGACGAGGACCTTGACCTTCAACTGGTCCTCGTTGATCTCGACGATCTCGCCGGAGAAGTCGGCGAAGGGGCCTTCCTTGACCCGGACCGTCTCGCCCATCTCGTACTCCATGCGGGGCTTGCCCCGCTTCGGCGCGGCATCCTCGCCCTCGACCTTGACCTGCAGGAAGCTCTCGACGTCCTTGCGCTTGAGGGGCGAGGGCTTGGCCCCCTGGCCCACGAAGCCGGTGACGCCGGGGGTGTTGCGCACGACGTACCACGAGTCGTCGTCGAGCTCGCAGCGCACGAGCAGGTAGCCCGGGAAGACCTTCTTCTGGACGACCTGCTTCTTGCCGTTCTTGAACTCGACGACGTCCTCCATGGGGATGACCACCTCGTGGATGGTCTCCTCCATGTTCATCGAGGAGATGCGAGCCTCGAGGTTCTGCTTGACCTTCTTCTCGTAGCCCGACTGCGTGTGCACGACGAACCACATGCCGGGACGGTCGTAGGGGCTCTGCGGCTTGGGCCGCTCGGCCTCGAGCAGATCGTCGGCGTCGAGGACCTCGGCGTCGGCCGCGCCGGAGGTGGCGTCGCCCGGGGCGTCGGCGGCGGTGGGCACGGCATCGACGGCAGCGGCGTCGGCGCCGGTGTCGTCGTCGGTGCCGGGGTCGGCGTCGGCGTCGGTGGAGATGGGGGTGTCGTCGGTCACAGAGGTCATTTCGCGTTGAACAATCGGAGGACGAGCTCGGAGAACACCCAGTCGATCCCGAAGATGAACAGGGTGAAGATCACGAGGGTGATCAGGGTGATCAGGGAGTAGTTGAGGGTCTCGGAGCGGGTGGGCCATGCCACCTTGCGCAGCTCGGCACGGACCTCGTGGGCGAACTGGCGCGGACTGGTGCGCTGTTCCTTCTGCCGAGCGGCCTGCGGGCCACGCTTGGTGCGCAGCGGCTCGCCGTCGGGGCCGAGTTCGCCCTGACGCTGGAGCCTGCGCTTCTGTTCACGGTTCAAAGCCACTTGGGAGACTTCCCACGGACGGGGGATTGGGGGACGTACAGAGCAGGGCAGGAGGGACTCGAACCCCCAACCGCCGGTTTTGGAGACCGGTGCTCTACCAGTTGAGCTACTGCCCTCGGTTACCTACCCGGGCGGGTCAGGGTAGCAGGCACCTCGCGGAGGCCGACCCCGGCAGTCCGGTCCCCGACAGCCTAGGCCCCGGTCCCGAGGTGGGCGAATTCCACGCCGTCACCCGACGAGACGTCGACTCCGCGCCGCCAGCACCAGTGCGCCCCCCACGCCGGCAGCCGTGGCCGCCAGACCGCCGATGTAGGCCGCACGGCGGCGATGATCGCGAGACGCAGGCGAGGCGGACCCGCCCGCCAGCCCCGACGCGACGGCGCCGAGCAACTCCTCCGGCGGTTCGAGCGTGTGCGCCGCCATGGCCCCGAGCTCGCGACGGAGCCGGCGGTACCGCGCCACGTCGGCCTGGCAGCGCAGGCAGTGCGTCAGGTGATCCCGGCGGTGCTCGTCGAGCGACACTCCCCCGTCGACGAGCCCGGGGAGCTGCGCGGCGAGGCGTTCACACCGCACTGGAGCCCTCGTCGGCAGGGTCGTGCAGCACGAGCACGTCGCGGAGCTTGCGTCGGGCGCGGTGCAGGCGCACCTTGGCCGCCGATTCGGTGATGCCGAGCTCGGTGGCGATCGCCTCGTGGGCCATGTCGTACACGTCGCGCAGCACGATCACCGCCCGCAGGCGCGGGGGGAGCGACTCGAGCGCCTCCTGGAGGCGGTCGCGCAGCACCCCGTTCTCGGCCCGCCCGACGGGATCCCGGCTGGGGTGCCCGTCGCCGACCGACAGGTCGTCGGTCAGCTCCTCATGACGGTGCCGACGTCGGCGCCCCAGGTGCGTGGACGCGCAGTTCGCGGTGATCCGGTAGAGCCAGGTCGTGAACTTGGCCTCGCCGCGGAAGTCCTCGATGGACCGGAAGGCCCGCAGGTAGGCCTCCTGGACGACGTCGCAGGCGTCGTCGGCGTTGCCCGTCAGACGATGAGCGAGGGTGTAGGTCTCGACGTAGGTGGATCGGACCAACGCGTCGAAGGCCCCCCGATCACCCGCTCGGGCAGCCGCGACCAGCGCCACGAGGTCGGGGGTCGGCGAGGTCCGTGGGCGCCGGGCGTCGATCCCGGCGGGCGCAGGACGCCCCGCCACCACATCGCGTCGCTGCCGGGGCAGCGTCAGCGCGTCTCCTTGTGGGCGGTGTGCGTCCGATCCCAGCGGCAGTACTTCTTGAGCTCGATGCGCTCGCGATCGTTGACCTTGTTCTTGGTCGTGATGTAGTTGCGACGCTTGCAGACCTGGCATTCCAAGGTGACCTGCACGCGCTTTTCGTTCTTGGCCATGGTGACTCCTGGTCGGGTACGCGACCCGACAGCGATGGCCCGTCGGGGCCGGAGGGGATTGTAGGACGAGGCCTGCGGTTCGCCACAGCGAGACCGCTCTGGCCTACTTGATGATCTTGGTGACGCGGCCGGCGCCCACGGTACGACCACCCTCACGGATGGCGAAACGCAAACCCTCTTCCATGGCGATCGGATGGATCAACTCCACCGTCATCGTCGTGTTGTCACCCGGCATGCACATCTCGGTGCCCTCCGGCAACGAGATCTGACCCGTCACATCCGTCGTACGGAAGAAGAACTGCGGGCGATAGTTCGTGAAGAACGGCTTGTGACGCCCACCCTCGTCCTTGGTCAACACATAGGTCTGCGCCTCGAACTCGGTGTGCGGCGTGATCGAACCCGGCTTCGCGAGCACCTGCCCACGCTCCACGTCCTCACGCTTCGTGCCCCGCAACAACGCACCGATGTTGTCCCCCGCCTGACCCTCATCGAGCAACTTGCGGAACATCTCCACACCCGTGCACGTCGTCTTCTCCGTCGGACGAATCCCGACGATCTCGATCTCGTCACCAGTGTTGATCCGACCCTGCTCCACCCGACCCGTCACCACCGTGCCACGACCCGTGATCGTGAACACATCCTCGATCGGCATCAAGAACGGCTTGTCGGTCTCACGCTCAGGCTGCGGGATGAACTCATCCACCGCCGCCATCAACTCCAAGACCTGCGCCTTGGCCGCCTCGTCACCCTCCAACGCCTTCAACGCCGACACCTTCACCACCGGCACATCATCACCAGGGAACTCGTACTCGCTCAACAACTCACGAACCTCGAGCTCCACCAGATCGAGCAGCTCCTCGTCATCGACCATGTCGACCTTGTTCAACGCCACCACGATCGCCGGCACACCCACCTGACGAGCCAACAACACATGCTCACGCGTCTGCGGCATCGGACCATCCGCCGCCGACACCACCAGGATCGCCCCATCCACCTGAGCCGCACCCGTGATCATGTTCTTGATGTAATCCGCGTGACCCGGCATGTCCACATGCGCGTAATGACGGTTCTCCGTCTCGTACTCCACATGCGAGATGTTGATCGTGATCCCCCGCTCACGCTCCTCGGGCGCCTTGTCGATGTTCGCGAACTCCGTGAACGAGTTGTGCGTCGGATCCTGCTCCGCCAACACCTTCGAGATCGCCGCCGTCAACGTCGTCTTCCCATGATCGATATGACCCATCGTCCCCACATTCGCATGGGGCTTGGTCCGCTCGAACTTCTCACGCGCCATCGGAACTCTCCTGAATGCCTTTCAGAGGTACTGCGGGAACCCGACCGGGGGTCCGGACGGGATGGTGTCGGCGGTCGGACTCGAACCGACGACCACTCGATTATGAGCCGAGTGCTCTAACCGTCTGAGCTACGCCGACAGGACTCCGGCGAGGCCCAGCCACACCGGAGGGGAGCCCCCTGACAGAATCGAACTGTCGACCTTTTCCTTACCATGGAAACGCTCTGCCGACTGAGCTAAGGGGGCATGCTCGGCACGCAGGGCGCCGGGCACAGGGCAGCAACTATGCCACGGTGCGAGGATCCGCCCCAACTCCGCGCCGATCCCCGGCCGAGCCTCCCCCGGCCCACCCTCAAGGCCCCGCCGCAACCGGCCGAGAATCGAACGGTGAGGCTGACACGCGTGGTCCTGGAGTCCGACGGGAGGACGTTCCGGCTCGATCTCCACCGTCGCTTCACGGTGATCACCGGGCTCGAGCCCCTCGAGCGACGCAGCCTCGTGCAGGCCCTCGTGGCGGCGATGGGAACCGGGCGACCCGGTCTGCACCTCGAGATCGCCACGGACGACGGACGCCAACTCGCCGTGTTCCGCCCACCCGGCCAGCCCGCCATGGTGGTGGACGTGGACGACGCCGCCGACGTGACCACCACCTTCGCCGGCCCCGGGGGCCGCCCGGACCTCGCCGCCAGCTGCGGTGTGGCCCGAGGCGAGGAAGCCAGCCGCCTCGTGCTCGCCCCGGCCGACCTCGAGAGCCGCTCCACGGTGGAGCAGCGCATCGGCGTCCTGGCCCGCGTCGACCAGGCCCGCCTCTGGGAGGTGGCCGAGAAGGTCACCGAGCGCGAACAGGAGCTGGCCGACCTCGGCGGTGAGGCCGAGGAGCTCGAACCCGAGCTCGTGGCCGCGGTCGACGCCCACCACCGGGCCTTCGAAGCGGCTCAGGCCGAGCAGCAGCGCCGCCAGCGGGTGTGGTTGTTGTTCGGAGCGAACGCCGCGCTCGTTGGCCCTCCCCGTCGCCGTGCTCCTCGGGTTCTGGCTGGCCGTTCCCCTGCTCGTGGTGGCCGGCGGGATGACGGCGTGGTCGGCGCGGCAGTGGCGAGCGGTCGAGATGGCGCGACGCGACGAACGAGAAGCCCTCGAAGCTGCCGGCGCGGAGTCGTTCATGGCGTTCCAGCTCGCCCGCGTCGAGCGGGTGCTCGGAACCGAGGACCGCCGACGGCAGCTCACGGACGCAGCCGCGGCGCACCGGGCCGCCTTGGCGGAATGGGGGCTGCTGGCCGGGACCATCGGCGTCGACTGGGCCATCGCCCATCGAGACGACGTCCGCGACGCCGCGATGCGCCTCCGAGAGCGCGATGGCCAACGCAACAAGGTGGCGGCCCTGCAACCGCCCGTCGAGGAGAGCGCCGTCGAACCGCTGGCCCGCCTGAGGGACAACCTCGGGGTCCGGTCGATCGGCCGCAGCGTCGAGGAGTCCCTGCCGTTGGTCTGCGACGACCCCCTCGTCGATCTCCCCGCCTCGGCGAAGGCGCCCCTGCTCGAGGAGTTGTCGGCCGCGTCGACCTTCCGCCAGGTCATCTTCCTCACCGGCGACGACGAGGTCGCCGCCTGGGCACGCGTCGAGGCGCTGACCGGTGAGATCGGACTGGTGGAGGGCGCCCCGGTACGGTGACGCCCGTGCTGCGCCTGGCCCGCCTCGACGACGCCGAGGCCATCCTGGAGATCTACAACGCCGAGGTCCTCGGGTCGACCGTGACCTTCGACCTGCGCCCGCGGACGCTCGAGGAGCAACAGCAGTGGCTCGTGGCCCGCTCGGGTGCCCTCGCGGTCGTCGTGGCGGAGGAGGACGGCGAGGTCGTCGGGTTCGCCTCGATCTCCCCCTACCGCGATCGACCGGCGTACAGCACCACCGTCGAGGACTCGGTCTACGTGCGCACCGACCGACGGGGCACCGGGCTCGGCCGGGCCCTGCTCGGCGAGATCGTCGACGTCGCGACCCGGCAGGGGTTCCACACCGTGATGGCCCGCATCGTCGGCCACCACTCCGCATCGATCGAGATGCACCGCAAGCTGGGCTTCGAAGAGGTCGGTGTGGAGCGCGAGGTCGGGCGCAAGTTCGGGAACTGGCTCGATGTGGTCCTCATGCAGCGGATGCTCTGACGGCCCGGTTTTCTCCACCCTCGCGGGCCGTCGCTAGAGTGCGTCGGCTGGGTCGGTGCCCGAGTGGCCAAAGGGAACGGGCTGTAAACCCGTCGGTTCTGCCTTCGATGGTTCGAATCCATCCCGGCCCACCAGCAGCACAGGTGCTGCCGTTCGTGCAGTGACGCATCGACCGCCCCACGGGGCGGTCGATGCGCGTCGGCCCCCGATCGCGGTAGACAACAGCCATGCCGAGTTTCGACATCGTCTCCGAAGTGGACATGCAAGAGGTCCGCAATGCCGTCGACCAGGCCGCTCGAGAGGTGGCGACCCGCTTCGACTTCAAGAACACCGGGTCGTCCATCGAACTGGACGGGAGCGCGATCGAGATGCGCTCCGCCAGTGCCGACCGTCTGAACGCCCTGCGCCAGGTGCTCGAGGAGAAGCTCGTGAAGCGCAAGGTCTCGCTGAAGGGCATCGAGCACGGCAAGGTCGAGGATGCCGCCGGCGGCACCGTGCGACAGGTCTCGACCCTGTCGGCGGGCATCAGCTCGGACAAGGCCCGTGAGGTCAACAAGGCCATCAAGGGCCTCGGGCTGAAGGGCGTGCAGTCCCAGACCCAGGGGGACCAGGTCCGGGTGACGGCCAAGAAGCGCGACGACCTCCAGTCGGTGATCGCCTCGCTCAAGGAGGCCGACCTCGGGATCCCCCTCCAGTTCGAGAACTTCCGCGACTGAGCTCCGACCCGCGAGGAGACCTTTCGGGTCGGGATCAGTCGTAGTACCCGGAGTGGATGTAGACGCAGGGGACCCCGGCGGCATGGAACATGTCGACGTTGCGGCGGTCGTCCTCGAAGGCCAGGCGCAGGTCGAAGCCGTAGTCGCGCAGCTCCCCCACCGTCCGCTGCTTGTAGCCCCGGCTCGACCCGTGGTCGTCCCAGTCCCGCATCACCAGCAGGTCCCAGCGCAGCTGGTAGCGCTGCAGCCACCCGACCGTCTGGGGTCGCACCCGCCCGGGACGGGCGGTGAGCAGCACGACGCGAAGGTCATGGTCCAACACGTCGAGGAGGCGGGCCACCTCCGCGATCAGCTCGTCCTCGCCGCACGCGGCGAAGAACGCCTCCCAGTCCCGGAAGGGCCGGTCGAGGTAGTGCTGCCGGGTCGAGGCGTCCGACAGGACCCCGTCCATGTCGAAGACGACGGCCGGGCCGGGAGCGACCCGACCCTCGCGCCACTGCCAGTTGTCGGGATCCCAGGGGCGCGCCTGACCGGTCGGCTCGACCATCAGCCGGCTGCGTCCCGGATGGCGTCGACCACCGTCGCGTCGGCCAGGGTGGTCGTGTCGCCGAGGTCGCGGCCTTCGGCCACGTCCCGCAACAGCCGCCGCATGATCTTGCCGCTGCGGGTCTTGGGCAGGTCCGGGACCACGATCACCCGCTTGGGCCGCGCCGTCGGACCGATCTTGACGGCGACGTGCTGGCGGATGTCCTCGACCAGGGTCGGGCCGAGCTCGGCGGACCCGCGCAGGATCACGTAGGCCACGATGGCCTGACCGCTCAGGTCGTCGGTGGCGCCGACGACGGCCGCCTCGGCCACCGCCGGGTGGTCGACGAGTGCGCTCTCCACCTCGGTCGTCGACACGCGATGGCCCGACACGTTCATCACGTCGTCGACTCGCCCGAGGAGCCAGAAGTACCCGTCGTCGTCGACCTTGCAGCCGTCGCCGGCGAAGTAGCGGCCGGGGAACCGGCTCCAGTAGGTCTCGACGAAACGGTCGTGGTCGCCCCAGATGCCACGCAGCATGCCCGGCCAGGGCCGGTCGATGGTGAGGTAGCCGCCCCCCTTCTCCACCGTCTCGCCGTGATCGTCGACGACGGCCACGCTCACCCCGGGGAGGGGGAGGGTGGCCGAGCCCGGCTTGAGGGTCGTCGCGCCGGGGAGCGGCGAGATCATCTGCCCACCCGTCTCGGTCTGCCACCACGTGTCGACGACCGGGCAACGACCTCCCCCGATGTGGGTGTGGTACCACATCCACGCCTCGGGGTTGATGGGCTCGCCCACGCTGCCGAGCACCCGCAGCGACGAGAGGTCGTGGCCGGCGAGCTCCTGTTCGCCCCACTTCATGAACATGCGGATCGCGGTCGGTGCCGTGTACAGCTGCGTGACGCCGTAGCGCTCGACGATGGACCACAGCCGGTCCCTGCCGGGCGTGTCGGGGGTGCCCTCGTAGATCACCGACGTCGCAGCGTTGGCCAACGGCCCGTACACGATGTAGCTGTGGCCGGTGACCCACCCGATGTCGGCCGCACACCAGTACACGTCGGTCTCCGGGCGCAGATCGAACACGTACTTGTGGGTGAACGCCGCCTGGGTGAGGTAGCCACCGGTGGTGTGCATGATGCCCTTCGGCTTCGCCGTGGTCCCCGACGTGTACAGCAGGTAGAGCAGCTCCTCGCTCCCGACCGCCTGGGGCTCGCAGATCGGCGACGCCGCGGCGACGGCCTCGTGGTACCAGTGGTCGCGTCCGTCGAGCATCGCGATGTCGCCACCGGTGCGGCGCACGACGAGGACGTCGGTGACCGTGGGGCACGACTCGAGTGCGATGTCGACGTTGGGCTTGAGCGGCGAGGCCGCGCCCTTGCGGTACCCCCCGTCGGCGGTGACGAGGACCGTGCACCCACCGTCGTTGACCCGGTCGACGATGGAGTCGGGCGAGAAGCCGCCGAAGATCACCGAGTGGGCGGCGCCGAGGCGGGTGCAGGCCAGCATGGCCACCGGGAGCTCGGGGATCATCGGCATGTAGATGGCCACCCGGTCCCCCCGGCCGACGCCCAACGAACGCAGGACGTTGGCGACCCGCTGGACCTCGTCGAGCAGGTCGGCATAGGTGATCGTCCGGGTGTCGCCGGGCTCGCCCTCCCAGTGGTAGGCCACCCGATCGCCCAGGCCGGCCTCCACATGGCGGTCCAGGCAGTTGACCGACACGTTCAGCTCGCCGCCGACGAACCATCGGGCATCGGGCAGGTCCCACTCGAGCACGGTCGAGAAGTCCGTCGACCAGGTCAGCAGCTCACGGGCCTGGCGGGCCCAGAACCCCTCGAGATCGGCCTCGGCCTCACGGTGGAGGCGGTCATCGGACACCAGCGCCCGGGCGGCGAAGTCGGCCGGCGGAGGGAAGCGGCGCTCCTCCAGGTAGTAGTCCTCGATCGTCGAGTCGCTCATGTCCGCGTGCACCCTCCCGGCGTCGTCGCCCCGGTCCGGGAGACTACCGAGCAGCGGGCTCGCCGGCCGACCCGCAGCGACCCGCGAGGCGTCAACCGACGACCCAGTGCACCACGCTGAACCCCCCGAGCCCGGCTGGGTCGAGCAACGCCTCCGCCTCCCCCACGCGACTGCGGCCGCGGATCGCCTCGAGGTCGCCGAGGTGGGCCCGCTCGTTCCACACCCGACGGCCGTCGTCGACGAGCTGGTCGATGCCGTGGGCCCGGAGGAACTCGGCCTGCGTCGCCACCTCGGCACCAGGGTGCCTGCGCCGCAGTTGGTCGAGGGCGACATCTGCGGTGATGTCCTGGGTGCCGGGGGCGTCGAGTGGATGACCGCCGCGCTCGTGGCCACGGAAGGTCCGGAGCCAACTCAGAGCGTCGGCCTCACCGAGGTCGGCATCGGTGATCCCGTAGTCGAGCACGACGAGGTGCCCCGACCGCAGCACCGAGAGCGCCGAGTCGACCCACTGCGACGCGGCGGACTGGTGAGGCACCCAGGCGGCGGTGGCGATCTCGTCGAGGGTCGCGGCCGCCACCGACGGGTCGGCCTCCACGACGACCGGCGTGAAGTCGCCGGCTCCGCCGAGACCGACGCGCAGCTCCTCGACGCCGCCGTCGACCGCACGGCGCACGATGTCGAAGGGGAGGTTGTCCAGCAACTCGTTGGCCAGGACCACGCCATCGACAACGGCCCTCGGAAGGGACGGGGTCGAGGCGGCCACAGGCCCGTCGCCGTGTCGAGCTCGCACCACGAGGGCATCGAGGGCATCGCGATCCAGGTCGCCGACCCACCCCGCGAGATGGTCTCGATGAGCGCGACGTTGCTCGGCGGAGCGCTCCACCATGACGTGGACCAGCGACGGCGCGCACTCGGCGTGGGCGCGGGCCACGGTGCGCGCCAGCGTGCCCGGGCCCGCCCCGGCGTCGATCAGGACGAAGGGGTCCGGCCGCCCGAGCTGGGTCCACCAGGCGTCGAGGGCTCGAGCGAGGACGGCGCCGAACAACGGTCCGACCTCCACGCTGGTCAGGAAGTCACCGCGCCGCCCCGCCTGCCCGCCGGTGGCGTAGAAGCCCCCGTCGGGGTCGTAGAGCGCGGCGTCCATGAAGGCCGAGAAGGCCATGGGCCCGCCAGCAGCGATGTGGGTCCGGAGGCGGGAGGCGAGCGGCTCGACCGTGGGAGCCACGGTCAGCCGGTCAGCCGCCCAGACCGAGCAGCGAGACCGACTCGGTGAAGCGGGTGAACGCCGCCGGGAAGACGCCGATGACGATGGTGAGGACCGCGCTGATCACGACGGCTGCGCCCAACGAGGCCGGCACGCGGATCGGGGTTCGGTCGCCGTCGGGTGCCTCGTCCATCCACATGATGCGCATCAGGCGCCCGTAGTAGGCGAAGGCGATGACCGAGTTGACGGCGACGAAGACGGCGAGGGAGTACCCCGCCAGGTTGTCGGCGCTGACCAGGGAGCGGAAGATCTCGAGCTTCCCGAACCACCCTGCCGCAGGGGGGATCCCGGCGAGCGCGAAGAGGAACAGCGTCATGGCGACGGTCAGGCCCGGCGCGTAGGAGAACAGCCCCCCGAAGCTGGACAGCTCCGCCGACCGGGTCTTTCGGGCCACGGAGATCACGACGGCGAAGGCACCGAGGTTCATGCTGGCGTAGATGAGCAGGTACACCACGATCGCCTGGAGCGACTGGGTTCCCACGTCTCCGTTCACGCCCGCCACCGCGAGCGGGGCGAGGATGTAGCCGGCCTGGGCGATGCCCGAGTAGGCCAGCATCCGCACGACGTTGGTCTGGCGCAACGCGGTGAGGTTGCCGACGGTCATGGTGACGACGGCGAGCACCCAGATGAGGGGCCCGTACACGTCCTCACGCCCGTAGAAGCCGACGAAGATCAACGAGAGGAGGCCCACGAAGCCCGCCGCCTTCGTGGCGACGGCGAAGAAGGCCGTCACCGGCGTGGGTGCGCCCTCGTAGGTGTCCGGGGCCCACGAGTGGAAGGGGACGGCCGACACCTTGAAGGCGAAGCCGATGATGACGAACACGATGGCCAGGGTCACCAGCGGGGCGGTGGTGGGCGAGCCGCCCACCACCTCGCCGATGTCGGAGAGCAGGGTCGAACCGGTGAGCCCGTAGAGCAGCGACATCCCGTAGAGCAGGATGGCCGAGGCGAAGACGCCCATCAGGTAGTACTTCAGGCCCGCTTCGTTGCCCTTCACGTCGCGCTTGCGCCACGACGCCAGCATGTAGGCGGGGATCGACAACATCTCGAGGGCGACGAACAGGCTGACGAGGTCCCGGCTCGACGCCATGACGACCATGCCGAACACCGAGCCGAGCACCAACAGGTAGTACTCACCCTCCCAGTAGTCGCCCTCGCCGATGTAGTTGGTCGACAGCAGGATCACCAGGTAGGCCGAGACCAGGAACAGGGCCTTGAGGACCAGGGCGAAGTCGTCGACGACGTAGGCCCCGCCGAACATGACCCGGTCCGTGCCGTCGTAGGCGAGGGTGGCGATGGGGATGAGCGCCAGGAGCAGGCCGATGCCGGACAGCGAGGAGGCCGTCCAGCGGGCGTCCTCACCCGTGAAGGCGTCGACCAGCAACACGACGCACAGCGTGACGACCACGATGATCTCGGGCGCGAGGGCGTGGAAGTCGATCGCTGGGGCTTCCCAGGCGAAGGTGGCCAACTGGGCGAGCACGACTCAGACCCCGAACGCACGCATCGTGACGACGACGGCGGGGTCGGTGACCTTGAAGATCAGGTTGGGGAACACGCCGAGCACGACGATGAGCAGGACGAAGGGCGTCCAGGCCACGTACTCGGTGAAGCCCATGTCCTTGATGTTCGGGTCGTCGGCGAACTCCTCCTTCGGGGTCCCGAACGCCACCCGCTGGTACATCCACAGCAGGTAGGCGGCGGCGAGCACGGTGCCGAGAGCGGCCACGACCATGTAGACGCGGAACAGCGCCACGTTCAGGTCGGCGCCGGGGTTGTAGGCGGCCAGGATGGCCGGGAACTCACCCCAGAACCCGGCCAGACCCGGGAGCCCGAGGGAGGCCATGGCCGAGAGGCCGAGGATCCAGCCCATGCGGGGAGCCTGCTTGAGCATGCCGCCCAGGCGGCTGATGTCGAGCGTGTGGTAGCGGTCCTTGGCGGAGCCGGCCACGAAGAAGAGCATCCCGGTGATGAGGCCGTGGGCGACCATCCCGAAGATGGCGGCGTTGATGCCGATGTCGGTGAGCGTGGCGATGCCCAGCATGACGAAGCCCATGTGGGCCACCGACGAGAAGGCGATGAGCCGTTTCATGTCGGTCTGAGCCAGACAGCACAGGGCGCCGTAGATGATGCCGATGACCGCCAGCAGGCCGATGAACGGGGCCCAGCGCTCCGCCGCCTCGGGGAGGATCGGCAGGGCGATGCGCACGAAGCCGTAGGTGCCGAGCTTGAGCAGGACCGCGGCCAGGATGACCGAGCCGACCGTCGGGGCCTGGGTGTGAGCGTCGGGGAGCCAGGAGTGGAACGGGAAGATGGGCACCTTGATGCCGAAGCCCATGAACATGCCGCCGAAGATCCAGAGAGCGGCCCCGATCGAGATGCCCTGGGCCAGCTCGGGCAGCAGGATCATCGAGAACGAGTGCATCATCTTCCCGTCGACCATGACCTCGTCGGACAGGAAGTACAGGGCGAGGAAGCTCACGATCATGAGCGCCGAACCGAACAGCGTGTAGAGGAAGAACTTCATCGAGGCGTACTGGCGCTTCTCGCCACCCCAGACGCCGATCATGAAGTACATCGGGAGCAGCACGACCTCGAAGAACACGAAGAACAAGATGAGGTCCTGGGCCACGAAGGTGCCGATCATCCCGGTCTCGAGGATGAGGATCAGGATGAGGAAGGCCTTCGGGTTCCTCGGCTCCGGGAAGTGGTTCCACGAGTAGACGATGCACAGCGGCACGACCAGCATCGTGAGCGCGATCAGCGGGAGGGAGATGCCGTCCATCCCGACGATGTAGCGACTGTTGATGACGGGGATCCAGGCCTTGTCGACCACGAACTGGAGTCCACCGTCGCTGTAGTCGAAGTCGGTGAAGAGGGCGATGCCCACCCCGGCCACCACGAGGCTGGTGACGAGCGCCACGATCTTGTGGAGCTCCTCCTCCTTCTTCGGGATGCAGAACATCACAGCCACGCCGACGAGCGGTAGGAACACCGCCAGGCTGAGGCCCCAGTCGTTCAGGAAGTCGTTCATCGGATTGGAGTTTCCCTGCTTCTCAGAGGACGAACACGAACACGCCGGCGAGCACGGTGGCGCCGGCGAAGAGGATGGCGCCGTACTGCTGGACCTTGCCGGTCTGCAGGCGACGCAGGAGCTGCCCGGACTCGGTCGACACCGAGCCCGAGCCGTTGACGACGCCGTCGACGACCGCCTGGTCGACGTAGCGGTACACGAACACGGACATCCGGCGGAAGAAGGCTGCGACACCGTTCACGACGCCGTCGATCCCCATCTGGTTGAACCGGTCCGCGGCCCGGGCGAGGGGACCCTTCACACCACCGGCGATGACGTCGGTGTAGAGGTAGTCCAGGTAGTACTTGTTCTCGAGGAACGTGTAGCCGCCGCGGGCGAAGCGGTTGCGGCTGGTGAGGCCGTGCGGACCGAGGTTCTTGGCGTAGTAGGCGTAGGCGACGTAGAGGCCGGTGATGCCGAGCACGGTGGAGAGCACGGCGATCCAGGGCGTGAAGGACGCGTGCGAGATCGGCGGGAAGGCGAACGTCGGCTCGACGTAGTGCTCGAACCTGATCGTGGCCGACTCGGGGAGCTTCAGCCCGAAGAAGGTCTTCGGGAAGTTGAGGAAGCCGATGACGACGGCGAGGAAGGCCAGGATGCCGAGCGGGACGGTCATGACCCTCGGTGACTCGTGGGGGGTGCCGTGGCCCCGGTACTCGCCCATGAAGGTCATCCAGTAGGCCCGGCCCATGTAGGCCGCGGTCATGAAGGCGGTGATCAGGCCCATCACCAGCATGAGCGTGTACGGGCTGCCCTGACCGGCGTTGGCCCCCGCCAGGATCTCGTCCTTGGACCAGAACCCGGCGAAGGGGAAGATCCCGACGAGGGCCAGCGTGGCGATCACGAACGTGGCGTGCGTCGTCTTCATGTACTTGCGCAGCCCGCCCATCTTGCGCATGTCGAAGGTGTGGTGGGCGGCGTGGCTCACCGACCCGGCACCGAGGAACAGGCAGGCCTTGAAGATGGCGTGGGTGAACAGGTGGAACACACCCGCGGTCCAGGCGCCGACGCCGAGGGCCATGACCATGTAGCCGAGCTGGGAGATGGTCGAATAGGCCAGTACCTTCTTGATGTCGTACTGCACGAAGGCCAGCGCGCCACCGATGATCGTCGTGAGTCCACCGATGAGCGCCACGTAGTGCATGGAGCTCGAACCGATGGCCAGGCCCGTCCAGAACGCCGGGAAGAGCCGGGCGATCAGGTAGACGCCGGCCACGACCATCGTCGCGGCGTGGATCAGCGCCGACACCGGGGTGGGGCCGGCCATGGCATCCGGGAGCCAGGTGTGCAGCGGGAACTGGCCGGACTTCGACGTGACACCGCCGAAGAGGCAGAGGCACCCGACGAGCAGCAACGTGGTGTTGGCGCCCTCCGAGAGGGCGTACTCGTTGATGTGCAGGATGCCGAAGCTGGTCGCCCCGGCCGCGAAGAACGTGATGATGACGCCGAGGATCAGGCCGACGTCACCCACCCTGTTGGTGAAGAAGGCCTTGAGGGCGGCGTCGCTGTTCTTCTTCTCCTCCCACCAGTGCCCGATGAGCGCGAACGAGCAGAGACCGACGAGCTCCCATCCCACCAGCATCTGCAGGGTGTTGGAGCTGATGACGTAGAAGAGCATCGAGCTCGTGAACAGCGACAAGAAGGCGTAGTAGTGCGTGTACCGGATGTCGCCGCGCAGGTACTCGGTGGAGTAGATGTGCACGAGCAGCGAGATCAGGGTGACCGTCACCAGCATCATGGCCGTGAGGCCGTCGACCAGCGTTCCGGCGTCGAACTCCACACTGCCGAAGGTGAACCACGGTACGGAGGTGACGACCGGTGGGACCGATTCCTCCTCGCCGCCCTCGCCTTCCGTCGCGGCGAGCTCGGTGGCGCCGGAGGCCACTTCACCCGTTCCGGTGACGGTCGGCGCGGCGACGGGCGGGAGGATGGCCTCCTGCTCGCCACCCGGCTGCACCTCTTCGGTCGCCTCGCCCGACTCGGGTGGATGGTTCACCCGGTCGATCCACTGCCCGGCGACGAGGAGCGACAGCACGAAGCAGAGACCGACCGCGACGATGCCGATGCCGGACGTGGCCCGATGCCCGAGGCGCTTGCCGAAGAAGAGGATGGCGAGGAAGGACACGCCCATGAGGGCGGGGATGATCCAGACCTTGTCCAGGAGAGACGGAATCACGACGACGTCAGCCCTTCAACAGATCGAGCTCGGAGACATCGATGCTCTGGCGGTTCCGGTAGATCATCAACACGATGGCCAGACCCACGCCGACCTCGGCGGCGGCGATGGCGATCACGAACAGGGCGAAGACCTGACCGCTCATGTTGGCGACGTCGCCGGCGTGCCACATGGCACCGAACGCGACCAGGTTGATGTTCACGGCGTTGAGGATGAGCTCGATCGACATGAGGATCATCACGCCGTTGCGCCGGGCGAGGACGCCGTAGACGCCGATGCAGAAGAGGATGGCGCCGAGGAAGAGGAACTGGACGACGAACATGGTCAGTCCCGCCTAGCGAGCACGATGGCTCCGATGAGGGCGACGAGCAGGAGCACCGAGATCACCAGGAACGGGAGCAGGAAGGTCGAGAAGATCGAGTCGCTGACCTGGGCGGTGCGCTGCACGGCGATCTGGCCGAACTCCCGATCGCGGAACCCGTCCCAGAGGGCGTAGCTGAGGACACCGAGCAGGGCCACCCCGATGACGCCGGCGGTGACCTTGGCCGGCGTCGGGTTGTCGAGGTCGGTGTCGAGGCCGGTGCGCGCCCGGGTGAGCATGATGCCGAACAGGAAGAGCACGATCACGGCACCGAGGTAGACGAGGACCTGGGTGACGGCGACGAACTCCGCCGCGAGGAGGATGTACTGCGCCGCCACGCCCGACAGCACCAGGACCAGCCACAGCGCGGCGTGGACGAGGTTCTTGCAGGTGACGACGCGCACGGCGGCGAACACCATCAGCGCGGCGATCACGTAGAACGCGACGTTCTGGGCGACGAGGAGGGCCGACAGCACTAGCGCGGCACCTTCTTGACCTTGGCCTCCGAACCCGCTTCGTACTCCGGGAACTCGGGCACGGTCTGCATCCACTGGCCCAACCGGGTCTTGTCGTGGAGCAGATCGGCGATGCGGACCTCGGAGTACTCGTACTCCGGCGACCAGAACAGCGCGTCGAACGGGCAGACCTCGACGCAGATCCCGCAGTACATGCACAGGGAGAAGTCGATGTCGAAGCGGTCGAGCTCGTTCTTCTGGCGCGGCTTGCCGCCCTCACGACGGGGCGGGGCGAGGTACTTGTGGGCCTCGATGAAGATGCACCAGTCGGGGCACTCGCGGGCGCACAGCATGCACGCCGTGCAGTTGTCCTCCTTGAGGGTGATGACGCCACGCGCCCGGGGCGCCGGCTCCTCCTTCTCGTGGGGGTACTGCGTGGTCTGCGGACCGTCCTTCAGCGTCGTGACCATCTCGCCGAACGTGACACCGAGACCCTTGATGAGGCCGGGGACCTTGGCCATCAGAACACCACCTTCAGCACACCGGTGACCATGAGGTTGACCAGGGCGATCGGGATCAGCACCTTCCAGGCGAAGGCCTGGAGCTGATCCTCACGGAATCGGGGATACGTGAAGCGCACCCAGAAGATCACGAACGACACCACCATGACCTTGGCGAAGAGCACGATCGGGCCGAGCACCCAGTACAGGTCGCTGTCGGTGGCGAGCCACGGGACGGACCATCCGCCGAGGAAGAGCACGGAGGCGATGGCCGCGAAGGCGAACGCCGTGGCGAACTCGGCGAGGAAGAACAACAAGAAGCGGAAGCCCGAGTACTCGACCTGGTAGCCACCCACGATCTCGGACTCGGCGACGGGCATGTCGAACGGCGGTTGCGTGAGCTCGGCCTGCACGGCGGCGATGAAGATCACGAAGGCCACGAACTGCGTGAGGATGTAGGGGTTCCCGATGCCGCCCCAGCCGAAGATCTCACCGTTGGCCTGAGCCTCGACGATGCCGTTGAGGCTCAGCGTGCCCGCCTGGATGACCACGCCGACGACAGCCAGCACGAGGGGCAGTTCGTAGGCGATGAGCTGGCCGGCGGCACGCAGGGCGCCGATGAGGGAGTACTTGTTGGCCGAGGACCACCCCGCCATCAACACGCCGATCACCGACAGCGACGCCACGGCCAGCACGAAGTAGATGCCGAGGTCGAGGTCCTCGACGACGAGGCTCGGCGAGGCGGGGATGGCGACGTAGAGCAGGAAGGTCGAGACGAGCACGACCACCGGTGCCGCCTTGAACACGAACCGGTCGGCACCGTCGGGGATGAGGTCCTCCTTCTGGAGGAACTTGGCGCCGTCGGCGACGAGCTGGAGCAGGCCCCGGGGCCCGGCCTCCTGGGGCCCCATGCGGCTCTGCATCCAGCTCATGACCTTGAACAGGAAGACCATGCCCAGGATCAGCGCCGTGGTGGGAACCACCGCGCTGACGACGAGGACCTTGAGCAGCGTCGACAGCCAGTAGGGAGGATCGAACGAGGCCAGGATCGAGATCATCGGTCGATGTCACCGAGGATGAAGTAGAGGCTGCCGAGGATGGCGACGAGGTCGGGCACGTAGACGCCCTTGGCCACCCACGGCACGACCGAGATGTTGTTGAACGATGGCGTGCGGATCTTGACCCGGAAGGGCACGAGGTCCCCCTTGGAGACCACGTAGTAGCCCATGGCTCCGAGCGGGTTCTCGGTCTCGACGTAGGCCTCACCCTCGGGCACCTTGATGATGCGCGGCACCTTGGCCATGACAGGACCGGAGGGGATCGTGTCGAGGAGCTGATCGACGATCAGGGTGGCTTCGCGCGTCTCCTGGAGGCGGACCCACGTGCGGGCGAAGCAATCGCCGTCGGGGTGGGTCCAGACCTTCCAGTCGATCTCGTCGTAGGCAAGGCCGGGCGGACAGGCGTCGCGACGCAGGTCCCAGTCGACGCCCGAGCCACGCAGGTTCGCACCCGACAACCCGTAGGACAGCGCGATGTCGGCCGGGATGACGCCGATGCCGCGGGTCCGGGCCTGGAAGATCTCGTTGCCCACCATGAGCGTCTCGGTCTCGTCGCACAACGCACGGAGCTTGACCATGGCGCGCTTGGTGTCGGCGATCCAGCCCTTGGGGAGATCGTCCTTGAGCCCACCGATGCGATCGAAGTTGGGGTGGAAACGACCGCCCGTGGCGGACTCGATCTGGTTGAGCACGTGCTCGCGGTCGCGGAAGGCGTAGAAGCCCATCGTGAGCGCGCCGAGCTGGAGGCCGAAGTCGCCGAGGAACAGCGAGATGTTGGCGATGCGGGCCAGCTCGAAGAGGATCGTGCGGATGTGGCGGGCACGGGGAGGCGCCTCGACATCCATGAGCTTCTCGGCCGCGAGGATGAACGGGACCTCGTTGGCGAAGCTCCCCAGCCAGTCGATGCGGTTGATCAACGCCGTGACCTGGGGATACGTGCGGACCTCGGTGAGCTTCTCGTAGCCGCGGTGCATGTAGCCCGGGATGGGCTCGGCGGAGAGGATCTGCTCGCCGTCGAGCTTGGCCACGATGCGCAGGGTGCCGTGCGTGGCGGGGTGCTGCGGCCCGAGGTTGAGGGTCATCCCCTCGGTCTCGAGGTCGATGTTGACGCGTGCGTCGGCCGCACGGGCGGCGATGTAGGCCATCTGGTCGCGTTCGCTGATGGCGGTCATTCGGCGCTCTCCTCCTCGTCGTCGCCGCCCGGCATGGGCTCGACGTCGACGATGCCGGGCCAGGGGCGGACCCGGCGGCTCAGCAGCGGGAAGTCCTTGCGCAGCGGGTTGCCGTGGAAGTCGGCCGGCAGGTAGAGCTTCACGAGGTTGGGGTGGCCGGTGAACTCGACGCCGAACATCTCGTAGCACTCACGCTCGTGCCAGTTGGCCCCCCGGAAGTGCGGGGTCCACGTCCCGACGCGCAGGTCGTCGTCGGGGAGGTCGGCCTTCAGGTGCACGCCCATCCCGGCGCTGATCGAGTAGAGCCGGCCGATGACCTGGAACCGGGTCTCGCCCCCGGCGTAGCCCTGCTGGATCGGGCCCGGGTCCTTGGCCTCGGCCCCGCTGAGCACCAGGTCCTCCTGGGCGTCCATGTCACGCCCGAACGGCGACGGGAGCCAGTCGATCGCCGAGAGGTAGTCGAAGAAGGTGTAGCCCATCGCCTTCAGGGTCCGGGCCGCGCTCGGCCACGCCTCGCGGTCGACCCGGATCCAGAGATCGTCGAGCGGACGGATGTGCGACCCGACGACCGCGTCACCGAGCTCCTCGGTGACGGCGGCGAGCAGCGCGTCACGTCGGTCGTCGACGACCGGCGCCTCGGCCTCGTCGGCGTCGACCTCGACGGTGGTGTCAGCCGACGACAATCGGATCACCCTTCCAGCGCGCGGTCATGTCCTCGTTGGCGATGCGTTCCTGGAGCAGGACGATGCCCTCGAGCAGGGCCTCGGGCCGCGGCGGGCACCCGGGGACGTAGACGTCGACCGGGATCAGCTGGTCGACGCCCTTGGTCACCGAGTAGCTGTCCCAGTAGGGACCACCGCAGTTCGAGCACGACCCCATCGAGATGACGTACTTCGGGTCGGGCATCTGCTCGTAGAGGCGCAGCACCGCCGGGGAGAGCTTGTCGGTCACGGTGCCGGCGATCACCACGAGGTCGGCCTGGCGGGGCGTGGCGGGGAAGGGGATGACGCCGAGTCGCATGACGTCGTAGCGCGGCGAGGCGAAGGCGGCGCCCATCTCGATGGCACAACAGGCCAGTCCCCACTGGTAGGCCCAGATCGAGTACTTGCGGCTCAGGTTCAACAGCTTCGACACCGACTTCGGCATCCGCCCGCTCTCGACTAGGCCCACTGGATCACCTTCTTGCGGTAGGCGTGCAGGAGGCCGAGCCCGAGGATGACGACGACCGTGCCCATGGCCGCGATGCCGAACCAGCCGTACACGTCGACCCTCGTGGCCCACGGGAAGATGAACACCGCCTCGACGTCGAACACGACGAACATGAGCGCCAGGATGTAGTAGCGGATCTGGCTCTGCGACCACCCCGAGCCCACGGCATCGACGCCGGACTCGTAGGTCAGGTACTTCTGCTCCTGAGGGCGACTCGGCCGCAGGATCTTGCCGACCCCGAGCAGGGCGAGGGCCAGGGCCATCCCGACGCCGGCGAAGATGGCGACGGTCAGGTACTGCCGCACGAAATCGGAGTACTCAGACATCGGCGGCTGAGCCTAGTGAACGGCTGCACACGGCAGGAAATCCTCTCCGGAGGGGCATGGTGGACGACGGCGGTGAGCTCCGAACGGCGGGAATCGGCCGTCCGGGGGGCGCAGAGCGAGGGGTCGGTCAGGGTCCGGGCGAGGTCACCGGTGCGGCGGTGGCCGCAGGCTCCTCGGACTGGACGAGGGCCGGCTGACCCTCGCGTGCCGGCGAGACGAGGGCGTCGGGGAGCAGTCCGTAGCCGATCGTCACCGCGAGGCAGATGGCGATCACGAGACCGGCACCGGCGGGGATGGGGATGCGCGCCGTGCGTGCCGGGGCGACGCCGTCGTCGCCGTCGTCGGCTCCCGACATGAACATGGCGACGACGAGGCGCAGGTACAAGAAGGCGGCGATGACGGCGGACACCATGGCCACGATGGCCAGCGGTGTGGAGCTGGCGTCGACCGCGGCGATGACGGCATAGAACTTGGCGAAGAAGCCTGCGGTGAACGGCACGCCGGCCTGGGCGAAGAGGAAGACCGTGAACGCCGCGGCCAGCAACGGGTCGGTTCGGGCCAGCCCTCGGTAGTCGCGCAGCGAGTGCCGGCCGTCTCCTTGACGTCCCACGAGGGTGACGATGCTGAAGGACCCGATCACCATGAACGTGTAGACGGCGAGATAGAAGAGGACCGCCGAGTTGCCCTGGTCCGATCCCGCCTGCACCGCCATCAGGATGAAGCCGGCGTGGCTGATGGACGAGAAGGCCAGCATGCGCTTCACGTCGCTCTGGACGATGGCGAGCGCGGCACCGACGACCATCGACAGCACGGCCAGGGCGTAGACGAGCGGCTTCCAGGTGGAGCCGTAGTTCTCGAAGGTGAGGACGAACACCCGCACCATCCCGGCGAAGGCGGCGACCTTGACCCCCGAGGCCATGAACGCCACCACGGGGGTGGGCGAGCCGTCGTAGACGTCCGGGCTCCAGGCGTGGAACGGGACCGCGGAGACCTTGAAGGCCAGTCCCACCAGGATGAACGCCAGGCCCAGCAGGAGCAGGCCGTTCTGGACCGGGATCACCTCGGCCATGAAGTCCTTGATCTGGATGAGGTTGGTCGAGCCCGTGGCCCCGTAGATCATGGCGATGCCGTAGAGCAGGAACGCCGAGGAGAACGAGCCGAGCACGAAGTACTTGAGCCCGGCCTCTTGCGACTGGGCTCGCTTCAGGTGCATGGCCGCCAGGATGTACACGGCGATGGAGAGCGTCTCGAGCCCCAGGAAGACGATGAGCAGGTCGTCGGCCACGGCCATCATGACGCCACCCGACGCCGAGAGCAGCAACAGGACGTAGAGAGAGGGCCCGTCGAGGCCCTCGCGGCGCAGGTACCCGTCGGCGAGGAGGGCGGTCAGGGCGACGGCGAGGCAGATGACGATGATCAAGAAGACGCTGAAGCCGTCGATGCCGACCATGCCGCCCATGGTGCTGAAGGGGCCGAACCGGTCGGGGGTGTTGTCCCACCACAGCACGGTGTCCCACCCCTGGACGCGGCCCCACAGCGGGATGGCGCTGATGGCGGCGGCGCTGGCCACCGTGACGGTCCACAACGCATAGAAGGAGCGAGGGGTGCGACCCCGCAGCACCGACGTCACGGTGAGCAGCAGCAGCGCCCCCACCATCAAGATGATGAGCGGCAGCAGGCCCCGCCAGTCGACGGACGGGCCGACGACCTGCACGACCCCCTGGTCCGGAGCGGGGGCGATGAGCGGATCGCCGGCCTGGGCGAGGATCGACGTGAGCGCGATCATCGCGACCCCCCTCCCGCCGGTGCCGATTCTTCGTCGGTGGTCTCGGTCGCCTCGATCGGGCTCTCGCCGCCGTCGTCCCCGGAGTGGGCCTCCTTCTCCTCGGCGGCCGCGTCGATGGCCGCGCGGTCGAGCTCACGGCCGTCGAGGGTGACGGGCTGGTCGTAGCGCTCGACCTGCGCCTCGAGGCGGGCGACCACACGCTGCACGGAGGGCTCGATGCGGTCGATCACCGGCTTCGGGTAGACGCCGAGGAAGACGATCAGGACGAGCAACGGGACCATGACGAGGCGCTCGGACAGCTTGAGGTCGGGGAAGGTGCGGTTCTCCTCGTCGGGCTCCCCGTGGAAGACCCGCTGGTAGGCCCACAGCAGGTAGAGCGCGGCGATGATCACGCCGGTGGCCGCCACCACGGCCCACCAGCGATGCGCGATGTAGGTGCCCAACAGCACCAGGAACTCGCCGACGAACCCGTTGAGGCCCGGGAGGCCGATCGACGACAGCATCACGACCGTGAAGATCCCGGCGAAGACCGGCGCCACCTTGGCGATGCCCTTGAGCTTGGCGATCTCGTAGGTGTGGCGACGCTTGTAGAGGAAGCCCAGGAGGATGAACAGCGCGCCGGTGCTGATGCCGTGGTTGACCATCTGGAGCACGGAGCCCTCGATGCCTTCCACGTTGAGGGCGAAGATGCCCATGAGGGCGAAGCCCATGTGCGCCACCGACGAGTACGCCACGAGTCGCTTCAGGTTGCGCTGCATGGCCGCGACGATGCCGCCGTAGACCACCCCGATCGTGGCGATGGTGAGCATCGCCGGCGCGAACCAGACGGTGGCCTCCGGGAAGAGCTCGAGGCCGAAGCGGAGGAACCCGTACGTGCCCAGCTTGAGCAGGATGCCGGCGAGGTCGATGGAGCCCGCGGTCGGCGCCTCGGTGTGGGCGTCGGGGAGCCAGGTGTGGAACGGGAACGCCGGCACCTTGACCGCGAAGGCGATGGCCATGCCGAGGAACAGCCATCGTCCGGTGTTCTGGGCCAGCGAGTCGCTGGCGATGATCTTGGTGAAGTCGAAGCTGACCGTGCCGCCGTCGCCGGCCTTGGCCAGCACGGCCAGCGCCACGATGGACACCAGCATGAACGCCGATCCGAGCATCGTGTAGAGGAAGAACTTGGTGGCGGCGTAGACCCGGCGGCCATGGCCCCACTTGCCGATCAACATGTAGAGCGGCACGAGCGTGATCTCGAACATCATGAAGAACAAGAAGAGGTCGAGCGCCATGAACGCGCCCATGCAGCCGCCCATGAGCACGGTGAGCCAGGCGTAGTAGCCCTTCTCGTCGTGATCCGGCTTCGCCGCGAACAGCGCGATCGGGAACAGGAACCCCGTGAGCACGACCAGGAACAGCGAGATGCCGTCGACGCCGAGGAAGAACTTGATGTCGAGCGACGGCACCCACGACTGGGTGACCACGAACTGGAAGCCCGGGTCCTCGGTCTTGAACTGGACGAGCATCGCCACGCTCAAGATGCCGGTGAGCAGTGCCGTGACGATGGCGACCTGACGGTGGAGCTCTGGTCGGGTGCGCGGGATCAGGGCGATGACCAGCGCACCGACGAACGGCACGAAGATCAGCGCCGGCAGGATCGGGAAGCTCGCGGACGAGGCCGCGAGGACGGTGGAGGTCAGCACTAGAACGTCACCTGCGTGAGGATGAAGGCCACGACGAGCACGGCACCCACCGCGATCATCAGGGCGTAGCTGCGGACGTAGCCGCTCTGGAGGCTCCGGAGCCTGGCCGCCCCGCCGCGAGTGGCCCGTCCGACGCCGTTGACGGCCCCGTCGATGACCACCCGGTCGAAGAGGGCGACGAGCTCGAACAGCCGCCGGCCCGCACCACCCGTGAAGGCGGTGATCGAGCTGTCGATGTACCAGCCGTGGGCGAACAGCGGGAGCTCGATGCGACGGGGATCGACCTTGTGGCGCAGGTACACGAAGTAGGCGAGGGAGATCCCGAGCAGGGCCACGATCGTGGAGACGGTCAGCTCGGCGATCAGCTTGGCGGTGCTGAGCTCGAAGACGGTCTCGTTGGCCCCGATGACCGGCTCGAGCCAGTTGGTGAGGAACTCGGTCGACGACGAGAAGGGCAGGTTCAACAGCCCGGCGAAGGCGGCACCGATGGCCAGCACGACGAGCGGCACGGTCATGACCCACGGCGACTCGTGCGGGTGCGGCACGTGCACGTCGTCGCGGGTCAGCACCGCCGTGTCGCCTGCGGCCGTCGCCGCGTCGGTGGCCGCGTCGCCCGTGGCGGTGTCGACCTCGTCGTCGGTCGGCAGGGCGTGGGCCGCCTTCGCCTCGGCCTCGGCCTCGAGCGAGGCACCCCAGCGAGCGTCGCCGTAGAAGGTCATGAACACGAGCCGGAAGATGTAGAAGGCGGTGAGCCCGGCGGTGAACAGGCCGATGGCGTAGAGCGCGGGGTTGTCGTGGAGGGCGAAGGAGAGGATCTCGTCCTTCGACCAGAAGCCCGAGAACGGAGGCACACCGGAGATGGCCAGCGCGCCGACCAGGAAGGTGACCGCGGTGACGGGCATCACCTTGCGCAGCGCACCCATCCGGCGCATGTCCTGCTCGTCGTCCATGCCGTGGATCACCGAGCCGGCCCCCAGGAACATGAGGGCCTTGAAGAAGGCGTGGGTGATCATGTGGAAGATGGCGGCGGCGTAGGCGCCGGTGCCGACGGCGAGGAACATGTAGCCGAGCTGGCTCACCGTGGAGTAGGCCAGGACCTTCTTGATGTCGGTCTGGGCGATGGCGATCGTGGCTGCGAGCAGCGCCGTGAGGACACCGAGCCAGGCGATGAAGGGCAGCAGCCAGTCCGCGGAGGCGGCCAGGATCGGGTTCACCCGCACCAGCAGGTAGACGCCGGCGGTGACCATCGTCGCGGCGTGGATGAGCGCCGAGACCGGCGTCGGGCCGGCCATCGCGTCGGGCAGCCACACGAACAGCGGGATCTGCGCCGACTTGCCGATGGCCCCGATCAACAACATGACCGCGATGAACGTGGCGGCGCCGACGGCCAGCCCCGGGGCCAGGGGCAGCATCTCGGTGTACTTGACGGTACCGAAGGCGAAGAAGGCGGCGAACGTGCCGACCATGAAGCCCCAGTCACCGATGCGGTTGGTGACGAAGGCCTTCTTCCCGGCGGAGGCGTTGGCCTCCTTGCCGAACCAGAACGAGATGAGGAAGTAGGAGCAGGCCCCCACCCCTTCCCAACCCAGGAACGTCAACACCAGGTTGTCGCCCAGCACGAGCATCAGCATCGAGAAGACGAAGAGGTTGAGGTAGGTGAAGAACCGGGAGAAGTCCCGATCCCCGTGCATGTACCCGATGGAGTACATGTGGATCAGCGCCGCGATGCCCGTCACGAACAGGACCATGGTCATCGAGAGCGGGTCGAGCAGGAACCCGAAGTCGACGCTGAAGTCGCCGGCGGGGATCCAGGTGAAGAACGAGACCTCGTAGGTGTTGTCGGGCGTCGTGCGCAGCCCGAAGAAGACCACGACGGCGGTCAGGAAGGACAGCGACACCATCGCCGTGGCCAGCCAGCCGGCGAGGGGCTCGCCGATGCGGCGACCGAAGAACAACAGCACCAGGAACCCGACGAGGGGCAGGACAGGGACCAGCCAGATCAGTTCGACCATGGTTCGCTCAGCCCCTCAGCAGCGTGATGTCGTCGGCCGTGGCGCCGGGCTTGCGCCGAACGACCGCCACGACGAGACCGAGGCCGACGACGACCTCGGCCGCCGCGACGACGAGGACGAAGAGCACGATCATCTGACCGGTGATGTCGTTCAACATGCTCCCGAACGTGACGAACGACAGGTTGACGGCGTTGAGCATCAACTCGACGCACATGATCATGACCAGCGGGTTGCGCCGAACGAGCAGTCCCACGGCCCCGATGCCGAACAGCACGGCGGAGAGCACCAGGTAGGCGACGTCGAGGTTCTGCATCAGTGCTGCTCCCCCTCCGGCGAGACGGTGAGGGGCTCGTCGCCCTGATCCGTCGTCGACTCGGGCTCGGGGATCGGCTGAGGGTCCTTGGGGCGGGTCGAGAGCACGACCGCGCCCACGACGGCGATGGTGAGCAGGGCCGCCGTCATCTCGAGGGCGAACACGTAGGTGGTGAACAGCTCGCGGCCGATCTGGGCGATGTTCCCCGCCCCCTCGGCGAGCGGGGCCGTGACCGAACGGGCCCCGGTCACGGCATCGGCTCCGCTGATCACGAAGACGGCGAGCACGGCGCCCACCAGGACGACGCCGGCGAGCGCGGCCAACGCCCGCTGCCCCACGAGAGGCTCGGTGGTGAGGTCCTCGTCCTGGTCGACGCCCAGGAGCATGAGGACGAACAGGATGAGCACCACGATGGCGCCCGTGTAGACGATCACCTGGACGGCGGCGAGGAGCTGGGCGTCCTGGTTGAGGAAGAGCACGGCGATGCCGAACAGCGTGGCCACCAGGCTCAGCGCCGAGTGCACGGGGTTGCGCGACACGACGACCCCCAGGCCGCCGGCGAGCACGATGACCGCGCACACGATGAACACGAAGGTCTCCATCGCCTAGTGCCCCCCGTCGTGCTCGTCGTGACCGTGGTCGTCGTGGCCCTCGTCGACGAAATCCATCGTGGTGGCCGACGCGTCCTTGAGGTCCTGGGCGTCCTCCGCGGCGCGCACGCCGTAGCCGAGCTCCCCGGACCACCCGACGGTGCCCTCGAAGCGGGCGTCACCCGATGGTGCGGTGGCGCGCATCCACGCCGAGGTGTGCTCGTCCTCGCCCGGGCGCCAGTCCTCCCAGGGGAGGTGCTTGGGCCGTCCGTCGTCGTCGACGACCAGCTCTTCCTTGGTGTAGATGGCGTCGGCTCGGCTGGTGAAGGAGAACTCGAACATCTTCGTCTCGGTGATGGCCTCGGTGGGGCAGGCCTCGACGCAGAGGTCGCAGTGGATGCAGCGCAGGTAGTTGATCTCGTAGACGTAGCCGTAGCGCTCGCCGGGCGACACCGGGTCGTCGGGCGGGTTGTCGGCGCCGCGCACGTAGATGCACCGGGCGGGGCAGACACCGGCGCACAGCTCGCAGCCGATGCACTTCTCCATGCCGTCCTCGTAGCGGTTCAGCACGTGACGCCCGTGCACCCGGATCGGCTTCGGCGCCTTCTCCTTCGGGTACTCCGTGGTGACGCGCTGCTTGCGCCCGATCTGGCGGATGCTGACGAGGAACCCTCCGAGGTAGCCCATCAGTCGATCGCCCCCTCGAGGCGCCGAGCCTTCGACGTGGACTTGGCCAGCCGCAGCAGGCCCCATCCCACGAGGAACAGCACGGCGCTGCCGACGGCAACGGCGAAGGGGTTCCAGTCCTCGTCACCGGCCACCCCGATGATGGCCAGCAGGAGCACCCACCCGAGCGAGAGGGGGATCAGCACCTTCCAACCGAGGTCCATCAGCTGGTCGTAGCGCACACGGGGCAGCGTGGCGCGAACCCACACGAAGACGAAGAGGAAGCCGACCACCTTGACGAAGAACCAGAAGACCCCCCACATCCAGGGCGGGCCGAGGATGGCTGGACCGGCGGGGCCACCGAGGAAGAGCGTCACGATGATGGCGGCCATGGTGATGCTGTTCATGAACTCGGCGAGGAAGAAGAGGGCGAAGCGGATCGAGCTGTACTCGGTGTGGAAGCCACCGACCAGCTCCTGCTCGGCTTCGACGAGGTCGAAGGGCGGGCGGTTGAGCTCGGCCTGGCTGGCGATGAAGAACACGATGAAGGGCACCACGCCGGTGAGGAGCAGGTTCCAGTTCGGCAGGAACCCCAGACCGGCCTCGGACTGGCTGCGCACGATCTCGTGCGTGCTGAGCGAGCCGCTCACCAGGACCACGGCCACCACGGACAGCCCGAGCGCGGCCTCGTAGGAGACCATCTGGGCCGAGGCGCGGACCGAACCGAGCAGCGGGTACTTCGAGCCCGAGGACCAGCCGGCGAGCATGACCCCGTAGACGGCGATCGACGACATGGCCAGCACGAACAGGATGCCGATGGGCGGATCGGCCAGCTGGAGGAAGGTCTCGCGGCCGAGGATCTCGACCGTGCCGTTGCCCCCGTCGGAGAAGTCACCCCCGACCGGGACGATGGCGAACAACAGGAACGCCGGGATCACCGACAGCAGCGGGGCCAGGATGAACACCCTGCGCTCGGCCCGATCCGGGATCAGGTCCTCCTTGAAGAAGAACTTGGTGCCGTCGGCCAGGGTCTGGAGGATGCCGAAGGGGCCGGCCAGGCTGGGACCGACCCGGTTCTGCATGTCGCTCACGACCTTGCGCTCGAACCAGACCATGAGCATGGTCGCCACGAGGAGGAACACGAAGACGACGAGGACCTTGATCAGGACGATGAGCACGACCGTGGGGTCGATCTCACCGGTGAGGAGAGGGTCACCGCCCAGCATCGTGCACTCCTGCGTCGTCGCTCGTCGTGTCGGGTCCGGCCGCCGTGCGGGCCCCGTGGCCCGGCTCGATGGCCCCAGCCCATCGCACGGGGCGAGGGGCGCGCAATTCCGCTCGACCCACGACGATCCTGATCGAGGCGCGGCCGGTCACGGGGCGGTCTCGATGCGCAGCTCCGTGACGCGCTCGTGCGCATCGATCAGGTCGGTGACCCGCACGTCGGGCTGGTTCACGACCAGCGCGGCAGCGCCACGCGGCACCCCGGGGTCACGGGTGACCGGGAGGGTGAAGGTCTGGCGGGCCGAGCGCACGATGACGCGGTCACCGACGCCGACACCGAGCCGATCGAAGTCGTAGGGGTTGATCCCCACGATGGTCCCGGGACGCAACGCCGCCAACGACGGCGCCGCCTGGACCTGGGTACCGAGGTCGTAGAGCTTGCGCGTGGCCACCAGGCGCAGCGAGTACGCGTCGACCGCCGGTGGCTTCGTGGGCGCGACCGGCACGTGCCGGAGCAGCTCAGGTCGCGCCGGGGCCGGCGGGGACGGCATCGTCGGCACCGCTCTCGTCGTCATCGGTCTCGCCGGCATCGGTCGCGTCGGCGTCGGCGTCGGTCTCGGTCGCCGTGTCCTCGACCACCGCTGCGTCGACGTCGCCGGACCCCTCGGACTCCTCGCTCGGCACGGCACCGAGGGCCGCGACCGCGACAGGGACCACGATGCCGTCGGCGCTGGCGTGGGCCACCAGGAGCTCCCGGGTCAGCCCCTGGTGCGACGGGGCCACCCGCTCGATCTCGTCCCAGACCCCCTCGACCGACTCGAGGCCCAGATCGGCGCCCAGCCGGAAGGCCAGCTCGGCGGCGATCATCCAATCGGCCCGGGCGGTGCCCGGCGGCGTGACCCTCTGGGTGAGCGCGCTCACCCGGCCCTCGAGGTTGGTGGTCGTCCCGGCCTTCTCGGCGAAGCCGGCCGCCGCGAGGACGACGTCGGCGCGTCGGGACGACTCGGTGAGGAAGGTGTCGACGGCGATGACGGTGCGCGCCCCGCTGAGCGCCCGCTCGGCGAGGTCGTGGTCCGGGAAGTCCACCATCGGGTCGGCCCCGAGCAGCACGAGCACGTCGAGTCGCCCGTCGGCGGCCGCCTCGAGGATGCCCTGCGTGCCGAGCCCGACCGAGGCCGGCACGGTCCCCCACTGGGCGCCGAACCAGTCGCGACCGTCGTCGAGGGCGACCCGACCGGGGAGCACACCGGGCGCGAGACCCATGTCGAGGGCGCCGTGCACGTTCCCCCGACGCAACGCCGACAAGAAGCGCACGCCGGGCAGGCCGTCGAGCAGCGCGCCGGCGGCCTCGACGATCGTGTCGGCCGACTCGGCGACCGAGGGCCGGCCGAGCACGACCGTGACCGGCCCCTCGGCGGCGGCGAGCACGGCGCGCGCCGCGTTGACGGCGTCGACGCTCAGGCCGGCCACCTCACGCTCGCACTCGGTCGGGGCGACGAGGGCGCGCACCACTTCGGCCGACTCGCCGGGCCGATAGGCCAGCGACGCCGTCGCCAGGTCCGACAGCCCACCGGAGCGGGCGCCGAGCTCGACGACGCGGACGCGATCCTCGACGAGGGCGTGGCGCAGCCGCAGGAAGAGCACAGGAAGCTCCTCCTTCACGTCCGGGGCCAGCACGATCACGGTGCCCCCGGGGGCGCACACGTCGTCGATGGTGGCCTTGGGGAGCCCGAGCACCACGTCCGCGGGCAGGCCGTCGCCCAGTTGTGCATCGACGTTGTCGGTGCCCAGCACGCCCTTGGCCAGCTTCGCCCAGGCGTAGGCGTCCTCGTTCGTCAGCCGGGCCCCACCGATGACCCCGATGGACGCAGGCCCGCCGGCCTGGCGCAGCGCACCGGCGGCACGGTCGACGGCTTCGGACCATCGGGCGGCGCGCAGCGCATCGCCCTCGCGCACGAGCGGCTCGCCGAGGCGACCGTCGGCGTCGATCGCCTCGAACCCGAAGCGGCCCTTGTCGCACAGCCAGCCCCAGTTCACCGGGTCCACGTCGACCCCGGAGAAGCGCAGGAGACGGTCCCGCGAGGACTCGACGGAGATCCGACAGCCGACGGAGCACCCCGTGCAGGTGGACTCGGTCTTCTCGAGGTCCCACGGCCGGGCCTTGAAGCGGTAGCTCGTGGCGGTGAGGGCACCGACCGGGCAGATCTGGACGGTGTTGCCGCTGAAGTACGACGAGAACGGCTCGTCGGGGAAGGTGTTGACCTCGGTGTTGTTGCCGCGATGGATGAAGTGGATCAGCGGATCGCCGGCCACCTCCTTCGCGAACCGGGTGCAGCGGTCGCAGAGGATGCAGCGCTCCCGGTCGAGCAGCACGAGGTCGCTGATCGGGATGGGCTTCTCCTTGTGCCGCTTCTCCTCGACGAAGCGGCTCTCCCCCGGGCCGTAGGCCATGGTCTGGTCCTGGAGGGGGCACTCGCCGCCCTTGTCGCACACCGGGCAGTCGAGCGGGTGGTTGATGAGCAGGAACTCGAGGATGCCGTCCTGCACCTTCTTGACCGTCTCGGACTCGGTGTCGACCTTCATCCCCGGGGTGCACTCGAGCATGCAGCTCGGCTGGAGGGCCGGGCCGCGACCGGTGTCGACCTCGACGATGCACATCCGGCACATCCCCACCGGCTTCATGCGCTCGTGGTAGCAGAAGCGCGGGATGTACACGCCGTGGCGCTCGGCGGCCTCGATGAGCAGCTCGCCCTTGTGGGCGACGACCTCGTGACCGTCGATCTCGACGGCGACGCCGTCGACGGGGGGTGCGTCGGCGTCAGGCATGGGCGGGGGTCCTCGGGAGGTCGACGGCCACCGACATGCGGTGCTGCTCGGCACGGGCGATGGCCGCTTCGAACTCGGGGCGGAACTGGCGCAGCGCCGAGGCGATCGGCGAGACCGCCGACGGTCCCAGCGGACAGATCGTCGTCTGCTTCGGCGGCCAGGCGATCCCCGGGGAGATGTTGTCCGACACGTCGAGCAGCAGATCGAGATCGGTCGGACGGCCGTAGCCGTCGTGGATGCGCTGGAGGATGTTCTCGAGCCACGTGGTGCCCTCGCGGCACGGCGTGCACTTCCCGCACGACTCCCGGGCGAAGAACCGCACCACCCGCAGGCAGGCCTTCACCGCGTCGGTCGTGTCGTCCATCACCACGATCGCACCGGAACCCAGCATCGAGCCGGCACGGTCGACGGCGACCTTCTCGAGGGGGAGGTCGAGGTGCTCGTCGAAGAACCACGGGGCCGACGCCCCACCGGGGATGAAGGCCTTCAGCGTGTGATCGCCCCGCATGCCACCGCCGTAGACGGGGGCGAAGATGAGGTCGCGGAAGGTGGTGACGCCGTACTCGACCTCGAACACGCCCGGATTGCGCACGTGACCGGACACGGCGAACATCCGCGTGCCCTTGGAGCCCTCGGCTCCCAGCGCCGCGAACGCCTCGCCCCCGTTGGCCACGATCCAGGGGAGGTTCGAGAGGGTCTCGACGTTGTTGACGATCGTGGGCTGCATGTAGAGGCCCTTGGCGGCCGGGAAGAACGGCGGCTTGAGACGGGGCATGCCGCGGTTGCCCTCGAGGCTCTCGATGAGTGCGGTCTCCTCGCCCACGATGTAGGCACCGGCGCCCCAGGTGAGCACGACGTCGACGGAGAAGTCGGAGCCGAGGATGCCGCGACCGACGTAGCCCGCGGCGTAGGCGTCGTTGAGGGCGGCCGCGAGGCGCTCCTGGGCGAAGGCCATCTCGCCGCGCACGTAGAGGAAGGCCTGCCCGCACCCGACGGCGTAGCAGGCGAGGAGGATCCCCTCGATGAGCTGGTGGGGATCGCGCTCCATGAGGATGCGGTCCTTGTACGTGCCCGGTTCGCTCTCGTCGCCGTTGACCACGAGGTAGCGCGGCCAGACGTCGGCCGGGGTGAGACCCCACTTGACGCCGGCCGGGAACCCTGCGCCGCCACGTCCGAGCAGGCTGGCTGCCTTGACCTCGTCGTGCACCTGGGCCGGGCTCATGGCCAGCGCCTTGCGCAACGCCTGGTAGCCGCCGGTGGCCTCGTAGCGGGCCAGGGTGTGGCCGTCGTCGAGGTCGACCCGGCTGGAGATGATCTTGGGAGCGTCGGTGATCGTCATCAGGCCTGCGTCTCCTCGGGTCCGGGCATCCACACGGGCACGTCGCCGTCCTCGGGTGCCACGGCCCCCGCCCGACGATCGGCAGGGATGCGTTGACGCACCGTGGCCAGCGTGCCGTGCGGCGGGATGTCGTCGCGTCGGCCGGCGGCGAGGTCGTCGACGAGGGCGTCGAACTCGTCGTGGCTGATCTTGTGGAAGTAGCGGTAGTTGACCTGGAGGCACGGCGCCTCGGTGCACGCGGCGATGCACTCGACGTCCTCGATCGTGAACAGCCCGTCGGCGGTCGTCTGGCCGGGCACGATGCCGAGACGCTGCTCGGCGTGGTGGAGCAGCTCCTCGCCGCCCAGGAGCTGGCAGGAGATGTTCGTGCAGATGTTCACCATGTAGCGACCCACCGGCTCGAACTTGAACATCTCGTAGAAGCTCGCCGTCCCGAACACCTCGGCAGGCGTCACGTCGACCAGTTCGGCGATGTGGGCCATGGCCTCGTCGGTCACCCGACCGTCTTGCTCCTGGGCGAGGTGCAGGAGGGGGATGAGCGCCGACTTGGCCCGCGGGTAGCGGCCGATGATCTCACGGGCGAGCGTCACGTTGTCGGGGGTGAGCCGGGCCATCAGCGATCGACCTCCCCGAGGATGGGGTCGACCGACGAGATGCACGCCACGCCGTCGGCGATGAGCCCGCCGTGCATCATGTGGGGAAGGGACTGGAGGTTCACGAAGCTGGGGGCACGGACGTGCATCCGGTAGGGATGGGGGCTGCCGTCGCTCACGATGTAGCACCCGAGCTCGCCACGAGGGCTCTCGATGGCGACGTAGGCCTCGCCTTCGGGCACCTTGAACCCCTCGGTGAAGATCTTGAAGTGGTGGATGAGCGCTTCCATCGACTCGTCGATGCGGGCCCGGGGAGGCGGCGTGACCTTCTTGTCCTGGATCCGGTAGTCGCCCTTGGGCATCTTGTCGAGGCACTGGCGCACGATCGACATCGACTCGCGGATCTCCGCGAGTCGGATGGCGTAGCGGTCGTAGCAGTCGCCGTAGGTGCCGACGACGACGTCGAAGTCGACCTCGTCGAAGGCCAGGTACGGCATGTCGCGGCGCAGGTCCCAGGCGTACCCGGTGGAACGAAGGATCGGCCCCGTGACGCCGAGGGCCATGCACTCCTCGGCGCTGATGGTGCCGACGCCCTGCAGCCGATCGCGCCAGATCGGCTGGTTGTTCATGAGCGTCTCGTACTCGCCGAGGCGCTCGGGCAGCATGTCGAGCAGGCGCAGCACGCCGTCACGCCAACCGTCGGGCAGATCGGCGGCCACGCCGCCGGGGCGGATGTAGTTGTGGTTCATGCGCAGGCCCGTGACCTCCTGCAGGAACCGCAGGGCCTCTTCGCGCTCCCGCCACCCGTAGAGCATCATCGAGACCGCGCCCAGGTCCATGCCGTTGGTGGCCATGAACAGCAGGTGCGAGGAGATCCGGTTCATCTCCGTCATGAGCATCCGGATCCAGACCGCCCGAGGCGGCACCTCGATCTCGAGCAGCTTCTCGACGGTGAGCGAGAACGCCAGCTCGGTGAACAGCGGTGCGGCGTAGTCCATCCGGGTGACGTTGGTCGGCCCCTGGAGGTAGGTGAGCTCCTCCCCGGTTCGTTCCATGCCGGTGTGCAGGTACCCGATGATGGGCTTGCAGCGCTGGACGGTCTCACCCTTGAGCTCGAGCATCAGCCGCAGCACACCGTGGGTGCTCGGGTGCTGCGGTCCCATGTTGATGAGCATGGTCTCGTCGTCGGGCGCCCCCTCGGCCTCGACGGCCGCCGCCTCGGCCTCGGAGAGGCGGAGCACCGCCCCCACCTCGCGCAGGCGCTCGGCAGCGTCGAGGACGGCGCGTCCGGTCATCTCCTGTGCGCCTTCGGCCGTCTGCGCGACGTTGGCGGGAGGGGAGTGGTCGATCGTGGTCATCGGGGGGGTACCACCTTGATCACCGATTGGCCGGTGCAGCCTTGAACTGCACGGGGATGCGGCCGGGGTCGTAGTCCTTGCGCAGCGGGTGACCGACCCAGTCCTCGGGCATCAGGATGCGGGTGAGGTCGGGATGGCCCTCGAAGGAGATCCCGAACATGTCGAAGGTCTCGCGCTCCATGGCCTCGGTGCCGGCGTAGAAGCCGAACAACGTGGGCAGGACGGGGTCGGACTCCGGGACCTGCACCCGGATCCGGATGCGCTCGCGGCGGCGGTGCGAGATGAGCGACACGACGACCTCGAAGCGTTCGGCCGACACGGTCTCGGGCAGTTCGGGCCGACCGGGATGGGTCAGGTAGTCGACGCCGGTGAGGTCGACGCACATGTGGAAGCCCTCGTCGTGCAGCGCCTCGACCAGCCCGAGGTACTGGTCACGGGTGGCGACGAGCACCTCCTGGCCGTGCGAGCGCAGCACCGCCACGCCGTGGCGCTGCTCGGGAGCAGGTGCGAGGTCGGCTTCCCGCTGCGGGTCGTCCGGACCGGAGTCGGTCTCGTCGGCGGCCACGGTCAGACCCGACCGAGAGAGACGGGCGTGGGAACGGCGTCGTGGTGCTGTTCGATCACGAGACCGGCACCCTCGCCGGGTCGCCGGGTGAGCTCACCGGCGCGGATCTTGGAGTGCAGCGTCAAGATGGCGTGCATCAGCGTCTCGGGGGTGGGGGGGCATCCCGGGGCATAGACGTCGACGGGAACGATCTGGTCGACGCCCTGCACGATGGCGTAGTTGTTGAACATCCCGCCGCTGGACGCGCAGACCCCCATCGAGATGACCCACTTGGGCTCCATCATCTGGTCGTAGATCTGGCGCAGGACCGGCGCCATCTTCTGTGAGACCCGGCCGGCGACGATCATGAGGTCGGCCTGGCGGGGCGACGCCCGGAAGACCTCCATGCCGTACCGGGCGAGGTCGTAGTGCGGACCGCCCGCCGCCATCATCTCGATGGCGCAGCAGGCCAGCCCGAAGGTGGCCGGCATGACCGAGCGGGCTCGGGACCACTTGACGAACTCCTCGAGGGTGCCCGTGAGGAAGTTGTGCTGGAGCCCCTCGAGGCCCGACTCGAGCAGGCCTCCGACGGGACGGGTCTCGCTGGACATCAGGCGGCCTCGGTGTGGGTGGCCGCCACCGGCTCGCGGCCCTCGGTGCCCACCCGCTTGACGGTCGTGGCCATGGTGCGCGCCGGCGAGACGACGGCGGCCTCACGCAGCCGCTTGACCGGCCCCCAGTCGAGGGCGCCGTTGCCGATCAGGTACACGAACGACTCGAACACCGCGGCGACGAAGATCACGATGGCGGCGATGCCGTAGCCACCCAGCTCGCGGTACACCACCGCATAGGGGAACAAGAAGATGATCTCGATGTCGAACACGATGAAGATCATCGCCACGAGGAAGAACTTCACCGGGAAGCGCTCCGGCGGCTCCTTGCCGGGGACGATGCCGCACTCGTACGGCGCCGACTTCGGCAACGAGGGACGCCGGGGAGCCAGCAGCCTCGACGCGAACCTGCTCAGCCCGGCGAACACGAGCGCCAGCACGAGCAGCAGCAGGATCGGGAGGTACTGGGCCATGGGTCAGACCGCTCCGTCGAGGGCTTCGGCCGCCGCCTTGTTCTTCTGGAGCGTCTTGTCACGGTTGTGCAGGACCCAGGCGAAGAGGATGAAGAGGCTGAGCGAGATCACGAAGTAGAGGAACGGGATCAAGCGCACGGTGCCGAGCTCACGCACCATGACCACGGAGATCACCGGCTGGCTCTCGTCGACCTTGGGCAGGGGTGGTGCCTCACCCGGGACGGTGGGTTGGTCGATGACGGCCTGGACCTGGACCACGGCGTAGTGCTCGGGGTTCGTCATGAACGGCGTGCGGACCCGGTACCACGCCCGGCAGAGCGCGCCGTCGTCGGGGCACTCCTCGGCGCGCGTCGGCTTGCCCCCGACGGAGAAGACGTCGAGCTTCTTGTACTCGGTGGGACCTCCGAAGATGCCGGCGTCGGCCAGCACGACGTCGGCGGTGGCCTGCGCCTCGCCGGCCTCGCTGGAGGGGATGACCCGCCAGCCGTTCAACGACTCCGGATCGGCGTACTGCGCCAGGATCTCCGGGTTGTTGGCCGCCAGGTCGGAGAGCACGAAGCCGTTGGGGTACTCCTCGGCCAGCTCCGGGTTGTCGGCGAGGATCTGCTCGGTCGAGGGGATGTCGGAGGGGGCCGGCAACTCCTGAGCCGCCGCGGTGCGCGGTGGATCGCCTCCCTCGACGAAGACCTCCACCGGCTCCCACTGGTTGGCGTCGCCCCTCGGCCCGATCGCCGGTGGCTGCAGCCACCAGATGAAGGTGAGGATGACCATCCAACCGAACAGTCCGGTGAGCGCGACGAGCAGGCCCAGCCGGGCGCCGATGTTGGTGCCGAGCAGCAGGTAGACCGAACCCATGAGGACGAACACGGCCACGGCGACGATGAGGATGCCCCGGACACCGGGGTCCCACGCCAGACCGGCGAAGAGCTGGACGGAGGCGATCATCACAGGCTCCGCTCGTAGGCGACGACGGCCTCTATCTGGGCCTGGGTGAACATGTACTGGTCAGGGCTCAGCACGGCCGTCTCCGGATCGGTGACGTTGGGGTTGGCGCCGAACCCGGGCATGGCGCCCTCGGAGAGCCCGTTCACACCGTAGGTCTTGCCGAAGGGCTGGTAGTTCGTGACGAAGTCGACCTGGGACTCGACGGTCGGGAACTGACGGATGGTGGCCCCGTCCCGCAGGCTCGGGCCCATCGCCCCACCACCGGACACCTCGGGCTCGCCGTAGGACCAGCCCTTCGTGTGGCAACGCCCGCACGAATAGGCCCCGCCGGCGAACCCGTCGTAGAGGCCGAGGTTGAAGATGGCCTCTCCCACGGTGGCATAGGTGCGCGTGCCTCCCGGGCTGCCCGGGTCGGGGATGGTGCACCGCCCCTCTCCGTCGGGGGCGCAGACCTTCTGGATCTGCTCGTCGCGCATCGCTGCTGCTTCCTCGGCGGGCAGCTGGATGCTGAAGAGGTAGTCGATGATGTTGTCGAGCTGCTGGTCGGTCAGCGGGCCACCACCGGCGGCGCCCCAGGCCGGCATGGGCGAGAAGCCACGTCCGTAGATGAGGATCGACTTCACCTCTTCGCGGGTGTAGCGGAAGAGCACGGTGTCGAGCGCCGGCGACTTCCAGCTCACGGTGGCCACGTACTGGCCGTCGGTCGTGACCGTGAAGGACGCGACGCCACCCACGCCGTTGGGACCGTGGCACGCGGCGCAGTTCGCGCCCACGTTGTAGAGGGCCTCGCCACGGGCGACGAAGGTCTCCTGGAAGGTGTCGACGGCCCCGCTCTGGCGGCCGGGCTCGGCCAGCCAGTACAGCGGAAGGGTGATGCCGATCACGGCGAGCACGACGAGGCCCAGACCCGAGGGTGCGGTCGAGCTTCTTGGTCTCGAGCTCGTCGTCGTCCATGTAGGGCTTGCGGTTGGCCGCCAGCTCGAGCTCGGAACCGACCTCGGCCCGGCCCTTGCGCATGTTGACGACGACGGCGACGCCGAACCCGACGATGATGACGATGGCGATGACGATGCCGATGGTGCGCTGCACGTCGGCCAGCACCACGACGGATGAGGCGGACATCAGTGGCTTCCTCCGCCGACGCAGTGGGGGCCTTCGGCTTCTTGGCCGGTGGTGTTGGTCCCGATGGGTGGTCCTTGCAGGAGCTGGCCGGTGTTCACGGTGAGCACCCCACCGGAGACGTCCATGGCGAAGTGGTCCATCCCCCGCGGAGCGGGACCGCCCTTCTTCTCACCGGCCTGGTTGTACTGGCTGCCGTGGCACGGGCACTCGAACCACTGCGAGGTCTTGCACGCCGGGACCCGGCACCCCAGGTGCGGGCACTTCTGGTAGATGGCGATCACCCCGGCCTCGAGGCCGCTCATCATCGACGGCGGGTACACGCTGCGGGCCTTCTCCACGGCCGCTTCGGGGTACTCGGTGATCCACATGCGACCCTCGGCGAGGTACAAGAACCCGTCGTTGGACTGGATCGACGCCTTCACGTCGGGGATCGCGCCCACCCGGATCGGTGAACCGAACCCGCCCTTGGGTTGGGGCCACAGGAACGCCAGCACCGCGGCACCGAACCCGGTCAGGCTCAACCCCATCAACAACATGATCGACCGGTTGAAGAACTGCCGGCGGGTGACCCCCAGCGTCTCGGGATCCGGGGGCACGTACTCGGCCAGATCGGACCCGCCCACGCTGACCAGCTCCTGGGGGCGGCGAGCCAACGCTGCTTGGGCCTCGACCTGACGGCCCGACACCGGCACCGACCCGGCATCGTCGAGCACCACCGGATCACCCACGTCACGACGACGGGTCTCACGCGACAACTGCCCGATCGCGTCACCGGTGTCACGACGCCGCAACGCCGCGAACACCACCAACCCCGCCAACACGACCACCACGGGAATGACGACCACCAGAGGATTCATGACTGCTCCTGCGTTCGCAGCATCAGAGTTCGAAGAACATCCCGCCCGTCCACGGGGCCACGAAGTTGAATCCGGGGCCTCGGAAGAACGAGCCGATGATCACGAGCACCGCCCAGAACATCAGTTGCACCGTGAAGAGGGACACGGCGAACTTACGGTCCTCGGGCTTGTTGGACGGGTTCTTGTCGATGTACGGGGCGAGGATCAACAAGAAGATGCCCATGCCGGGGATGGTGACCCCGGCGACCATGGGATGGAACATGGTCAGCAGCTCTTGGAGACCGAGGAAGTACCACGGGGCCTTGGACGGGTTGGGCGTCTCGTTGAGGTTGGCCAACGCCAGCAGGGGTGCGTTCACGAAGATCGAGAAGATCAGCGTGAAGGCCAAGATGGCGAGAGCGGCCACGAACTCGACCGCCAACAGGTGCGGCCAGGTGTGGACCTTGTCGACCGGGGTGGACTTGACGTCCTGGATCGACCCCGCCTTGACCACGGTCAACAGCCGCTGCGTGTGCCCGCCGGGGCCCGTCGCGAGAGGAGGCGGCGCGGCCTCGGCGACGGCGGTGGCCACACCACCGCCGGCTGCCGGCGCCTCGGCTGCGGCGACCGCGGCGCCGGCCTTCTTCGACTTGGCCGACTTGGACCGCTCGAGGAGGTGCGCAGGGATCTTGCTGGCCTCGCCGGACGGCGCGGCGGCAGGGGCGTCGGCGGCGCCGGCATCGGCGGCGTCGGCGTCAGGTGCCTCGGCGGCCTGTTCGGCGGCCTTGGCCCGGGCCGCTTCGGCCCGCTTGCGGAGATGCTCTGGGATCTCGGTCATGTCTGCACCTTTCCGATCACAACGGTCCCGAGATGCCGCCGTCCTTGCGCACCCTCCAGAAGTGGATGGCCAGGAAGATCACGGTGACGAAGGGGACGAAGAGCACGTGCAGCACGTACCACCTCAACAAGGTGTCGGTGCCGATCTCTCTTCCGCCGAGCAAGACGAAACGCACCTGGTCGCCGAACACCGGGGTGTACCCCATCATGTTCGTACCCACGGTGACCGCCCACAGCGCCAGCTGGTCCCAGGGCAGCAGGTAACCGGTGAACGAGAGCAGCAGGGTGAGGGTGAGCAGGATCACGCCGATCACCCAGTTGAACTCCCGGGGCGGCTTGTAGGCCCCGTGGTAGAAGACCCGGGCCATGTGCAAGAAGACGGACAGCACCATGAGGTGCGCCGCCCATCGGTGCATGTTGCGCACCAGCAGGCCGAAGGTGACCGAGGTCTGCAGCGTGTAGATGTCGTTCCAGGCCTGTGCCGCCGTGGGTCGGTAGAAGAACATCAAGAAGATGCCGGTCACGGTGAGCAGGATGAACAGGAAGAAGCTGAGCCCGCCGAGGCACAGGGTGTAGCTGACCTTGACCGCGTGGCGCTTCACCTTCACCGGGTGGAGGTGGTAGAGCACGCTGTTCATGATCACGTAGGAGCGGTTCCGGGGGCTGTCGGTGTAGCCCTTGCGGAAGACCGAACCCGGCCGGAAGATCGAGCTCCAGGCCTGTGATCCCTGCGTCTTGTCGACGATGTCGCTGAGTCGTTGCCCTGGCGTCTTCTTGTCGCCGGGGCTCTCCATGGTCTTGGCCAAGGGTCTTGCTCCGTTGTTCTGGTGACCGAAGGTGGGGTTGGCGGGCGGGGAGGATCGAAGGGAGCGGCGGTCAGCCGAGGCGCATGCCGTAGCCGTAGCCGTAGGTGGTGGTGCGTTGGTGAGGATCCCCGTCGGCGGGAGCATCGCCCACCTTGCCGAGGATGATGACCCCGGTGGGGCAGCGATCGACGCACAGCGCGCACCGGGTGCAGACGTCGTCGTCGATCAGGAACACGGAGTGGTCGCCGGGGTCCTCGCCGGGGAGCTCTGTGCCGGAGGACTCGTCGATGGCGGTGGTGGTGACGAGGTGGATGCACTTCCACGGGCAGATGTCGACGCAGCCCTCACAGGTGATGCACTCGGACTGGTCGATGTGGATGAACTGCTTGGGCTTCACCGCCTTCGAGAGCCACGCGGCGTCGACCTCCTGGAGGACGTAGTCGTCGCGGAACTCCGGCATGGGCGGGTTGGCGTCGGTGCGGGCCATGGCTCAGGCCTTCCGCACCAGGGGTCGGCCGAAGTCGGACTCGACCACGGCGGGGACCGCGGCGTCGGCGGCGGCCTTCTTGCCCCGGTTCTGCCAGACCGCCCACAGCCAGATGTTGATGCCCAGGAACACGACGTAGATGCCCACGGCGATGAGGTCTCGCAACACCAGGTAGTTCAGCGTGATCGGGTTCCAGCCACCCATGCTCTGCGGCTTGAGGAACTCGCCGATCCCGAGGAGCATCTTGTCGGGCCGCCAGCCGAGCTCGTTGTCGGCCCACGTGAGCCACAGGTGGGGAACGACGCCGTACACCCAGAAGAACAGGAAGAACACGTAGGTGGCCGCGACCATGGCCTCGCCCCAGGTGAGCATCGTGCCGACAGGGCGACGCTTGCGATAGGGGAAGATCACCGCCACCCCGATCACGCTGATGATCAACGAAAGGACAAACGCGACCACCCGGCTCGTACCTCCTTCGTGAACTGGATCACAAACGTGTGCAGGAACTGAGTCGAGCTCTCGACGGACCTCGACCGACGAAGATTGTCTACCACCCGCTCCGACGCCGGAGCACATCCGGGGACCGCGAAGAACCCGGCGGCGGATCGGTCGTCGTACTTGGTGCCCGCACACGCGGATCGTTTATGGTGAGCGAGGCCCGGTCGAACGACCGGGCACCTGACTCACCGCCGCCCTCGGAGGAGCTGTGACCGAAGTTCCCGAGCATCTGCTCAAGCGCTCCCAGGACCGTCGCGCCGCCCTCGGACTCGGAGGCGACGGAGGTGCTGGTGACGCCGGCTCCCCGCCCGAGGCGACCCCGACGCCCGACGCCGCTCCCGGTGCCGGCGTGGCGCCCGCGCCCGCCGCCAGTGCCGCAGCCCGACCAGCGGCCGCGGTCCCGGCCGAGGTGGCGGCCCCGGAACCACCTCCCCCCTACGTGCAGGCCGCCCTGAAGCGCAAGAAGATCCCGTTCTGGGCCATGCCCATGCTGGCCTTCCTGCCCGTCTGGGCCATCATCTACGTCGGTGGTCTCTCGCCGGCCGACACCGGCGAGCCGACGCAGCTCGAGCTCGGAGCGGAGATCTACGCCGCCCGCTGCGCCAGCTGCCACGGCGCCGGCGGGGGCGGCGGTGTGGGCCGGGCTTTCACCGGCGGCGAGGTCGTGAAGACCTTCCCCGACATCATCGGTCAGCTCGACTTCGTGTGGCGCGGCAGCAACGGCATCGGCCCGGGCGGCACGCCCTATGGCGACCCGGCCCGCGAAGGCGGCCCGCACCTCACCCTCAGCTACAACGGCAACCCCATGCCCGCCTTCCAGGACGTGCTCACCCAGTCGGAGCTCCTGGCGGTCGTGCGCTACGAGCACGAGGTGCTCAGCGGCGTGCCGGCCGACCCGGCCGACGTCGACGCCGAGGGCAACCTGCTCCGGGACGGGGCGCCGTTGCTCGACGCCGAGGGAAACCTCCTCACCCCCGATGGCGAGCTGCTCATCGGTCCCGACGGCGAGCTCACGGTGGCCCCGGCCTACCGGACCGACGGCACCACGAACCCCTGAGGCCGCCGCGAGGTCACGACCTCGCCCGAGGCGCGCCGGGCCGGGTCACGGCGTGACGACACCGAACAACGGGTCACCGCGATCGACGAGGTCCCGCAGTCGATCGATCACGTCGACGTCGCCGTCCACCTGGGCGACCCCCGCCTCGACCAGATCCCCCAGCGCCACGAGACCGAGCACCACGACGAGGAACTGATCCCGCGGCATCGCGATGGTGGCGTCGGCCTCGTCGTCGTGCCGGCCGACGACGTGGGTCAGCACGCCGTTCACGAGGCGCAGGAGGTAGCGCTCACCGGAGTCGCCCAGGGTGAGGTTGATGCGCAGCTCGATGCCCCATGCGGCGGGACCGTCGATGCGCACCGCCATCGTGTCCACCACCTGCGAGATGCTGAGCTGGCTCAACATATCGAGCGGGAAGACGGCAGGCGAGGCCAACGGCCCGTCGCGCAGCTCTCGCGCCCCGACCAGGAAGACGTTGCGCCACGTGGCGTTCTCCGCCCCGTAGGCCAGCTGTTCGAAGGTGGCGGCCTGCAGCTCGCGGGCATCGGCGTTGTCGGGTTCGGCGAAGATCACGTGGTTGACCACCTCCGCCGCCCAGCGGAAGTCGCCGTCGGAGAACGATGCCCGAGCGCGTTCGAGGACCGCCTCGGCCCCGCCCATCGCCTCGACGTAGCGCACCGCCGCGGCCTCGGGCGGATGGGGCCACAGATGGGCGGGATTGGCGTCGTACCAGCCCATGTAGCGCTGGTAGACGGCCTTGGCGTTGTGGCTCAGCGAGCCGTAGTACCCCCGCGTGTGCCAACGATCGGCGAGCGACGGCGGGAGCTCCAGCACCTCGGCGATCTCCGCTCCCGTGAGCCCACGGTTCATGAGCCGCACGCTCTGGTCGTGGAGGTAGCCGTAGAGGTCACGCTGCTCGGAGAGGAACCGCACCGCCCGGCCCGTGCCCCAGGTCGGCCAGTGGTGCGAGGCGAACAACATGTCGGTGTCGGCGCCGAACAGCTCGATGCTCTCGTCGAGGAAGCGCGACCAGGCATGCGGGTCGCGAACCAACGCGCCGCGCAAGGTGAGCGTGTTGTGGAGGTTGTGGGTGGCGTTCTCGGCCATGCACAGCAGGCGGTGGTCCGGGAAGTGGAAGTTCATCTCCGCGGGCGCCTCGGTGCCCGGCGTCATCTGGAACACGATGCGGACCCCGTCGAGGACCAACTCCTCACCGGTGCGGGTCACGTCCACGGTCGGCGGGACCAGCGAGATGGTGCCGGTGGAGTTGTAGGGACCGAGTCCGCTCGTCATCTGGCCCCACGGGCCCTTCTCGAGCGCGGCGCCGTACATGTACCCGGCCCGACCGCGCCATCGCCGGTCCGGCGGTGAGGTTCTCGCTGACGGCGTGCGCGGTGAACCCCTCGGGAGCCACGATGGGGATGTCACCGGGTTCGCCGTCGGGCAGCACGCCTCGGGCACCGCCGAAGTGGTCGACGTGGCTGTGGGTGTAGATCATCGCCGTCACCGGTCGATCGCCTCGCACCGACCGGTACAGCGCCAGCGCCGCCGCCGCGGTCTCGGTGGAGATCAGCGGGTCGATCACCACGACGCCCTCGACGCCCTCGACGATGGTCATGTTCGACAGGTCGAGACCCCGGACCTGGAAGAAGCCGGGAGCGATCTCGAACAGGCCGTGCATCAGGTCGAGTCGGGCCTGACGCCACAGGCTCGGGTTCACCGAATCGGGTGCCTCGCCGGAGAGGTCGCCGTAGGCCGTGAGGTCCCAGACCACCCGCCCCTCGGTGTTCTCGACGATGGGCCGGTCGAGCCGGGTGACGAACCCCCGCTGGGCGTCGTCGACGTCGTGGAGATCGTGGAAGGGCAGGGCCAGGCGCACGGCTGCGTTCGCCCGGCGGATGTGCTCGCTCACCGTCATGACCACGAGTCTCGCGCTCGTCTCATGGCGCTCTCCTCGACTGCGCCCCGTCGATCGCGGTCCGGCTCGGCGTCGCCGCCGCACCGCCGAGGGGAGACCCGCCGACCCGAGGCCAGACCTCACAGACGCCACACCGGCAACAACCGCCGAGATCGAGCGGCGGCGGGCAAGCGCCAGCGTCGCCGCCGCACCGCCGAGGGGAGACCCGCCGACCCGAGGCCACGACCTCACCGACGCCACACCGGCAACAACCGCCGAGATCGAGCGGCGGCGGGCAAGCGCCAGCGTCGCCGCCGCACCGCCGAGGGGAGGCCTGCCGACCCGAGGCCAGACCTCACAGCGGCTCGTGCCAGCCGCCGAAGCGGGCGGCGACGGCCTCGGCCTCGGGTGGCCCCCAGGTGCCGGGGTGGTACAGCCGTGTCGGCGGCGGCTCGTCGAGGACGCGCTGCACGATCCGCCACTGCTCGTCGACGCTGTCGTGGCGACCGAAGCGACGGGCATCGCCGGCCATGGCGTCCTCGAGGAGGCGCTCGTAGGGCTGGGCCGAGGCGCCCACCAGCTCGTCGTGGGTGACCTGGAGGTCGACGGGTCGGCTGACGAGCCGATCGCCCGGCACCTTGGTGTGGAGCTGCATCATGATCCCCGCCTCCGTCCCCAGGCGGAACCGGATGTGGTTGGGGTGCGGAGCAGGCGCACCCGCGGGGGCGAACAGCATCCGCGGCGGCGTCGTGAACTCGACGATGGCCTCCGTGGCGCCGACGGGAAGGTTCTTGCCGGCGCGGATCAGCCACGGCACGCCCGACCACCGCCACGACTCGATCTCGAAGTGCAGGGCGACGAAGGTCTCGGTGTCGGATCCGGGGGCCACCCCGGGCTCGTCGACGTAGGACCGGTACTGCCCCCGCACGACCCGCTCCGGGTCGAAGGCCGGTATCTGGCGGAACACCTTCACCTTCTCGTCCCGCAACGCATCGGCGTCGGCCGCCACGGGCGGTTCCATGGCCAGCAGGGCGACGATCTCGAGCAGGTGGTTCTGCACGACGTCGCGCATCACGCCGGCGGTGTCGTAGAACTTGGCCCTCCCGGACGTGCCGAAGTCCTCGGCCATCGTGATCTGCACGCTCGAGATGAAGTTGCGGTTCCACACGGGCTCGAGCAGCGAGTTGGCGAAGCGGAACACCAGGAGGTTCTCGATGGCGTCCTTGCCGAGGAAGTGGTCGATCCGGAAGACCGACTCCTCGGGGAACGCCCGGCGCAGGACGGCGTTGAGCGACTGCGACGAGTCGCGGTCGCGCCCGAACGGCTTCTCGACCACGACCTTGGCCCCGTCGGTCAGCCCCGCGGCCACGAGACCCTCGACGACGTCGTCGAACAGGGCCGGCGGGATGGCGAGGAAGAACAGGGGGTGCTCGGAGCCGGCCAGCCGGTCACGGAGGCGGGCGTAGGTGTCGGGCTCGCGGTAGTCCCCGCTCACGTAGCAGAGGTGCTCCTCGAACCCCGGCCAGCTCTGCGCGTCGGTCGCCCCGTGCTCCTGCAGCGACTCCTGCGCCCGCTGCCGCAGGTCGGCGTCGGACCACGGCGACGTGGCGACGCCGACGACGGGCATGTCGAGCAACCCGCGTGCGGCCAGGGACCCGAGGGCGGGGAAGATCTTCTTGCGGGCCAGGTCGCCCGTGGCGCCGAACAGCACCAGTGCATCGGTGTCGTGCGCTACGGGCATGGGGCCTCCGGGGGCCGAGGTCAGGAGCGGATGGTCGCCGCCGCCGCCACCGCCGCCGCCGTGGCGGCGTCGGCGATGGCGTCGAGCACGGCGTCGTCGTGCGCCAGGCCGGGGAACATGACCTCGTAGGCGCCGGGGGCCATGGCCACGCCGCGGTCGAGCATGGCGTGGAAGAAGACGGCGTAGGCGGACTCGTCGGTGGTGCAGGCCGACTCGTAGTCGGTGGCCGGCTCGGACGCGAAGCGCAGCCCGAGGAGGGGGCCGAGACGGGGCACCTGCGCGGTGATGCCGGCGGCAGCCCAGGGCCGAGGCGAAGGCGCCGGCGAGGCAGTCGGCGCGGGAGTCGATGAGGGCGTAGGCGTCGTCGTCGAGGAGGTCGAGCACGGCGAGGCCCGCAGCGGTGGCCAGCGGGTTCCCCGACAGCGTGCCGGCCTGGTAGACGGGGCCGAGCGGCGCCAGGACGTCCATGATCTCGGCTCGTCCGCCGAACGCGCCCACCGGGAGGCCGCCGCCGATGATCTTGCCGAACGCGGTGAGGTCGGGCCGCACGCCGAGGCGGGCCTGTGCGCCGCCCCGGGCGACACGGAAGCCGGTGATGACCTCGTCGAAGATCAAGAGCGCGCCGACACGGTCGCACTCGGCCCGCAACCCCTCGAGGAACCCCGGCACCGGGGCCACGAGCCCCATGTTGGCGGCGACGGGCTCGACGATGACGGCGGCGAAGGTCTCGTCGAGCGTGGGCACCACGTTGTAGGGCGCGACGACCGTGTCGGCGACGGCGTTGTCGGTGACGCCCGCGGACGCCGGGAGGCCGAGCGACGCCATGGCGGTCCCGCCCGACACCAGGAGGCCGTCGCTGTGGCCGTGGTAGTTGCCGGCGAACTTGAGCAGCTTGGGCCGGCCGGTGGCGCCACGGGCCACCCGGATGGCGCTCATGGTGGCCTCGGTGCCGCTGTTGACCATGCGGACCTTCTCGCACGACGGCACGCGCTCGGCGATGGCCTCGGCCAGCTCGACCTCACGCGGCGTCGGGGCTCCGAACGACGTGCCGTCGGCCGCGGCCGCCGCGATGGCCTCGACGACCTTCGGGTGGGCGTGGCCGGCGATCACCGCGCCGTAGCTCTGCACGAGGTCGAGGAAGGTCGTGCCCTCGACGTCGGTCACCCGTGCGCCCTGGCCGCGGGCCACGAAGTAGGGCGTGCCCCCCACGCTGCGGAAGGCGCGAACAGGCGAGTTGACCCCGCCGGGGATGACGGCTCGACCTCGGGAGAAGAGGCCTTCGTTGGTGCTCGGCAACGGCTCGGCCATCAGCGTCGCCCCATGGCGACAGCGGTGTCGGCGGCGACGTAGGTGAGGATCATGTCGGCGCCGGCCCGCTTGATGGCGGTGAGGTGCTCGAGCATCACGGCGGGACCGTCGATCCATCCTCGCTCGGCGGCGGCGTGGACCATGGCGTACTCGCCGGAGACGTGGTACCCGGCCAGCGGGACGTCGACCTCGGCACGGGCCCGCGCCAGCACGTCGAGGTAGGCCAGGGCCGGCTTCACCATCACCATGTCGGCGCCCTCGGCGAGGTCGAGTCGGATCTCCTCGAGCGACTCACGTGCGTTGCGGGGGTCCTGCTGGTAGCCGTGGCGGTCACCCCCGTCGGCGATCGTCACGTCGACGGCGTCGCGGAAGGGCCCGTAGGACGGCGAGGCGTACTTGGCGGCGTAGGCGAGGATCGCCACCCCGTCGAAGTCGTCGTCGTCGAGGGCGTCGCGGATGGCCAGCACCTGACCGTCCATCATCCCCGACGGCGCACAGACGTCGACGCCGGCCTCGGCCTGGGCCACGGCCACCCGGGCGTACAGGTCGAGGGTGGCGTCGTTGTCCACCTCACCGTCGGGGGTGAGCAGGCCGCAGTGGCCGTGGTCGGTGTACTCGTCGAGGCACAGGTCGGCCATGAGCACCATGTCGTCGCCGACGTCGGCGCGCAGGTCCCTGAGGGCGCCCTGCACGACGCCGCCGGGATCCCAGGCGCCCGAGCCCTCGGCGTCCTTGGCCGCCGGCACCCCGAAGAGCATGACCGCCGGGATGTCGAGGCCGAGGAGGCGTTCGACCTCGGCGCGCACCGAGGTGCGGCTGTGCTGCACCACTCCGGGGAGGGACTCGATCACCACCGGCTCGTCGATGCCCTCGCGGACGAAGAGCGGAGCGACGAGGTCGTCGACGCTCAGCGTGGTCTCGGCGACGAGGCGACGCAGCGCAGGGGTGCGGCGCAGACGACGCATGCGCCGTTGGGGGAAGCTCACCGATCCAGCCTAGGCACCGCGGGTCGCGCGACCGCCTCGACGCCGACCGCGAGCCGGACGGCGACGGGCAGGACGGGGGTCGGGCTCCGCCACGTGGGCCAGGAGCGCGTCGACCAGCCCGTCGAGGGTGTGGACGTCGGCCACCACGTCGACGCGCAGATCGCGTTGACGGACCGCGTCGGCGGTGATGGGTCCGATGCACGCCACCGACCGGCGGGACCGCGTCGGGTCCGTAGGCGTCGAGGAAGCGCTCGACGGTGCTGGCCGACGTGAACGTGACGATGTCGGCGCCGGCGCACGGCGTCGCGAGCCTCGTCGTCGACCTCCGCCGGCACCGTGCGATAGGCGGGCACGACCTCGACCTCCCAGCCGAGCGAGCGGAGCCCGTCGGGGAGCACCTGGCGTGCGACCTCGGCCTGGGCGAGCAGCACGCGACCACCCGCACCCGGGGGCAGGGGGAACGCCTCGAGCAACGACTCGGCGACGAAGCGCTCGGGGACGAGGTCGGCCACGAGGTTCCGGGCCGCGAGGGCGTCGGCGGTGCCGGTGCCGATCGCCGCCAGCTTCACCCCGGCCAGGTCGCGGCCGTCGCGCAGGACGTCGCAGAAGCGGTTGACACCGTTGGCCGAGGTGAGCACGACCCACTCGTGCTCGTGCAGGCGGGCGACGGCGTCGCGCAGCGCAGCGCCGCCGTCGGTGGGATCGACGATCTCGATGGTGGGGACCTCGAGCGGCTGGGCACCGAGCTCGCGCAGGCGACGGGCCAGGGTGGACGCCTGGTGACGCGGCCGGGTGACCACGACGGTGCGACCGAACAGCGGGCGGGACTCGAACCACGGCAGCGACGTGGCGGCGACGGCGCCGATCACGATCGTGCTCGGCGCGGCGAGGTCCTCCTCGGCGATCGCCCCGAGCGTGGAGCGCACCGTGTGCTGCTCGGGGCGGGTGCCCCAGCGCACGGCGGCGGCCGGGGTCTCGGGGGACAGGCCCCCGTCGATGAGGCGCTGCGTGATCTTCGGGAGGCGGCCGACGCCCATGAGGATGACGATCGTGCCGCCGACGCGAGCGACGGCCTCCCAGTCGAGCTCACCGCCCTTGTCGGGGTCCTCGTGCCCGGTGACCACGGTGAAGGAGGTGGACGAATGCCGCAGGGTGACGGGGATGCCGGCGTAGGCCGGGACGGCGATGGCCGAGGTGACCCCCGGGACGATCTCGTAGGGCACCCCGGCGCGCTGGAGCGCCATGGCTTCTTCTCCCCCGCGGGCGAACACGAAGGGGTCGCCGCCCTTGAGGCGGACCACCCGTTGCCCGGCGAGCCCTCGCTCGACGAGCAGCGCGTCGATCTCGGACTGCGCCATGACCGCCCGGCCGGCGGACTTGGCCACGCTGATGCGCTCGGCGTCGGTCGGGGCGAGGTCGAGCAGGGCCGCCACCGAGAGCCGGTCGTACACGACGACGTCGGCCAGGGCGAGGACCTCGGCACCGCGAACGGTGAGCAGGCCAGGGTCTCCGGGGCCGGCCCCGACCAGGTAGACGGTCACGCGCCGAGGTTACCGACACGGTCGGGAGGAGCCCTCGAGACGGGCGTTTGCGCCACCGTCGCCGCGATCGCCACCGCGAGGTCACGGCGAGGTCACCGCGGGTCACCGTGAGGTCACGGCACTGTGACGAGCGCCGCCGGAGCAACGGAATGATTTAGCGCTAAATTCGGTTCAAGAGCACAACCCCCCCATCGGGCGCCGCTCGCGCCCCACGAGACCGGAGGCGTCATGGAGACGTTGACCATCCTTGCCGAGCGTGCAGAGTGGATGGACGAAGCGGCGTGCAAGGGGCGGACCAACCTGTTCTTCGGGATCGCGGGGGAACGACCCGAACGACGGATCCGACGCGAGGCCACGGCCCGGCGCCTCTGCGCCACGTGCCCGGTGCTCGTGCCGTGTCGGGACATGGCCCGCCAGAACCGGGAGAACGGCTTCTGGGGCGGCGAGAACGAAGAAGAACGTGCCGCGGCCGGCCACGCCCCTCGCTCCATCAGCCGACGAGCGGTGCAGGAAGCGGCGAAGGCGAGCTGAGCCGGTGACGCCTCAGGTGCGGCGAACCTCTTCGTAGGCCGCCAGCGCACGGTCGCGGCTGGCCTTGAGATCGACGATCGGGAACGGATAGGTCGCCCCCAGCTCCACGCCCGCGGCCGCGAGTTCGAGCGGTCCGGCCTCCCACGGCGCGTGCAGCTGCTCGTCGGGGAGCGCCGCCAGCTCCGGCACCCACCGGCGCACGTAGCTTCCGGACGGGTCGAACTTCTTGCCCTGGAGCACGGGGTTGAACACCCGATGGAACGGCGAGGCATCGGGCCCCGTGCCCGCCACCCACTGCCAGTTGCCGACGTTCTGGGCCACGTCGGCGTCGATCAGGTGGTGACGGAACCAGCGCTCGCCGAGGCGCCAGTCGACGAGCAGGTTCTTGGTGAGGAAGGACCCGACGACCATGCGCACCCGGTTGTGCACCCAGCCCGACGCCCGGAGCTGACGCATGCCCGCGTCGACCATGGGGACCCCGGTGCGACCCTCCTTCCACGCCACCAGCGCGTCAGGGTCGTCCCGCCACGCCAGCGCCGCGAAGGCAGGCTTCAGCGGGCGCTCGACCATCTCGGGGCGCTCGGACAGGGTGTGCGCGTACCAGTCCCGCCACGCCAACTGACGCACGAGAGCGGCCCGCCCCGGGGTGTCGGCACCGACGACGTCGATCACCGTCCGGGCCGCGATGGTCCCGAAGCGGAGGTCGGGGGAGAGCTGCGAGCTGCCGACGAGGTCGGGACGGTCACGCTGCTCGCGGTAGTCGTCGACGCGCTCGAGGAACCACGTCAGCCGGGCCTGGGCACCCGCCTCGCCGGCACCGCAGGCCTCACCCTCCTCGCCCCCGATCAGGGGATAGGGCCCATCGGGCTGCGGGCACACCTCGTCGGGGATGGTCCACGACGACGGCGTCGCCGGGCGAGGGCCACGGTGCCCATGGCGTGACGTCCCAGACCTTGTGGAAGGGCGTGAACACCTGCGAGAGGGTGCCGGCCTGCGTGCGCACGGACCCCGGCTGGTGCACGAGGTTGCCCCAGTGCCATCGAACCTCGATCCCTTCGCCGGACAACTTCTCGTCCACCGGTTGATCTCGTGCGAAGGCGTAGGGGGTCACGTCGGCGTTGGCGTGCAGCGCCGTCGCCCCGAGGTCGGCGACGACGCGTGCGACCACGTCGGCGGGATCACCGGTGGTGACCCGCAGCGATCCGCCCACGTCACGCAGGCGGATGTCGAGCGCGCGGAGATCGTGGAGGAAGCGGCGACGACGCATCGGCCCGGCGGCGTCGAGAAGGCGCCGATCGAGCACGTAGAGGGCCAGCACGCGATCGTGGCCGGCGGTGGCCGCGGCCCACGCGGGGTTGTCGTCGAGGCGCAGGTCGCGCCGGAACCACACCACACCGAGGTCGTCGCCCATGGCCTCGGACTGTAGGGAAGCGGTCGCCCGGTCACGCCATCGGGACGACCGGGTTCGCCCTCAGAGCGGCGGCATCGCCGGCGGCTCGGATCGCCGGCGGCGCAGCGCCCGCACCCCGAGGACGACGGCTCCGGCCAGTGCACCGCCGACGGCCATCGCGACGATGGCGTCCACGCCGTCGCTCCCCCCGATGGGCGACGAGCCCTCGACCGGAGCGGCCGGCGCGCCGAATGCGGCCGGGACGGGTCGGTCGGCCACCGCCCGGGAACCGTCGCAGAGGCCGGCCGCCAGCTCACCGTCTTCGATGGCGGGCTCCGTGCCCGACGCCGCGGCACGGCCGAAGACCAGGAACGGGCCCGGCCCCGCGAGCTCGAGACCGCAGCTCGCCCCGTCCACCGCGGTCACCACGCTCTGGCGGGCGTAGACCTCGCCCTTGTAGACACCCGAGACCTCGAAGACCAGGCGCTGCGGATCGTTCGAGCTCATGGCCGGCAGCGCACCGCCGGGCAGGGTCTCCACCCACTCGCCCACGAACACGGCATCGGCCCGCTCGAAGGCCTCCCCGTCGGAGACGCCGACACAGCTGCACGCCGCGGCGGGAGCCACATCGACGCCGGCGACCCCGAGCGCGACCAGTGCGAACAGCAGGACCAGCCCGATTCGGCGCACCCGACCAGGGTACCGACGATGTGCGACGCGGCTCCGAGGATCGACGCCGCTCAGGCGATGGGACGACCGAACGGGACGGTGTCGGTCCACGTGGCGAGGAAACGCTCGGCCAGCTCGCAGGCGCCGAGCAGCGGACCCTCGGGATGATCGGCGACGGCGGCCAACGCCGCGGGGATGTCGGACAGCGCCGCGGCACGGGCGCACGTCGAGCGTGGGGGAGGGACCGTCGGCGGGCCACGCGAACAGCGGACCGGCCGTGGTCACGAAATCGGGGAGCACCACGATGCCGGCACGGCGAAGCGTGGCCAACGCCTTGGCCGTGACGGGCAGTGCACCGCCGGGAACGACGGCACGCACCCGGAGGTCGGCGGCTGCGTCGTGGTCGACGATCCCGACCTTGGACCCCGCGACCAACGCGTCGGCCGACACCGACAGCACCTCGGCGGGCGAGCCGACCTCGCCGCCCAGCTCGGCCACGAAGCCAGGGCCGTGTGCGGTCCAGGCTTCGGCGACCTGATCGGCGGCCAGGCCCTCGGCCCGGGTCAGCGTGCCCGCGGCGGTGGCGACGGACACCACGACGGCTCCGCGCTCGGTCAGGCCGGCCACCAGAGCGGGGCCGGCATCGTCGAACCCCTCGATGGCCACCGTGGCCCCGTCGGCGGCGACCACTCCGGCCACAGCCGCGGCGACACCCGCCCCACGCAGCTCGTGACGGTGCTCCCACCACACGGGGGGTCGAGGGTCGGTGGCCCGCAAGGCATCGCCCTGCGCTGCGGAGAGGCCCTTGGCCGGCTCGAGCAGCAGCGCACCCGACGCGAGCTCTGGCTCCAGCTCGGCCAGGAAGGCCGCCACCGCGTCGTCGCGGACCTCGGGTCGGGCGTTCACCGCCGCCGACGCGCCGCCGGCACGACGGCCGAAGGCGGCGAACTGGTAGGTCTGGCTCCGCGCCAGCCAGGTGGCGCCGTCCACCAGGACCTTCGGGGCGCTGCGCACGATGCCGGCCATGGGGACGTCATCCGGGAGATCGGTGACGACGAAGGCGTCGGTGGTGCTGAGTTTGCGGGTGGTCACGGCAGTGGAGTCAAACACACCCACCGCGACGCGTCCGATCCGGGTGGCCGGGCCGCCGGGGTGCGGACCGGCCCGGCACCGGTGTCACGATGGGCGCCATGGAAGAGACCATCGAGGTGCTGATCGAGATCCCCCGCGGCAGTCGCAACAAGTACGAGGTGGATCACGAGACCGGGCGGATCCGCCTCGACCGCCGCCTGTTCGCGGCGACCACCTATCCCACGGAGTACGGGTTCATCCCGGACACGCTCTCCGAGGACGGTGACCCGCTCGACGTGCTGGTGCTCACCGAGGACCCCACCTTCCCGGGCTGCTACATCGTGTGCAAGCCGGTCGGGCTGATGTGGATGGAGGACGAGGCCGGGCCCGATGCCAAGGTCATCTGCGTCGAGCCCAACGAGCCCCGCTGGAAGGACATCCACGACATCGACGACCTCCCGGCCGAGATCCTGGCGGAGATCAAGCACTTCTTCGACGTCTACAAGATGCTCGAACCCGGCAAGTTCTCCGTGACGGGCACCTGGGAGAACCGAGCCGCGGCGTGGGCCGAGATCGAGGCCTCCCGGGCCCGCAACTCCTCGCACGGCACCGGAGCCTGACGTGCGAGCCCCGAACGGTCCGACCGCGTCCCACCGACCCCACCGCCTGACGCGCCAGGAACCGACCATGTCCTCCGGCGGCTCGACCCGTGCCATCGTGGCGGCCCTGTTGGCCAACCTCGGCATCGCCGTCGCCAAGTTCGCCGGCTTCCTGATCACCACGTCCAGCTCGATGCTGGCCGAGAGCGTGCACTCACTGGCCGACACCGGCAACCAGATCCTCCTGCTGGTCGGAGGCCGGCGGGCCCGACTGACCCCCACGCGACAGCACCAGTTCGGCTTCGGACGCGAGCGCTTCTTCTGGGCGTTCGTGGTGTCGATCATCCTGTTCACCCTCGGCGCGGCCTTCGCCCTCTACGAAGGCGTCGAGAAGCTCCTCCACCCGGAGGAGATCGAGTCGCCCTCGGTGGCGATCGTGATCCTGCTGGTCGCCATCGTCATGGAGGGGTTCTCGTTCCGCACCGCGCTGCGCGAGGCCCGACCGGCGAAGGGCGCGGCGTCGTGGATGGCCTACATCCGGCGCTCGAAGCAACCCGAGCTGCCGGTGGTGATCCTCGAGGACTTCGGCGCCCTCATCGGCCTCGTGGTGGCGCTGAGCGCCATCTCGCTGAGCGTGGTGACGGGCGAGCCGATCTGGGACGGCATCGGCACCACCGCCATCGGCCTGCTCCTCGGGGTCATCGCCGTGGTGCTGGCCGTCGAGATGAAGAGCCTCCTGATCGGCGAGTCGGCCACCGGGAGCGACGAGACGGCGATCCGCACCGCCATCGAGGCCACGGCGGGGGTGACCCACCTCATCGACCTGCGCACCGAGCACATCGGGCCCGAGACGCTGCTCGTGACGGCCAAGGTCGAGTTCGACGGCGACCTGACGATGCGAGCGCTGGCCGACGTGGTCGACGAGGCCGAGGCCGCGGTGCGAGCAGCGGTCCCCATGGCATCGCGGATCTTCATCGAGCCCGATGTCGTGCGCCCGACATCGGTCGTGGTGGTGGACGACGACGAGCGCCCGTCGGGGCACTGATCCCGGCGCCACGCCTCGAGCGACTACCGGAACGGGGCGCCCCGAAACCTGACCTGAACGGTCGACTTTTCGGGACCGACGTCCCTAGAGTGGGCGCCACGATCCACCACGAGCCACCGGAGGCTTCACCATGGCCATTCGTCTGGGCGACATCGCGCCCGACTTCACCGCCGACACCACCCAGGGAGAGCTCTCCTTCCACGCCTGGAAGGGCGACAGCTGGGCGGTGCTGTTCTCGCACCCGAAGGACTTCACGCCCGTGTGCACGACCGAGCTGGGCACGGTCGCCAAGCTCAAGCCCGAGTTCGACGCCCGCAACGTGAAGCCCATCGGCCTGTCGGTGGACCCGGTCGACTCCCACAAGCAGTGGGAGGGCGACATCGAGGAGACCCAGGGCCAGGCCGTGAACTTCCCCGTGATCGCCGACCCGGACCGCACCGTCGCCGACCTCTACGACATGATCCACCCGAACGCCAACGACACGCTGACGGTGCGGTCGGTGTTCGTCATCGACCCGAACAACAAGGTCCGCCTCACGCTCACCTACCCGGCCAGCACGGGCCGCAACTTCGACGAGCTCCTCCGGGTCATCGACTCGCTGCAGCTCACCGACGGCTACAAGGTGGCCACGCCCGCCAACTGGACCGACGGTGACGACGTCATCGTCGGCGCTGCCCTCTCCGACGAGGAGGCCACGGATCTCTTCCCCAAGGGCTTCACCACGCTCAAGCCCTACCTGCGGGTGACACCGCAGCCCGACAAGTAGCCGATCGACCCCTCGATCCCGCCCGACACGGGTCGCAGAGGTGGCACACCGATCCCCTCCGCGACCCGTGTGCTCGGACGCGTCGGGCCCGTAGGCTGTGCGGCGTGACTGCGACCGAAGCCCGTCCCTCCGTCCCCCCGTCGAACGGGCCGGCACCCGCAGCGAGGACCCTGCACGCCAGCAAGGTCTACGGATCGGGCGACACCGAGGTGCGCGCCCTCGACGACATCACCGTCGAGTTCCAACGCGCCCACTTCACCGCCATCATGGGCCCCTCCGGATCGGGCAAGTCGACCCTGATGCACTGCATCGCCGGACTCGACACGCTGAGCTCGGGCCAGGTCTTCATCGGTGACGTCGACCTGAGCGAGCTCAGCGAGAAGCAGTTGACCACGCTGCGGCGCGACACCATCGGATTCGTGTTCCAGGCCTTCAACCTCGTGCCCACGCTCACCGCGGCCGAGAACATCACCCTCCCCCTCGACCTCGCCGGCCGCAAGGTCGACAAGGCCTGGTACGACACGGTCATCGGGGCCGTGAACCTGGGCGACCGGGTGGGCCACCGACCCAGCGAGCTGTCCGGCGGTCAGCAGCAGCGCGTCGCCGTCGCCCGTGCGCTGGCCAGCCAACCCCAGATCATCTTCGCCGACGAGCCCACCGGGAACCTCGACTCCAAGAGCGGCACCGAGATCCTGGCCTTCATGCGCGCCGCCGTCGACGACTTCCACCAGTCCATCGTGATGGTCACCCACGACCCCGTCGCCGCCTCGCACGCCGACCGCGTCGTGTTCCTCGCCGACGGCAAGGTGGTCGACGACATCACCGAGCCCACCACCGACACCGTGTTGGCCCACATGCGCAGCCTCGGCGAGGACCTCTCCCCCGACCAGTCGGGCTGATGCTCAAGCTCACCCTGCGCGGCCTCGCCGCGCACAAGGTCAGGCTCATCGCCACCGCGGTGGCCGTGTTCCTCGGTGTCGCCTTCATGTGCGGCACCCAGGTGCTCACCGGCAGCGTCAGCGCCAGCTTCGACAAGGTCTTCGCCGACGTCTACGCCCAGATCGACACCGTCGCCCGGTCGACCACCCAGATCGACACGCCCTTCGGCGACGAGCGGGCCAAGATCGACGAGTCGCTGGTCCCCCAGATCGCCGCCGTGCCCGGTGCGGCCGCGGCCGAGGGCCAGCTCCTGGGTCAGATCCGGGTGCTGGACAAGACGGGAGAGCCGCTGGCACCGGCCACCGGCGCCCCGAACTTCGGGCTGAACTGGCTCACGTCGCCCGCCCTCAACGGGTGGACCGTCGAGGGCGCACCGCCGAACGGGCCCGACCAGATCGTGCTCGACGCCAAGTCGGCCCGGGACGGCGAGTTCGTGGTGGGCGATCGGGTCGACGTGGCCGACCAGCAAGGCACCCGATCGTTCGAGCTGGTGGGCATCGCCAAGTTCGGCGATCTCGAGACCTGGGGCGGCGCCCAGACCGCGCTGTTCGACACCGCCACGCTCCAGGCGCTGCTCCAGGAGCCCGGGAAGTTCGACTGGATCTCGGTGGCCGGCGACGAAGGCGTCTCGCAGGACGAGCTGACCGAGCGCGTGGCCCAGGTGCTGCCGGCCGACACCGAGGCCATCACCGGCGACGAGTTCACCAAGGAGAGCCAGACCGCCTTCCAGCAGCTCATCTCGATCTTCAACACCTTCTTGTTGACCTTCGCCCTGATCGCGCTCTTCGTCGGCTCCTTCATCATCTACAACACGTTTTCGATCATCGTCGCCCAGCGCACCAAGGAGCTGGCGCTCCTGCGGGCGATCGGCGCCAGCCGGCGCCAGGTCCTCCAGTCGGTCATGCTCGAGGCCCTCACCGTGGGCGTGGTGGCCTCGGCGATCGGCGTCGGCCTCGGGATCCTGCTGGCCATCGGCCTCAACGCCCTGTTGCGCAGCGTGGGCTTCGCCGCCCCCGACACCCCGCTGATCGTGCCGCCCATGGCCGTCATCTCGTCGATGCTGGTCGGCACCCTGATCACGCTCGTCTCGGCCGTCTTCCCCGCCCGCAAGGCGGCCACGGTGGCCCCTGTGGCGGCCATGCGCGACGTCGCCGTCGACGTCAGCTCGCGCTCACGTCTCCGCCTCGCCCTGGGCCTGCTGGTCGTGGCCCTCGGCGGGGGCCTCCTCTACCTGGGGCTGTTCGGCAACACCGACAACGGGCTGCAGACCATCGGCGCCGGCGCCGCCGCGGTCTTCATCGGCTTCGCCGTGCTGGGGCCCGTCACCGCCCCGAGGCTGTCGAGGATCCTCGGCGCCCCCCTCCCCCGTCTGCGCGGCGTGACCGGACGGCTGGCCCAGGAGAACGCCATCCGCAACCCGCGGCGCACCGCCAGCACCGCGTCGGCGCTCATGATCGGGGTGGGTCTCGTGGTCTTCATCGCCGTGACCGCCGACTCGCTGAAGGCGTCGACCACCGACGCCATCGACAACTCGGTGCAGGGGCAGTACGTCGTCAACACGTCGGGCTTCGGGCCCACCGCACTGCCGCCGGCCGTGGCCGAGCAGATCCGCGCGCTCCCCGAGGTCGAGACCGCGGCGAGCATCCGCGGCGGCTTCGCCACGATCGACGGCGACGCCCAGATCGTGCTGGCGGTGACGCCCACCGACCTGACCCAGGTGATCGACTTCACCGATGTCGACGGGAGCTTCACCGGGCTGTCCGGCAACGGCGTGGCCATCACCGAGACCCAGGCCGAGGACCGCGGGCTGAGCATCGGCTCCACCGTCGACGCCACGTTCCTCCAGGGCGGCGACACCACCCTCGAGGTCCAGTCGATCTACGACACCCAGTTCCCGCTGCAAGGGGCCGGGTGGATCATCACCCAGGACCTCTACGGGCAGTTCTTCCCCCCGCAGCAACAGACCGACCAGGCCGTCTACGTGAGGCTGGTCGACACCAGCACCGAAGGGATCGCCGCCGCACAGCCCGCCCTCGACGCCGTCGTGGCGCCGTTCCCCGGCGCGGAGCTCCAGGACCTCACGGAGTTCAAGCAGAGCCAGACCGACCAGGCCAACCAGTTCCTCATCATCGTCTACGTCCTGTTGGCGCTGGCCCTGGTGATCGCCATCGTCGGCGTCATCAACACCCTGTTGCTCTCGGTCTACGAGCGCACCCGAGAGCTCGGCCTGCTGCGCGCCGTGGGCATGAGCCGCAGCCAGGTCCGTGCCAGCGTGCGCTGGGAGTCGGTCATCATCTCGCTCATCGGCACGCTCACGGGCCTGCTGATCGGCCTCGTGTTCGGCTGGGCGCTGGTGCAGGCCCTGGCCGACGAAGGCATCACGACCTTCAGCATCCCGACCGGCCAGCTGGTGATCATGGTGCTCGTCGCCGCACTGGCGGGCGTGGGCGCCGCCCTGTACCCGGCCTTCCGGGCCGCACGGCTCAACGTGTTGACCGCCATCGCCACCGAGTAGCCAGGAGCCCTCATGGCCCTCGATCCCGCCCACCTGCCCGACGACGTGACCGCGTTCCTCGCCGAACGCCACCTCGCCACCCTCACCACCCTGCGTCCCGACGGCACACCCCACGTCGTGGCAGTGGGCTTCACCTGGGACGCGACCGCGTCCGTCGCCCGTGTGATCACCTGGGCCGGCAGTCGCAAGGCCCGCAACGTGGCCGAGCGGTGGGCCGGTCCGGCCGCGGTCTGCCAGGTCGACGGTGGTCGTTGGTTGACCCTCGAGGGCTCGGCCACCGTGACCGGGGAGCCCGGCCCGGTGGCCGATGCCGTGCGCCGCTACACGCAGCGCTACCGCCCGCCGAAGGAACGAACCGACCGGGTGGTCATCGAGATCCAGGTCACGAGCGTCATGGGTCGGGCCTGACGACGCCGGTGTCCCGCCACGACCGGGACGCCCTCCCGCCAGGGCCGCCTCCCACGCGGGTCCTTGTATTCGATGGGCGTGGCGGCGAAGCTCAGCAGATGGAACTCACCGATCGAGATCGCGCCATCCTCGATTTCGAGCGCTCCTGGTGGCACGAGACCGGACCCAAGGAGACGCAGGTCCAGGTGCGCTTCGAGCTCTCGCCGGCGCGCTACTACGAGATCCTCGGCGAGCTCCTCGAGAGCCCCGAGGCCTACGACTACGACCCCCTCGGCGTCCGCCGACTCCGCCGACTCCGCGACCGCCGGCGCCGGGAACGCCAGGTGTCGTCGAGCGAGAGCACGGAGCAGCAGGGGCGGTGAGCGAGACCCCGGGCCCCACCGCCTCACGGCCGGCTCGCGACAACCTGATCGGTGCCCTCCTCATCGGCGCCGCCCTCCTCGTGGGCGTCGTGCTCCTCGTGCGGGGCTACGACCAGGAAGGAGCGTTGGTCACCACCGACGACGCCACCGAGTCGACCGCCACCACCGAGGCCCCGCCGACGACGCTCGAACCAGTCGCCCGCCCCGCCGCCGAGGTGCCCGTGATGGTGGCCAACGGTGCCGGTGTGGCCGGCGCCGCCGGAGCGCTGAAGACCACGCTCGAGGGCGAGGGCTACACCACCGTGGGAACCTCGGATGCGTCGCCGGTGACCACGACGCTCGTGTACTACGCCGACGGATGGCAGGCCGAGGCCCGGGCCATGGCCACGCTGATCGGCACCGACCCCGCGGCGATCAGAGTGCTTCCCGCCCAGCCCCCGGTCGACATGGAAGGGGCCCAGGTCCTGGTGGTGCTGGGGCCGGACAAGGCCTGAGGCCCTGAGGAGATGACGGAATCGGAGTCGGCCGGGCCCGACCCCTTCGATGCGTTCGTGCGCGACCCCCGCACCGCGGGGATCTTCACCGACTTCGACGGCACGCTGGCCCCCATCGTCGACGACCCCGCGACGTCGCGACCGCTCGCCGGCGCACCCGAGGTCCTCGCCGCGCTGGCCGCGCGGGTGGGGCGGGTCGCCGTGATCTCCGGGCGCCCGGTCGAGGTCCTCGGTCGGTTCTTCGAGCCGAGCATCGAGCTCTCCGGCCTCTACGGGTTGCAGCGCCTCGTCGACGGCCGTCGGGTGGATCACGCCGAGGCGTCGGCCTGGGCGCCCGTGATCGACGACACCGTCTCGAGGGCCCGTCGCGACGTCCCCGAGGGCATCCGGGTCGAGCCCAAGGGCCTCTCGGTCACGCTGCACTACCGCGAGCGGCCGGAGCTGGGCGAGGCCGCCGAGCGGTGGGCCGAAGGCGAGGCGGCCCGCAGCGGCCTGCGCTGCCACCGGGCGCGCATGTCGGTGGAGCTGCACCCGCCGATCGACGCCGACAAGGGCACGGCGGTGCGGTCCCTGGCCGACGGGCTGACGTCGGTGGCCTTCGTCGGTGACGACGTCGGCGACCTGCCGGCGTTCGCCACCCTCGACACGCTGGCCGCGTCCGGCGTGCACACCGTGAAGGTGGCCGTGCACTCCGTCGGAGCAGGACCCGCGGTCTGGCCGCCGCTGCCGACCTCGTCGTCGACGGACCCGACGCCGTCCTGGCGCTCTTCACGACGCTGCTCGGCCGCTTCGGCTGAGGCCGCGCCGCCTCAGCCGGCGGCGGCCAGCTGCTCGGCGAGCCAGGTCGCCGGCGTCCGGGCGAGGGCGACGGCGCGGGTGGCCGCCGCGTGCTCGGCCCGTTCGGCCGGTAGGGTGCCGAGCGCACGGGCGAGCGCGTCGGCGGTGCCGCTCACGTCGTAGGGGTGCACCGCACGGGCGACGCCGGCCATCTGGTCCCAGCTCCCGGCCTCGGGGCTGAGCAGCAGCACGGCGTCACGCTCGTTCACCATGGGTCCCTCCATCGCCACCAGGTTCAGCCCGTCACGGATGGGGTTGACGAGGAACACGTCGGCGCGCCGCAGGGCGGCGACCGAGCGCGGGAAGTTGTCGGACGGGTCGAAGAGGATGGGCGTCCACGACGGCGTCGACCAGCGCTCGTTGATCGTGCGCACGACCGTCTCGACCTCCTGGCGGTAGGCCAGGTACTCGGGGAGGCCTTCGCGCGACGGGTAGCAGTACGCCCCGAACACGACGCGCTGCCGCCACTGGGGGTGACGTTCGAGCATGTCGTCGAAGGCCGCGAAGCCCCGCAAGAGGTTCTTCGACAGCTCGATGCGGTCGACGCGCACGACGAAGGCCCGGTCGCCGACGGCGGCGTCGAGATCCGCGAGCTCGCGGGCGCACGCATCGGATGCGGCCGCACCGGCCATGTCGGCGGGGTCGGGCGCGAGGGGGGCGACGAAGGTCGTCGGTGCGGCGCCGAGCTGCTCGAGACAGCACGCCGCGAAGGCATCGGCCCAGCGCCCGCTGTGGAAGCCGCAGGCATCGGCTGCGGCCATGCCGGTGAGGAGCTCGGCACCGAGATCGCCCGGCAGCACCCGCCAGAGATCGGGGTTGGCGAACGGGGTGTGGCTGAAGTGCACGGTGTGGAGGTCGGGCCGTGCCTCGCGGAGCATCGCCGGCACCAGGGCCAGGTGGTAGTCCTGGATCAGCACCGCCGCCCCCTCGGGCGCGGCGTCGGCCACGACCTCGGCGAAGGTCCGGTTGACCTCTCGGTACGCGTCCCACGCGGTGCGGAACCGGGTGTCGAAGCGGGGCCGACGGGCCAGCTCGAACAGGCCGTGGTGCAGGAACCAGAGCGTGGCGTTGCAGACCACGTCGTAGGCCATGCGATAGGTCGCGGGGTCGATGGCGAGGGTGCGGACCCGGAAGCCCTCGGCATCGATCGTGCCCTGTTCGGCAGCACGCCGGTCGCCGTCGGTGATCGCCGCGGCGATCCAGGTCACGCCGGTGCCCGCGACGAGCGGCGCCAGACCGGAGACGAGACCACCCGCCCCCCGGGTGGCGGCCAGCTCGCCGTCGTCGGTGACCCGGAACGACAGCGGGCCCCGGTTGGACACGATCACCACAGGTCGTTCAGCCACCCCCTTGTTCTACCCTGATCACGACCGGGCCTCGCCGGGGCGACCGGCACCGGGCGAACGCACCATCATGGGACGATGCGAGTCCTGGTGGCGCCCGACAAGTTCCGGGGCACGGCGACGGCTCGGGCCATGGCCGACACGATCACCGCAGCCCTCGTGCGCCGCCGGCCACGACGCCACCGCCCTGCCGCTGGCCGACGGCGGCGAGGGGTTCCTCGATGCGCTCGGCGGAGCGAACCGCACCACGACGGTCCGGGGGCCCCACACCGAGCCCGTGGACGCGGACTGGCGCCTGCACAAGCGGGTGGCGGTCATCGAGATGGCCCAGGCGTCGGGCCTCGCGCTCGCCGGTGGCGCCGACGACAACGACCCGGTCGAGGCGACGACCGTCGGCACCGGTGAGCTGATCGGCCTCGCCGTGGAGTCGGGGGCCACCCGCGTGCTGGTCGGGGTGGGTGGATCGGCCACCACCGACGGGGGCCTGGGGGCGCTGCAGGCGTTGCACCCGCCGCAGCGGCTGAAGGGCGTGGAGCTCGTCGTGGGCTGCGACGTCACCACGCCGTTCCTGGAGGCGGCGGAGGTCTTCGGGCCCCAGAAGGGGGCGAGTGCGGCGCAGGTGAAGCTGCTCACCCGGCGCCTCGAGCGACTGGCGCAGGTCTACCGGGAGGACTCCGGCGTCGACGTCGAGGTCCTGGCGGGCGCCGGTGCCGCCGGCGGGCTCGCCGGGGGGCTGGCGACGGTCGGCGCGGAGCTGGTGTCGGGGTTCGACCTGGTGGCCGAGGAGCTCGACCTGGACGCCCACCTCGAGGGGGTCGACCTGGTCGTCACGGGAGAGGGCTTCCTCGACGAGGAGTCATTCGCCGGCAAAGTGATCGGGGGAGTGTGCACAGCGGCCGCCGAGCACGCCGTCGAGGTGCTGGCCATCGTGGGCGAGGTCCTCGAACCGCCCCCTCCCCTTCCCGACCACCTCACGGTGGTGTCGCTCACCGAGCGGGTGGGGGTCGAGCGGGCGCATGCCGATCCGTGCACAGCGGCCGCCGAGGCCGCGGTGGAGCACTGCGCCGCGGCGTCTCAGTCCTCGAGCCCGCGGCCCACATAGGAGGCCATCGACACCAGCGGCGGACGCTCGCGGTACACGATCTCGACCGCGTCGAGCTCGGGGGGGCTGAGCACGGCCGAGTCAGGCACCAGCCCGGGCGCGGCCCGCCGCAGCGCCGCCTGGAGGACCTGGGCGGCCATGGGGGACAGCTCGTGCAGCGGTCGGTTGCGATGGATCCGCTGGCCGAGGTCGACCTGGGCCATGCGGTCGACGCCGAACCGGGCGGCGATGTCGATGAGCAGGGCGATGTCGACCCCGTACCCCTCGACGAAGGGCACCTGCTCGAGCACCTCGCGGCGCCCGCCGTACTCCCCCGACAGCGGCTGGACCACCCCGGCCAGCTGCGGGAACAGCAGGGTGAGCAGCGGTCGGGCGACCAACTCGGTGACCCTGCCCCCGCCCCGCACGTGGCCGTCGACGGGGCGTTCGTAGAAGCCCTTCACGAAGGCCAGCGAGGGATCGGTGAGCAGCGGGCCCAGCAGGCCGGTCACGAAGCGGGGATGGAAGTCCTGCACGTCGGCGTCGCACCAGATCACCACGTCACCGGTGGAGGCGTAGAGCGACTTCCACAGCGCCTCGCCCTTGCCGTGGCCTCGCCCGTACTCGGCCAGCACGTCGGCGGCACCGACCACCCGGGCGCCCGCAGCCGTGGCCTGCGCCGCGGTCCGGTCGCTGCTGTGGTCGTCGACGACCACGATCTCGTCGACCAGGGCGAGCCCGTCGACGAGCGCGGCCCTGATGGTGTCGACGATCGCTCCGACCGTCGTCTCCTCGTTGCGGGCCGGGAGGCACACCGACACGGTGGTGTCGCCCTTGGCCTCGACCAGCCCGTCCACGGCGAAGTCCGACGCATGATGGGTTCGCGGGCCGGCGGTCACGGGGCACATGATCCCATGGCCGGTACCATCCACGTCTGCTCCTGCCGGACACCACGTCCCGGCCACCCACGAACCGAGGAACCCCCATGAGCGTCACCGTCCGCGTGCCCCCCGTCTTTCGCACCATGACCGGTGGTCAGTCGCAGGTCTCCGTGGAGGGCGCCACCGTGTCCGAGGTGCTCACCAACCTCGACACGGCCCACCCGGGCTTCTCGGCCAAGCTCCTCGACGACGACGGCGCCCTGGTGCGCTACGTCAACATCTTCGTGGACGACGACGACGTGCGATTCCTGGACGGGCTGACCACCGCCGTGCCCGACGGCGTGACCGTCTCGATCATGCAGGCGGTCGCCGGGGGCTGACGGTCGGTGCGCACATCGTGGGTCCCGGGTTGCAGATCCGGGCGCCTGGTGGTTTGCTGTTAGCAGTCTCCGACCGAGAGTGCTAACACCCCACGGAGGGAACCACCCACATGGCCAAGACCATCCAGTTCGACGAAGAAGCACGACGAGCCCTCGAGCGAGGCATGAACCAACTCGCCGATGCGGTGCGTGTCACCCTCGGCCCGAAGGGCCGCAACGTGGTGCTCGACAAGAAGTGGGGCGCCCCCACGATCACCAACGACGGCGTCTCGATCGCCAAGGAGATCGACCTCGAGGATCCCCTCGAGCGGATCGGCGCCGAGCTCGTCAAGGAGGTCGCCAAGAAGACCGACGACGTCGCCGGTGACGGCACCACCACCGCCACGGTGCTGGCCTGGTCGATGGTCCGCGAGGGCCTGCGCAACGTGGCCGCCGGCGCCAACCCCATGTCGCTCAAGAAGGGCATCGAGGCCGGCGTCGCCGCCGCCGTCGAGGGCATCAAGGCCGTCTCCGCCGACGTCGAGGACAAGAGCCAGATCGCCCAGGTCGCCGGCATCTCCGCCGCCGACGCCGAGATCGGCTCGATGATCGCCGAGGCCATCGACAAGGTGGGCAAGGACGGCGTCATCACCGTCGAGGAGTCGAACACCTTCGGCATGGAGATGGACCTCGTCGAGGGCATGCGCTTCGACAAGGGCTACATCTCGCCGTACTTCGTCACCGACACCGATCGGATGGAAGCGGTCCTCGAGGACCCCTACATCCTGCTCGTCGGCTCGAAGATCACCGCCGTGCGCGACATGGTGCCGGTGCTCGAGAAGGTCATGCAGTCCGGCAAGCCGCTGGTCATCATCGCCGAGGACGTCGAGGGCGAGGCCCTGGCCACCCTGGTCGTCAACAAGATCCGTGGCACCTTCAACTCGGTGGCCATCAAGGCTCCCGGCTTCGGTGACCGTCGCAAGGCGATGCTGCAGGACATGGCCATCCTCACCGGCGGCCAGGTCATCACCGAAGAGGTCGGCCTCAAGCTCGAGAACGCCACCGCTCGACCTGCTCGGCACGGCCCGCAAGATCGTCGTGACCAAGGACGAGACCACGCTCGTCGAGGGCAGCGGCGCCGAGACCGACATCGAGGGCCGGATCGCCCAGATCAAGGCCGAGATCGACAACACCGACTCCGACTACGACCGCGAGAAGCTCCAGGAGCGCCTCGCCAAGCTGTCCGGTGGCGTGGCCGTGCTCAAGGTCGGCGCCGCCACCGAGGTGGAGCTCAAGGAGAAGAAGCACCGCATCGAGGACGCGGTCAGCACCACCAAGGCCGCCATCGAGGAAGGCGTGGTCGCCGGCGGCGGGGTCACCCTGCTGCGGGCCCAGGCCAAGGTGCTCGACCTGGTGAAGGACCTCCCCCACGACGAGGCCACCGGTGCGCGCATCGTCGCCCACGCCCTCGAGGAGCCGATCAAGCAGATCGCCACCAACGCCGGCCTCGAAGGCGGCGTCGTGGTCGAGCGGGTCCGTCACCTGGAGACGGCCAGCGAGGGCCTCAACGCCGCCACCGGCGAGTACGAGGACCTGGTCAAGGCCGGCATCATCGATGCCGCCAAGGTCACCCGCTCGGCACTGCAGAACGCAGCCTCGATCGCCGCGCTGTTCCTCACCACCGAAGCGGTCATCGCCGACAAGCCCGAACCGGCCGGCGGCGGCATGCCCGGAGGCATGGAGGACTTCTGATCCGCCCCGGGCCTCGGCCCGAGCGCTGAACCCGTACGAGCGAGGGCGTCCTGCGGGGCGCCCTCGTCTCGCGTCCGGGCTCGAACGGTGGGCGGGGCTCAGCCCGAGGGCGTCGTCATCGGCGCGAGGTGCGCCAGCAGGTGGTGGGTGAGCTCGACGCCGACCGCCGCCATGGCCAGACGGACGGTCAGGGTCCCGTCGTCGCCGACGCGCAGCTCGCGCTCGACGGCCGTCACCGACTTCGCGGTGGGGGTGAGCCCCACGTCGGTCGTGTGCAGCGCCACGACGCCGTCGACGACCGTGCCCACCAGTACCTCGGTCACGCCGGTCGGCTGGGCCACGACCATCTCGACCCCGGCCAGGCCGGCCTGCGGGTCCGGACTGGTCACCCGCAGGTACCCCGTCTCGGCGTGCATGGGCGCCCCGGTGGCCGGATCCCGGGTGCTCTGGGCATAGGTCAGGAAGGGCTTGCCGACGTGGCCGAAGGTGAGCCGCTCGACGTAGCCGAAGTCGTCGATGGTGGGATAGCTGCCCTCTCCCGGCCCCTCCCACGTGCCGAGCAGGAACGCCAGGGGCGTCAGCGAGGGGTGCAGATCGGGGCCGTCCATGGCCCGACGCTAGGCCCGACCCGAACCGACCGGCGCCCGCACCGCAGGCGGCGCCCCGACCACTCGGTACGGTGAGCGGATGCCTCGGGGCCGCAGCGAGACCACCATGAGCCGCCGCTACGACGGCGAGGCCCTGCGCCGAGCCCCCGACGAGGTGATCGTCGAGGAGCCGCTGTCGATCCACCTCGACGCCACCCTCGTGGCCACCACGATGCGCACCCCGGGACACGACTTCGAGCTGGCCGTCGGGTTCTGCCTCACCGAGGGCCTGCTCGGCGGGGCCGAGGTGCTCACCTGCCGGTACTGCGGCACCGGCACGGCCGTCGACACCGAGTTCAACGTCGTCTCCGTCGACACCGGAGGTCGCGCCCCGGAGCCGGTGCCCCGCCTCGGGCCGGCCACGTCGTCGTGCGGGCTGTGCGGATCGACCTCGATCGACGAGCTGGCCGACCGGTTGGCGCCGTTGCCCGCCGTGGACGGCCCGCCGCTCGACGTGCTGGCCGCCGCCCCGGACCGGCTGCGCGACGCCCAGGGCCTGTTCGACAGCACCGGCTCGGTGCACGCCGCCGGCGCCTTCGCCGCCGACGGCACCATGCTCGTGGTGCGCGAGGACATCGGTCGCCACAACGCCGTCGACAAGGTGGTGGGACGGATGCTGCTCGACGGGGCGCTGCCGGCCACCGGGTTGGGGCTGGCAGTGAGCGGTCGCGCCTCGTTCGAGCTCGTGCAGAAGGCGTGGGCCGCGGGCTTCGCCTCGATGGTGGCGGTGAGCGGCCCGTCGGCGTTGGCGGTCGACACGGCCCGCAGGGCCGGCCTGGTGCTGATGGGCTTCACCCGCGACGGTGGTGGCAACCTCTACGCACCCGTCGACGGCGGGCCGTCGCCCCCGTCCCGCTGATCCACCCCCGCTGATCCACCCGGAGCCCCACGTGACCGTCCCGCTCGACCCCCCTCCCCCGACGCGGGCCCGACGGGTGGTGGCCCGCCTCACCGAGAAGCTGCCCGTGAGCCCCGAGCTGTGGGTCGGGCCCCGGCCCAACGGGATCGGCCTGCAGAAGCCCAACCACTTCGGCGACATGGCCCGCATCGTCTGGGACAACAAGGGCAACCCCACCTACGCGTGGAAGGTGCTCACCCGGGGGGTGTGCGACGGGTGCGCGCTGGGCGTCGCCGGACTGCACGACTGGACCATCGACGGCATCCACCTGTGCACCACCCGGCTGCGCCTGCTCGAGGTCAACGGAGCTCCGGCGCTCGACCCGGACGTGCTGGCCGACGCCGAGGCGTTGCGGGCCCGCAGCGGCACCGAGCTGCGCCAGCTCGGCCGTCTCGGCCATCCCATGCGTCGCCGCAAGGGCGAACGGGGCTTCCGCCGGATCACCTGGAACGAGGCGCTCGACGCCCTGGCCGATGGGCTGCGCGCCGCCGGGCCCGACCGCACGGCGATGTTCCTCACCAGCCGAGGCATCACCAACGAGACCTACTACGTGGCCGGCAAGGCGGCCCGGGCACTGGGCATCGCCAACGTCGACTCCGCGGCCCGGGTGTGCCACGCCCCGTCGACGACGGCGCTCAAGGCCACCATCGGCGTCGCCGCGTCGACGTGCTCGCTGCAGGACGTGATCGAGAGCGACCTCGTCGTCATCTGGGGCGCCAACCCGGCCAACAACCAGCCGGTGTTCATGAAGTACCTGTTCCTGGCCCGCAAGCGGGGCTGCAAGGTCGTGGTCGTGAACCCGTACCTCGAGCCGGGGCTCGAGCGCTACTGGGTGCCGTCCAACACCGAGTCGGCCATCTTCGGCACGAAGATGTGCGACCTGCACGTGCCCGTCCGGCCGGGGGGCGACATCGCCTTCGCCAACGCCGCCCTCAAGGTGCTGATCGCACGCGACGGCGTGGACCGGGCGTTCGTGGACGCCCACACCGAGGGCTGGGACGACCTCGTCGCCTCTCTCGATGCGCAGCCTCTCGAAGGGCTCCTGGCGGAGGCCGGGCTGACCCTCGACCAGGTCGAGGCCTTCGTCGAGCTCTACGCCGACGCCGACGCCGCAGTGCTGTTGTGGTCGATGGGCATCACCCAGCACCGCGAGGCCCAGCACGGGGTGGAGGCCATCGTGAACCTCGGGCTGGCCCGCGGCAACGTGGGCCGCGACGGTGCCGGGCTCATGCCCATCCGGGGCCACTCCGGGGTGCAGGGCGGCGCCGAGATGGGCGCCTACGCCACGGCGCTGCCGGGGGGCGTGACCGTGACCGACGAGTCCGCGGCGACGCTGGCCGAGGCATGGGGCTTCCCGGTGCCGTCGCATCCCGGGCTCACCGCGGCGGAGATGCCCGAGGCCGCCGAGCGGGGCGAGCTCGACGTGCTGTGGATGTCGGGCGGGAACTTCCTCGACGTGCTCCCCGACCCGTTCCGGGTGGAGGCGGCGCTGGCGTCGGTGCCCCTGCGGGTGCACCAGGACATCGTGGTCAGCTCGCAGATGCTGGTGCCCGGCGACGACGTGATCCTGTTGCCGGTGGCCACCCGCTACGAGCAGGAGGGGGGCGGCACCGAGACGACCACCGAGCGCCGCATCGCCTTCTCCCCCGAGATCCCCCGCCAGGTCGGGCTGGCCCGCAGCGAGTGGCGGCTGTTCGCCGACGTCGCCCGCCGGGTCGACCCGGCGCTCGGCGGGTTCTTCGACTGGCCCGACAACCAGGCGCTGCGGGCCGAGATCGCCCGGGTGGTGCCGGCCTACGCCGGCATCGAGGACCTGGCGACCACCGGCGACGCCGTGCAGTGGGGCGGGCGGCACCTGGCTCCGGGCGGGCAGTTCCCCACCCCGTCGGGCCGGGGCCGGTTCACCCCGTTGACGCCGCCCTCGCACGACCTGCCGGAGGGATCGTTCACGGTGGCCACCCGTCGGGGCAAGCAGTTCAACTCGATGGTCTTCGGCGAGCGCGACCCGCTCACAGGGGCGGCCCGCGACGCCATCTACATCGACGCCGCCGACGCCGCCGTGCTGGGGTTGGTCGAGGGCGACCGGGTGACCCTGCGCTCCGCGACCGGGGAGTACACGGGACGGCTGCGCCTGGCCCGGCTGCCCAGCCGGAGCCTCCAGGTGCACTGGCCGGAGGGGAACGTGCTCATCGCCGGGGGCGCCGAGCACCGCGACCGCGGGTCGCAGGTGCCCGACTACAACGCCGTGGTCACCCTGGAGCCGGGCTGACCCGACCGGTCGCTCAGCCGGTGAAGCGGGGTGACGCGGCTGCAGCGGTTGCGGCAGCGGCCGTGGGAGCCGCCGTCGTGGTGGTCTCGACCGGCTGGGTCGGCGGCGTGGTGGGCTCGGTCGAGCACGGCTCCGGTGAGGTCGAGGAAGGCGATCGCGCCTCCGGCACCGATCGTGTCGACCTCGACCTCGACCACGGCGGTGTTGCCGGGGACGAGAAGATCACGACGGAGTCGACCCCGGGTCCGATCTCGGTCGGATCGAACGTGAGAGTACCCTTCGTGATCTCGACCTCGTTGCTGTCGTAGGCGTAGAACCGGCCGATGTCGAGCGTGACGTCGCGCAACGCACCGACGGTGAGCGTCACCTGGTAGTCGCCGGTGTCGGGGTTGCAGACGGCGGTGAGCGACGCGCTCACCGGCGACTCACCGGCACCGGCGGGACCGGTCGTGACGGCGAGGGCGGCGAGGAAGAGGACGACAGCGACGGCGGTACGGACGGCGCGCACAAGGGCTCCTGGTTCTCTGACGGGCAAGTCGGCGAACAATACGTCAGCTCACCAGATCTGCCAAGGAAGACCGGGAGCCCGAGGATCGGGCGCCGGGGGGCCGCTCCTACACTGGCGGACATGAGTGAACCGGTGGTCCCCATCGGTCGGACTCGGGGTGGTGCACCTCTTCTGCCAGGTGTCGCCGCTGGCCGAGGCCGACGCCGTCGTCGCCGCCGTCGAGAAGGCCCAGGCCGGGGGCGACCAGGTGGTCACCGTGGCCGTGCTCGGCCACAAGGCCGACCTCGCCTTCATGGCCCTGGGCCCCGACCTCTGGCGCTTGCGCGAGCTGCAGGCCGCCCTCCAGGGCGCCGGGCCTCGACGTGGTCGACTCCTACGTGTCGCTCACCGAGCTCAGCGAGTACGCCCAGGGCGTGCCCGAGCCGATGCGCCAGGCCCGCCTGCACCCCGACCTGCCCCCCGAGGGCAAGCCGGCGTGGTGCTTCTACCCCATGTCGAAGAAGCGCGACGCCGACGCCAACTGGTTCACGCTGCCCTACGACGAGCGCAAGGAGCTCATGTACGAGCACGGCGCCTCGGGGCGCACCTTCGCCGGTCGCGTGCTCCAGGTCGTCACCGGCTCGGCCGGGCTCGACGACTACGAGTGGGGCGTCACCTTGTTCGCCACCAACCCCGACGACCTCAAGGAGGTCGTGTACACGATGCGCTTCGACACCGCCTCGGCCGTGTACGCCGAGTTCGGGCCCTTCTACACCGGCATGGTGGCGCCGGTCGGCGAGGTCCTCGCCCGTCTCGGTGTCGACTGACGCCACCCTGGGCGCCGCCCCCCCGACGAGGGCCGACACCGCCCTCGAGGACGCGATCGACCGCCTGCGCCGCCGCCTCGCCGGGCTCGACCGGGTCGTCGTGGCCTTCAGCGGCGGCGCCGACTCGGCCCTCGTGGCCTTCGTGGCCCACGACGTCCTCGGCGCCGAGCGTTGCCTCGTCGTGACCGCGGTGTCGCCGTCCTTGGCCGGCTCCGAGCACGAGGACTGCGCGGCCCTGGCCGCCGAGTGGGGCCTGCGGTGGCGCGAGGTGCCGACCGACGAGATGGCCGACGCCGCCTACCGGTCGAACGACGGCGACCGCTGCTTCCACTGCAAGTCCGCCCTCATGGATGCCGTCGGTCCGATCGCCGCGGCAGCGGGCGCCACGGTGGTGCTGGGCGTCAACCTCGACGACCTGGGGGACCACCGGCCGGGCCAACGCGCCGCGACCGACGCCGGTGCGGTCTTCCCCCTCGTCGACGCCGGCTTCACGAAGGCGATGGTGCGAGCCGCCTCCCGGCGGCTCGGCCTGCGCACCTGGGACAAGCCGGCCGCGGCCTGCCTGGCCTCGCGGGTGCCCTACGGCACCGCCGTCACCGTCGACGTCCTCAGCCGGGTCGAGCGGGCCGAGGCGGCGCTGCGGGGCCTGGGGTTCACCGATCTGCGGGTGCGCCACTACGGCGACACGGCCCGCCTCGAGGTGCCGGTCGACCACCTCGCCGACGTCGTCGCCCGTCGGGCCGAGGTGGTGGAGGCGGTGCGCCGGTGCGGCTACCGCTACGTGACGCTCGACCTCGAAGGCCTGCGCTCGGGCAACCTCAACCAGGCCCTGGCCGACTGACCGGGCTCACCAGCCCCAGGTGCCGGCGCCGCCCTTGAACGGGCCGACCACCTTCGACGTGACCCACCCGCCGTAGAAGTCGCCCTCGTTGGCCTCCACCTGCTCGTCGTCCACCCAGGCAGCTGTCCATGTGCTGCGGGTAGAAGGACACGTGGCCGGCGATGCGGCGCGAAGTCGCGCCGTCGGCTCCGGGTAGCTCCACGCCGCGTCCACGGCGACACGGTCACCCACCTGGACCGACCAGTACGGGCGCCGCACCCTTCCACTCGCAGAAGGACCGCGTCCGAGGCGACGGCACCAGCACGCTCGGTCGACGTCCTCGGCCGGGATGTAGATGCCCGGGGCCTGGCTGGTCTCGAGCACCCGGACGGGCCGACGGGTGTCGGCGATCACCCGGCCGGCGAACTCGACGACCACGTGGCTGTCGGTCGGATCGACCCGGGGCGGGCGGGGGTAGTCCCACACGGACTCCTGCCCGGGGCCGGGTTCGATGCGTCGAGGGCGGGCCATGTCGGCCAGCATGGAAGGCGATGGAGCCCGATGCCAACCCGAGCGGGCCGTCCGCCGAGGATCTCGCCGCGCTCACCCGCTACGCCACCGAGCTGGCCGACGGGGTGGAGGCGGCCCTCCCCGGCTGGGTGGTGGCCAGCGTGCGCCGGGTGCACCGCGAAGGCCTCGGCATCGACGCGCCCCACGAGGTCGTCAGGGCCGCCGAGCGAGCCGGCGCCGAGGCCGCGGCCGACATCGGCCCGAAGGTCCGGGCCCTCCTCGCCCGCGACATCGACGAGCAGACCACGAACCCGTTGTCGATCGTGCGGGGGGCCACCCGCTATCCGACCGAGGTGCTCCACGCCGCAGGGGTGCCGCCGGTCGATCGTGATGCCACGGCCCGACGCCAGTTCCCCGACGACGACTACGACCTCACGCCGGGCTTCTTCGCCGATCTCGACCCGGACCTGCACGGGCCGGGCCTGACCTGGGGGGCGGCCAAGGCCCACGTCCACCTGGCCCGCCGCCGCGCCGCCGGGCAACGCTGACCACCGGCACCACTGCCGACCCGGACACCCCGACATCCCGACAACCCGAACCACGAAGGTCGGGAGGAGGCGATCAGCCGTCGTCGGGCTCGTCGTCGACGATCTGCCAACCCGTCTCGCTGACCGCCCGGGCTTCGAGGAAGACGCAGTCGTCCGGACAGGAGAACGGGGCCTCGAGGTTGACGCCCAGCCGGCAACGCTGCACGAGATCGCCCGTGCCGGTGCTCCGACTCGAGTAGTGACGGCAGTCGTCGCGCACGGCCATACCCGAGTCTGGCAGCTGGGCCGCCGGGGCCGAGGACACCGCACGGGGCGTTACCGTCGGGACATGACCGAGCGACTGGTGGTGATCGGCGGCGACGCCGGCGGGATGGCAGCGGCTTCGGGGGCCCGACGGGCCCGACCGGACCTCGAGATCGTCGTGTTCGAAAAGGGCGTGCGCACCAGCTACGCCGCGTGCGGCATCCCGTTCCACGTCGGCGGCGAGGTCCCCGACGTGGAATCGCTGGTGGCCCGCTCACCCGAGGCCTTCCGGAGCCGGCAGGACATCGACGTGCGCCTGCGCCACGAGGCCACGGCCATCGACCTCGAGGCCCGCACCGTGCAGGCCCGGGACCTGGAGGACGACGCCGACGTCACGCTGGGGTTCGACCTCTTGATGTACGGCACCGGGGCCCGACCGGTGCGCCCCCCGTGGCCCGGGGTCGACCTCCCTCACGTGCACATGGCCCACACCCTGGGCGACGCCAGCGGCCTGGCCGCGGCCGCGGCCGACATCGAGGGGCGACCGGTGGCGGTGGTCGGCGGCGGCTACATCGGCCTGGAGATGGCCGAGGCCTTCCTGGCCCGCGGCGCCCGGGTCACGGTGTTCGACATCGCGGCGCAACTGCTGCGCAACCTCGACGCCGACATGGCCGCCCTCGTCGCCGTCGAGGCCGAGCGGCTGGGCATCGAGCTGCGGCTCGAACACCACATCACCGCCATCGAACCCGGACGGGTGATCACCGAGGAAGGCGAGGTCCCCGCCGACCTGGTGGTGCTGGGGATGGGTGTGACCCCGAACGGCGAGCTGGGCGCAGCGGCCGGGTTGGCCACCGGGATCAGGGGCGCGCTCGTGGTCGACGACCACCAGCAGGCCGCTCCGGGCGTCTACGCCGCCGGCGACTGCTGCGAGTCGATCCAGCGTGTGACCGGGCGTCCCACGTGGATCGCCCTCGGCACGGTGGCCAACAAGCAGGCCCGGGTGGCGGGCACCAACCTCGGCGGCGGCGACGCCAGCTTCCCCGGTGTGCTCGGCACCGCGATCACCAAGCTGTGCGACACCGAGATCGCCCGCACCGGCCTGACCGAGGTCGAGGCGGCCGCCGACGGGATCGACGCCGTCGCGACCGTGGCCGAGTCCCAGACCCGCGCCCACTACTTCCCCGGGTCAGGCCCCATCACCGTGAAGCTCGTCCACGAGCGCTCGAACCGTCGGCTGCTCGGCGGCCAGATCGTCGGCGCGCCCGGGTCGGGCAAGCGCATCGACACCATCGCCACCGCCCTGTGGGCCGGGCTCACCGTGGACGACCTGGTGAACCTCGACCTCGCCTACGCGCCGCCCTTCTCCCCCGTGTGGGACCCCGTGAACACCGCCGCCCGGCGGGCCGACTGACGGCCATCGGCTCGCTCCGAGCCTCGAGCCGGGCGAGACTCACCCCATGAAGCTGATCACTGCCATCGTCAAGCCCAACAAGCTCGACAACGTGAAGGCGGCCATGAAGGCCGTCGGGGTCACCGGACTCACGATCGAGGAGGTCAAGGGATCCGGCCGCCAGGGCGGCAAGACCGAGATCTACCGCGGGGCCGAGTACGTCGTCGACCTCCTGCCCAAGGTGAAGGTCGAGACGGTGGTGAACGACGACCAGGTCGACCTCGTCGTGGAGACGATCTGTCGGAACGCCCGCACCGACAACATCGGCGATGGGAAGGTGTGGGTCACCACGGTCGACCAGATCGTGCGGATCCGGACCGGCGAGCTCGGCTCCGACGCCATCTGACCACCCGCCCGCGACAGAACCCTCCGTCGACACCGTCCGATCCCGGAGCCCCGTGACCCCCCGCCTCGACCGCCAAGCCGTCCTCGACGACCCCGACCTGTGCGGGGTCGAGCTGTGCCGGGCGCTCTCCAGCACCATGGACGACTGGCTCCAGGCCCTGTGGAACCAGGCCGATGCCCCTGCCACGGGCGCCGCCCTCGTCGCCGTGGGCGGCTACGGGCGCGCCGAGCTGGCCCCGGGCAGCGACATCGACGTCTACCTCCTCCACGACCCCGGGGTCGAGGTCGAGAGCCTCGCCCAGCGCATCTGGTACCCGATCTGGGACGAGAACCTGAAGCTCGGCCACGCCGTGCGCACGGTGAAGGAGACCCTGAGCCTCGCCGCCGACGACCTCGACACGGCCACGTCGGTGCTGAGCGTGCGCCACGTCGCCGGTGACGCGGCACTGGCCGACGAGCTCGCCGAGAAGGGCCTGGCGCTCTGGCAGAAGCGCAGCCGGCGGTGGCTGGGCGAACTGAACCAGCGCGTCGCCGATCGCCACGCCGAGGCCGGCGAGGTGGCGTTCCTCCTCGAGCCCGACCTCAAGGACGGTCGCGGCGGCCTGCGCGACGTCCACGCCATCCGCTGGGCCGAGAAGGCCCAGGCCACCCTCCTCGACGGCGACTCGGCCGAGATCGAGTCCGCCTACCTCCCGCTGCTGGCCGCCCGTGTGGAGCTGCACCGCCGCACCGGCCGGGCCGGCGACCGACTCCTGCTCGAGGAGCAGGACGGGGTCGCCGCTGCGCTCGGGTACCCCGACGCCGACGCCATGATGCGGTCGCTCTCCACCGCGGCACGGGCCATCGCCTGGGTGAGCGACGACCTCTGGGCCCGGGTCAGCTCCTCGCTCGAGGGCATGTTCCGGCGCCGCTTGTTCCGCGACCGTGACGTGGCCCCCGGGGTCATCCTGCGCGAAGGCACGGTGCAGCTCGCGCTCGGCGCGGACCCGGCCAGCGAGCCCCTCCTCGTGCTTGCGCGTGGCCGTGGCCGCCGCTCGCAACGAGGCCCGGATCGACCGCCACACCCTCAACCGACTGGCCGACGCACCGCCCATCCCGACCCCGTGGTCGGAGGAGGCCCGCCGCCTCTTCGTCGACCTGTTCCTCGCCGGCCGACCAGCCGTGGACGTCGTCGAGACCCTCGACCAGCGCGGCCTCTGGGAGCCGATCATCCCGGAGTGGGCCGACGTGCGCTGCAAGCCCCAGCGCAACGCCTACCACCGCTTCACCGTCGATCGGCACCTCGCCGAGGCCGCCGCCAACGCCGCCGCCGTGGTCGACAGGGTCGACCGCTCCGACCTGCTCGCCGTCGGCGCCCTCCTGCACGACATCGGCAAGGGCTACCCGGGCGACCACGTCGACGTCGGCATCGAGAAGGTGGCGGTCATGGGGCCCCGCATGGGCTTCACCGAACGCGACACCGAGGTGCTCCAGCAGATGGTCCGCCACCACCTGCTCCTGCCCGACGTGGCCACGCGCCGCGACCTCTCCGACGACGACACCATCGCCCACGTCGCCGAGGCCGCGGGCGACCTCACCACGCTGCGCCTGCTCGATGCGTTGACGGAGGCCGACTCCCTGGCCACCGGACCCGCGGCCTGGGGCTCGTGGAAGGAAGAGCTGGTCGGGGTGCTCGTCGCGCGGACCGCCCACGTGCTCGGCGGCGGAGAGCTGTCCGACGTGGCCTCGGCGGCGTTCCCCAACCCCCAGCACCTCGCCCTGCTCGCCCAGCGCCGCCGCATCATCGAAGGTGTCGACGACCGCCTCACCGTCGTGTTCCCCGACCGCCCGGGCATGTTCGCCCGCGTCGCCGGTGTGCTCTCGCTGCACGGCCTCCAGGTGCTCGAAGCCGCCGTGCACACCGACGACGCCGGCATGGCCCTCGAGGCGTTCCGGGTGGAACCGGGGTTCGGGACCACCATCGTCTGGGACCGGGTCATCCGCGACATCGAGCGCGCCCTCGACGGCCGGCTCGCCCTCGAGGCCCGTCTGGCCGAACGGGCCCGGGTCTACTCGCCGACCCCGTCGGCTCCCCGGGCTGATCACCAAGCCCGAGGTGATCGTCGACAACGACCTCTCGCGATCGGCCACGGTGCTCGAGGTCCACACGCCCGATGCGATGGGCGTGCTGTGGCGCATCACCCGGGCCCTGCACGACCTCGACCTCGAGGTCACCTCCGCCAAGATCCAGACGATGGGGACCGACGCCGTCGACTCGTTCTACGTGACCGATGGCGAGGGGCGGAAGGTGACCGACCGCGTCCACCTCGACGAGGTCGAGCGAGCGCTGCTCTTCGCCCTGGGCGACGTGGGCTGACGCCGCCACGGATAGGTTCTGGGCCATGAGCGACCCCGCGGCCGACGATCCGGTGGTCACGCCGCAGGACCTGGTGCGCTGGAGCGAGGCCCTGGCCGGAGTCGCCCGCACCGGTCTCGGCTTCACCGAGAGCCTCTACGAGCGGGAGCGCTTCGAGGAGGTGCTGGCGGTGGCCGCCGACATGCGCGTCGCCGCGGGCAGCGCCTACGACGCCGACGCAGCTCGTGCACGAGTGGATGAGCTCGGTCGGCCACGGGGTGCCCGGCTACCAGACCCCCAAGGTCGCCGTGGGTGCCGTGGTCGGCAACGACGACGGTGAGATCCTGCTTGATCCAGCGGGCCGACTCGGGCGTCTGGCTGTACCCGACCGGCTGGGCCGACATCGGGTACTCCGCGTCGGAGGTGGCGGTGAAGGAGGTCGCCGAGGAGACCGGCATCGAGTGCGAGGTCGTCCGCCTCATCGCCGTGCTCGACGGTCTGCGCCAGGGCTTCACCCGGATCCCGCTCTACTCGCTGGTGTTCCACTGCCGTGCGACCGGTGGCGAGCTGACGGCGCACCCGCTCGAGTGCCGCGACGTGGGCTGGTTCTCACTCGACGCGCTGCCGCAGCACACCGTCGGCGTCGACCAGTGGGGCGAGATCGCCCGACAGGCACTCGCCGGCGGCGACATCGACGTGCACTACGACCGACCGCGATCGCCGACCTGGCGGGGGATGCACGACGTCTGAGCGACCGAGGGCTCCGCGGCCCGGGGAGCTCCTCGCCGGGAGGACGATCAGTCGAGGTCGCGGAGGAACTGCTCGACCTCGTCGACCAGGCTCTCGCCGTCGTTGATCGAGTCCGGTTCGGTGTCGTAGCGCTGTTCGAGCTGCGCGACGTACTCGATGGTCTCGTCGTCCTCGCCGACCAGCTCGGACACCTGCTGTTCGTAGGTGGCCGTGGCCAGCTCGAGCTCGGGCGCGGTGACCGGCACCTCGAGCAGGCGCGACGCCCGCTCGACCAGGGCCAGCGCCGCCTTGGGCGACGGCGCCGACGGCACGTAGGTGGGCACGGCCGCCCAGAGCCCGGCCGAGCGGAGCCCGGCGGCGTGGCAGGCGGTGTGCAGCACGCCCGTCATCCCGGTGGGGCCCTCGTAGCGCGACGGCACGAGGTCGAGCTCGCCGACCAGCTCCTCGTCGTAGGCGGTGCCGAACACCGAGACGGGTCGGGAGTGAGGGACCTCGGCCAGCAGGGCACCGAAGGTGACCACCATGCGCACGTCGCAGGCCCGGGCCACCCCGATGACGTGGTCGCAGAAGGTCCGCCACCGCAGCTGGGGTTCGACGCCGGCCAGGGTGATGACGTCGAGATCGGTGCCCGGTACACCGGCTGCCGCGAAGACGTTCTCCGGCCAGTCGATGGCACGGGCCCCGTGATCGTCGAAGCGCACCGTCGGCCGGGTGTCGGTGAAGTCGAAGAAGACCTCGGGGTCGATGGAGGCGAAGGGCCGAGCCGACCAGTGGTCGGTCAGGAACTGCACGGCGGTCGTGGCGGCGTCGCCGGCGTCGCTCCAGCCCCCGAAGGCGACCAACATGACCGGGCGGCGCAGTTCGGGGCGCTCGTCCCAGCGGAGGTGCTCGTGGGGCTCCGGTGCCCCACCGGGTCGATCGGCCATCGTGTCGGAGGCTATCGGAGCCGCCCGCGGGCCCGGTCCGCCGACCTCCCGGCCGTCGGCCGCTCGCCGCCGGGTACGGTCGGCCCGTGACTGCCATCGAGATCGTCGAGGCGACGACCGTGACCCCCGAGATCGTGGACGCCTTCGCCCGACTCGTGCCCCAGCTGTCCTCGTCGAGCCCGCCGCCCACGGCCGAGGAGCTCCAGGCCATCGTGACGTCCGACGCGAGCGTGCTGCTGTTGGCGGTCGACCGGGCCGCCGGTGACCGCATCGTGGGCAGCCTCACGCTGGCCTGGTTCAGGATCCCCACCGGGACCAGAGCCTGGATCGAGGACGTCGTGGTCGACGGCGAAGCCAGGGGTCGAGGCGTCGGGGAGTCGCTCAACCGACACGCGCTGGACGTGGCCCGGAGCCTCGGCGCCCGCACGGTGGACCTCACCTCCAGGCCCAGCCGTGAGGCCGCGAACCGCCTCTACCGACGGATCGGGTTCGAGGCCCGCGACACCAACGTGTACCGACTCCGCCTCGACTGACGACCGGTCGGGCACGCTCGGTGCCGTCGACGGGGATCGTCAGTGGGAGGCGCGGACGAGGCGGCCCGGTCGGGCGCCGGTGTCGACGCCGTCGCGGCGGGTGACCACGCCGCTGACGATGGTGGCCACGTAGCCGGTGGCGTCCTGGAGGACCCGCCGCCCACCGGCGGGCAGGTCGTCCACCGAGCGCGGCGGGTGCAGGCGTGAGGTTGTCGAAGTCGATCACGTTGAGGTCGGCCTTCTTGCCCACCTCGATGGTGCCCCGGTCGGTCAGCCCGACCACGGCGGCGGTGCCGGCGGCCTGCTTGCGCACCACCGTCTCGAGCGACAGGCGCTCGCCCCGGGTGCGGTCGCGGACCCAGTGGGTGAGCAGGTAGGTCGGCACGGAGGCGTCGCAGATCATCTTCACGTGGGCGCCGCCGTCGGAGAGCCCGATCACGGTGTCGGGGTGGTCGATCATCGCCTCGCAGCGGGTCGCCGCTGACCTGGGCGTAGTTGGTGAACGCGCCGAGCAGCAGCTGACCGGTGGCCAGGTGGTCGTAGAGCACCTCCCACGGGTCGCGGCCGGTGGCCTCGGCGATGCCGGCGATCGACTGGGCCGCGGTGGGCTCGTAGTCGGGCGGGTCGCCGAGGGGGAACATCAGCCCGAACATGAACGGCATGCTGTCGGTGAGCGACTCGAACTGGCGGTGGGGGTCGGGGGGCAGGTCGGTCTCGGAGAGGATCTGCGCCTTCACCTCGGGCTTGTTCAGCTCGACGAGCAGCTCGTCGAGGGGGAGCGAGTCCTCGAGGCGCCGGAAGGTCGGGCGGCGCATGAGGCCGTGGTAGCTGGCCACGCCGAGCAGCATGCCGCCGGGCCGGCCCGCGACCTGGGGGATGAGCCGGGCGCCGTCGGCGTTGGCCTTCGACGACGGCGTCGAGCTGCTCGCGCCACAGGTCCGGCGCGCCCATCGACTGGATGAGCAGGAACGACACCGCGGATGCCGGTGGCCTTCGACACCTCGGCCATGAGCTCGATCTCGCCGAGGATCATGGTCGGCGTCGTCGCCGGTCTCGCCGGTGGGCACCACCTCGAACAGCCCGCCGCCGGCGTCGACGACCGCCTGGGCCAGGCCGGTGAGCTCGTCGGCCGCGGCGAAGGTGCCCGGGCACCAGCTCGCCGTCGAGGGACTTGTGGTTGAGCGACCGCGACGTGGAGAAGCCGACGGCGCCGGCCTCGATCGCGGCGCGGACGTGGTCGGCCATCTCGGCGATGTCGTCGGCGGTGGCGTCCTCGTTGTCGCGCGCCCCGCTCACCCATCACGTAGACCCGCAGCGGGGCGTGGGGGAGGAACGCGGCGATGTCGATGGCGTAGCGGCGCCGGTCGAGCGCGTCGAGGTACTCGCGCGAAGGTCTCCCACTCCCACTGGATGCCCTCGTGCAGCGCCGTGCCGGGGATGTCCTCGACGCCCTCCATCAGCTCGACCAGCCAGGCCTCCTGGCCGGGGCGCACCGGGGCGAAGCCCACGCCGCAGTTGCCCGGCGACCACGGTCGTGACGCCGTGGCTGGCCGACGGGTCGAGCACCGGGTCCCAGGTGGCCTGGCCGTCGTAGTGGGTGTGGATGTCGACGAAGCCGGGCGTGACGATGAGGCCCGGTGGCGTCGATGGTCTCGGTGGCGTCGCCGTCCACCGTCCGGCCCGACGGCGACGATGACGCCGTCGGTCACGGCCACGTCGCCCACGTAGCGGGCGCGGCCCGTGCCGTCGACGATCGTTCCCCCGGTGATCTTCAGATCGAACATGCCTCGACGGTAGCCACTGGCGCCCCACCGGGCATCCGCGGGGCGAGGGAGCGGGGCGCACCGGCGGGGCGAGGCTCCGGGTGTGCGACGATCGCGGCCGGACCGCTGGGGTCCGCAGCGGGGAGGCGGTCATGAGCGATCCCACCGACTGGCCGGCGCTGACGCGGCGGATCGCCCGGAGCGTGCAGACGACGATCGGGTGGATCTTCTGGGACCCGGGGGCGGTGGCCCGCTACGAGGCCCTCGGGTTGCCCGGTCCGCTCGGCTACATCGCTGCCCGGGCCGCGCCGTTCGCCGGCGCGGGGCCCGACGCGGTGGCTGCGGCCTTCGGGTCGATCAGCCCGCTCGGCATCGCCCTGGTGTTCGACCAGCTGCGCTCGCGCGACGCGTTCATGGCCGTGTGGGAGGCGCGCAACGAGGCGGTGGTCGAGGGGCTGCACGAGCACGCGCCCGAGATCGTGGCGCCGCTCGTCGACGCCGTCGACGACCTGTGGGCGGTGGTGGGGCAGCTCCCGACCGTCGGCCGTCCGTTCTCCGCCGGCCACCGGGGCCTGCCCCGCCCTGTTGATCCGCTGCTGTCGGGTTGGCACGCCGTCAACCAGCTGCGGGAGTGGCGGGGCGACACCCACTGGGCCATCGTCGCCGCGCAGGGCCTGAGCGGCGACGAGGCCTCGATCCTGCACAACGAGTGGCTGGGCTACGACGGCGACTGGCTGTCCCGGTCGCGGGGCAACAGCCCGGAGTCGATCGAGGCGGCATGGCGGTCGCTGGCGGCCAAGGGTCTGGCCGACGGGGTGCGGGCCACCGCCGAGGGCCTGGCGCTGCGGCAGTGGATCGAGGACGAGACCGATCGTCGCACCACGCTCCCGTGGGAGCTCTACGGCTTCGGCCGGACGGTCGCCCTGGCCGAGCAGCTCGAGCCGCCGTGCGCCCTTCTGCTGTCCCGCGTCGACGTCACCGCGGGGGAGCGGTACCAGCCGGCGTCGAGGGTGCGGCCCGACCGCCCCGCCTGAGCCGTCGGTACCCTGCGACCCATGTCCGTCGTCTCGTCGTCACCGTCGATCCCCGTGGGTGGGCCGATCGTCGATCTCGACCGGTTGCCGTTCGACAACCGGTTCACTTCCGGACTCCCCGCTGATCCTGAGCCGGCGAATCATCGACGCCAGGTGCACAGCGCGGCCTACTCGCGGGTGGCGCCGACACCCGTCGCCGCCCCCCGCACGTTGGCCTGGTCGCCGGAGGTCGCCGCCCTGTTGGGGCTGAGCCCCGGCGTCTGCGAGAGCGACGACTTCGCCGCGGTGTTCTCCGGCGCACGGGTGCCGACGGGCGCCGACCCCTTCGCCATGGCCTACGCCGGTCACCAGTTCGGCAGTTGGGCGGGCCAGCTCGGCGACGGGCGGGCCATCGCCCTGGGCGAGGTGCGCGACGTCCACGGTGGTCACCAGATGCTCCAGCTGAAGGGGGCCGGGCCGACCCCGTACTCGCGCACCGCCGACGGGCGGGCGGTGCTGCGCTCGTCGCTGCGGGAGTACCTGTGCAGTGAGGCCATGGCCCACCTGGGCGTGCCCACGACCCGTGCCCTGTCCCTCGTCGCCACCGGCGAGGACGTGGTCCGCGACATGCTCTACGACGGGCGTCCGGCGCCCGAGCCCGGGGCGGTGGTGTGCCGGGTGGCGCCGTCGTTCACCCGGTTCGGCTCGTTCCAGCTCCCGGCGTCACGTGACGACCGGGACCTGCTGGCCCGCCTCGTCGACCACACCGTGCGCCACGACTTCGCCGACCTGGCCGACGGCTGGGGCCCCGATCCGCAGACCTACGTGCCGGCGCTGTTCGCCGAGGTGTGCGACCGCACGGCCTCGTTGGTCGTCGACTGGATGCGGGTCGGCTTCGTCCACGGCGTGCTCAACACCGACAACATGTCGATCCTCGGCCTCACGATCGACTACGGGCCCTACGGATGGCTGGAGGACTTCGACCCGGGGTGGACACCCAACACCACCGATGCCGGGATGCGCCGGTACCGCTACGGCGCCCAGCCCGAGGTCGTGCACTGGAACCTGCTGCAGCTGGCCAACGCCCTGATGGGCGTCACCGACGACCCCGACCCGCTCCAGGAAGCCCTGGACGGGTACGCCCGGGCCTACACGCGGGGCTTCCGTGAGATGACCGTCGCCCGCCTCGGGTGGGGTGATCCTCGCGACGGCGACGACGACCTGATCCGGCAGCTGTTCGAGGTGCTCACGGTCGCCGAGATCGACCAGGTCCGGTTCTTCCGAGACCTGGCCGACGTCCCCGTGGCCGCCGATGCAACGCTCGGCGCGAAGTCGGCCGGCGAGGAGCTGCTCCGCCCGCTGGCGGGGGCCTGGTACCGGCCCGAGCAGATCACCGGCGACGCCGCCGACGCGCTCACGGGCTGGCTACGGGAGTGGGGTGCGCGGGTGACGGTCGGGGGGCTCGACGAGGGGGAGCGACACCGCCGGATGGACGCCCTCAACCCGCTGTTCGTACCCCGCAACTACCTCGCCCAACAGGCCATCGACGCGGCGGAGCAGGGCGACGTGGGCGAGCTGCACGAGCTGCTCGACGTGCTGCGCCGCCCCTACGACGACCAGCCGGGTCGGGAGCGCTTCGCCGAGCGTCGCCCCGAGTGGGCCCGCGACCGGGTGGGGTGCTCCCAGCTCTCCTGTTCGAGCTGACCGACGGGGCGACGCCCGCGGCCTCGGCTCGGGGTCACGTCAGCCCTCGCCGACGGTGAGGCCGGCTTCGGCTCGGGCCTTGATGCCGAGCATCATCCGCCGGGTCATGACGAAGCTCACCAGCCCGACCGGCGCCAGCATCGCCTCGGTCAACGCGGAGTCGAAGCCCGTTCGCTCCCGAACGAGGAGGCGGGTGCCGCCGCCCGACGCCGGCCGCAGCGCGAAGGTCCACAGGAACTCCCACTTCAGCTGCTCGTCACGGCGCAGCGGCCGGCCCTCGGCCAGGTTGGCCGTCTGCAGGACCAGGGCCTCGCCCGGGCGCAGGTCGACGACGTACCAGCCGCCGGTGCCCGCCCGGTTGGCGCGCACGACGTCACCGACACCGAGGCCCTGCCATTCCTCGACGACCTCGTCGGCGCTGTGGATCCCCAGGCCGAACAGGTTCTCGAGCCAGTCGTAGCTGTAGAAGCCCGCCCGGTCGGCGCCGATCTGCACCAGCCACGGCCACACGACCTCGGGTTCGGCGGCGATGGTGACGGCCCGGGTGACCTGGGACGCAGGCTCGGCCACGAGGTCGTCACCCGGCAGCGGCAGCACCAGCTCCTCGTCGGTGGCGCCCCACCGCTCGTGCCACGGCTTCACCAGCGCGCGATACCCGACGATCGCCATCCCGCCGGAGGCGATGGCCGCTCCCACTGCTCGCTTCACGATGGACCTCCCGGATGCTTCACCGGTCGCAGTGTGCACTCGTCGGGGGACCGGCGGTAGGGCCAACGGTCGCCACTCGGGGTTCCCGTTGCTCGGTTCGTCGGTCGGTTCGTCGGTCGGTTCGTCGGTCGGTTCGTCGGTCGGTCTCGGTCGGTCGGTCGTCGCTCGGTCGGGCCGGCGGCCGGCCTCGGTCGGATCGCACTCGCCGCGGGGTCGGTCGGGGCCAGGCTCGGCTCGGTCGTTTCGTCTCGGGTGGGTCGATCCCGGAAGACTTCTCGGGATAGGGGTTGCGAACACGCGTACGGTCGAGGTACAGTTCGGTTCCTTCCCCTTTCGGTGCCGTCTCCTCGGGAGCTCCGGTGCCCACCCGAGCCGTTCGAGGTCGAGGAGCACGGCACATGGCCGTCGGGGAACCCACCACCAAGAGCACACCCAGTCCCGGTTCCGGTTTCAGTTCCGGGGCTGGTCGGTCCGCGGTGCTGGTCGACGCGTTGCTGACCGCCGTGCGGGCGCACTTCGAGGTCGGCGACCTCGAGTGGGGTCCGCGTGGACGCTGATGGCCTGCGCGCCGCCGCCGAGGGCCTGCAGCGGGGGATCTCGGCGTTGGAGCACCAACAGCGCCGGGTGCTCGGGGTGATCGATCAGCGCCGGGCGTTCACGGTCGACGGGTCCCGTGACGCCGCGGACTGGTCGGCGAACAACCTCGGGATCAGTCGCAAGGCCGCGAATGACCGACTGCGCGTTGGGTCGTGACCTGGCCGACATGCCGAGGTTGGCCGACGCCGCCGCCACCGGTGCGTTGACCGCCGATCAGGCCCGCCCCGCCGCCGAGTTGGCCAAGCACGCGGGCACCGACACCGGGTGGGCCGACCCAGGCCCCGCACCTCCCCGTCGGGGTGCTGTCCCGCCACGCTGTCGAAGACCCGCCGTCCCGGTGCCGCCGACCACCGTGCCGGCCGCGCAACGCCCGCCATTTCCACTCCTGGGTCGACGGACTCGAACTGCGCTTCCGCGGATCGTTACCAACCGACGACGGCGCCCGGTTGCTCGGCGGCGATCGAACGGGCCATGCCCCCACGCGACCCCCACACCGAGGTCACCGCCACCGCCGATCAGCGGCGCGCCGACGCACTCCTCGCCCTCGCCGGGGCCACGCTGGCTGACGACGCCGACCCCGACCGGGCCACCATCGTCGCGGTCGTCGAGCTCGCCGCCATCTGTGACGACGACCCCACCGCCACCGCTGAGCTCGAACGCGAACAACCGCTGGCCACCGACACCGCCCGCCGCCTGGCTCTGCGACAGCCGCATCCAGGTCATCGTCCAGGACCGCACCGGTGTCGCCGTCGGCGTCGGCACCACCAGCCGGGTCGTCAGCCCCGCCCTGCGCCGAGCGCTGGTGAACCGAGACGGACGCTGCCGCTTCGGCGGGTGCACCGCCACCCGCCACCTCCACGCCCACCACATCGACCACTGGCCCTCCCCGACCACCATGGGCAACCTCGCCCTTCGTCTGCTGGCACCACCACCACCTCGTCCACGAAGGCGGCTGGACACTCTCCGGCGACCCCAACACCGCCCTGCACGCCACCAACCCCACCCGCACCCTCACCGTCACCAGCCACCCCCACGACTGGCACCCACCCGGCCTGGGGCTGCGCCACTCGACCCCCGACCCACCCAGACCAGCGGAGACACCCCCGGGCACACCATCGGCCACACCACCGCCCGCGCAGCCGACCGGGCCACGCACGAGAGCCACCGGGCCCGGCCCAGCCCCACCGACCGAGGCGGCCACGACCGCCCGACCGATCCCCCTCTTCGCCGCCGACACCAGCTGACCGGCCGGCGTCGGGGCGAGAGGACGGCGACCCCGACGGAGGCGCCGCCGGCACCGACGGGCGGTCCTCGAGAGCGAGCCTCACGAGATCAAGGGCGGAATGGCCGCGGCCCGTCAACGACGAAAAGCGCCAGCGAGCTCCGCCGAAACCCGCCGGCGATGACCGTCAGGGACGATCCTCAGCACCGACCGTCAGACAGCGGTTCCCTCAGCGCTCGGTGCTGGCCAGGTGCCGCGTCCCGGGACGGGCTGGCCCAGGCATGCCGGCGGCACCGGACGGGCCCAGTGGGCCGGGTGGGCCGGACGCGCCAGCGGCGAGGCCGGCGAGCAGGGTGCGCACCACCGGACGGGAGATCTGGTCGGCCGTGTCGCGGGCCGTCGCCTCGGCGATCTCCTCGGAACGCTCGTCGCTCATGAAGTCCAGGCCGGCGGAATCGACGACCTCGGGCCCCGGCTCGATGGTGACCACCGGGATGCCGGCCTTGCGCAGCCGTTCCACCTCGGTGTCGAGCTTGCCCTTGGCGTAGCGCCGCACCACACCCTGTCGATCGAGCCGCCCGAGCGCTCCGAGGTCGTGACCCGACATCGGCGACACCACGATCACCAGATCGAGGTCCTCCTGGCGTTCGAGCACGTCGGCGTTGGTGGGCGAACGCACCCCGCCGTCCACGTAGCGGTGACCCTGGATGCGCACCGGACGGAAGTAACCGGGGATCGAGCAGGAGGCGTGCACCGCGTCGGCCAACGACGGCCACAGGTCACGACCGAACACCATCCGCCGCAGGTCGGACTGGCGCACGGCGGTGACCCAGAGCTGATCGTGGGGCCACTCGTCGGCCAGGATCGGGCGGACGGCACCGGTGTACTCGGCCAGGTCGAGCGCTCCGTCGGGCACGAGGGTCATCAGGGCCCCGAGCGGGTCGACCCGCCACGGCCGTCGGGTCCAGCTCGTGAAGAGGCTCATGTTCGGCGTGCGAGGTCGACGCAGGTAGGAACGCACGTCGAAGGGTGGGAACTCGGGACGATCGGCCAGCTCGTCCACCACGTGCGCCGGCAGCTCGACGGGCGTCCCGCCGACCGTCACCGCCGAGAGGTCGACGGCCGGCACCCCCCGTCGGAGCATGGCCCCGATCAACGAGCCCGCCGATGTGCCGACCACGACGTCGGCCGAGCGGGGGTCCCAGCCGAGCTCCCGCTCGAGGGCTGCCAACGCCGCCGCGTGATACGTGAGGCCGACGACACCCCCGCCGCCGAGCACCAGGCCGACTCTCATCGCGCTGCCCCTCCCCGGTCGCCCGGGCCGTCGGTCCCCCCATGGGACCGCGTCAACCGTACGACGCCGACCGTCACCCGTGCAGGACCGGGGTTCACGAACCAGGCCATGGTCACAGGGGTCGGGCGATGCTCAGCTCGTGGCCGGCAGGGTCGAGGACGTGGAAGTAGCGCTCGCCCCAGGGGGCATCGGACGGGGTCATCGTCGGCTCGAACCCGGCCGTCACCGCCCGGGCGTGCACCGCATCGACGTCGTCGACCCACACGATCACACGGCCCCACACCCGCGTGGGCGCCGACCAGGCCCGGTCGAGCTGGAGGTTCAGGTAGCTCGACGGCCCCACCCGGAAGGTGGAGAAGTCGGCGTCGGCCCCGCCGTGGGCCAGCTCGAATCCCAGCAGCTCGTAGAACGCCACCGAGGCCGCCATGTCGGCCGTGGCCAACGTGACCGCCGAGAGCGACTCGATCGGAGAGGCGACGACCTCGGGGGCGGTGCCGGGACTCTGGGCGTCGGGATGCGCGGCCATGTCCTCACCCTGGCACAGCGACGGCGACGCTCCCGGCGTCAGCGATGCCGAGCGCGCCGAGGTCGAGGCCGCTCTCTCGCCCCAGGGTGCCCGAGCCATCGACGTCGAGGCGCACAGGCACGAGGTCGCCCTCGCAGAGGAGTCCGGGCCCTGGGCCCGTGACGACTTGACTACGGTCTCACGGTGCCTCGTTCCCGACTCCTTCGCCCGGCCGATGCAGCACGTGGCCGACCGCCGTGGTCCAGGGCGCATGGCGGCAGCTGCGCCGAGCCGGGAAGATCCGGGCCGGATCGTCGATGGCCCGGCGTTTCGGCGCCTTCGGAGAGGGCAGCTCCATCGCCTTCCCACCGGGCGACGTGATCGGCCCCCAGGCCATCCGGATCGGTCGCCGTTGCGCCATCGGCGCGGAGGTCTCCCTCGCCTGCGGCTTCCCGGCCCAGAGCTTCCCGGCCACGTGCGATCCGGTCATCACGTTGGGCGACCGCTGCTCGATCGGACGGGGAGGGTTCCTGGTCGGCCTCTCCTCGATCGTGCTCGAGGACGACGTCACCATCGCCCCGAACGTGTACATCACCGATCACAACCACACCTACGCCGACCTGTGGCTCCCCATCGGGCAGCAGTGGCCGGAGCAGGCCGACGTGCGCATCGGTGAGGGCTGCTGGCTGGGCACGGGTGTCATCGTGCTCCCGGGCACCACCATCGGGCGCCACGTGACCGTCGCCGGAGGCGCAGTGGTGCGCGGCGACATCCCGCCCTACAGCGTGATCGCCGGTGCGCCGGCGAAGGTGGTGCGGCAGTGGACCGAAGCCGACGGCTGGGTGCCGCCGCTCCCCCACGAGATCGACGTGCCCGAGGGCTGGCCGGTCGGCACCCCGCCGATCGGCGATGCCTGAGCCCGCAGACGCCGCGCCGGCTCCGATGACCGTGCTGAGGCTGCGCTCCTCGGTGCCGGACCTGGCCGCGCGGCGCGCCGCCGGCGCCCCGTCATTCGCGCCGCCCTGGCGTCACGACGAGATCGGCCTGGTACTCGACACCGCCGTCGCCGAAGCGGCTGTCGCCGCAGCGGGGGCCAGCAGCTCGGCGAGGGCGGCGGCGAACCCGTCGAGCTGCGCGGCGGTCCGGCGGTAGACGTCGAGGGGCTCGCCGACGGGATCCTCGACGGCGTCGGGCAGTCGGGCCGACGAGCGGCCACCCGGTCGCAGGGCAGCCACCGCATCGGTCCACTCCCGCAACGGGCGACCGTCGCGGCGCGGTCCGACCCGGGCGCCGAGTCGGACCGCCTCGCCGATCACGAAGGTGCGGTCGACGGCCGTCGGGTCGTGGATGAGCACGCCGGTGACGTGGTCTCGCGTCATGCCGAGCACGAGGTCGGCACCGACGACGAGTCCGGCATCGAGTCGACGGCTCTCGTGCCCGGAGAGGTCGAGGCCCCGCTCGGCCATGACCGCCACCGAGTTCTCCGTGGCCGGCCCACCCCAGCCCAGCGTCCCGGCGGAATGCACACGCGCCTCGACGCCGTGCGCCGCGAGGTGGTGACCCAGCAGGACCATCGCCATCGGGGAGCGGCAGGTGTTGCCCGAGCACACCATCAAGACGTCGATGGCGACGATCGTAGGGTCCGAGCGGATCACCCCTCGAGCGAGGGGCTGATCGTGAGCGCCGCCTCGGTCTCGATGAGCTCCTCGGCCGCCGTTCGCTCGGCATCGGTGACAGGGTGGCGTTGGGACAGCACGAAGCGCACCGCGACCACGGACGCGAACGAGATGACCGCGGCCACCGCGTAGTACCAACCGAACCCTCCGAGGGCGGTGGCCGTGACGGCGATCGAGATGCCGGCCGCCCCACCGAGCTGGGAGGTCATGCGCATCGTCGCCATGCCGACGCCGAAGAACTCGGGTTGCAGCGCGTTGCCGGCCGCAGAGGCGGTGGCCGGGCGCATCATCCCGTGGGCGAGGCCCATGAGCACCAGCCCGACGACGAACACCCAGAGGCTCTCCTGCACGAATCCGACCAGGAAGAAGCCCATGGCCACGGTCATGGCCACGGCACCGATGGTGCCGCCGTTGCGCTCGCCGATGCGGACCGCCACCCGACCTCCGACCGGCGAGCCGACGGCCATGCCGAGCGGGAGCGGCAGCATCAGGAACGACGTGGAGACCACCGAGGTGTCGAAGACCTCCGTGAGCAGCAACGGTGCGGCGAAGAAGGCGCCGTTGCCGGCGACGATCGAGAGGACCTCGGCGGTGACGGGCGCGGTGAAGCGACGCGACCGGAACAGCCCCGGCGGGAGGAGGGGGTCGCTGGCGTGTCGTTCGGCCCGGACGAACACGACCAGTGCGACGGGGAAGACGGCCGCCGCCACGAAGATCGACGGGTGGGACCACCCCCATGCACTGGCCCGATCGAAGAAGAAGAGCACCGAGCCGCTGGCCACCATCAGGCTGATGCCGCCCACGATGTCGAACCCCACCCGCTCGGCCAGCGCCGTCTCCTGCAACCACTTCCGACACATCGGGAAGAAGGCGGCGGCGAGCACCATCTGCATCACGAACACGCCTCGCCACCCGAGGAGGGCGACGAGCGGTCCGCCGAACATCAGCCCGAGCGCCGGCGAGAAGGCCGTGACCCCCGACCAGGCTCCCAGGGCCCGCGGCCGGTCCTTCGGATCGAAGGCGGCCATGATCAAGGCGATGGCCGTCGGGATGGTGGCGACGCCGGCGGTCTGGCTCAGGGTGCGGAACAGGATCAACGACCAGGCGTCCCACGCCAGTGCGGTCATGCCGGCGGTCACGATGCTCAGCCCGAGCCCCCAGAGGAAGACCCGGCGGTGTCCGTACAGGTCGCCGAGCCGACCGAACGTGGGCAACAGGACCGACGAGACCAGCAGAGGCAGGGTGATGACCCAGGCCAGCGTCGACGCATCGGTGTCGAGCGACTCGGCGATCGTCGGCAGCGCGGCGATGAGGATGACGGAGGGCCACGCGGTGACGAAGACCCCCATGAGCGTCGACCACAGGGTTCGGCGCTGCTGCAGGACGTCCACCCGGGCAGTGTAGGGCAGGCGACCCTAACGGTCATTTGGTCGATGCTCATCCGGCCGGCTCGACGTGGCCCCGGCACCACCGCACCTGGGACACTCGGGAGATGTCCACGTCCACCTCCGGATCGAACCGCCCCTCCTCGTCAGGATCCGCGTCACAACCCTCGGCCGGGTCCTCGTCCGGGTCGGCCGTGGCCGACGGACCCCCCAGCGTCCTCGTCGTCGGCTCGGGGGCGGCCGCCGAGGGCCTCGTCGAGCGCCTGGGCAGCCGCGGGTCCGAGGTCGCCCGGGTGGATCCCTGCACCGCGGTGAGCCCGAGCGCGGCGATCGACCTGGCGGCGGACCGGCTGGGGGTCCCTGCGGTCGTGGTGCTGGCCCACCTCGATCCGGCCGCAGCCGCCGCCCGTCCGCTCGTCGACCTCGACGACGCCGAGTGGGACGCCGCCGGGGAGCGCTCCATCCGGGTGGCGCTGCAGGTCCTCCAGGATGCCCACCGCCACCTGCCCGACGGAGGCCACGTCGTCGTCGTGCTGCCGTCGGTGGCCACGATCGGCGTCGCGGGACTGGTGCCGATGTGCACCGCCGTCGAGGCCATCCGGGTGATGGCCAAGGTGGCCGCTCGTCGGTGGGGAGCCCGAGGGATCACGGTGAACGTGGTGCTCGTGCCCCTCGCCGACTTCCTGGGCGACGCCACCCCCGAGGGGGCCGCCGTACCGTCGCTCGGACTGGCCTCCATGCCCGACCGCGACGCCGCTCGACGACGCCGCGGCGCTGGTGGCGCTGCTCGCCGGCCCCGACGGTCGGGCCCTCACCGGCGCCACGCTCGGGGCCGACGGGGGCACGGTGATGCTGCCGTGAGCGACCCGACTCGTCCTCCGAGCCCGACCGAGCTCGGCATCGACGGCCTCCTCGACGGCCGCGTGGTGCTCGTCACCGGGGCTGCCGCCGGCGTGGGGCGAGGCGTGGCCCTGGCCGCGGCAGCCGCGGGTGCGGTGGTCGGGCTCGGGGTACGCCGCCCGGAGACCGGGGAGGCCGTGGCCGAGGAGATCGCCGCGCTGGGCGGCCCCCCGGCCGTCGTGTTACGCGGTGACGTGACCGACGCCGCCCTCGTGAAGGCGTCGGTCGACGAGCTCGTCGCCGCCCACGGCCGCCTCGATGCCGTCGTCCACAACGCCACCAGCAACCGCTCGAGCGAACCCGTGGAGCTCGAGACGGCGGGGCTCGACCTCTGGGACGAGCACGCATCGGTGGCGCTCACGGCGTCGTATCGGCTGGCCGTCGCCGCCCATCGGCACCTGAAGGCATCGAGGGGGAGCTACGTGATCATGGTGTCCCCCGCCGGCATCGACGCCTCCGGGCCCCTGGGCTTCTACAGCACGGTGAAGGCCGGGCAACGAGGCTTCGTCAAGGCCCTCGCCCGGGAGTGGGGACCCGACGGCATCCGGGTCAACGGCGTGGCCCCGCTGGCGGTGACGCCGGCACTGGCCAACCGCTTCGAGGTGGACCCGTCGATGCAGGACCGCCTCCGGGCGCTCATCCCGCTCGGCTGGTTCGGTGACCCGGCCGCCGACATCGGACCGCCCACGGTCGTGCTGTGCAGCGACGCCGCGCGCTACGTGACCGGCCAGACCCTGGTGGTCAGCGGCGGTCGATTCACCGCCCTCTGAGGCACGGGCACGTGTGACACAAGGCACCACTAGGCTTCCGCGGTGGGGAGTTCGACACGAGACGACCGCGGGCCGCGGGCGGGGGGACGACGCATCGCCGGGTGACGTGACGACGTCCGAGCGCCGCGCCGAGATCCTCGCCGTCGCCGCGGAGATCTTCGCCCGCAAGGGCTACGTGAACGCCACCGTGCGCGAGATCGCGGACGCGTCGGGCATCCTCGCCGGAAGCCTCTACCACCACTTCGACTCGAAGGAGGCCATGGTCGACGAGATCCTGTCGACCTTCCTGACCGCTCTGGTCGCCGAGTACGAAGACGTCATCGCCGCCGGCGGCGGGCCCGAGGAGACGTTGCGGTCGCTCGTGCACACCCTCTTCGAGGGGCTGACCGAGAACCGGGCGGCCATCACGCTCACCCACAACGACGCCTACTACCTGCAGCAGATCCCCCGATTCGCCTACCTCCAGCAGACCGCGGTGCACGTCGAGAGCCTGTGGGTCGGCGTGCTCCGCGACGGCATCGACGCCGGGGTGTTCCGCGCCGACGTCGATCCGGTCCTGGTGTGGGTGTTCATCAAGGGTGCGGCGTGGGCCGCGGTCCAGTACCTGAGCGACGGTGGCCGCACCGCCGGCGCCACGATCGCCGACACCTACCTCGCCGTCCTCCTCGACGGCGTCCGCGCCTGATCCACTGGTTCGACCTCACTGGTTCGACCCTCACCGGGTCGATTGGGTTGATGTGGGAATCATGAATCGGTTTGCCTATCATTGCGTGGTGACCACCGATCCCCGCTCCCCCTGCATCATCGGCGTCGCCCAGTCGACCTGGCGTGACGGTCGGGCCCCCGAACCGCTCGAGATGTGGGCCGAGATGGCCGCCGCCGCCGACAGCGACACGGGCACCTCCCCGGTCCTCCCCCTCGTCGACGACCTGTCGGTCGTGCACTGCGCCACCTGGGACTACGACGATCCGCCCCGGCGCCTGGCCGAGCGGCTCGGGGTCGGCCCCGGGCACCGCACGCTGTCCATCCTCGCCGGCACGTCGCACCAGCGGATGATCGACGCGGCCGCCGAACGCCTCGTCGCCGGGGAGTCGACCGTGGCGCTGGTGGCCGGCGGCGAGGCCCTCGCCACCAAGAAGCGGCTGCAGCGCGCAGGAGAGCCCCTTGCGTTCTCGTTCCCGCACCCGGCCCCCGAGTTCCCGGTGCGGTTCGAGGACTGGTTCCTGCCGACCGACGCCGCCCACGGCATCATGCCCGCCTGGCTCACCTTCGCCCTGTTCGAGAGCGGCCGGCGGGCGGTGCACGGCACGGAACCCGCCGCCTATCGCCGCCAGCTCGGCGAGCTCCTGGCCCGGATGAGCGAGGTGGCGGCCGACCATCCCGGCGCCTGGTTCCCCGAGGCGCGCACCGCCGAGCAGATCATCACCCCGAGCCCCGAGAACAGGGTCGTGGCCTGGCCCTACACCAAGCTGATGACGGCCTTCCCCGACGTCGACATGGCTTCGGCCACCCTGCTCACCACCCACGCCGAAGCCGACCGACTGGGTGTCCCCCCGGAGCGCCGGGTCTACCTGCGCGGCTGGGCGTTCGCCCGCGACGCGGTCACGGTGGCCGGGCACCCCGAGATGGGTGGTTCGCCCGCGATGCGCGCCGCCTCGGCCGAGGCCCTGTCCTGCGCCGGCGTCTCGACCGCCGACATCACCCGCCTCGACCTCTACGGCTGCTTCACCAGCGCGGTCGGGTTCGCCCTCGATGCGCTCGGCCTCCCCGTGGACGGACCGCTCGCCCCGACGCTGGTCGGCGGTCTGCCGTCGTTCGGGGGACCGAGCTCCAACTACACCGGGCACTCGGTGGCCACCATGGTCGACACGCTGCGTGCCGACGGAGGCGGCGTCGGGGTGGTGAGCGGCGTGGGCATGCACATGACCAAGCACGTCTTCGCGGTCTACGCCACCGAACCCGGCGAGGTGCGCCTGCCCGCCCCGGACCTCGTCGAGCGGGTGGCGAACGAGCACCCGGCCATCCCGGTCGTCGCCCACGCCGACGGCGTCGCCACGATCGCCGCCTACACGGTCGTGCACGACGCCGACGGGCCCACCCACGCCGTGGCCGTGTGCACGCTGGCCGACGGCACCCGGGCGTACGCCCTGTCGCACGACCCCGAGCTGCTCCCCGCGCTCGAGGAGGGGGAGTGGATCGACACCAAGGTCCAGCTCCGGGCCGAGGGCGACGTCAACGTCCTGCGACCCTGAGCCTGGCCTGAGCGTGCCCTGGACGCGCTCGGACGGCCCTCAGCCCTTCAGACGGGCCCGCAGCTCCTGGTTGTGCACGAACACCGGCAGCTCGTCGGCATCGTTCACCGTCGGACGAACCGATGTCCCCCCGTCGACCGCCAGCACCTGACCCGTCACGTAGCCGGCCAGGGGTGACATGAGGAACAGCGTGGCCGCGGCGATGTCGTCGGCGGTGCCCCTGCGCCGCATGGGGATGACCAGCAGGTCGTCGCCGTCGGTGTCGCCGGGGGCGCGGGCCGAGGCGCTCTTGGGCGTGGCGATCGACCCGGGGGCGACGGCGTTGACCCGGATGCCGCTGCGGCCCCACTCCACGGCCAGCGTGCGGGTGAGCGAGAGCACGGCGGCCTTCGCCGCGGCGTAGGCGGCGCCGTAGGGCATGGCGTTGAGCGCGGAGACGGTGGCGATGTTGACGATGGCCCCCTGACGCCCCTGCTCGATCAGACGCGTCCCGATGGCCCGGGTGGCGTTGACGGTGACGCCGAAGTTGAGCGCCATCACGTCGTCGAACGCCGGGTCGGCGCTGGCGAACGGGGCCCACTGATCGGGCCACATGCCCCCCGCGGCCTGCACACCACCGTGGAGCGGACCCAGCTCGTCGGCGCGGGCCACCGCGGCCACGACGGCGTCGGGATCCTTCCCGTCGGCCACGACGGCGACGTGCGCGACGCCGAGCTCGGCGAGGCGATCGGTGGCGATGCGCAACTTGTCGGCGTCCACGTCCACCGCCACCACCCCTGCCCCGGCCCGGCCGAGGTGGCAGGCGATGGCCGTGCCGATGCCCCCGCCCCCGGCGCCCACCACGACCACGGAGGTACCCGTGAGTCCCCAGATGTCGCTCATGGTCGCGACCCTAGAACGGCGAACGTCGTTGAACGGGTGGCAGCGGGGGCAAGTCTCCCGAGTCGGCCCGTGGCCGGCGGCGAGGGGAAGCGCCAGCGACCGAGCCGCACCGCGTCCCGACGAGGCAGAGCCGAGGAGGGCGCAATCGTCACTGTCGCTGCCAGCCGCCGGCCGCCCAGGTGCCGCCGTCGACGTGGACGGTGGACCCGGTCACGAGCCGGGAGAGGTCGCTGGCCAGGAAGAGCGCCGACGCCGCCGAGTCCTCCGGGGTGCCGAAGAAACCGAGCGGAGGAAGGTAGGCGGGCAGGAACTCCGGATCGGTGGCCAACATGGCCGCCCGAGCCTCCTTCTCCCCCTCGCTGGGCTGGGCGTCCGAGGCGATGCAGTTGACCCGGATGCGACGCGCCCCGAACTCGAGGGCCAGCGACTTGGAGAGGCTGGCCACCGCCGTCTTCATCGCGGCGTACACGGCGAAGCCGGGACCGGCCTGGTGGGCCTCGACCGAGGTGAGGTTGATGATCGACCCGCCGTCGGGCATGTGGGGCACCACGGCCCGGATGAAGTGCGCGACCTGGGTGAAGTTCTCGGCGATCAGCGACGCCTCGCCCTTGGCCGAGACGTCGAGGAACGGGCTGACGAAGGTCCCCCCGGCGTTGTTGACCAACACGTCGACCCGCTCGAAGCGTTCGACGGTCGCCGCCACGTAGGCGTCGACCGCCTCGGGGTCGCGCACGTCGAGGACGGCGGTGTGGACGCCGACGCCGAGCGCGTCGACGGCAGCCGCGGTGGCCGCCAGACCTTCGGCGTCGCGGTCGCACAGCGACAGCGACGCCCCGCACCGGGCGAAGAGGCGGGCCGTGGCCGCCCCGATCCCGGCGGCGGCGCCGGTGACGAGAGCCACCTTGTCGGTCAGCAGGATCGAGTCCTGATCGAAGAGATCGTCCATCGGGCCAGACTAAGCCGATGCGTCTCGCCGTCTGGCCGCTGGCCCAGCAGCCCTGGTCCGATCTGCTCGACGTCGCCGGCCATGCCGACGCCACAGGGTGGGACGGTGTGTACGTGGCCGATCACTTCATGGGCGACGGCCGCCAGTTCGGCCCCGCCGACGGGCCCACGTGGGAGGCCACCGGCGCCGTCGCCGCCCTCGCCGCGCACACCAGCCGGGTCAGGGTCGGTCCGCTCGTGCTCGCGGCGACCTACCGCCACCCGGCCGTGGTGGCCAAGTGGGCGGCCACGGTCGATCACGTGAGCGACGGGCGGCTGGTGCTGGGCCTCGGCGCCGGGTGGCAGGTGAACGAGCACGAGCAGTACGGCATCGAGCTCCCGTCGCCCTCCGACCGCGTCCGCCTCCTGGACGAGACCTGCACCGCCATCCGAGCCCTCCTCACCCAGACCACCACGACGCTCACCGCGACGACGGTGCACCTCACCGAGGCCCGCGCCGAACCCAAGCCCGTGCAGCACCGGCTCCCGCTGCTGGTGGGGGCGAAGGGCGACCGGATGCTCGGCGTCGTCGCCCGCCACGCCGACATCTGGAACCTGTGGGCCCTGCCCGAGGCCCTGGGCGAACGGTCGTCGCTGCTCGAGCGGCGCTGCGAGGAGATCGGTCGTGACCCGGCGACGATCGAACGCAGCGTGCAGGCCCTGGTGCTCGTGACCGACGACCCGACCGCGGCGACGAACTTCGTCGAGCGACTGGCGCCGCGCGCCGCCTTCGCCGGGCCCGCGGACGCCTTCGGCGAGCTGGTCGCCGACTGGCAGCGCGCCGGGGTGACCGAGGTCGTCGTCCCGGACCTGTTCCTCGGCGTGGGTTCGCAGCGCCGCGACACGCTCGATGCCCTGCGGATGGCGGTGAGGGCGGCCGAGCCGGCCACCCCTGCCTGAGCAAGGCCTGACCAGGGCCCGACCCAGGCCTCAGCCGACCTCGACGCCCTCGGTCGCCAGGTCGCGGTCGCGCGGCGGGCGGCGCCACGAACGCCGGGTGGCCCACACGCCCCATCCGGCCAGGCCGAGCGGGATCTCGGCGAGGTAGGTGAACCCCCGGAACAGGAACACCGCGGCGAGCGGCGGCGGCGTCGGCGCCCCCGAACCCGATGAGCGCCGCCACCGCGCCGGCTTCGACGAAGCCGACCCCACTGGGCGTCAAGGGGATGGTCTCCAACAGCCGGGCGAAGGCGAAGGCGGCGAAGACCTCGACCCACCCGAGCTCCTCGGTCCCGATGCCGATGGCGCGGACGCAGGCGAGGAGCAACAGGAACTGGGCGAGGTTGTAGCCCACCATCCACGCCGTCACCTTCCACCAACGGGTGCGCAGCAGACCGATGCTGTTGTGGCGGAAGGCGAGCAGCGAGGCGGCCACGTCGGGAGCCGACGACCGGCGCACCCAGCGGGAGAGCGGCGTGACGATGCGCTGAGCCAGCGCACCGACTCGGACGGCGAGGGCCTCGCTGCGCAGCACCAGCGACAGGACCACGACGGCGACGGTGAGCGCCGCCAGCCCGAGCAGGGTCGGGACGAGGAGCCGGGCGGTGGACTCGCCCTTCACGAGGAGGAAGAGCAGCGCCAGGACCGGGAGACCGAGCTTGGTCAGGACGTTCCAGACGCCGGACACCAGGATCGACAGGGTGATGGCGCTGACCCGGAAGCCCCACGACATCTCGATGCCGTAGGTGGCTCCCACCCCCACCGCTCCACCGAAGGGCACCACGTTCGACACGGCGCTCCCGGCGAAGTTGACGGTCAGCGCCTGTGGGTGGCTCAGACCGGGCAGCGTGGTGGTGAGCACGCCCGTGTAGACGACCATGCTGAGCATCCACAGCGTCGTGAGGCCGAGGACCTGGAGCCAGTCGAGCTTCTGGATCTCGCTCCAGATCTCGGAGTAGTGGGCGCCGGAGACCGCGGGCAGCACGAAGGCGAAGATCAGGCCGACGACGGCGAGCGAGAGCGAGGCCTCGATCACGCGTCGCCACGGGGTCTTGCGGTGGAGCTCGTGCTCGACGACGGACCGAACGTCGGCGACGTCGTCGACCCCGTCGACGGGGCGGTCGAGGTCCGACGCGCCCCCCGAGGCCCGCTCGACCACCCGTCGCTCACGACCGCCCGACCGGGAGGTCGACGAACAGGTCGGTGGCCCGGGACTCGGTCGGGGCGCCACGACGCGTGAACCACTCGGTCCCGAACGCCAGTGCGAACACCTCGTCGGGGAGGTCGAGGAAGACGGCGAGGGTCCGCACGGTGTCGGGCGCCCCCGTCGCCTGGCTGACATGGGCGCGCATCGAGGCCCGCTTGGCGTCGAGCATCGCGGTCACATCGACGGCGTGGGTGATCTCGGCGGCCGGCGTGTACCAGTCGGACACGTCGGGCGGCACGAAGCCCTCGGGGACGGTGAGGCCCATCGACTCGGCCATCGCCACGCCGCCGGCCAGGAACTCACGGTCGACGGTCGCCTCGAAGAGCACGACGTCGGCCAGGCGCGCCGCCTCGACGGCGACGTCGTGGACCCGTCGGTGATCGGGGTGGCCGTAGCCGCCGTTGCGGTCGTCGGCCACGAGGAGGTCGGCGTGCTCTTCGCGCAGCAGCGCCGCCAGACGCTCGGCCACCTCCGAGGGATCGGCGGCGCACAACGACCCCACGGGCCAGCGGCCCTCGTCGTCGGCGCGCAGACCGGAGTCCACGTAGTCGAGGAACTCGAGGCGGGACACCCCGATCGCCGCGGCCGATGCCTCCGCCTCGGCGGTCCGCCTCCGGCCGAGGTCCTCACCGAGGTCCAGCACGTCGGCGCCGACGTCGCCCTCCTCGCCACGGGTGGCCAACACCAACACGACGCGATGGCCGTCGGCTGCCGCGCAGGCCGACGTCCCGGCGGTCAACAGGGCCTCGTCGTCGGGGTGAGCGTGGAACACCACGATGGTCCGGCTGGTCACCGGAGCATTCTGGCAGTCCGACCTCTGCGCCACCGACGACACCGGTCGTCGCGACGAGGGGCCGATCGCCGGTCGCCGGACGCTACGGTGACGGGCGCGTGCTCCTGATCAGGGAGGTCGAACATGCCGGACCGGGACGACCCCGACCAGCCCTCGAGCCACGACGGGCGCCCGCTGCGCATCGGCATCGTCTCGGACTGCTACGTGCCCCGCCTGGGCGGCATCGAGATGCAGGCCCACGATCTGGCCCGCAACCTCCGCGCCGCCGGCCACGAGGTCGTCGCGGTCACGCCCACCGCCGGTCCGGCGACGGTCGACGGCGTGCGGGTGCGGCGCATGGACGTGCCCCTGCTGCCCTTCGACGTGCCCTTCCTGCCGTCGACGTTCCGGTTGGCCACCGACCTGTTGACCGAGGAGGGCGTCGACGTCGCCCACTTCCACGGAGGGCTGGCCTCACCGATGGCCTACCTCGCCGCCCGGCGGGCCCAGGCCATCGGACTGCCCACCGTCATCACCGTGCACTGCATGTGGAGCTACGCGGCACCGGCGTTCGCCGGGCTCGACCGGGTCGGGCACTGGTCGCAGTGGCCCGTCGTGCTGTCGGCGGTGAGCGATGTGGCCGCCGAGCCGATCCGACGCATCGCCGGGCCCCGTCGTCCGGTCGTCGTGCTCCCGAACGGCATCGACGACGAGGCATGGCGCATCGAGCCGGTGGAGCACGACCCGTCGCTCGTCACCTTGATCTCGGTCATGCGCCTGGCCCCCCGGAAGCGCCCGCTGCAGATGCTCAAGATGGTGCGCCGCGTCCACGATGCACTTCCGGCGGGGCTGCAGCTCCGAGTGGTGATCATCGGTGACGGACCCGAACGCCCCCAGCTCGAGAAGTACCTCCGCACCAACGGGCTCTCCGAGATCGTCGAGCTCGTCGGCCGACGCACCCGTGCGGAGATCCGCGACTACTTCGCCCACAGCGACGTGTTCGTCGCACCGGCCAACCTGGAGTCGTTCGGGATCGCCGCCCTCGAGGCCCGCTGCGCCGGCCTTCCCGTGGTGGCCAAGGCCCACACGGGGATCAGCGAGTTCGTGACCCACGGCAAGGAGGGTTTGCTGGCCGCCAGCGATGCCGACATGGTCCGCCAGCTGAACCGGATCGTCGGCGACGCCGACCTGCGCGGGAGCATCGCCGCCCACAATCGCGCCACCCCGTCGCCGGTCGACTGGTCGGTCGTCGTGGGGCGCAACGTGGCCGCCTATCGCACGGCTATGGAGCTGGTGCGCTGACCGTGTCGGGGACCGCCTCAGGGACCGCTCGTCGACCGGCACGGGTGACCACACGGGCCGCGCCGTAGCCGATCACGAAGATCACCAGGCCACCGACGGCATCGAGCAGGTAGTGGTTGCCGGTGATCACCACCACGTAGATGGTGGTGACGGGGTAGAGGACGGCGAGGCCCTTGGCCCACCACGAGCGCACACGGGGCAGGAACACCCACATCCCCCAGAAGGCCCATCCGCAGTGCAGCGACGGCATGGCCGCGTACTGGTTGGAGATGGCCTGCATCGTCGGCGACTCGAACGACCACAACGTGGGGTACCTGACGAGGGTGTCCACGAAGCCGAAGGCCCGTCCGTCGCCGAGGGTGTCGAGCAGCCGCGGCGGCATGAGCGGGAAGGTGGCGAAGCCGATCAGGCCCAGCAGGGTGCCGATGAGGAGGGTGTTGCGCCACAGCGGGTAGTCGTCGGGGAAGCGGCGGTAGAGGAACAGCAGACCGAACAAGGTCACGACCATGTAGGCGGCGCCGTAGTAGTAGTTGGCCACGACGATGAGCGGCTCGTAGCCGAGCGCCCAGTCCTGGAGGCTCAGCTCGTGCCAGAGCCAGAGGTCCTGTTGCCAGTCGATGATCCGCATGGCGTTGTCGTAGGCCGTGGCGGCGCTGGACTTCGAGACGTTGCGGACCGATTCGTAGATCATGTAGACGGCACCGACGATGACCAGCTCGCGCCACCAGACCAGGACACCGCCGTCGCGGAGACCACGACGACGCCAGCTCGAGGAGGACGCGACGCGGCTCGTGGACCCGGCCGCCGACGCGGCGGTCTCGGCCATGCCTCAGCCCTGCTCCACCGCGAACAACGTGCCCTCCTGGGACAGGACGTAGAGCTCGCCGTCGACGGCCTGGCCGAAGCTCACGAGGGAGTTCTCGGCCACGCCGACGCCGAGCGACCGTTCGTCGACGACCACGCCGTCACGCACCAGGAGACCTCGGATATCGCCCACGCAGTAGTCACCGTAGAGGTAGACGCCCTCCAGTGCAGGAACCTTCTCCCCCCGGTACACGTAGCCGCCGGTCACCGAGCAGTTCCCGCCGTCGTGGTCATAGACGTGCACCGGGTCGACGAGGCCGTCCGGCGGGGTGCCGTCGCGGAAGGGACGATCGCCCTCGCGCCAGTTCCAGCCGAGGTTGGCGCCGAGCCCGGCACCCGCAGTGGCGGGGAGCCAGTTGACCTCCTCGATCTCGTTCTGCCCGACGTCGGCCACCCACAGGTCGCCGGTGCCCCGGTCGAAGCTGAAGCGCCACGGGTTCCGGGCCCCGTACAGGAAGATCTCCGGCGCGCCGCCGGCGGCGGCGAAGGGGTTCGATGCCGGCACCGTGTACGGGCTCGCACCGTCGGGCGACGAGGGGTCGACGCGCAGGATCTTGCCCAGGAGCTCACCGGTGTCCTGGCCGTTGTCCCCCGGGTCGCCGGACCCACCGCCGTCGCCGACGCCGACGTAGAGGAAGCCGTCCGGGCCGAGGGCCAGCTGACCACCGTTGTGGTTGGAGAACTCACGGTGCGGGATCGTCAACAGCACCCGACGGGAGCCGGCGTCGATGCCCACCTCGTCGCCCGTGGCCTCGACGGCGTACTCGGCGACGACCACGTCGCCGACGGGGAGGGTGTGGTACAGGTACACGACGTCGCCGGTGGCGTCGAAGGCGATGCCGAGCAGACCCTGCTCGCCCCGCCCACGGGTGAGCTCGCCCAGCTCGAGCAGGGGCTCGGGATCGAGGGCGTGGCGAACGGGCCCCGGCCGCCCGGTGGCGGGGTCGACGATCGGCGCGGCGCGTGATCCGTCGCACGGCCCCGCCCTGTTCGGTGACCCACAGCTCCTCGCCGTCGGGTCGGGGGGCGAGGGCCGTGGGCTGGTCGAGGCCGTCGACGACCGGAGCGAGGGAGATGCGCGCGTCGATGGCGCCGGGATCCGATCCCGGCGCGGGCGCCGAGGAGCTCCCGGGCGGCGAGGACGACGGTGGCGCCTGGGAGGTCCCGGTGGACCCGCCACAGGCTCCGGCGAGCAGGGCGACCGTCGCGAACGCGCCCGCGACGAGCAGGGAACGAGGCCGCCGGCGTGGACGGCCCGCGGACGATGACGGGTCCGGGTGACGGGGGGACATGGCGCGACGCAGGGTACCGCCGGCGGCGCACGGAGCAGCCGCGCCGACGCCCACGACGGAGGGTGTCGTCTGTGCCGCGGCACGGTCGGGAAGATACGCTCGGCGTTCCCCGTCACACGGAGTTGGTGCGCGCCCAGTGAAGACCCATCCGGCAGAGACGAGCCCTGACAGCCCCGGCCCGTTGCCGGGCGGGATCGTCGGCGCCGTCTTCTCCAAGATCAAGACCAAGGGCCCGCGCTACGTCATGGTCTCGGTGGTCAACGTGATCGTCGGCGCCGGGATGCTCTTCGTGCTCCAACGCTGGATGCGCCCGACGGTGGCCAACGTCGTCGCCGTGGCCATCGGGGCCATCCCCGCCTACTACATGAGTCGGACGTGGGTGTGGGGCAAGCGGGGTCGCAGCCACTGGAAGAAGGAGACCCTCCCCTTCTGGTCGTTCACGTTCGCCGGCCTCGTCATGTCCACGGCGCTCATCTCCTACGTGGACAACCACACGACCAACCGCGTCGCCATCCTCTTCGCCCAGCTCTCGGCCTTCGGCGTGCTGTGGGTCCTGCGCTTCTTCCTCCTCGACAAGCTGTTCCACGTCGAGATCTACGAGGACGACACCCCCGACGAGGACTGAGCGGACGGACGCGCCGGCGCACCATGGATCGACACCGACGAGCCGCGGCCGAAGCCGCCCGCGGCTTCATGCCCCCCGACGAGGGCCTGGCCCTGCACGACGCCGCCGCCACGGTGCCCGAGGCGGGCTCACCGATGCTCGAGATCGGCAGCTACTGCGGGAAGTCGGCGATCTACCTCGGCTCCGCCGCCCGGACGCGGGGCACGGTGCTGTTCGCCCTCGACCACCACCGGGGCTCCGAGGAGAACCAACCGGGCTGGGAATGGCACGAGCCTGACCTGGTCGATCCGGCGGTCGGTCGCATCGACACGCTGCCGCGCTTTCGCCGCACCGTGCACGACGCCGGGCTCGAGGACCACGTCGTCGCCCTCGTGGGCGACTCCCCGACGGTGGGGCGCCACTGGCGCACGCCCCTGTCGCTGCTCTTCATCGACGGCGGCCACGGCGCGGAGCCCGCGCATCGCGACTTCGAGATCTGGACCCCGTGGGTCGAGCCGGGTGGCCTGCTGGCCATCCACGACGTGTTCCCCGACCCGGCCGACGGCGGCCGTCCGCCGTTCGAGATCTACTGCCGGGCGCTCGAGTCGGGCGAGTTCACCGACGTGTCGGCCACCGGGTCGCTGCGCGTGCTGCGCCGATCGGCCTGATCGACGAGCACCGCGACACGAGCCCGGCGCGGCGCCGTGGGCGCTCAGTCGGTCGGGTCGGGCAGCGACTCGGACTCGTCGAGCGCCACCAGGGCCGGCAGCGCGTCGTGGTCGACGAACAGGGCCCACGCCGGGCTGGTGCGGCTGAGCGCATCGGCGGCCAGCACGATCGACGCATCGGTGTAGGTCGAGCGCTCGTCGGCCGGGAAGTGGACCCCGTCGGGTTGCACGATGCCGGTGAAGTAGTGCCCGTCGTCGTCGCGCAACGCCTGCGCCCACGAGAAGAGCTGGAGCGCCTGCTCCGCGTGCCCGAGCGACAGCTCGGCCATCAGGCACTCGCACGTCTCCGCGGCGGTGATCCACGGGCGGTCGCTCACGCAACGCACACCCTGGCCCTCCATCACGAACGTGCCCCGTCGCGCGTCGAGCCGGGCCCGGGCGTCGTCGGGGTGCAGCACCCCGGCCAGGACCGGGTAGTACCAGTCCATCGCCCAACGGGCCTTGGGCGCGAAGGCGTCGGGCGCGTCGCCGGCGCAGTGGCGACGGATGACCTGGGCCAACCGGGCGGCGCTGAGCTCCCAGTCGGGGCGCTCGTGGCCGAGCAGGTCGGCGATGGCCACCGCGCAACGCAGGCTGTGGCAGATGCTGGCCGAGCCGGTCAGCAGGGCGAACGACCACGGCGTGCCGTCGGCATGGCGGGCCCAGAGGATCTCGCCGCGGGGGGTCTGCAGGTCGAGCACGAAGTCGATGCCGGCCTCGACGGTGGGCCACATGGCCTCGACGAATCCGCGGTCGCCGTGGAGCAGCCAGTGGTGCCAGACCCCGGCCGCCGGATAGGCGATGGTGTTGGCGTCGAGCTTGTCCTGCTCGATGCCGTCGGCCAGGTAGTACTGGTGCCAGGACCCGTCGGGGCGCTGGATGTCGACCAGCCACTGGTAGGCCCGCTCGGCCTCGGCGCGCAGGCCCACGAGATCGAGGGCCATGGCTGCCTCGACGTGGTTCCACGGGTCGGCGTGGCCGCCGGGGAACCACGGGATCATGCCGTTGGGCAGCTGCCAGTCGGCGATGGCGTCACCGGTGGCGCGCGCCTGGGCCGCGGTGAGCATCCCGGGGACCTCGGGGACGGCGTGCTCAGACATGGGCGAGGCTCCGCACGGGCTTGGTGGCGTAGACGACCAGCGACTTGCCGAGCACGGGGTTCAACAGCCGCTCGGTGACCCTCGTGACCGATGGCGCGGCGACGATGTCCCACTCGAGCAGGCGGGTGTAGGCCCGGACGAGGGGGTTGGTGTCGTTGGTGGGGCCGACGGCGCAGCGCAGCCACCAGTAGGGCGCGTGCAGGGCGTGGGCGAGATGGGCGCCTCCGGGCTCGAGCCCGGCACCCTGCATCTTCCGGCGCATCTCCCCCTCGGTGTAGATGCGCACGTGCCCACCCTCGACGAACGGGGCGTGGTACTCGTCGGACAGCGACCAGCAGACCTTCTCGGGGAACCAAGCGGGGACGGTGATCGCCATCGTGCCGCCCGGGCGCAGCACCCGGGTGAGCTCGTCGAGCGCCGCCAGGTCGTCGGGGACGTGCTCCATCACCTCGGAGGCGATGATGCGGTCGAAGGCACCGTCGGCGAAGGGCAGTCGGGTGGCGTCGCCGTTGACGGCGGTGGCCGACATCTGGGGGGGCGCCTCGCCGGAGCCCTTCATCGCGTCGAAGACCTCGAGGGTCTCGACCAGCTCGGGGACGGCCATGTCGCAGGCGACCACCCGTGCGCCGCGGCGGAGCGCCTCGAAGGCGTGACGCCCGAACCCGCAGCCCAGGTCGAGCAGGCGATCACCGGGACGCAGCCCCAGGCGGTCGTAGTCGGCGGTGAGCATCAGTGCCGCTCGCTGGTGGCCGGGGCGGTCACGCCGGGTCGACGGTAGCGGGGTGCGCTGCCGGCACCGCCCGGGCGGCGCATCTGCACGTGGGCGGTCTCGGCGAGGAGGGCCCGGTAGTGCTCGACGGTGCCCACCGCGGTGTGACGCCAGGTCCAGCGTTCGATGACCCGCTGGCGACCCGCGGCGCCGATGCGCTCACGCAGCTCGGCGTCGTCGAGGGCGACGCCGATGGTGGCGGCCAGCGCCTCGGGGTCCCCCGGGGGAACGAGCAGGGCGGTGTCGTTGTCGGCGCCGACCACCTCGGGGAGGGCACCACCGGTGGTGGCCACGAGCGGTACGCCGCAGGCCATCGCCTCGATGGCGGGCAGCGAGAACCCCTCGTAGAGCGACGGGACGACGGCGACCTGGGCTTCGGAGTAGAGCTCGATGATGCGCTGCTCCGGAACGCCGGTGACGAAGGTGACGGCGTCTCGCAGGCCGAGCTCGTCGATGATGCGAGCCGACGGACCACCCTCCTTGAGGCGACCGATCACGACGAGCTCGACGTGGCGTTCGGTGCGCAGCTTGGCCAGGGCCTCGAGGAGGTAGCGCAGGCCCTTCATGGTGACGTCGGCGCTGGCGGTGGTGATGAGCCGCCCCGGGATCCGTTGCACGCCGGGGAGCGGCCGGAAGAGCTCCTGGTCGACCCCGACGGGGACGACGTGGAGCCGGTCGAGCGGCACCTCGTGGTCGGCGTGGATGTCGGCCAGGGAGTTCTTCGACACGGTGATGAGCCGGGGCATCCGGTTGGCGACGCGGGTCTGCATCTTGGTGAACCCGTACCAGCGCGCCTTCGAGAAGCGCTTCCAGGGGGTCTCGGCGTGCTCCATCTCGAGGCGCCGGTCGACGGTGATGGGGTGGTGGATCGTGGCCAGGACCGGGAGGCCGGCGCGCTCGATGCCGAGGAGCCCGTAGCCCAGGGACTGGTTGTCCTGCACCACGTCGAAGTCGTTGATCCGGGGGCGCAGGTGCTGCCACGCCCGGACGCTGAAGGCCAACGGCTCGGGGAAGCTGCCACCCATGAACGACGCCACCTCGACCGCGTCACCCCAGGTCTTGACCTCCCACGGCCCCGGGAGGCGCATCGGGAAGTGGTCGTTGTAGATGTCGAGGCTCGGCAGCTCGACGAGCGGGACCCGGTCGTCGAGGACCGGGAAGGGCTGGCCCGCCCAGCACCTCCACCTCGTGGCCGAGGTCGACCAGGGCCTTGGTCAGGTGACGGGTGTAGACGCCCTGTCCGCCCACGTGCGGCTTGCCCCGGTAGCTGAGGAAGGCGATGCGGAGCGCGAGGTCGCCGTCGGCAGCGGTGGCCACCGATCGCCGGGGCGCGCCGGGAGATGACGGTGACGCAACACGGGACGGACATGAGCGGACAAGTCTCGTTTGGCCCCTCTTGACGGTCAAGCTCACGGTGCCGAGGCTGGCAGACTTCGGCCGTGCGAGCAGTGGTGCAGCGGGTCACCGAGGCCGACGTGGTGGTGGCCGGCGAGGCGGTCGGGTCGATCGGGCGTGGGCTGTGCGTCCTCGTGGGCGTGACCCACGGCGACACCCCCGAGGCGGCGGTGGCGATGGCCCGCAAGCTCTGGCAGCTCCGGCTGTTCCCCGACGAGGCCGGGAGGATGGACCGTTCGGCGCGAGAGGTGGGGGCGGAGGTGCTGGTCGTGTCGCAGTTCACGCTCTACGGCGACACCCGGCGCGGTCGCCGTCCCGGATGGAGCGCGGCCGCCCCCGGGCCGGTCGCGGAGCCCCTCGTCGAGGCCGTCGTCGACGAGCTGCGCGCGCAGGGTGCCCGGGTGGCGACGGGTCGTTTCGGGGCCGAGATGCAGGTGTCCCTGGTGAACGACGGTCCCGTGACGGTGATCGTCGAGCTCTGAACTGCGTTCAGGACGGGTCCCGGCGCCCGTAGCGTGCGGTCGTGCTCAGGGCCCGAGGAGTGTCGAAGTCGTTCGGCGGCCAGACCGTGCTCGACGGCGTCGAGCTGCAGGTCGACGCCCGTGACCGCGTCGGGGTCATCGGGCGCAACGGGGTCGGCAAGTCGACGCTGCTGCGCCTCCTCGCGGGCTCGAGCAGCCCCGACGGTGGTGCGATCGAACGGGCCGCCGCGTCGGCTCACCGTCGGCCTGCTTGCCCCAGGAGCCGGACGCTCGGCGCCGACGAGACGCTGCTCGACTACCTGGCGCGCCGGACCGGGGTGGCCGCGGCCTCTGGAGCAGCTCGACCGGTGCACCGAGGCCCTGGCGGACGGCAGCAGCGAGAGCCTCGAGGCCTACGGGGACGCCCTCGAGCACTTCCTGGCGCGTCGGTGGCGCTGACTTCTCGAGCCTCGGGCGGCGGCGGTCGCCGAGGACGTCGGGCTTGCCCCGGGGGCGCCTCGACCAGCTCACGGTGACGTTCTCGGGAGGGGAGGCCGCTCGCACCGCCGCTCGCGGCGATCCTGTTGTCGCGGGTCGACGTGCTGCTGCTCGACGAGCCCACGAACAACCTCGACTTCGCCGGTCTCGACCTGCTCGAGTCGTTCCTCGACGGCTTCGGCGGCGCCGCCGTGGTGGTCTCCCACGACCGGGCCTTCCTCGACCGGGCCGTGGACCGGATCGTGGAGGTCGACGAGCGGTCACGTCACCTCACCGAGTTCGCCGGCGGCTGGACGGCGTACACCGAGGCCCGGGCGCTGGCCGCGCCGTCAGCAGTACCAGGCCCACCAGAGCCTACGTCGGCGAGCGCGACGCGCTGCGGGAGCGCCAGCGACGTCAGATCGGCTGGAGCCGACGCGGGGTGTGCGTCAGGCCAGGACGTCCGGCGAGAACGACAAGCACGTCCGCCGCCGCCAGGTCGCCCGCAGCGAGAAGCAGGCCGGGAAGGTCAAGGCCACCGAGCGCCGGATCGAACGGCTCGAGGTCGTCGAGAAGCCGTGGGAGGGGTGGCGGCTCGACCTCCGGCTGGCGCCGGCGGGCCGCAGCGGTGACGTGGTCGTCGCGCCTCGACGGCGCGGTGGTGGAGCGGGGCTCGTTCCGGCTCGGACCGATCGACCTCGAGATCGGCTGGCGGGAGCGGGTGGCGCTGGTCGGCCCGAACGGGGCCGGGAAGTCGACGCTGCTCGGCGCGCTCGCTGGGCACGGTCGGGCTCGACCGAGGGCCGACGATGGCTGGGCCCCGGCGTCGTGGTCGGCGAGATGGACCAGGCCCGCACGGCGTTCGACGGCGATCGACCGGTCCTCGAGCTCGTGCAGGCCCGCACCGGGCCTCCCGTCTGCAGCGAGTCGCGGTCGCTGCTGGCCAAGTTCGGCCTCGGCGCCGACCACGTGGGTCGGCGAGGAGCCGAGTTGTCGCCGGGGGAGCGCAGCCGGGCCGTGCTGGCCTGCCTCATGGCCGAGGGCGTGAACTGCCTGGTGCTCGACGAGCCGACCAACCACCTCGATCCGGAAGCGATCGAGCAGCTGGAGGGGGCCCTCGGCGCCTACGAGGGCACCGTGGTGGTGGTGTCCCACGATCGGCGGTTCCTCGAGGCCCTCTCGTCGGAGCGGGTCATCGACCTCACGGATCGCCGGCGTCCGGCGGGTCCCTGACCGGCCTGCCGGGCCAGGATCCAGCCGGCGATCACCAGCGCCGCGCCGAGCGCCACCACCGGCCACGGACCGATGACCGTGGCGATCGTGCGACCCTCCCGTCGGGTGACGGTCTCGTGGAGCACCGCCCGCTCGCTGACACCGGTGCGGGCGATCACCGTGCCCTCGGGATCGACGACCGCGCTGAACCCGGTGGGCGCCGCCTGGAGCACCCAGCGGCCCGTCTCGATGGCCCGCAGCTGGCTCGACGCCACCTGCTGGCTCTGGACCTGGGTCAGCCAGTACGACGAGCCGTTGGTGGGGTTGAGCACGACCTCCCCACCCTCCTGCACGCCCTCGCGCACTCGCTGGGTGAAGAAGACCTCCCACGAGATCGCCACCCCGAAGGTGCCGACGTCGGTGCGCAGCACCGCGGGCGCCGTGCCGATCACGGCGTCGCGGGCGCTGAGCGCAGCACGAGCCGGCGAGCCGCTCGACGAGGCCGCGGAAGGGCACGTACTCACCGAACGGCACGCGCAGGACCTTGTCGTAGCGATCTCCCAGGTCGCCGTCGGCGTCGTAGACCACGGCGAAGTTGGTGAAGCGCTCGCGATCGATGCCCTCGGTCACGCCCACCACGAGCGTGGTGTCGAGGCGACGGGCCAGCGCGGCGAGCTCGCGGTGCTCCCGACTCGCGGTGAGCGGACCTTCGACGGCCACCACGTTCTCGGGCCAGAGCACGAGATCCACGGGCGCCTCCACCAGCTCGCTGGCCTCGATGTGGCGGTCGAAGACGTCGTCGGGATCGGTGTCGCCGGCCCTGGTGCCCTGCGGCCCGCCGCCCTGCACGAGGGCCACGGAGAGGTCGTCGACGTCGGTGCCCTTCGGCGCCACCATCGCCGTCGCCCAGGCCAGGACCACCACGGCGACGGCCACTCCCGCCAGCCCGCCAGTGCCGGTCCCACGCCGCGGACAGGGCGACGCCGCCGATGCCCACCACCAGCACCACGCCGATGGCGCTGCCGACCCGGGCCACCTGGGCCAGCGGGGCGTCGGCCTGGCTCATGGCCACGGTGGCCAACGGGACCCCCTCGAACGGGAACGACCAACGGGCGGCCTCGCACAGCACGAGCGCTCCCGGCAGCGCCAGCCACCGCGCCCACGGTCGGGTGCTGGTCGCCGGCACGAGGAGGCCTGCGACGCCGACGTACGCCGCGAACAGCGCGACGGCCACGAGGTACCCGGGCTGGTGAGGTCCCACATCCACAGCAGCGCCGGCGCCAGCCAGGCCAGCCCGAGCAGGAACGAGCGACCGAACCGCGACCGGGCCGGCGCGACCGGCCAGCGCCCGATCCCACAGCGCCACACCCACGAAGGCGAGCGGCCACCAGCCCCAGGGCGGCACCGACAGCGCCAAGGAGGCCCCGCCGGCGATCGCCGTCAGCACCCCCCTGGTGCGATCGGAGAGAGCGGGGAGGGAAGGCACGGCCGACCATCATTGCCGCGGTCGGCGCATCGCCCCGGGTCACCGGGCCGTCAGGGGGCGGTGGGCACCTCGAGGCGGGGCGGCAACAGCAGCGCCCCGATCTCGTCGTAGCTCAGCACGTCGGCCTCCACGGTCATCGGCTCCCCGACCCTGAACCTCAGCTGCATCGAGAGGGTGGTCCCGGCGACCGGCGTGATCCCGGTGAGCAGGAGCTGGTCGCCACCGGGTTGGAGGCGGACCGTCTCGTAGCCCGGGAGCCTGAGCGACGGCGTCTCGCTCAGGTCCGACACGCCGGTCGTGGGGTCGACCACCCGCCGCTGGAGCGTGACCGTGGCACCGGCGACGTCGACGCCGACGAGGTCGTCACCGCCTCCGTCGTTGACCAGCACCAGGTAGCCGCCGGCGGGGTCGGCGCCGGCGCCGACGTAGGCACCCTGGACCGACACGTCCGGGGGCTGCGACCCGAACGGTCGCACGATGGCCATGACCACGACCAGGGCGATGCCACCGAGCACCACCAGCACCGGCGCCCATCGACGGAGGGGACCGCTCGGTCGGTCGTTCCGGTTCTCGATGGGCTGGGACTCGGTCGTCATGGGGCCTCCACGGGCCGTCGGCCCACCCAGATCCTTGCCGCACCGGGTGGGGGCGGTCAGATCGGCGGGTCGGCTGCGGGGCCGCGTGGCGGACATGCCAGGATGGCGTCGTGTCCGGCACCACCTCCCCTCTCGACCCGGGCGAGACGGCGCAGCTGCGCTCACCGGACGACGAACGCGAGGAGCGAGCCCTGGATGCCGTCATCGGCGTGGCCCGCGGGTGCGGTCTGCCCGACGGCGGAGCCGGGATCTTCCGCTCCGGTTCGGCGGTCATCGTGGGCCTTCCCGAGGCCCGGGTGCTGGGACGCGTCGATGCCCCCGGCCGGGAGGAATCCGCTCGCCGCCAGGTCATCGTGTCGGAGCTCCTCGCCGAGGTCGGCGTCGCCGCCGTCTCGGTGAGCGACCCCTACGACCAGCCGGTCGTCACCGAGGCCGGCGCCGTCACGATGTGGAGCGTGGCTGAGCGTCGTGGAGGGTGAGGTCACCCCGCACGAGCTCGGCCGTCTGGCCCGCTCGCTGCACGACACCACCCGCGGCGGGGTGAGCGACGTCCCCGAGTTCGATCTGCTCGGTGCGGTGAGCTTCGAGCTCGATCGGGCCGAGGAGCTCGGACGCACCTCGGCCGACGACCTCGTGCTGCTGCGGGACCGCACGGAACGGCTCCGCGCCTCGTGGCCGGCACCGGAGGACGATCCGCTGGGGATGGCGGTGGTCCACGGCGACCTGCACCGCCACAACGTCCTGAAGACGCCGACGGGACCGGTGCTCGTCGACCTCGAGATGTCCGGCGTCGGTCCGGTGTGCGCCGACATCGTGCCGCAGGTGGTGGCGGTGCGCCGCTACGGCGCGCCGCCACGGGTTCTCGACGACTTCTTGGCCGGCTATGGGCTGGAGGCCAGCGGTTGGCCCGGCTTCGAAGTCCTCGTGCAGGCCTACGAGCTGTGGACCACGGCGTGGGCCGTCAGCAACCGCGCCCAGTCACCCCAACTCGAGGACGAGGCCGAGGTGCGCCTCGATCGCTGGCGACCCGGGCATCGCTTCCCTCGCCCGTGGGCGCTGCGCTGAGCGGAGATCAGCGCGAACCGGCGTCGTCGACGACGAGCCGGGACAGCAGCCGGGCCAGCGGTTCGAGGAGGGCCGGACCGAGGCGGTGGCCCCCGGCGACGTCCTCCCACTCGACCAGCGCTCCCCACCGCTCGAACGCTCGCGCCGCCCCGCGGCCCCGGATCGGGTCCATGACCCGGTCGTCGAGGCCGTGGGCGAACAGCGCGGGGAGACCGGCCACCCTCGTGGGGTCGATGCCGTCGTCGCGGTGAGGCAGGTAGGACGCGAGGGCGGCGACCGCCCGCGGTGGCGGGCCCGACGCGGGATCGAGGCAGGTGGCCAGAGCGGCGGCGCCGCCCTGGGAGTGCCCGGCGAGCACCACCTCGACCGGATCGATGGCGACCGCGTCGGCCACCGCAGCGATCGCCGCGGCGACGGCGACGGCGGTCTCGGCCACGCCCCGAGGATCGGGACCGTTCTCGTCGACGGTGTACCAGAGCGGCCCGTCGGGACCGTCGGCGGTGGGGCTCGGCCACGGCCACGACCCATTCGTCAGCGGGATCGATCACGTCCAGGTGGGCGGTGAACACCGCGGCTCGTGTCGCCGTAGCCGGGGAGCAACAGGACGGCCCGCCCTCGAGAGGGCGGGCCGTGCAGGACGAGCTCAGGGACGACGCTCAGGAGAGCTCAGATGCGTCCGTAGCCCGACGGGGTCTTCCACCAGCCGTCGAGCTGCGGTGACGCCGGTCGCGGCCCGAGAGCTGAAGGCGTGGACGATCTGGTTGCCGCCCATGTAGAGCGCCACGTGCTCGGAACCGCCGGAGCCCCAGAAGACGAGGTCGCCGGGCTGGAGCTGCGCACGGGAGATGCGGGTGGTGCTGGCGTACTGCGCACCGCTGTAGTGGGGAAGGGAGATCCCGACCTGCTTGAACGCCCAGACCATGAGCCCGGAGCAGTCGAAGGTGTTCGGACCGGCGGAGCCCCACACGTAGGGCGACCCGACCTTGCTGAGCGCGGCATCGATGGCGCCGGCGAGCCCGCTGCGGATGCTCGGAGCCGGACCGGACGGGCGCGGGGGCCGGCGCCGGGCTGGAGCTGCCACCGCCACCGCCGGTGGATCGAGGCGCCGGGGCGTCGGCCCGAGGAGGACGACGAGGACGGCGCCGGCGTGGCGGCGGCCCGAGCCGCGCTCTCGGCGGCGGCGCGCTCGGCCGCAGCAGCGGCGGCGGCCGCGGCCCGACGAGCCTCTTCCTCACGCACCAGGGTGGCCAGCTCGCCCTGCACCCGGTCGTTCACGCTGCGCTGGGCGTCGGTGGCCCGCTGGGCGTCGGCTCGTGTGGCGTCCATGTCCTCGGCGATCCGCTCGGCCTCGGCCTGGGCCTGCTGGAGCGCGCTTCGTCTCGTCCTCGGCCTGGCGCTGCATGCCGCTGAGGCTGTCGACGAGGTCATGGCGGTTCCCGTTGGTGACCTCGATGTAGGACTTCTTCGCCGGCGCAGTATCGCCGTCGGCGGTGAGCAGGGCGTTCAGCTCCGGGCTGTCGTTGCCGCTCTGGTAGGCCTTGACGGCGAAGGTGCGCATCTCGCCACGACGCTGCTCGAGCTCGGCGTTGGTCTGGTCGACGCGGGCCTGGGCCTCGGTGACCTTCTCCTCGGCCTCGGAGAGCTCGTAGCGCGATGCCTCGTAGCGGGCGTTGATGTCCATCAGCTCGCGGTCGAGGCTGGCCAGCTCGGAGGCCACGGCCGCTGCTTCGGCGCGCTTGGACTCGATCGACTGGGCGCCGGCGGGCAGGGCGGACGCGAGGGGTACGGCCAAGAGGCCGGAGACGACGACGGCGCACAGCGCGACTCGACGGCGACGGGGCACCCGGGGGGTCTGTTCGGATCGCATTGTTGCGGAATCTTTACAGAAGAGCGTCAACGCTGCAACGTCATCGACGGAATCCCGCCCTGACCTGGGCCTTTCGGCCCGGATCCGGGCGCGTCGGCCCGAACCCGGGCCCCGAGGCGGCTCGACGCCCCGTGTCACGGCGCCGCCGGTCCCGCCCCGACCGCCTGCGCCGCCACACGACGGCCCTGGCGGACGCAGGCCGGCAGGCCCAGGCCGTCGCACGCCGCGCCGGCCAGCAGGAGACCGGGCGCCTCCTCGGTCAGCTCCTGGCGCCACGCACGGAGGCGCCCGAGGTGTCCGGGGCGGAACTGCGGGAGGGCGTCGGTCCAGCGCGTGACGCGAGCCTCCATCGGCGTCCCCGACAGCCCCATGGTCCGCCCGAGGTCGTCGCCCAGCACCCGGACGAGGTCGCCGTCGTCGAGCTCGAGGGCTCCGGCATCACCGTGCCGACCGGCCGAGACCCGCAGCACGGCCACGTCGGGATCGGCGAGGTGGGCCCACTTGGCCGAGGCCCACGAGCACGCGGTGAAGCGCGTCGAGGGCCTCGCCCCCGGCGACGAGGAAGCCCGACGCGTCGAGCACACGGCCGAGCGACTCACGGCGCACCGCCATCGTGACCATCGCCACCGACGCGTACTCGACCTCGGCCAGTCCCTCGGCGGCGAGCGGTGCATGGGGGGCGAGGAGACCCGCGGCCACGAAGGCCGGGGTCGTCACGATCACCGCGTCGGCGTCGATCGGACCGACCGGGGTCTGCACGGTCCAGCCGCCACCGGCCCCCCGCTCCAGGGCCTGGACCGGGCACGAGCGGTGCACCTCCACTCCGGCGGCGACGAGCCGGGACAACAACAGATCGGTGAGGGCCTGGGTGCCGATGGGGATCCCCCGGAACACGGGGGCATCAGGATCGGCGCCCGCCGCTCGGGCAGCCGCCGCCTGGGATCGCAGACCCGACACCAGGCTCGGGTCGGTGCGAGCGGCGGTGCCGAGCTGGGCGGCGCCGGCGGCCACGCTGAGGCGATCGGCGTCGCCGGCGTTGACGCCCGAGAGCAACGGGGCGACCAACCGCTCGAAGACCTCGTCGCCCAGACGGCGCCGCACCAGGGCCCCGACCGATTCGTCGCCATCCCCCTCGGGCTCACCAGATGGTTCATCGGATAACCACTCGGCCGTCGACAGGTCCTGTTCGGCGCGCTCGATGCCCGCCCGGCTCACGATCCCCGACTCGGCGAGCGCGTCGAGATCGGTCGGCACGCCGAGCACCAGCCCTGCGGGCAGCCGGCGCAGCTCCCCCCCGGCGAAGACCAGCGCCGACCGCTCGGCGGGCGACGTGAGCAGCGCACCGAGACCGAGCTCCTCGCACAGCTCGACGGCCTCCGGCACGCGAGCGAGGAAGGCGTCGGCGCCGCAGTCGACCGGCCTCCCGGCGAAGGGGGTGGTGAGGATCTTGCCGCCCACCCGGCCGGACGACTCGAGCACGGTGACGACGCTGCCGACGTGCCGGGTGGCCAGGGTGAAGGCCGCGGTGAGGCCGGTGAGGCCGGCCCCCACGACCACGATCCGCCGAGCGCGGCCCACGCTCACGCCGTCGTGGTGTCGGTCGCCGCGGCGATGACCCGATCGGCCAGCGCCCCCATGACGTCCGGATCGGCGTTCAGCGACCTGGTCCTGGCGAAGGCCAGGCCCAGCTCGCCGGCCAGGCCGGCCGCTTCGATGTCGAGGTCGTACAGCACCTCGAGGTGATCGGCGGTGAAGCCCTGCGCGCACACCAGGACACCGTCGGTGGCGCCGGTCGCGGCCAGGTCACGGATGACCTCGAGGACGTCGGGCCCTCGCCAGGGCTCCGGCGTGCGTCCGGCGCTCTGCCAGGCCAGCGCCCACTCGGGCCAGGGCGACAACCCGACCTCGTCGGCCACGAGCGCTGCGCTCTCGCGCAGCAGATCGGGATAGGGGTCGTCGGCCAGGACCCGCTCGGGGAGCGAGTGCGCCGTGAACAGCACCTTGTGGCGTTCGGGCAGGGTGGCTCGTGCGTCACGCACCGCCGAGGCGAGGAAGGCCACGTAGGCCGGCTCGGTGTGCCACTGATCGATGCGGTGCAGGGTGAGCCCGTGCTCGGACGCGGCGTCCTCGGCTCGCTGTTGGTACTGACCCACGCTGAACCCCGAGTAGTGCGGGGCCAGCACCAGGCCGACCACGTCACGCACCCCGGCCGCCGCCAGCTCGGCGATCCCGTCCTCGATGAAGGGTGCGGCGTGCTTCTGACCGAGGGCGACGACCCAGCCCCCCGGCTGGCGCTGCTCCAGCGCGGCGGCGAGCGCCGATCGTTGGGCCTCCGTGAGCGCGGCCAGCGGGGAGATGCCCCCGATGGCGTCGTAGCGCCCCTTCAGCTCCGCCAACAGCTCCTCCGTGGGCGGACGACCGCGGCGGATGTGGGTGTAGTACGCCTCGACGTCGTCGGGGGTGCGGGGCGTGCCGTAGGCCATCACGAGCAGGCCCGTCGCGGCGTCGGTCATCGATCGTCCTCCGGTGGCATGGCGGTCACGGTCCGCGGGCCGTCGCAGCGCCCTTCGCGGTGGACGAGATCGACGACCCGCCCGAGGATCTCGGGGTCGAGCTCGGGCAGCACGCCGTGGCCGAGGTTGAAGACGTGGCCCGGGTGCCCGTCGTTGCGGGTGAGCACGTCGCGGGCGCCCTCGCGCGACCGCGTCCCACGGAGCCAGGCACAACGCCGGATCGAGGTTGCCCTGGAGGGCCACCCGCGGCCGGCACCCGGGTGCGGGCGACGTCGATGGGCACCCGCCAGTCGACCCCGACGACGTCGGCACCCGCCGCCGCCATCAGCCCGAGCAGCTCGCCGGTGCCGACCCCGAAGTGGATCCGGGGCACGCCGAGATCGGCGACCTCGGCGAAGAGGCGCTGGCTGTGCGGGCAGCACGTACTGCTGGTACGTCGGTGGGCTCAGCGCTCCGGCCCAGCTGTCGAAGAGCTGCAACGCCGCGGCACCGTTGTCGACCTGGGAGCGCAGCGAGGTGACGGCCAGGTCGACGAGGCGGTCCATCAGGGCGTGCCACAGGGCCGGGTCGCCGTAGCATGAGCGCCTTGGTCTGGCCGTAGGTGCGCGAGGGCCGGCCCTCGATCAGGTAGCTGGCGACCGTGAACGGCGCGCCGGCGAAGCCGATGAGGGGAACCGCGAGCTCGCGTCGCCAGGATGCGGACCGTCTCGAGCACGTAGGGGGTGTCGGCCTCGGGGTCGAGCGGTCGCAGCCGTTCGAGGTCGGCCGCGGACCGGAACGGCTGCTCCACCACCGGGCCGACACCGGGCGCGACGTCGACGCCGAAGCCGATGGCGTGCACCGGCACGACGATGTCGGAGTAGAGGATGGCGGCGTCGACGCCGTAGCGACGGACCGGCTGCAGGGTGATCTCGGCGGCGAGCTCCGGGTCGGCGATGGCGTCGAGGATGCTCCCCTCGCCCCGCACGGCGCGGTACTCGGGAAGGGATCGACCGGCCTGGCGCATGAACCAGACCGGCACCCGGTCGTCCGGGCCGCCGGGCAGACCACGGCAGGCGCGCGAGGAACGGCGCGAGAGCAGGGGCGGGCGCGTTGGGCACCGGGTCAACCTACTGCCGCCGACCCACCGGGTCCGTGGTCGGCCGGCGTCACGCCGACGTGCCTGGCGGCGGCGCCCACCGGGTAGGATGGCCGATCCCCCGGGAGGCCGTTGTGCCCCCCGGCCGACCACCTCGCCGGCTCCCGCCGGAACGCTGATGCCCATGGCCATCCATCCTGATCTGGAGGCCGAGCAGGCCTACATCGACCGGGCCTACGCGTGCCTCGAAGCGAGCCGCGTGGCCGCGACACGCCTCACGTCCATGGTCGAGGTGGGTCGGGGCGGCACCGAGCAGGCCCGCTACGAGCGCGAGGTCATCATCGACACGGTCGTGAACCGGCTCCAGCAGCTGCACCTCGGCGACGCCTCGCTGTGCTTCGGTCGCATCGACCAGCCCCTCGGACGACCCGTCCGACGACCTGTCCGACGACCCGTCCGGGGGCAACGGGCACGCGCCGGGGTCGGGATCGTCGATCGAGAGCTTCTACATCGGGCGCATCGCGGTGTCCGACGAGCACCAGGACCCCGTCGTCGTCGACTGGCGGGCGCCGGTGGCCGAGCCGTTCTACCGGGCCACCGGACGCCAGCCCATGGGCCTGTCGCGGCGCCGCCACTTCGCCACGCGGGGCCGCACCCTGCTCGGCATCGAGGACGAGCTCTTCGGCGACGCGCTCGAGCAGTACGGCATCGCCGCCGAGTCACCCGACGGTGATCGACCGGAGATCACCGGCCAGGGGGCGCTGTTCGCCGCGCTGGAGACGGCCCGGACGGGTCGACTCGGCGACATCGTCGCCACGATCCAGGGCGAGCAGGACGAGATCATCCGCGCCGCCCTGCCCGGGATGCTGGTCGTGCAGGGCGGCCCCGGCACGGGCAAGACGGTGGTGGCGCTGCACCGCGCCGCCTACCTCCTCTACACGCACCGGTTCCCGCTCGAGGGCCAGGGCGTGCTGGTGATCGGCCCGAACCGGCTGTTCCTCGCCTACATCGAGCAGGTGCTGCCGTCGCTCGGCGAGGCCGGCGTCGAGCTGGCCGTGCTGGCCGACCTCGTGACCGAGGGGCGCATCCAGGGCTACGACCGGGGGCTCGGCCGCCCGGGTCAAGGGCGATCCGCGCATGACCGAGGTGCTGGCCCGGGCCGTCCCCGACCGCGAGCGGCCGCTGCGCCGCGACCTCCAGGTGGGGTACGGCCTCCAGACGCCTCACCTTGAGCCGCGACCGCAGCGCCCGACATCGTGAACGAGGCCCGTCGGCGGTACCGCACCCACAACGCCGGCCGCCGCTTCGTCGAGAACGAGGTCTTCGCCGAGCTGGCCCAGTCCGGGCGTGACGAGCTGGCGCCGTCCGAGGTCAGGAGCGCCTCCGGCGCGATCCCGCGGTCCGCGAAGCCCTGGAGTGGATGTGGCCCGTGCTCACGCCGGCCCAGCTCCTCCACGACCTCTTCGGGGCGCCGGGCGCTGCTGCGCCACGCCGGTCGCAACCTGATGACCGACGACGAGTCGGCAGGCCCTGCACCGGCCTCGCAGCGGCACGTGGACGACGTGATGTGGACCCCGACGACGCCCCGCTGCTCGACGAGGCCCGCGCCCTGCTCGGCCCCAAGCCCGGCCGCGGCCGATCGCGGACGGGCGGACGGGCGACGACGAGATCCGCACCTACGGCCACATCGTGGTCGACGAGGCGCAGGACCTCTCGCCCATGCAGCTGCGGATGCTGAGCCGCCGATCGCTCAACGGCTCCATGACCGTGGTGGGCGACATCGCCCAGGCCACCGGCGCGTGGGCGCACGCCGACGTGGGACGAGATCCTCGAACGTCTCCCCGATCGCCGCCCCCCCCGTCGCGCCGAGCTCACCGTCGGCTACCGGATCCCCGGCGCCGATCATGGAGCTCGCGGCCCGGGTGCTGCGTCATGCCGGCGCCGGAGATCACCCCGCCCCGCTCGGTGCGCGAGGACGGGGCCGAACCCGTGATCGTGCCTGCGCCGCCGGGGGATCTCGTCACCGCGGTCGTGGCCGTCACGCTGGCCGAGCGTCGGCGCGGTCGACCCCGGGCACGTGGCCGTGATCTGCCCGGCCTCGATGGTCGACTCGCCGTCGGCGGGGCTGGCCGCCGCGAGGATCGACCACGGCGTGGCCATCCGCAGCGGTCTGGACCACCAGGTCACGGTGGTGCCGGTGGGCCTGGTCAAGGGACTCGAGCTCGACGCCGCCGTGGTGGTCGAACCGGCCCGCATCGTCGACGAGGAGGCGCAGGGCGTGCGGGCGCTCTACGTGGCCCTCACCCGCGCCACCAAGCGGCTCGCCGTCGTGCACGAGGCGCCGCTGCCGACCTCGCTGGTCGACTGACCACCGTCCGCGCCCGTCCGGCCCGGCGGGCGCCGAGGGTCAGCGGGCGGTGACGAGGATGCGCTCGCTGGCGAAGGCGCCGATCCCCACGTGGCGGCCGTCGATCTCGACGGTCGTGGTGCCGTCGGGGGACGCCGCGGTCACGACGCCCTCGTGGCCGGGCAGCAGCGACGACGACTCGAGGAAGTCGAGCACGCCCGGGGCGAACTCGAGCTCCTCGGGGATCCTCGACACCGTGAACTCGGTGCCCACGCTCGAGGCTGTCGAGGGTGACCGCGTCGGGAGCGGCGTAGGCGGTGCCCGGGATCGGGTTGCCGTGCGGGCAGGTGGTCGGATCGCCGAGCACGCGGGTCATGGCCACCTCGACGGTCGTCGGAGATCACGTGCTCCCATCGTCCGGCCTCGACGTGGGCCTCGGCCCACGACAGGCCCAGGATGTCGGTGAGGAACCGCTCGGCCAGGCGGTGTCGGCGCACCACCGACTCGGCGAGCTCGGTGCCGTTGGCGGTGAGCTTGATGGCCCCGGCGTCGACGGTGACCAGGTCGGCCTTCTCCATCCTGCGGATCATCTCCGAGACGGCCGGACGCGAGACGTCGAGTCGCTCGGCCACCCGGGCCTGGATGACGTCGACGTCGTCTTCGCGGAGCTCGAAGATCGTCTCGCAGTACTCCTCGAACGCCGGGTGCCACTCTCGGGTCGTGGGGGCAGCCATGGAGCGCAGTCTACGAGGGCGACCGCCGCCCTGCCTCGGCGGAGGGCGCGAACGCCCGGCACCGGGCGGCTCCTCGGCGAACCGGCTGTCGCGCCTGCTCGGTAGCGTGACCGGGTGGCGTCGGACCCAGCCCTCGAACCGTTCTCCGAACCCGTGCGCGCCTGGTTCTCGACCACCTTCTCGACCCCCACGCCGCCCCAGGCCCAGGGGTGGCCGGCCATCGCCGACGGCGACCACACCCTGGTGCTGGCCCCCACCGGCTCGGGCAAGACGCTCGCCGCGTTCCTGTGGGGGCTCGACCGCCTCGTCACCACGCCCGTCCCCGAGGACCGCGAACGCCGCACCCGCCTGCTCTACGTGTCGCCGCTGCGGGCCCTGGCCGTCGACGTGGAGAAGAACCTCCGGAGCCCGCTCGCCGGCATCGCCCTCGCCGCCGAGCGCCTCGGGCTGCCCTTCACCGCCCCGACCGTGGCCATGCGCACGGGCGACACGCCGGCCGACGAGCGACGGCGCATGCTGCGCCACCCCGCCGACCTGCTCATCACCACCCCCGAGTCGCTGTACCTCATGCTCACGTCGCAGGCACGAGAGACGCTCCGCGGCGTCGAGGCCGTGATCATCGACGAGATCCACGCGGTGGCCCCGACCAAGCGCGGCGCCCACCTCTCCCTCACCCTCGAACGCCTCGATGCCGTCACCGACCGCCCGGTGCAGCGCATCGGCCTCTCGGCCACGCAACGACCGCTCGACGAGATCGCCCGCTTCCTGGGCGGGCACGACGGCGCATCCGGGCGCGCCCGCCCGGTCACCATCGTCGACGCCGGCGTGCGCAAGCCCCTCGAGATCGACGTGGTCGTGCCCATCGAGGACATGGGCGCGCTCGGCGAGGAGATCGACGAGCCGGTCAGCGGTCCGGCCGCGGCGGGGCCCGTGCGGCGCAGCATCTGGCCGTCGATGCACCCTCGTCTCCTCGACCTGGTCGAGCAGCACCGCAGCACCATCATCTTCGTCAACGCCCGCCGGCTGGCCGAACGCCTGTCGACCCGGCTCAACGAGCTCCACCTCGAGGGCGAGAACCGGGCCGGCGAGAACCAGGGCTCCGGGACCACCGCGGGCGACGAGCTGGTGATGGCCCACCACGGGTCGCTCAGCCGCGAACGACGCCTGCTCATCGAGGACCGCCTGAAGCGCGGCGAGCTGAAGGGCCTGGTGGCCACCAGCTCACTGGAGCTGGGCATCGACATGGGTGCGGTCGACCAGGTCGTGCAGGTCGAGTCGCCCGGCGCGGTGAGCCGCGGGCTCCAGCGGGTGGGCCGCGCCGGCCACCAGGTGGGCGAGCCGAGCCGAGGCACGTTCTTCCCCAAGCACCGCAACGACCTGGTCGAGACCGCCGTCGTGGTGGACCGCATGCAACAGGGCCTGATCGAGCACACCCGGTACCCCCGCAACCCCCTCGACGTGCTGGCCCAGCAGATCGTGGCCATGGTCGCCATGGAGGACTGGACGGTCGCCGACCTCACCCGCGTCATCCGTTCGTCGGCGAACTACGCGGAGCTGGGCGACGAGGTCCTGGCCAACGTGCTCGACCTGTTGGCCGGCCGCTACCCGAGCGAGGAGTTCGGCGAGCTGCGTCCCCGCGTCGTCTGGGATCGGATCGAGGGGGTGGTGCGGGCGCGGGCCGGGGCGCAGCGGCTGGCGGTCACCAGCGGCGGCACCATCGTCGACCGGGGCCTGTTCGGGGTGTTCCTCCCCGACGGCACCCGCGTCGGCGAGCTCGACGAGGAGATGGTCTACGAGAGCCGTCCCGGCGAGACCTTCCTGCTGGGCGCCTCCACCTGGCGCATCGAGGACATCACCCACGAACGCGTCGTGGTGACGCCCGCCCCCGGCCAACCGGGGAAGATGCCGTTCTGGCACGGCGACGGGCCCGGTCGACCCCTGGAGCTGGGGCGGGCGCTCGGCGAGTTCGTCCGCACCATCCGGAGCCTGCCCCCCGATGCGGCCCGCGAGCGGCTGCACGAACGCCACCGCCTCGACCAGCTGGCCGCCGCCAACCTCCTCGCCTACCTCGACGAGCAGGCCGAGGCCTGCGACGGCGTCGTGCCCGACGACCGCACCATCGTCGTCGAACGCTTCCGTGACGAGATCGGCGACTGGCGGGTGTGCGTGCACACCCCGTTCGGCGCCCAGGTCCACGCCCCCTGGGGCATGGCCCTCCAGGCCCGCCTGGCGGAGCGGTGGGGGGTCGAGGTGGAGCTCATCTGGAGCGACGACGGCATCGTCATGCGCCTCCCCGAGGCGATCGACGCCTTCCCGGTCGAGGAGCTGTCGATCGATCCGGCGGAGATCGACGAGCTGGTCATCGCCCAGCTCCCGCAGACCGCCCTGTTCGCCGGACGCTTCCGCGAGTGCGCAGCCCGGGCCCTACTGCTGCCCCGTCGCCGCCCCGACCGCCGCACGCCGCTGTGGCAGCAGCGCCAACGAGCCGCCGATCTGCTCACCGTCGCCGCCCGCTACCCCGACTTCCCGATCCTGCTCGAGACCACCCGCGAGTGCCTCAACGACGTCTTCGACCTGCCCGCCCTGCGCGAAGTGCTCACCGACCTGCGGGCCCGGAAGGTGAAGGTCGTGGCCGTCGACACGCCCAAGGCCTCGCCGTTCGCCCAGTCCCTGCTGTTCGGGTGGATCGCGGTCTACATGTACGGCGGCGACGCCCCCCTGGCCGAGCGCCGGGCGGCGGCGCTGGCCCTCGATCGTGACCTTCTGCGCGAGCTGCTCGGCGCGGAGGAGCTGCGGGACCTGCTCGACCCGGCCGTGCTCGCCGACCTCGAGCTGGAGCTCCAACGCCTCGCCGACGGTCGACGGGCCCGCGATGCCGACGAGGCCCATGACCTGTTGCGCCTGCTCGGGCCGCTGTCACGCTGGGAGATCGAGGCTCGCGCCCAGCCCGGCGACGGCCGCGGCGAAGCGGCCGTGGCCGAGTGGCTCACCGAACTGGTGGAGACGCGCCGGGCCATCGTGGTCGCCGTGAGCGGCGAGGAGCGCTTTGCCGCGGCTCCAGGACGCGGCCCGCCTGCGCGACGCGCTCGGTGTGGCCCTGCCGCCGGGGCTGCCCGCCGCCTTCACCGACCCGGTCCCCGACCCGCTGGGTGACCTGGTCGCCCGCTTCGCCCGCACCCACGGGCCCTTCGTCACCACCCAGGTGGCCGGACGCTACGGCGCCCCCACCGACCGGGTGCTGGCCGTGCTGGAGCGACTCGAGGCCGAGGGCCGGGTGGTGCGCGGCGAGTTCCGACCCGACGGCATCGAGCGGGAGTGGGTCGACGACGACGTGCTGCGCCAGCTCCGCCGGCGCTCCCTCGCCGCGCTGCGCCACGAGGTCGAACCGGTCGAGGCCGAGGCGCTGGCGCGCTTCCTGCCCGCCTGGCAGAACGTGGGGCCGACCCGCCGGGGCCTCGACGCCCTGGTCGACGCCCTGGGCGTGCTGCAGGGTGCGCCCATCTCGGCGTCGGTGCTGGAAGCCGACGTGTTGGCTGCACGCGTGCTCGGCTACCGCCCGACCGACCTCGACGCCCTCATGACCGCGGGCGACGTGGTCTGGGTCGGCGCCGGCGCGGTGGGGACCGGCGACGGCCGAGTGCGGCTGGTCTTCCGCGACCAGGCCGGGCTCCTGGTGCCGCTCCCCGACCCCGAGGTGGTGGCCGCCCTGGTCGGTCGTCCGGCCGACGGCACCGACGGCGCAGCTCCCGACGACGGAGCCTCCGGGGATCCCGCTCGCGACGTACGCCGGGCCATCCACACCCACCTCTCGCAGCGAGGAGCCTCGTTCTGGCCCGAACTGGTGGCGGCCAGCCAGGCCGCCGACCAGCCCTACGACGACGCCACGGTGCTGGCGGCATTGTGGGAGCTGGTGTGGGCGGGCCTGGTCACCAACGACTCGTTGGCGGCACTGCGCGCCATGGTGGCGTCGGGCGGGCGGCGCAAGGCCGCTGGTGCAGGAGCGACCCGTCGAAGCGGCCGCCGCGCCGGCGGGCGGGTGGTGGGTCGACGACCGAACCTGGGCCGACCGTCGATGGGTTCGCTGAACCGCCTCGGTCCCCCGGCGGCGGCGGGACGGTGGTCGTTGGTCGAGCCGTTGCTGTCCCCCTCGCCGACCCCCACCGAGGTGGCCCACGCCACCGCCCTCCAACTCCTGGAACGCCACGGTGTGCTCACCCGCGAAGCCGTGTTGGGCGAGGGCGTCGAAGGTGGTTTCGCCGCGGTCTACCCCGTCCTCAAGGCACTCGAGGAACGAGGACAGGTGCGCCGCGGGTACTTCGTTGCCGGTCTCGGGGCAGCCCAGTTCGCGCTCCCCGGAGCCGTCGACCGCCTGCGCGCCGCCCGCGAGGTCGGCGACGACGACCTGACGCCCGTGGTCCTCGCGGCCACCGATCCCGCGCAACCGTTCGGCGCCACCCTCCCCTGGCCCGACTCCGCCGGGCGTCCCGCTCGGGCTGCCGGCGCGTTCGTGGTGCTGCTCGGGGGAGAGGCCGCGGTCTTCGTCGAGCGCGGCGGACGCAGCCTGGCCTCGTTCCCGGCCGCCCACCGCCATGCCCACTGGGCCGAGGGACTGGCCTCGCTCGTGAAGGACGGGCGCCTGCGCCGACTCGAGATCACCAAGATCGACGGCGCACCGGCCGTCGAGTCACCCCTGGCCGACGTGCTGCGCACGGTCGGTTTCGCCGACGGCTACCGGGGACTCACCCTGGGCGGGCGCTGAGCCACCGTGCCCGAGGGTGACACCATCCACCGCACGGCGGCGCGGCTGCGTCCGGCGCTCGAAGGCAAGCCGATCGTGCGATTCGAGGCCACCCGGTCGGCCCACGCCGGCCCGCAGCCGGGCACCGTGGTCGAGTCGGTCGAGGCACGAGGCAAGCACCTGCTCGTGCACTTCGCCGACGGCTGGGTGCTCCAGACCCACATGCGGATGACGGGGAGCTGGCACCTCTACCGCCCCGGTGAACGCTGGCAGAAGCCGCCACACCTGGTGCGGGCCCTGGTGGAGGTGGGGCCCGATCCCGGTGACGTCGACGATCGGGGCTGGGTCGCCGTGTGCTTCTCGGCACCGGTCGTGGAGCTGGTGCACCTGCCTCGCACGGACCACCTGGGCCCCGACCTGTGTCGCCCCGACGCCGATCTCGCCGAGGCGGTGCGGCGCATGGGGCAGCTCGACCCGACGACCGAGCTGGCCGAGGTGCTGCTCGACCAACGGATCTGCTGTGGCGTGGGCAACGTCTACAAGAGCGAGGTGGCCCATGCCCACGGGCTCCACCCGCTCACGCCGATCGCCTCGATCCCGGCGGCGCAGCGCGCCGAGCTGGTGGCCACTGCGGCGAGGCTGCTGCGGCACAACCTCTCCACCTCGCTCCGCACCACCGTGTCGGGCCCGCCCGGCTCGCTGGCCGTCTACGGCCGCAGAGGGGAGCCCTGCCGCCGGTGCGGAACCGCCATCCGGCGGGCCGTAACGGGCCCTCAGGCCCGCAGCACCTACTGGTGCCCACGCTGCCAACCCGAGACCTGAGCACCATCGCCGCCTCAGCGGCAGTCGATGCCGTCCGGACACCGCGAGACCAGGGCGCGGCCACCGAGCGGCTCTCCGATGACGGCAGTGAGCGGGGTGACGATGCCGATGTCCCGGCACACGTCGCCCTCCTTCTCGATGCGGGCCGTCACGATCACCTCGGCGCTGGTCTCGCGCACCACCAGCAGCTTCGGGGTCTCGCACGAGTTCCCGACGCCGTCGGCGAGGACAGTGACGCCGTCGTCGCCGATGCGCAGGTTCTGCACGGACCGCTCGAAGGTCGAGGTCTGGGGGGCGGCGCAGGCGGCCAGGCCGAGGACCAGCACGCCGGCACCCACGACCCGACCGGAGCGCCTCCCACGGTTCGCCAGCCAACCGATCACGCGTCGAGTCTCGCGCCACGGCACGCCCGACGTCGGACGATCGGGGCGACCCAGCGGGCGGACGCGAGAACCCGCCTTCCCGGTCGAGGTGGTCGGCGGCATCGAGAGCCAACCCGGTGGGCAACGAGACGACGACCCGGCAGGATGGTCCCGTGGCCGCTCCTCGAGTCGTGATCGTCGGTGCCGGATTCGGCGGCCTGGCCGCGGCCAAGCGCCTCGAGCGCGAGGACGTGAGTGTCACGATCGTCGACCGGCACAACTTCCACACCTTCCTCCCGTTGCTGTACCAGGTGGCCACGGCCGGGCTGAACCCCGCCGATGTCGGCTACCCGGTACGAGGACTGTTCCGGCGTCACCAGCGGGCGCTGTTCCGCAAGTCGATGGTCACCGGTGTCGACTGGGACGACCGGCACGTCGAGGTGGCCGACGAGCCGCCGATCCCCTTCGACCACCTGATCGTCGCCGCCGGTTCGACGACGAACTACTTCGACGTCGACGGCGCCGCCGAGCACGGCTTCCCGCTCTATTCGCTCGAGGACGCGATCCGGGTGCGCAACCACATGCTGACGCTGTTCGAGGCCGCCGACAGCGACCCCTCCCTCGTCGACGAGGGTGTCCTGAACTTCGTCGTGGTGGGCGGGGGACCGACCGGGGTCGAGGTGTCGGGTGCCCTCGTCGAGCTGTTCGAGAAGGTCCTCGAGCAGGACTTCCACGACCTCGACGTGCACCGGGCCCGCGTCCTGCTGATCGAGCAGGCCGACCGGTTGCTCGCACCCTTCTCGGCCGCGTCGCAGCGCTACGCCCGCAGGACGCTCACGCGCCGGGGGGTGGAGGTCCGTCTGGGCACGGCCGTGCGCCGGATCGCCGTCGACCACGTCGAGCTGTCGAGCGGGGAGGTGGTGCCGACCCGGCTCGTCGTGTGGGCTGCCGGTGTGCGGGCCAGTCGGCTCGCCGACGCCCTCGGCGTGGACCAGGGCCGGGGCGGTCGCGTCCCGGTCGACGCCGACCTCTCGATCGCCGGCCACCGGGAGGCCTTCGCCATCGGCGACATCGCCGACATCGACGACGGGACCGGCGGTCGCCTCCCCCAACTGGCCCAGGTCGCCATCCAGGGTGGAACCCACGCCGCCGAGCAGATCCTGGCCGACCTCGACGGGCGGCCCCGGGCCGCCTTCCGCTACCACGACAAGGGCACCATGGCCACGATCGGGCGGCGCGCCGCCGTGGCCGAGCTGCCCACCACACCGTGGGGCCGACCTCTCCGCCTCGACGGACCGCTGGCCTGGCTGGCGTGGCTCGGCCTGCACCTCGTCTACCTCGTCGGGGCCCGGAACCGGGTCTCGGTGCTCACGAACTGGGCCTGGAACTACCTGACGTGGGACCGGGGCCCCCGACTGATCCTGCGCCCCGAGGTCCTGCCCCACAGCGTGCGGGCCGAGCCCGACGCCACCGGTGAAGGACGTCCCGGCGCCCTCTGACCACGACCCCGCACCCGTCGGCCTCAGCGGGCCCGGTAGAGGACGTAGGCGTCCCGTCGGGGGGTGCAGCTCGATGAAGCGCTGCAGGTCCAGGTCGGCGAGGTTCGGGTCGTCGACGAAGAGCCGCGGCGCGTTGGCGACGAACGCCGACACGCCCGCCGGCGCCGTGGTCTCGAGGCGCTCGCGCAGCGCCGCCCCGAGTCGTTCATACTCCTCTCGCTCAGCCGGGCCGAGCGGGTCGAAGCGGGCCAGCTCCTCCCAGACCGGATCCTCGGCGAAGCGATCCATCGACTCGACGGTGGCCACCGCCAGACGGACATCCGCCGCGTCCGGGTCGCCGCCGCGAGTCCCGCTCCAGATGAAGTCCCTCTCCGGATCCACGGTGATGCGTCGGCCACCTCGCTCGAGCTCGTACACCAGGCCCTCGGCCACGCCGGGAAGCGGCTGGGTGAAGGTCATGGCCACCGTCTCGCCCCACGCCGTGGCATCGTCGGCCGCTGGTAGGAGCGCCGCGACCGCCTCCGAATCGACCGCCTCCGGGCCGCGGACCCGTGGGGACGACGACGAGCGCAGCGACGACGACCGCGGCCGCGCCGATCGCCGTGACCCGCCGGACTGCGACGGTCCACCCGGGTCGCACCTCGACGACGGCTCGTGCGACGGCCAACGCCGCCGTGAACCAGATCATGGCCCCGAGAACCCGGGACCAGGCGAACAGGTAGGACAGCGCAAGGTCGGAGAGCGACGCCAACGTGACCACCCCCGCGAGGCACCCACCGGCCACGACGACCACGAGGGAGCCGAGGACCTGATCACGCCGTCGCCACGCCGACCAGCCGGCGAGCGTGAGGGCCCCCACGGGGAACACCAACCACCACAGCGGTGCGGCGAGGACGTCACCCAGGAAGCCGACGGGCTCGGACCCGCCGATCCAGGGACCCCACGGTGCGGCGAAACGAGCGGCGATCCCCGACGCGGCGGAGAGCCCGAGCGACTCACCCTGATCGCCGCGGAAGTAGGAGAAC
>CAVQSE010000013.1:0-48056 GCA_963715425.1 uncultured Iamiaceae bacterium
CGCCGGCCCACCTTCTACGAGTCCGCCGACGCCTCCGTGCTCGAGGCCCACCTCATCGACTTCGACGGCGACCTCTACGGTCAGCCCGCCCGCGTGCAGTTCGTGGCCTGGCTGCGCAACGAGGTGAAGTTCGATTCGGTCGACGCCCTGGTCGCCCAGATGGGCCTCGACGTCGGCGAAGCCGCTCGGCTGCTCGCCGGCTGAACGCCGCTACCAGGGCTCGTCGGGGATCGAGAAGCGTTCGCTGTAGGCCCGCATGTCGGCGCGGCGGCGGGCCACGTCGAGGCCGAGCACGTCGGGCTCGTAGACCACCTTGCCGTGGCGGTCGCGCTGGTGGGTGGCCCCGTACTCGGCCAGGGCGGCCTCGGTGTCGGCGGTGAGGGGCTGGTCGGCCAACGTGTAGATGCGGCGCACGGTGCCGAGGTCGTCGGCCATGAACTGGTCGAAGCGCACGTCCATCGACTGCTCGGCGGGCAGCAGGTCCCGGTCGCGCATCGCTGCGTTGAGCATCGTCTCGAGGCGGTCGGCCCAGTAGTTGGCGATGCGGGCGGGGTCGATCGGGTCGAGGGAGGTGCGCGCCGAGTAGGCGATCATCGTGGCCATCGACACCATCACCGAGACTGGGTCGCGGTGGGTGACGAGCACGGTGGCGTCGCCGAAGGTGTCGATGAGCGGGCCGAACTGCTCGAGGTGTTGCGGCGACTTGAGGATCCATCGGTCGCCGCCGCGCAGCCACTGCATGGCCTTGAGCACGGTCTTCATGTACTCGTAGTGCGGGCGCTGGTCGTGGGCCAGGTAGTACTCGCGCCACGTGGGCATGGGCGCCATGGTCTCGAACAGCATCGTCGAGAAGTCCATGGCCAGGATCTGGATCTCCTCGTGCACGTGCCACGTGGTCATCTCGTGCATCCGCTTGAACTCGGGCATCACCTGTTCGAGCACCTGGAGGCTGCCCTCGGTGCGGGCCAGGCGGGGGTCGTCGGGGGTGCCGGCGAGGTCGACCTCGGCGGGGAACGGCACCGGTTGGACGCTCTCCCAGTAGGGCAGCGAGCGCAGCGCCGGGTCGGCCGAGATGAGGTTGTGCAGGTGGGTGGTGCCGGTGCGGGGGAGGCCGGCGATGACGATCGGGCGGGTGATCTCGGCGTCGTGGATCTCGGGGTGGCGGGCCAGCAGGTCGGCGAGCAGGAGCCGGTTGGTGAGCAGCTGGCCGATCTGTGCGGCGGCGGACACCCGGCCCATGGGGGAGAGGCCGGCCTCGGTGTCGAGGGCGCCGAGCAGCACTTCGAGGCGCTCGACGAAGTCCATCGGACCGAAGTCGTCGAGCCCGGCCGCTGCCGCGGCCTGGGTCATGAGCGCGTCGGCGTTCAGCTCGACGCTGTCGGCGATGGCCGCCACCCCGGCCATCATCTCGGCCGCTTCGGGCGCGAACCGCGGGGCGCTGAGGTCGTCGAGCCGGATCGGCTCGGGTCGCGTGCTGGCATCGGTCATCTCGTCTCCCCCGGGGTGGACCGCATGGGTGGGGCCCGTCTGCACTGTCGCCGACGGACCCGGGCCCCGCTTCTGGCGACAGTGTGGCACGACCACCGCAGGTCGGGACCTGGCGGAGCGGGCCCGCCATTGGGAAACGGGGCGCGGCGCTGGTAGCGTCGCGGGGTCGGTCGACCGTCCGGTCGTCCGCATCCGCTCCGAGCTTCGCCAGACACGCTCGGCCGCGGTGGCCCAAGGTCACCGCCGTCGGCGCGCACAGCGGGCCACGGAGCCGGGTCAGACACCCACCACACGCACAGGAATCGACTTGTCCAAGGATCCCGCAAACCTCCCCCCCAAGGCCGGCACCATCGCCGAGCACCGACTGCACGAGACCGACACCGGTTCTCCCGAGGTGCAGATCGCACTGCTCACCGACCGCATCAACCACCTCACCGAGCATCTCAAGATGCACAAGAAGGACCATCACAGCCGTCGAGGCCTGCTGATGCTGGTGGGACAGCGGCGCCGCCTGCTCGACTACGTCCGCAAGAACGATGTCGAGCGTTACCGCTCGATCATCGCCAAGCTCGGCTTGCGCCGATAGCACCATGAACTCTCGGAGGGCGACCCCCAGCGGTCGCCCTCCGCCGTTTCCGCCCCGATGCCTGGCATCGTGGTGGGACACCCCCGGCGGTCGGATGACCTCAGTTGCCGGTGGTGAGCGGCGGGTCCCCACCCGCTCCGCCGTCCACCACTGGGAACTGGTGTTGCCACCGCCTCCGATGCGGGCCTGAGGCCCGCCCACGTTCCAGGAGGAACTCCCACATGGCAGACGCCATCACCGTCGCCGTCCCCGTCCCGGGTGACGACGACAAGACCATCCAGTTCGGAGCCGGCAAGTACGCCGGCCTCGCCGACGGTGCCGTCACCGTCCAACTCGGCGACACCGTCGTGCTCGTCACGGCCACCGCCTCGAAGTCCGCCCGTGAGGGCGCCGACTTCTTCCCGCTCACCGTCGACATCGAGGAGCGCATGTACGCCGCGGGCAAGATCCCCGGCTCGTTCTTCCGGCGTGAGGGCAAGGCCCCCGACCAGGCCATCCTCACCTGCCGCCTCATCGACCGCCCGCTGCGCCCGTGCTTCCCCGACGGGTTCCGCAACGAGGTCCACGTCGTGGGCACCACCCTGGCTGCCGACCTCGTGAACCCCCACGACGTCGTCGCCATCAACGGCGCCTCCGCCGCGCTCATGCTCTCGGGCATCCCCTTCGACGGCCCCATCGGCGCCGTGCGCCTCGCCTACACCACCGACGGCGACTGGATCCCCTTCCCCACCTACGACGAGGGCGAGGAGTCGACCTTCGAGATGGTCGTCGCCGGCCGTGCGCTCGACGACGGTGGCGTGGCCATCTCCATGGTCGAGGCCGGCGGGACCGAGGCCTCGTGGCCCGCGTTCGAAGACGGTGCCCCCAAGGTCGACGAGGCCGTCGTGGCCGCAGGCCTCCAGGAAGCCGAGTCCTACATCCGTGCGTCCATCGAGGCCCAGCGCCAGCTGATGGCCGACTTCGGCGTCAAGGAGCCCATGAGCTACGGCGTCGCCACCGACTACACCCCCGAGGTGCTCGCCGCCATGGAGGGCCAGCGTGAGCGCATCGTCGCCACCCAGGTCATCTCCGACAAGGCCGAGCGCCTCGCCGCCGAGGCCGCGCTCCGCGACGAGCTCGTCGCCGAGATGGCCTCCGGCTTCGCCGATCTCGACGGTGCCGAGAAGCAGCTCAAGGCCGCGTTCCGGTCGGTCACCAAGTCCGTCGTGCGCAGCCGCATCGTCAACGAGGGCGTCCGCATCGACGGACGCGGTCCCAAGGACATCCGGCCGCTGTCGGCCGAGGTCGGCCTGCTGCCGTCGGTGCACGGTTCCGGTCTCTTCCAGCGTGGCGAGACGCAGGTGCTCAACGTGGCCACCCTGGGCATGCCCCGCATGGAGCAGATGATCGACGCGCTCGGCAACGTCACCCGCAAGCGCTACATGCACCACTACAACTTCCCGCCGTACTCCACCGGTGAGACCGGCTTCATGCGCGGCCCCAAGCGCCGCGAGATCGGTCACGGCATGCTCGCCGAGCGGGCCCTCGTGCCGGTGCTGCCCACGCCCGAGGAGTTCGCCTACACGATCCGCACCGTCTCCGACGTGCTGTCGTCCAACGGCTCCACCTCGATGGCGTCGGTCTGCGGCTCGACCCTGTCGATGATGGACGCCGGTGTGCCCCTGCGGGCCCCGGTGGCCGGCATCGCCATGGGCCTCGTGTTCGCCGACGGCAAGTACACGACCCTCACCGACATCCTCGGCGCCGAGGACGCCTTCGGCGACATGGACTTCAAGGTCGCCGGCACGGCCGAGTTCGTCACCGCCCTCCAGCTCGACACCAAGATCGACGGGATCCCCGCCGACGTGCTCGCCCAGGCCCTCCAGCAGGCCAAGGAGGCCCGCCTGGCCATCCTCGAGGTCATGGCCGGCGCCATCGCCGAGCCCCGCTCCGAGGTCGGCGCCACCGCCCCCAAGATCGTCAGCTTCGAGATCCCGATGGACAAGATCGGCGAGGTCATCGGGCCCAAGGGCAAGGTCATCAACGCCATCCAGCTCGAGACCGGCGCCGACATCAGCGTCGACGACGACGGCAGCGTCGGCCGGGTCAGCATCGGCTCCACCGACTCCGGTGCGGTGGCCGAGGCCGAGCGCCAGATCCGCCTCATCCTCAACCCGCCCACCGCCGACGTGGGCCAGACCTACACCGGCCGGGTGGTGAACGTCACCAAGTTCGGGGCCTTCGTCAACATCCTCCCGGGTCGCGACGGGCTGCTGCACATCTCCAAGATCGGTGGCGGCAAGCGCATCGACCGGGTCGAGGACGTCCTCGACCTGGGCGACGCCGTCGAGGTCCGCGTCGACGACGTCGACCCCAACGGCAAGGTCTCGCTGTCGCTGGTCAACCCCGTGTCGGGTGGCGACGGCGGCGCCTCGGAGTCGGCTCCCGCTCCGGCAGCGAGCGGCGACGCTCCGGCCGCCTCGGGCGACGCCGGCAACGGTGCCGACCGCGAGTACGTCTCGTTCGAGGACTCCTTCGACAGCGAGATCGCCGGCGAGCTCGGCGACCTCGGTCCGGCCGCAGCCGGTGAGCGCCGCGGTGGCGGCGACGGCGGCGGCCGCGGTCGTCGTGGCGGCGGGGGTGGCGGCCGTCGCCGCTGAGCCCTCTCTTCCCGGGTGCACCGCAGGGTGAGCCCGACATCGAGCGAACCGATCTGACCTCGGGTGTGCGTGTCGTCACCGAACGCATGCCCGAGGCACGATCGGTCTCGGTGGGTCTGTGGTTCGCCGTGGGTTCCCGCGACGAGCCCTCCGAGGTCGCCGGCGCCAGCCACTTCCTCGAGCACCTGCTGTTCAAGGGCACCGAACGCCGTTCGGCGCGCAGCATCGCCACCGCCGTCGACGCCGTCGGCGGGGAGATGAACGCCTACACCAGCCGGGAGCACACCGCCTACCACACGCGCCTCCCGGTGGCCGACCTGCGCTTCGGGCTCGACCTGCTGGCCGAGGTGGTGAGCGAACCGGCTTTCCGGTCCCACGAGATCGACGCCGAGCGCGACGTGATCGTCGAGGAGATCCTCATGAGCGAGGACGCCCCCGACGACCAGGTCTTCACCCTCCTCTACGAGGGCCTCTTCCCGTTCCACCCCCTGGGTCGCGAGACCCTGGGCACCCGCGACACCGTCGAGGCCATGGGCCGCGACGACATCGCCGGCTTCCACGACCGGTGGTACCGGCCGGCCAACCTCGTGGTCGCAGCCGCCGGCGACCTGCACCACGCCGACGTGATCGATGCGGTCGTCGACCTGTTCGCCGACGGGCACCGCGGCGACGCACCTCGCCGCGTGGCCCCCGCCGAGGAGATCGTCCCGCTCACGGTGTTGCCCAGGCCCACCGAGCAGGCCCACGTGGCCATGGCCTGGCGAGGTCTGCCCATCGGCGACGACGACCGCTACGCCCTGGCCCTGGCCAATCACGTGCTCGGCGGTGGGCTGTCGAGCCGCCTCTTCCAGGAGGTCCGCGAGGAGCGCGGCCTGGCCTACACCGTGTTCTCGTCGCCGTCGTCCTACTCCGACGCCGGAAGCCTCGTGGTCTACGCCGGCACCGGCCCGGATCGTGTCGACGAGCTCTGGCGGGTGGCGCAGGGTGTGCTCGACGACCTCGCTGCCAACGGTGTCACCGACGAGGAGTACCGCACCGCCCTCGGCTACATCGAGGGGTCGATGCTCCTCGGCCTCGAGGACTCCGGCAGCCGGATGGCCCGGCTCGGGAACGCCATGGTCAGCCGCAACGAGGTCGTGGCGGTCGAGGAGCACCTGCGCCGCTACGCCGCCGTCACCCCCGACGACGTCTGCCGGGTGCTGCAACGGGTGCTCGCCGGCCCCCGGGCCGTGTCGATCGTCGGCCCCTTCGACGCCGCCGACGATCCCCGCCTGGACGTGCTGCGCTGAGCGTCGGTCCGCCGCCCCGGTGGCACCGATCACCCTGCCCCCCTAGATTCTCCCCGTGACGTTGAGGGTGGGCGTGTTCGGGGCCGGGGGGCGCATGGGGAGCACCGTCTGCGCCGCGGTCGACGCCGATCCTGCTCTGGAGCTGGTTGCCGCAGTCGATCCGCACCACGCCGGGCTCGACCTGCGTCAGGTCACGGGGGTCGACAGCTCCTGGCAGATCGCCAAGAGCCCGGACGCCTTCCTCGACGCCGGGGTCGACGTGGCCGTCGACTTCACCCATCTCGAAGCGGCACGAGCGAACCTGCTCTGGCTGGCCGGCAAGCGCATCCACGCCGTGACGGGCACGACCGGCTTCTCCGAGGCCGACTACGCCTCGTTCGAGAAGGCGTTCTCCGAGAGCAACTGCGTCATCGCGCCGAACTTCGCCATCGGGGCGGTGCTCATGATGCGCTTCGCCGAGGTCGCCGCGCCCTACTTCGAGACGGCCGAGATCATCGAGCTGCACCACGATGCCAAGGTCGATGCGCCCTCGGGCACGGCGATGCTCACCGCCGAGCGCATGGCCGGTGCCTCCACCGACTGGGCGCCCGACCCCACCCAGACCGAGATCGTGGCGGCGCCCGCGGGGCGCCAAGGGTCCGGCCGACATCCGGGTGCACTCGGTGCGCCTGCGCGGCGTGGTCGCCCATCAGGAGGTCGTGCTCGGCACCACCGGCCAGACCCTCACCATTCGCCACGACTCCTACGACCGCGACTCGTTCATGCCCGGTGTGGTGTTGGCGGTCAAGGCGGTCGTCGACCGCCCGGGCGTCACCGTGGGCCTCGACGCCCTGCTCGACCTGTAGTCCGCTCTGGTCCTCGGCACTGCCGATGCGACGTCACCGCTAGGTTCGGTGGCTCCGGTCCGCCGTTCGGGCGGCACCGGTTCGACACGGGGGAGCGCACACGTGGGGATGCCGACCGACATCGGGATCGTGGATCTGGGGATGGGCTTCCCTTACACGAGCATCGAGCAGAAGAAGGCGGCCTACGACTTCTTCAAGGCCAACCTCAAGGACCGCGAGTCGCTCGAGGAGATGGAGTTCCCGGCGCAGTACATGTTCAAGGACGTCCCCGACGTCGTGGAACCGGGCGTCGACCCGGTGCAGTGGATCGTCGAGAAGATGGACGCCTTCGGCATCGAGCAGTGCATGACGGGGCTGAACGAGCACTCGATCCGGGCCAAGGCCGAGTACCCCGGGCGCTTCCACCTCATGACGCAGGCCGACCCCAACCAGGGGACCGAGACGCTGCGACGCATGGAGCGGCTGAAGGACGAGCACGACATCGTGTCGGTGAGCACCTTCCCGAGCGGGATGGTTCCGCAGGTCGCGGTGAACGGCAAGCTCATGTACCCGATCTACGCCAAGTGCTGTGAGCTGGGGATCCCGATCTGCATCAACGGCGGCATCGTCGGGCCCCGGATGCCCAGCTGGCCGCAGTTCGTCGAGCACTTCGACGAGGTCCTCTACGACTTCCCCGACCTGACGATGGTCATGATGCACGGCGGCGAGCCGTGGACCGAGCTGGCCGTGAAGCTGATGCTCAAGTGGCCGGGCCTGCACTACATGACCAGCGCCTTCGCACCGAAGCACTACCCGAAGGCGATCATCGACTACGCCAACACCCGCGGTGCCGACAAGATCATGTACTGCGGCTACTTCCCGGCCGGGCTCACTCTCGAGCGTCAGTTCCGGGACATGCCCAACGTGGCGTTCCACGACGACGTGTGGCCCAAGTTCCTGCGCGAGAACGCGCTGCGGGTGTTCGCGCTCGAGGCCGACGGCTGAGCACACGGGACGCTCTCAGCCGGGAAAACCTTTCCGAAACTCGGCCTCGGTGCCAGCCGGGGCGCCGTCTCGCGGTGGTGGGATGGCGCATCCCCGAAACGGTCGGGGCGGAGATCGGAGCGTCCTGTGGGTTCGAAGCGGCACATCATCGCGGCGGTCGTCGCCGTGGCCACACTCTCACTGGTGGCGGCGGCCTGTGGCTCCTCGAGCGGCGACGACGCCGCGCCGGCATCCACCACCACGTCAGCCCAATCCACGACGCCCACGACGGCGGCTCCGGGCGGCGCCGCCGCCCCCGTCGAGTCGATCGTCCCCGCCGCCGACCTGGCCGAGTGGCAGACCATCGAGATCGTCGACGTCGACGGCGTGACCTTCACCCTCGGGTCGTTCGTCGGCAAGCCCCTGTTCGTCGAGAACTTCGCCACCTGGTGCCCCACGTGTCGGTCCCAGCTCGGGCGCACCCAGTCCGCCGCCGAGACGCTCGGCGACGAGGCCGTCGTGCTGGCCCTGAGCGTGGAGACCGACCTGTCGTCGCAGGACGTGGCCGACTACGCCGAGGACAACGGGTTCGACGACGTGCGCTTCGCCGTGATGTCACCCGAGCTGCTCGCCGCCTTCGTCGACGCGTTCGGCAACAGCGCCGCCAACCCGCCGAGCACGCCCCACGTGGTCGTGGCCGCCGACGGCACCGCCGGCGACATGAAGACCGGTGGCATCAGCGCCGACGAGATCGTGTCGGCGGTCCGCGGCGCCTGATCCGGCCCCACGAATCATGGACGAGTTCTTCGAGGCGTTCTCCCTGGGCAACGCGGCCATCCTCGGCAACGTCTGCATGCTCCCGCTCTACCCCGGGCTCTTCGTGCTCTTCGCCAACCAGAGCTCGAACGCCCGCACGGCGTGGGTGACGAAGTGGCTGGGCCTGCTGGTGCTCGGCGGCGTCGTGACGGTGATGATCGCCATCGGCTTCCTCTTCCACCAGATCCAGCGCAGCGTCGCCGACGTGCTCGGCTGGCTCCTGCCGATCATGTACGGCCTGGTGCTCGTGCTCGGCATCGCCATGCTGGCGGGACGCAACCCCTTCGCCCGGCTGTCGTCGACCCAGGTGCCGATCCTGCGCAACCCCGCCGCCACCGCCTACGTGTACGGCATGCTGCTGGCGCCTCTCACCCTCCCGTGCACCGGTCCGCTGATCGTGTCGGCCTTCGTGGTCGGCAGCGTGAGCGGCGGTGGGGCGCTGATCGAGTCGCTGCGCTATTTCCTGTGGTTCTCGCTCGGGTTCGGGTGGCCGCTGGTGCTGCTCCCGCTGCTGGCCGCGCCCAAGCAGCAGGCCATCACCCGCTTCCTCGGCCGGCACCACCGCGCCATCGGCGCCCTGTCAGGGCTTTTGCTCGTGGTCATCGCCGGGCTCGGCTTCTGGAACGACGTGCGCCCCACCTACGTCTGAGGGGGTCGGCGCGTCGAGCTCGGCGCCGCCGGGCGGTTCCGTGTCCGACGGCGGGGGCTCGTCCTCGGCCTGGAGCTCCTGCAGCGCCGCCATGCCCTTGCGGCCGCGACGGGCCTCGGCGGCGGCCCCGATGGCCACGATCGAGATCGACGCCACCAGCAGCGGGATGCGGTAGTCGGCGATCCATCCGAGCACCGTGTCGATCGGGCCCTGGAAGATGTCGCCCAGCCAGGCCAGCAGCACCAGTCGCCCGACGGTCCCCGTGAGGTTCAGGAAGAAGAACAGGGGTGCCGACATGCGGCTGGCCCCGGCGATGACGCACACGTAGTTGTTGGGGATGAGCACCACGAGCGGATGGCCGAAGCGGGCGAACAGCTTCTCGACCCGACGCATGATCGAACCGACCGTGGGGGTGCGATTCTCCATCCATGTGAGCGCGGCGGGCCCGTAGAACCACCCGAGCGCGAAGAGGAACGGATCCGGGGCCATGAGCCGCGCCGTGCCGATGAAGTAGTACGCCCAGTCGTCGATGCGCCCGGCGACGAGCACCAGGTAGCGATTGCGGGCGCTGAGCGCGATGAGCAGCTCCGGTGCCGAGGTCACCAGGTCGGGCCAGAGAGCGTCGGCGATCTGGGTCATGACGACCATGACCGCGACGGGTCCCAGGATCAGGGCCAGACGGGATCGTCGCAGAGGGGTCGCCGCGGGGGTGGGGGTGCTCTCGGGCAAGGCGGAATCCTCTCACGTACGCTCCGGGCGTCGACTGCGGCGGCCCGTCCGAGGCCGCCGAGAGGGAGCGCACATGCTGGGGCTCATGCAGGACCGTCCGTTGGTGCTGACCCATTTCCTCGACCGCGCCGAGCGGCTGTTCGGGGCCAAGGAGGTCGTGACGGCCACCGCCGGCGGCCTGGAGCGGCTGAGCTATCGCGCCTGGGCCGAGCGGACCGCGCCGCCTCGGTGGGGTGCTCGACGACCTCGGCGTGAGCGCCGACGGACGGGTGGGCACCTTCGGGTGGAACACCGCTCGCCATCTGGAGCTCTACTTCGGCGTGCCCTGCAGCGGACGGGTCGTGCACACCCTCAACATCCGCCTCTTCCCCGAGCAGATCACCTACATCGTGAACCACGCCGAGGACGAGGTCATCTTCGTCGACAAGTCGATCCTCGCCCTGCTGTGGCCGCTGGTCGACACCTTCCGCACCGTGCGCCACATCGTGGTGATGGACGACGGTCGCGGCGAGCTGCCGGCCGACACCAAGGGCGTGACCATCCACGACTACGAGGACCTGCTGGCCTCGGCCAGCCCGGTGGAGTTCCACGTCGACGACGAGAACCAGGCCGCGTCGATGTGTTACACGTCGGGCACGACCGGGAACCCCAAGGGCGTCGTCTACAGCCACCGGTCGACCTGGCTGCACACCGCCGGCGTGATGATGGCCGACAGCCTCGGCGCCTGTGAGCGCGACGTGATCCTGCCCGTCGTCCCGATGTTCCACGCCAACGCCTGGGGACTGGCCCACGCCGGCGTCGCCGCCGGGGCCACCCTCGTGATGCCCGGCCCCGACCTCTCGCCCCCGGCACTCGTCTCGCTCATCGAGAACGAGCGGGTCACGGTGGCCGCCGGTGTCCCCACCATCTGGATGGGCGTGCTCGACGCCCTCGACGGCCACGACGTCTCCAGCCTCCGGGCCGTTCCCTGCGGGGGCTCCGCCGTCCCCCGGGCGCTGTCGGAGGCCTACCGGGCCAAGATCGGGATGCCGATCCTGCAGGCCTGGGGCATGACCGAGACGAGTCCGGTCGCCTCGATCTGTCGGATCAAGTCCACGCTCGACCATCTCAGCGACGACGAACAGGCCGACCTGCGGACCAGCATCGGGCTCATCGCCCCCGGGGTCGAGTTCCGGGTCGCCGACCAGGCCACCGGCGCCGAGATGCCGTGGGACGGGGTGAGCCGCGGCGAGCTGCAGGTGGCCGGCCCCTGGATCGCGCGGGAGTACTACGACGACGAGCGATCACCGGAGTCGTTCACGTCCGACGGCTGGTTGAAGACCGGTGACGTGGTCACCTGCGACGCGGAGGGGTATCTGCGCATCGTCGATCGCACCAAGGACGTGGTGAAGTCCGGCGGCGAGTGGATCTCGTCGGTGGAGCTCGAGAACGAGATCATGGGTCACCCGGCTGTGGCCGAGGCGGCCGTCATCGGGGTGAAGCACCCCAAGTGGAGCGAACGTCCGCTGGCCTGCGTGGTGGTGAAGCCCGAGGCCACCCTCACCCGGGAGGAGCTGCTCGAGTTCCTCGACGGACGGGTGGCGAAGTGGTGGCTGCCCGACGACGTGGTGTTCATCGACGAGGTACCCAAGACGTCGGTCGGGAAGTTCTCCAAGCGTGATCTGCGCGACCGCTTCGCCGATCACCAGTTGCCGACGGTCTGAGTCCCTGCCGGGTGTCGGCGGGTTCGTGGCCGTCACTTCGGCGGTCGTAGCCTGACGGCGTGTACCGGTTCCTGCTGAGGCCGCGCTGGATCCTCTCCCACCTCTTCGTCGGGGCCTGTGTGGTGGGCATGGTCTGGGCCGGGTTCTGGCAGCTCAGTCGGCTCGACGAGCGCCGCGCGGCCAACGCGGAGGTCCTCGCCGCGCAGGACCTTCCCGTGGCCCCGATCGCCGAGGTGTTGCCGGCCGGTCCGGCCAGCACGGAACAAGCGGTGGCCGCGGCCCTCTACCGCGCCGTCACGGTGACCGGGACCTACCGGCCCGACGACCAGGTGCTGATCCGCAATCGCACCTACGAGGGCGCCCCGGGGTACTGGGTGCTCACCCCACTCGTGCAGGCCGACGGGACGGCGGTGGCCGTGAACCGCGGGTGGGTGCCCTTCGACGTGCAGCCCGACGGTCCGTGGGACCGCTTCGCGCCGCCGACAGGCACCGTCACCGTCACCGGCCTCGTGCGCGAGCCACAGGTGCGGTCCACGAGCGGCATCGTGTCCGGTCCGGAGGACGCCGCCGAGGGCCGACTCCGCACGCTGTCACGGGTCGACGTGGGGCGTCTCGGCCAGCAGGTCTCGACCCCTCTGCTGCCGGTCTACGTCGACCTGCGCACCCAGGAGCCACCCCAGCCCGAGCAGACACCCACGATCGTGCCGCCACCCGAGCTGAGCGAGGGACCCCATCTCGGCTACGCCGGTCAGTGGTTCATCTTCGCCCTGCTCACGAGCGTCGTGTACGTGCTGCTCCTGCGCCGGGCGGCCCGCAACCGCGCCGTACCTCCACCGATCGACGAGTCGGCGGCGGGGGAGGAGCCGGCACCGGCCCCGGTGGGGAGCTGATGGACGGATCGGCACGGGCTGCGTTGTCGGCCACCGACGACAAACGGGTTCGCTTCTACCGGGCGGCACTGGCCTGCGTCGAGGAGTCGGGTCTGGAGGCCACCTCGGTCGAGGACGTGGCCCGCGCCGCGGGGTCGTCGAGGGCCACGCTGTACCGCACCTTCCCCGGCGGACGTGAGCAGCTCGTGTCGCGAGACGGTGGGCTGGGAGGTGGCGACCTTCTTCGCCGACCCTCGCCGAGGCCGTGGCCGCCGAGACCGAGCTCGAGGACAAGGTCGCCACGGGTCTGACCGTGGGACGGCGCTCGATCGCCGAGCACGTGTTGTTGCAGCGGCTGTTGCGGACCGAGCCCGAAGCGGTGCTGGGCGAGCTGTCGGCCACCACCGCGCTGGTGCGCGTCGGCATCACCGACTACATGCGGCGCCGAGCTCACCCGGGCCCGCGAGGGTGGCGCGATCCGTGCCGACTGCGACCTGGCCGAGGCGTCGGCGCACCTGGCTCGGCTGTTCCTGTCGTACATCGCCAGCCCCGGTCGGTGGGATCTCGACGATCCCGGGCAGGTCGGCCACTGGTGCGGACGCAGTTCCTCGCCGGTCTGCTGCCCGTCCGTGAGCGGGGTGTGCGGAGCGCGCGCCTCTCGAAGGCCTCGGAGCTGGGCCGACGGTCGCGACGCAAGAGTGGTCGATTTCACGTCGGGTGAGAACCTGAGACAAAGTCCCGATGATTGTCTTGTCATGAGACAGATCTGGCGTAGTGTCTCACGGGTGATCGACGTCACAGCACCGCGGACCGCCGGCCCGGCCCGGTCCGGTCCCCGGCCGACCTCGACGGCCGGATCCTGCCGCCACCTGCGACTGCATCGCCGATCAGGGTCTGCGGGCCACCACGCTCGACGACATCGCCGATGCCGCCGGCTGCGGTCGGGCCAGCATCTACCGGCTCTTCCCCGGCGGTCGCCACGGCCTCATGCGCGCCGTCGTCGCCAACGAGGTCACCGACCTGCTCGACGACGATCGCCCGACGGATCGACGTCGCCGACGACGTGTCCGACCGCGGTCACCGGCGCGGTGCACACCGCCGCCGTGCGTCTCGCCCGCCACGCCGCGCTCCAACGCCTCCTGGCCCACGAGCCGGGCGCGGTCATGCCCTACATCTCCTTCGACGGTGCCGCCCCGCTGCTGGCCACCGTCGGGGCGTGGGGACGGGTCCACCTGGCCCGCTTCCTCCCCGCGACGACGATGCCGGGCCGTCGTGGCCGAGTGGGCGGCGCGCCTCGTGCTCTCGCACCTCCAAGAGCCCGACGACCTCGCCGCCCTCACCGACCCCGACCGGGTCGGCCGCCTCGTCGACACCTACCTCTTGCCCGGCCTCCGCGTCGGCGTCCCCGCCTGAGCTGTCACCATCCCAGGAGCCACTGTGACCACCACCGAGAACCTCATCGGCCGCACCGAGGTCAACGACCTCGAGGCCATCCTCCAGATCACCAACGACGACGTCGACGCGGTGGTCCACACCGTCGCCGACAACGCCGACACCATCTTCACCTGGGACTACACCAAGGGCGCCCGCCCGGCCCTCGAGAAGCTCTACGAGAAGGCCAAGACCTCGCAGTGGAACGGCAAGACCGACCTGCCCTGGCACCTCGACGTGGACCAGGAGGAGGTGGTGCAGGCCAACGCCGTCGCCAAGAACAGCGGCGTCGACCTCGACGTCGCCGGCACGTTCTTCGAGTCGTGGGGCGACAAGGAGTGGCTGCAGCTCGGCATCGAGTCGCAGAACTGGATGCTCAGCCAGTTCATGCACGGCGAGCAGGGGGCGTTGCTGTGCACGGCGAAGATCGTCGAGACGGTGCCGTGGATCGACGCCAAGTACTACGCCGCCACGCAGGTCATGGACGAGGCCCGCCACGTCGAGGTCTTCGCCCGCTACCTGAACGAGAAGCTGTCGGGCAACTACCCCGTCAACGCCCACCTGCGCATGCTGCTCGACGACATCGTGGCCGACACCCGCTGGGACATGACCTACCTGGGCATGCAGATCATGGTGGAGGGCCTGGCCCTCGCCGCCTTCGGGTTCATGCACCAGATGACCACCGAGCCCCTCCTCAAGCAGCTGTTGCGCTACGTGATGAGCGACGAGGCCCGCCACGTCGCCTTCGGTGTGCTCTCGCTCAAGGAGTTCTACGCCGACCTGAGCCAGGCCGAGATCCGCGAGCGCCAGGAGTTCGCCTTCGAGGCCGCGGTGCGCATGCGCGACCGGTTCCTGCAACAGGAGGTCTGGGAGCGCATGGGCGTGCCGGTCAAGGAGGCCATCTCCGTGGTCATGGCCACCCCCGACCAGCAGATCTTCCAGCAGATGCTCTTCGCCAAGATCGTGCCCAACTGCCGCAAGCTCGGTCTGCTCGACGCCGGCGACGGTTGGCTGCGCGACCGCTTCACCGAGCTCGGCGTCATCGAGTTCGAGACGTTGGCCGACACCGAGGCCGAGTACGAGGACTTCGCGCTGACCGACGCGGACCTGCGCTCGACCTGAGCCAACCCACGCCGGACACCCTCGGGTGCTCGGGTAGATTCCCGGCCATGCCCCGGTTCGGTCCTGTCATGACGGCGATGGTCACTCCCTTCGCCGACGACGGGTCGATTGACCACGAGGGTGCGGCCCGCCTGGCGCAGTGGTTGGTCGAGCAGGGCAACGACGCGCTGGTGGTCACGGGCACCACCGGGGAGGCGTCGTGCCTCACCGATGACGAGCAGGTGTCGATCTGGCGCACGGTGCGAGAGGCCGTCGACGTGCCGATCCTCGCCGGCAGCGGCACCAACGACACCCGCCACGCCTGCGAGCTCACGTCCCGGGCCGCCGGCGCCGGCATCGACGCCGTGTTGATCGTGACGCCGTACTACAACCGACCGTCCCAGGCCGGCATCGAAGGCCACTTCCGCACGGTGGCCGCGGCCACCGAACTGCCCGTCGTGCTCTACGACATCCCGGTGCGCACGGGCCGAAAGGTCAGCCAGGAGGTGATCCTGCGCCTGGCCGCCGAGGTGCCCAACGTCGTCGCCCTGAAGGACGCCGCGGGCAGCCCCGGCGACACCGCCCGCCTGATCGCCGCGGCGCCGCCCGGATTCGAGGTGTACAGCGGCGACGATCCGCTCACCCTCCCGTTGCTGGCCGTCGGCGCGGTCGGCGTGATCGGTGTGGCCACGCACTGGTGCGCCCCGGTGATGGTCGAGATGATCGACGCCTTCACCGGCGGCGACGTCGCTCGAGCCACCGAGCTCAACGCCCGCATGATCGAGAGCTTCGATTTCGAGACCGGCGACCTCGCACCCAACCCCGTGCCGGCCAAGGCCATGCTCCGTGCCCTCGGCCTCCCGGCGGGGTTCTGCCGACCGCCGGTCGGCCCACCGCCCGACGACCTCGAGTCGCGGGCCCTCGAGGTCCACCGTCGCCTGTACGCCACGTGATCACGTCGGGGCGGCTGCCGTGATGCCCGCCGCAGTGACGTCCCGCTGCGGCAGCGCCATGGTCGTAGGCTCGTGACCTCCCCCCTGAGATCAGAGGACCTGAATGGCTGACGCCTCCACGCCTGCTCCCGTCAAGGTGACCTTCCTCGGCGGGTTGGGCGAGATCGGCCGGAACTGCGCCTGCATCGAGGTCGACGGCGCCATCATGCTGCTCGACTGCGGGCTCATGTTCCCCGACCTCGACATGCTCGGTGTCGACCTGGTGCTGCCCGACTTCACCTATCTGCGCGAGAACGCCGAGCGGATCGTGGGCTGCATCGCCACCCACGGCCACGAGGACCACACCGGCGCGCTGTCGTTCCTGTTGCGTGAGCTGTCGTTCCCGATCTACGGCTCGGCGCTCACGCTGGGCCTGGCCCGCAACCGCATCGAGGAGGCCGGGCTGCTCGATCGCACCGAGTTCATCCCGGTCAAGGACGGCGAGCGCCGACGCATCGGCCCGTTCGACGTCGAGTTCATCCCGGTCACCCACTCGGTCCCGCACGGCTTCGCCACGGCGTTCCACACGCCGCAGGGCGTCATCCTGCACAGCGGCGACTTCAAGATCGACCTCACGCCGGTCGACGGCCGCCTCACCGACCTCGGACGCATCGGCGCCATCGCCGGGGCCGACGGGGTGCGGCTGTTGCTGTCGGATTCCACGAACGCCGACGAGCACGGTCACTCGGCGTCGGAGACCAGCGTGGGCAGCGTCCTCTACGACCTGTTCCACGCCTACGAGGGCCGACGCATCATCACCACGTGCTTCGCCAGCCACGTGCACCGCGTCCAGCAGATCGCCGACGCCGCCATCGCCTTCGACCGCACCGTGGCCACCATGGGCATGTCCATGAAGAAGAACGTGCGCCTCGCACGCGAGATGGGCCTGCTGAAGATCCCCGACCACCGCCTGCGTGACATCGACGACATCGGCGATCTCGACCCGGCCAAGGTCTGCATCATCTCCACCGGCTCCCAGGGTGAGCCGATGTCGGCGTTGGCGCTCATGGCGGCCAACGAGAACCGCTGGCTGAAGCTGTCCGACAACGACGTCGTGATCATGAGCTCGCACCCCATCCCGGGCAACGAGCAGGACGTGTCCAAGGTGATCGACGGCCTGCTGCGCGCCGGCGCCGAGGTCGTGCACTCCGGCATCGCCGACGTGCACGCCTCCGGCCACGCCAAGGCCGAGGAGCTCAAGCTCCTGCTCTCGATCACCCGCCCGGAGTGGTTCGTGCCCGTGCACGGCGAGTACCGCCACCTCATGGCCCACGCCCGTCATGGTCGCACCATGGGCGTGGCCGCCGACAACGTGGTGGTGTGCCTCGACGGCGACCAGCTCACCCTCGACGCCGAGGGGCTGCGCCGCAGCGGCCAGGTGCCTGCGGGCTTCCTCTACGTCGACGGGATCATCGGCGACGTGGGCGACGGGGTGCTGCGCGACCGACGGGTGCTGGCCGACGAGGGCGTGGTGGTGGTCATCGTCGGTGTCGACGTGAAGACCGGGGCCGTGCTCATGGGCCCGGAGATCATCACCCGGGGCTGGGTCTACGCCCCCGAGGCCGAGGACCTGCTCGACCAGTGCGCCGAGCGGGTGAGCGACGCCATCAAGAACGCCTTCCAGCACGACGCCACCACGATCGAGGACCTCCAGCGCCACGTCCGCCGTGCCGCCGGGCGCTTCGTCAACCAGCAGACGAAGCGCCGCCCCATGATCGTGCCCGTGGTCATGGAGGCCTAGGGGGCCGTCGTCCGTCGCCGCTCGTGTGCGGCGGGAGCCCACCCGGGCGGCCACTACCCTTTGCGCCCATGCCGGACGTCCCCGTCGCCCTCTCGTCGAACCCCCGTCAGCGCCGAGCCCGAGCGGCCCCTCCTCTCGCCCGACGAGGCCCGCCGGGCCATCCGCTCGGCCGAGGTCGCCTTGCTCGACGAGCGGCGGATGCTGAGCGCCGCCGAGCTGTCCACCCTCGCCGACGTGCCCGATTCGTCGGTGCCGACGCTCGCCGCCCTGGCCCACGAGGTGCGCCTCTCGTGGTGCGGCGACACCGTCGAGGTCGAGGGGATCCTCTCGGCCAAGACCGGCGGATGCCCCGAGGACTGCCACTTCTGCAGCCAGTCGGCCAAGTTCGAGTCGCCCGTGCAGGCCACCCCCTTCCTCGAGACCAACGACGTGCTGGCCGCCGCTCGGGAGACGGCGGCGCTCGGCGCGAGCGAGTTCTGCATCGTGCTGGCCATCCGCGGCCCCGACGAACGCACCATGCAGCGCGTGCTCGAGCTCGTGCCGCTGGTGAAGGACGAGACCGGCCTCGACGTGGCCGTGAGCGCCGGGGTGCTCACCCCCGAGCAGGCGAAGCGCTTCGCTGCCGGCGGGGTGCACCGCTACAACCACAACCTGGAGACCGCGGAGTCGTTCTTCCCACAGGTCGTCACCACCCACTCGTGGGCCGAGCGCTTCGACACCTGCCAACTCGTCAGGAACGAGGGCATGGAGCTGTGCTGCGGTGTGCTGCTCGGCATGGGCGAGAGCGTCGAGCAACGCCTCGAGCTGCTCGGCCAGCTGCGCGCCGTTGAGCCCCACGAGGTGCCGGTCAACTTCCTCAACCCGCGCCCGGGCACGCCATTCGCCGGCCGACCGCTGGTCGAGCCGCTCGAGGCCATCCGCTGGATCGCCCTGTTCCGCCTCGCCCTCCCCACGGTGATCCTGCGCTACGCCGGTGGGCGCGAGGTCACGTTGCGCGAACTCCAGGCCCTCGGCCTCACGTCCGGGATCAACGCCCTCATCGTGGGCAACTACCTGACCACGCTCGGTCGGTCGCCCGAGGAGGACCTCCAGATGCTCGACGACCTGGCCATGCCGATCGGCGCGCTCTCCAAGGCGATCTAGTGCCGGCTCCGGAGACGGAGGCGGCTCACTGCACGTGCTGCGGGACGGCGCTGGCCGAGCACCGCTCGCCACTGTGCTCCCGACCGCTGGAGCCGCCGCGGTACTGCCCCGCCTGCGGGCGTCGTCTGCGGGTCCAGGTGCACCCCACGGGCTGGGACGCCCGTTGCCGCGACCACGGAGCCATCGAAGCCTGAGCACGTCCGGCCCGCCCGACCTAGGGTCGATCTCAGCACCGTCCGGTGGCGGGAGGAGGTCGGCGATGAGGGTGCTGGTGACGACGACCCCGGGCACCGGCCACATCCACCCGGTGGTGCCACTGGCCACCGCGCTCCGAGATGCGGGTCACGACGTGCTCTGGGCGACCGGTCGGTCCGGCCATGGCGTGGTGGAGCGTTTCGGGTTCGCCCCGATCGCGGCCGGTCTGGACCTGAGGGAGCGGATCGAAGGGGTGGGGGCCAGGTTCCCGGAGATCTTCGAGATGCCCCCCGGGGATCGCCGCGGTGCGATGTTCGCCGGGCACTTCGCCGCTGTCGCGGCTGGTCCGATGGCGACTGACCTCGGACCGGTCATCGACGAGGTGGTGCCGGATCTGATGGTCCACGAGAGCGCGGAGCTGACGTCGCGCGCCCCTTGCCCGCCGGAGGGGGATCCCGTGTGTGAACGTCGCCTTCGGGGGAGCGATCCCATCCGCCGCCTTGGCCATGGCGGGAGACGCGATCGCACCGATCTGGGCTGCGGAAGGTGTCGATCCGGACCCTGATCTGGGGCTCTACGACGGGCCGTACCTCCATCCGTTCCCCGACCTGCTCGGGCAACGCCCTGATGCTGCGACCGTGCGCCCCACTCGCCCGGCTCACATCGACGGTGGCGAGGGTCTCGCGGCGCCGGGGTGGGCCACAGGGTTCGGTCAGGATCGTCCGGCCATCTGGGTCGGATTCGGCACGGAGATGTCCCCGCTCGCTCCGTGGCCGGCCGTCATCGAGGCGGTTGCCGACCTCGACGCCGACGTGGTCCTCACGATCGGCCCGATGCTCGATCCCGACTCGTTCGGACCGACTTCCACCAACGTCCGGGTGGAACGGTACGTGCCCGCCCGGTTCCTTCTCGACCGAGTGACCGCGGTGCTCTGCCATGGCGGCGCAGGAAGCGTCCTCGCCACTCTGGCGAGGGGAGTTCCGTTGGTGGTGGTGCCCCTGGGTGCCGACCAGTGGGAGAACGCCGCCGCCGTCGAGCGTGCTGGTGCCGGCCTCGTGCTCGATGTCGATCGGCGAACGGCCGGGGAGATCAGCGGCGCGCTCGAGCAGGTGCTCTCGTCGTCATCGCCGTTCCGTGCCGGCGCAGGTGCTGTCGCCTCCGAGCTCGCGGCGATGCCGCCGCTCGAGACCCGTCTCCCTGAGATCGAGCATCTCGCCGGCTGAGAGGGCGGTTCGCCCGGGGCACGGCTGAGGGCTCGTCTCGATGGGGCGTGATCCCCACCTGTGTCCCCGTGGCCTTGTACCCTCGGAGCTGGCGCGCGGAGTGGGGCCCCGAAGGGAACGCGCACGCCTGTGGCCACTCAGCAACGCTCGAGCACCAAGCGACAAGGCACCGCCTCAGGGCGGTCCAAGAGCACGCGCACCACGTCCTCGCGAAGTGGCTCGGGACGCACCAAGGGGACCACCGCGCCCAAGGGCCGTCCTGCGACGGCGGCGAGAGCGACCGGCCCCGGCCCCGTGCGACGCGCCTTCGAGGGCCACGGCCACGACGTCTGGGGCGTCGCCCTCATCGCGCTCGGGTTGCTCAGCGGCCTCGGCATCTACGCCGACCTCGCCGGGCCGCTCGGCCGTGGGCTCGGCGATGCCTTCGGCTCGCTCGTGGGCGTGTTGCGGGTCCTGGCCCCCGTGGCGCTCGTCGTCGGCGGTGCCATCCTCCTGCGGGGCCCCCACGAGGGCGACAGCGCCGTGCCCCGGCGCACCACGAGGGTGATCGTGGGTTCCGTGCTCCTGGTGATCTCCGCCACCGGTCTGTTCCACCTCGCCAAGGGAGCTCCGCCCTTCGGCGACGAGCTCTCGTCGTTCATCGACGCCGGGGGCTACCTCGGCGCGGCGGTGGCCAACCCCCTCGGGGGCCTCCTCGCGACGTGGGGCGCTGCGCTCCTCCTCGTCGCGGTCGGGGTGATCGGCCTCGTCATCGTCACCGGCATCTCCGTGCGCACCGCCGCCGGGCGCACCGCCGACACCGTCAAGCCCGTGCAGGGCTTGGCCCGTCGAGGCCTCGACTCGCTCTTCGTGCTCGGCCGCAACGCACCCGAACCGAGCGGGGTGTACGACGTCGAAGCCGACGACGAGCTGGTCACCGGCGGGTCCCGGTCGGCGCCGCTGCAGGACGACACCGACGCCGCCGGTCTCCAGGTGTTCGTGGCCGGCGAGGACGACGCCGCCCTGCTCGACATCGACCCCGACGAACTCGACGCCATCATCGATCCTGCCGCTCACGCCGGCGACGACGACATCGAGCTCGACCTCCGCGACGACCTGGAGCCGGTGCTCCACGTGCCGACCGCGGCCGACGTGCCCCACGAGGTCGAGCAGCTGGCCATGCCCATCGCCCCGACCGCCAAGCCGGTCCACTGGAAGCTGCCTCCGGCGAAGTTGCTGGAGCGTTCGGAGCATCAGGAGGTCGACCGCCGCCTCGTCGAGGAGCGGGGCCGCACCCTCGAGAGCGCGCTCGCCGAGCACGGCGTCGACACCCGTCTGGTCGGCATGGTCGTGGGCCCGACCGTCACCCGCTACGAGCTCGAGCTGGCCCCCGGTGTGAAGGTGGCTCGCGTCACGAGCCTCCACAAGGACATCGCCTACGCCATGGCCTCGGCCGACGTGCGCATCCTGGCGCCCATCCCGGGCAAGCAGGCCATCGGCATCGAGGTGCCCAACGACGCCCGCCAGCTCGTGGCCGTCGGCGACATCCTCGCCTCCCCCGAGGCCAAGGCGGCCACCAACCCGCTCGAGGTCGTCATCGGACGTGACATCAACGGCCGTGCGGTGATGGCCGACCTGGCCAAGATGCCGCACCTCCTGATCGCCGGGGCCACGGGTGCGGGCAAGTCGTCGGGCATCAACTCGTTGATCACGTCCATCTTGATGCGCACCACCCCCGACGAGGTCCGCCTCATCCTCGTCGACCCCAAGCGCGTCGAGCTCGGGCAGTACAACCGCCTGCCGCACCTGTTGACCCAGGTGGTCACGAACCCCAAGAAGGCCGCCAATGCCCTGTCGTGGGCAGTGCGCGAGATGGAGCGGCGCTACGACCTGCTCAGCGAGATCGGCTTCCGCGACATCAACGGCTACAACGCCGCCTACGACCGCGGTGACCTCTACCGCGATCCCAGCGAGGGCGTCGAGTACCAGCGCCTGCCGTACATCCTGATCGTGGTCGACGAGCTGAACGACCTGATGATGGTGGCGGCGCGCGACGTGGAGGAGTCGATCTGTCGCATCGCCCAGATGGCCCGCGCCGTGGGCATCCACCTGGTGATCGCCACGCAGCGCCCCTCGGTGAACGTGATCACCGGTGTGATCAAGGCCAACGTGCCCGCCCGCCTCGCGTTCGCCGTGTCGAGCCTGGCCGACAGCCGGGTGATCCTCGACCAGGGTGGCGCCGAGAAGCTCCTGGGCCGCGGCGACATGTTGCTGCTCGGACCCAGCTCGAGCATCGCCCAGCGCATCCAGGGCGCGTGGGTCACCGAGGCCGAGGTGCGCGCCGTGGTGGGGTTCTGGCGCCGCCAGTCGCCCGAGATCGCCTACGACGACACCGTGCAGGGCTCCGACGACGTCTCGGCCACGCCCGGCGCACCGGGAGGCAGCGGGGGCAGCGGCGACGACGACGACGCCGAGCTGACCCGGCAGGCCATGGAGCTCGTGGTGCGCTCCCAGCTCGGATCCACCTCGATGCTGCAACGCAAGCTCCGCGTCGGCTTCGCCCGCGCCGGTCGCCTGATGGACCTCCTCGAGCAGCAGGGCGTGGTCGGCCCGTCGGAGGGCTCGAAGGCGCGTGCCGTGCTGATGACCCCCGAAGAGCTCGACAGTGTCGGCGACGACGGGGACTGAGCGCGACGGGCGAGCCCCGATCGGGTCGCTCGCTACGCTCGGGAGGTGACGACCGCCGTTCCCCAGCCGGGGATCTTCGCCCAGGGCACCCGAAGCCACTACCTGCTCGAGCTCGACGTCGGTCCCGAAGCCACCGAGGGCGACGTGATCGCAGCCCTCGACGACCTCCGCCAGCCGACGGTGACCACCGGCGGCGCCAACCTGATCGTCGGCTTCGGACCGTCGTTGTGGCACCGTCTCCGCCGCAGCGACCATCCCGACGACCTGGCGCCGTTCTCCATCGTCGACGGCCTGGACGGTCACGTCGCCCCGTCGACGCAGCACGACGTGTGGGTCTGGGTGCACGGCACCGGTGAGGACGTCGTGTTCGACGCCGCACGCCAAGCCGTCGCGGCGCTCGCTCCGGTCGCCACGGTCGCGCTCGAGCAGCCCGGCTTCGTCTACCACGACAGCCGTGACCTGACCGGCTTCGTCGACGGCTCGGCCAACCCCCCTCTGGCCGAGGCGATCGGTGTGGCCTGCGTGCCCGAGGGTCGACTGGGCGCCGGGGGGTGCCACGTGCTCACGCAGCGGTGGGTCCACGACCTGGACGCCTTCGAGGCCCTCGAGGTCCCCGAGCAGGAAAAGGTCATCGGCCGCACAAAGGTCGACAGCGTCGAGCTCGACGAGGCCCACAAGCCCGTCGACGCCCACATCGCCCGGGCCGAGGTCGACATCGACGGGGAGGAGGCCGAGATCTACCGACGATCGGTGCCCTTCGGCCGGGTCGGCGAGAAGGGCCTCTACTTCCTCGCCTTCAGCGCCGAGCAACAGCGCTTCCGGGTGATGCTCGACCGGATGTTCGGCGTGGCCGACGGCATCCGTGATCGCCTCACCGACTTCTCCACCCCCACGTCGGGCGCCTTCTACTTCGCGCCCTCGATGGCCGCGCTCGACGAGCTGCTCGACGGTCGGTAGCGATGCGCTGGATCGAGCACGGCGAACGGTCGCTCTACGAGAGCGACTGGATGAGCCTGCGCCTGGTCGACGTCGAGGTGCCGGGCGGAGCCCGCTTCGATCACCACGTCCTACGTTTCCCCACCCAGGCCGCCGGGACGGTGATCCACGACCCCGACGCCGATGCGGTGCTGTTGTTGTGGCGGCACCGGTTCATCACCGACTCCTGGGGGTGGGAGATCCCCGCCGGCAACCTCGAGGTGGGCGAAGCACCGATCGACGGCGCGGTGCGTGAGGCGATCGAGGAGTCCGGTTGGCGTCCGCGCCGCCCCGAGCCCATGACGACCTACCACCCGATGCCCGGCGCCGTCGACCAGACCTTCCACCTCTTCTGCTCCCGCGGCGCCGACCGGGTGGGCGAGCCGACCGACCCGGGTGAGGCCGAACGGATCGACTGGGTCCCGACGGCCGAGGTCCGTCGCGCCCTGGTCGACGGGCGGATCACGGAGGGCCTGTCGCTGACCGCCCTGTCGCTCGCCGTCGCTCTCGGGAGGCTCCGGACCCCCTGAGCCGTGCCGGATGCGTCGGGTGCCGGATGCATCGGGGTGCCGATGCAGTGGGGTGGCGGAGCGGGCCCCGCCTACGATGACCCCATGCCCCGGAGCTACTGGATCGAGACGCTCGGGTGCCCGAAGAACCAGGTGGACTCCGACAAGCTCGTCGGCCAGCTGGTCCGCGACGGCTACGCCGCCGCCGCCTCTCCCGAGTCGGCCGACCTGGTCGTCGTCAACACCTGCGCCTTCGTCGAGGAGGCCCGCCAGGAGTCGGTCGACACGATCCTCGCCCTCGCCGACGCCCGCCGTGACGGCACAGAGCTGGTCGTGACCGGCTGCATGGCCGAGCGCTACGGCGACGAGCTGGCCGACGCGCTGCCCGAGGTCGACGCGGTCTCGGGGTTCGGCGTCCCGGTCACCCTGGGCACCAAGCCCGAGGCCGGCGCGGCCCGGGTTCCTTCCTTCGACCTGCTCAACCTCCCGCGCCCTGCGGCAACGGCACCGTGGGCGTACGTGAAGGTGGCCGAGGGCTGTGACCGCGCGTGCGGCTTCTGCGCCATCCCCACCTTCCGCGGCAAGCAGCGCTCGCGGGCGATGGCCGACGTGCTCGCCGAGGTCGACGCCCTCGGGGCGCGGGAGATCGTGCTCGTGGCCCAGGACCTCGCCGCGTACGGTCGCGACCAAGGAGTGGGGGATCGCTCGATCGTGGCCCTCGTCGAGGCGGTGGCCGCACGGGTGGACCGCACCCGACTGCTCTACCTCTATCCGTCCGATCTCACCGACGGCCTCATCGACGCCATCTGTGCCACCGGTGTGCCCTACTTCGACCTGTCGCTCCAGCACGTGTCACCCCCGCTCATGCGGCGGATGCGGCGATGGGGCGACGGTGGACGCTTCCTGAGCCGCATCGGCGACATCCGTGCCCGCCAGCCCGACGCCACCTTCCGGTCGAACTTCATCGTGGGCTATCCCGGCGAGACCGAGGACGACCACGATGCCCTCCTGTCGTTCGTCGCCGACGCCCAGCTCGACTGGTGCGGGTTCTTCTCCTTCTCGAAGGAGGAGGGCACCCATGCCGCCGGCCTCGACGGGCAGGTGCCCCGCCCGCTGGTCGACGAGCGCCTGGCCGAGCTCCGCGAGCTCCAGGACGCCATCACCGCGGCCCGACGTGACGAACTGATCGGTTCGGTGGTCGAAGTCCTCGTGGACGCACCTGGCCAGGCTCGATCGCACCGCGAGGCGCCGGAGATCGACGGGATCGTCGTCGTGCCGGAGTCGATGGAGGTGGGAAGCATCGCGTCGGTGCGCGTCGTGGACGCCTTGGGACCCGACCTGATCGCCGAGCCGTGCGCGACCATGTCCGGCCTCGCCGACGCCGCAGGGACCCGGGGAGGCGCGTCGTGACGCCGGAGACCCACCCGCGCTCCGACGGCGAATCCGCCGGACCCGAGCCGCTCCCCGGGTACGGCCCCTCGGCGCTCGCCACGCCCGCCAACGCCCTCACCGTCATCCGGTTGCTCGTCTCGCCGCTGCTGTTCGCCATGATCAGCGACAGCCCGAGCGGGTGGCTCGTCTGGTTCGTCTTCACGGTGCTGTCGCTCACCGACGGCGTCGACGGGTGGATCGCCCGCCGGCACGGCACCACCCGCAGCGGGGCCTTCCTCGACCCGCTCGCCGACAAGATCCTCGTCCTGGGATCGCTGTTCGCGCTGGTCGCCGTCGACCGGTTCCCGGTGTGGCCGGTGGCGATCATCGCCGTGCGCGAGGTGGCGATGAGCCTGTACCGCGTCTACTGGGGTCGTCGCGGTCTCGCCATCCCGGCCCGGTTCTCCGCGAAGGCCAAGACCCTCGTGCAGTCCCTCGCCGTCGGCGCGGTGCTCATGCCGCCTCTCACCGACGTCACCTGGCTGGCCGACGGCCTGCTCTACCTCGCCGCCTTCCTGTCCGTGCTGAGCGCCGCGCAGTACCTGGTCGACGGGCGTCGCGCCGCCACGACGGGCGGCGACCGCAGCGGGATCAGGCCGTAGCGGACCGCACGACACCCGGAGGGGCCGTCGTCGTGCGTGGCGCCGAACTCCACCGAGGACCTGCGCCGACACTGACGGCTCGTCGTCACTCGTAGCATCTCGGTCGTGACGGTGGACGACGCACGCGATCCCGCAGCCCCGGGAGGGAACCCCGCGGCCCCGGCGCCGCCGGTCGGCTTCCTGGAGCTGTTCTACGACCTGGTCTTCGTCGCCTCCACGATGGTCCTCTCGAACACCTTCTCGGCCGACGCCTCGTGGACCGTCGGATTCGAAGCGCTGCTGATGTTCGTCTTCCTGTGGCTGCTGTGGTTCCAGACCACGACGTTGACGAACGTCGAGCGCGTCGACGACCTCGGTCACCGGACCCTGGTGCTGGCGCAGATGTTCCTCATCATGCTCAGCGTCCTGGCCTTCGCCGACAAGGAGGCCTCGAACAACGACTTCGTGGGCCTGGCCTACGGCCTCGCCCTGGTCGTCGTGGCGGTCATGCACCAGCGGGCCATGCGCGTCGACCCGACCGACGCCGCGTGGATGGCGCATCGTCGCAACCGGCTCGTGGCCGCCGCGGTGCTCGCCTCGACCATGATCGTCCTGCCCGACACGCTCGACAGCGTGGTCGGCGTGGTCATGATCCTCCTGCTCCTGGTGCCCACCGCCATCGGGAAGCGCCGGGAGGCCAGCCCACCGGTCGACGTGCACCACCTCGTGGAGCGCGCCGCGCTGTTGACGCTCATCATGTGCGGCGAGGCCTTCGTGAAGGTCGGGCTCGTCGTGTCGGAGGGCTCCATCGACCGCACCGACGTCGACGGCCATCCTGGTCGAGTTCGTCGCCGTGTTCGCGATCTTCTTCATGTACTTCGACGACGTCCCCAAGGCCGGGATCAGGCCGGGCATGATGCGCGCCGAGCTGTGGACCCTCGTCCACCTCCCGTTGCAGATCGGCATCGTCACCGTGGCCGTGGGGATCTCGAAGTACATCGAGATCGACGAGACGGCTGTCGATCGCAAGGTGATCGTCATCCTCTCGGCGGGATTCGTGCTGGTGTACTCCGGTCTCGCCGTCCTCGGTGCGCTCGGCGAGCGCAGGCCGATCGTCCCCCTCACCGTCGCCCGGGTCGGGTCCGCCCTGGTCGTGGTGGCGTTGGGTGCCGGGGCGTGGTTCTACGACTGGTTCACCCCCAGCGGGCTGCTCATCGCCTTCGCCGGCCTCGCCGCCGCGCACGTCGCTCTGGTCTGGCGCCTCCGGGCCGACACCTCCGTCCCGGTCCGGCACTAGGTTCAGCCCGCCGACCGGAGGAGGAGCAGGGTGAACTGTGAAGTGGTGGCCGTGGGGACCGAGCTCCTGCTCGGTCAGATCGTCGACACCAACTCGTCGTGGATCGGTGAGCAGCTCGCACTCGCCGGGATCGACTCCTTCGTCCAGACGAAGGTCGGCGACAACTGGGAGCGGATCGCCACCTCGTTGAGGACCGCGCTCGACCGCAGCGACGCCGTCATCGTCTGCGGGGGGCTCGGACCCACCCAGGACGACATCACCCGTGACGTCATCGCCGACGTGATGGGCGTCGAGCTGGTCGAGGATCCCGAGGTCGTCGAGCGCCTCGCGGCGATGTTCGGCGGTCGTGGGCGCGAGATGCCGGCCAACAACCTGCGCCAGGCCCTGGTGCCCGTGGGCGCCACCCGCATCCCGCAGCAGCCGGGAACGGCACCGGGCCTGATCTGCCCGGTGGGGGACAAGGTCGTCTTCGCCGTACCGGGGGTTCCCTACGAGATGAAGGAGATGGTCGCCGGCACCGTCATCCCCGAGCTGCGGCGTCGGGCCGGCGACACCGGCGTCATCCGCAGCCGCACCGTGCGCACCTGGGGCCACAGCGAGTCGGGGATCGCCGAGATGCTCGCGGCGCGCATCGACGAGCTCGACCGCGTCGACCCGTCCAGTCGAGCCACCATCGCGTTCCTGGCCAGCGGTATCGAGGGCCTGAAGGTCCGCCTCACCGCCAAGGCCGCCACCGCCGAGGCCGCCGACGAGGTGTTGGCCCTCGAGGTGGCCCTGGTCGCCGACGTGCTCGACGGCTACGTCTTCTCCCTCGACGACGAGTCGATGGAGGTGGTGGTGCTCGATGCGCTCCGGTCGGCGGGACTGACGCTGGGCGTGGCCGAATCGGTGACCGGCGGCCTGGTGACGGCCCGCCTCACGGGCGTGCCGGGCGCCAGCCAGGTCCTACGCGGCGGCGTCACGTCCTACGCCAGCGAGGTGAAGCACGACCTCCTGGAGGTCGCGCCGGGCCCGGTCGTGTCCGACGACGCCGCGGCGGCGATGGCCGAAGGCGTCTGCCGCGTCCTGGGCGCCGACGTCGGCCTGGCGACCACCGGGGTGGCCGGACCCGACCCGCAGGAGGGGATCCAGCCGGGCACGGTCTTCATCGCCAGCTGCCTCGACGGGGTCACCGAGACCGCGATGCTCCGCCTGCCCGGTGGGCGTGAGCAGATCCGTCAGTTCACGGTGATCTCCCTGCTCGACCACCTGCGTCGTCGGCTCCTGGCTCGCTGAACCCCTCCGCCCGGTGTCGGGTCGGAGGCGGGTCTCAGCCGTCGGCGTCGGCTCGTCGCCTGCGGGGTCGAGTCGCAACGAGGCCGAGTTCATGCAGTAGCGCAGCCCCGACGGCGCGGGACCGTCGTCGAAGACGTGGCCCAGGTGGGCGCCGCAGGTGGCGCAGAGCGCCTCGGTGCGCACCATCCCGGCGGTGCGGTCGACGTTGGTCGTCACCGCGCCGTCGTCGACGGCGGTCCAGAAGCTGGGCCAGCCCGTGCCCGAGTCGTACTTCGTGTCCGAGGTGAACAGCGCGGTGTCGCACACGACGCAGCGGTAGACGCCGTCGTCCTTGGTGTCCCAGTAGGTGCCGGTGAACGCCCGCTCGGTGCCGGCCTGCTGGGTGACCTGGTACTGCAAGGGGGTGAGCCGCTCTCGCAGCAGCGCCTCGCGCTCGGCGGGATCGGTCGGGAGGGGCTGGCTCATGGGGGCTCCTGGGAGGTCTCGAGGGCGGACCGCGACCCCGTGGACGATACCAACGAGCGCTGTGTGGTCCGCCTCTGCGCGGGCCGCGGGCGCCGTCCACCGGCCTGGCGTGGGGTGGGCGTCGGAGATGCTTGACCGAACGGTTGTTCGTACTTACACTGCTGTTGTTTCCACCGCCCGGACCGGCTGATCCCGATCCGGGCGATCCGTACCTGGCCGGACCACCACAGCAGTCCACCCTTCAGCCGCCCACCGTCCGACAGCCCACCGCCCGACCGGCCGTCACTGTCACACCCCCTTCGTAGGGTCGTCCCATCGCCGAGCCGCCGGCCGGCCCGCAGGACCACAACCGATTCGCAGGCGCAACCAGCGCCACGACCACTTCAGGAGACTCACCGTGGAGCGAGACAAGGCACTCGACATGGCCCTCGGGCAGATCGAGAAGCAGTTCGGCAAGGGCTCGGTCATGAAGATGGGCGAGAAGGGCACCATGCGCGATCGAGACCATCTCGACCGGTGCGCTGGCCCTCGACATCGCCCTCGGCGTCGGGGGTCTGCCCCGGGGGCGGGTGGTCGAGATCTACGGCCCCGAGTCCTCGGGCAAGACCACCCTGGCCATGCACGTCGTGGCCGAGGCCCAGCGCAACGGCGGCATCTGCGCCTACGTCGACGCCGAGCACGCCATGGACCCGGTCTACGCCAACAACATCGGCGTCGACATCGACGAGCTGCTCATCTCCCAGCCCGACACGGGCGAGCAGGCCCTCGAGATCACCGACATGCTGGTGCGCTCCGGTGCCCTCGACGTGATCGTCATCGACTCGGTGGCGGCGCTCACGCCGCGGGCCGAGATCGAGGGCGAGATGGGCGACAGCCACGTGGGCCTCCAGGCCCGGCTCATGAGCCAGGCGCTGCGCAAGCTCACCGCCAACCTCAACAAGTCCAACACCGTGTGCATCTTCATCAACCAGCTGCGCGAGAAGATCGGCGTGATGTTCGGCAGCCCCGAGACCACCCCCGGCGGCCGGGCGCTCAAGTTCTACTCGTCGGTCCGGCTCGACATCCGTCGCATCGAGGCCATCAAGGACGGCGTGGAGGTCGTGGGCAACCGCACCCGGGTCAAGGTGGTCAAGAACAAGGTGGCCCCGCCGTTCAAGCAGTGCGAGTTCGACATCATGTACGGCAGGGGCATCAGCCGTGAGGGCTCGTTGCTCGACATCGGCGTCGACCTCGGCATCGTCAAGAAGTCCGGTGCCTGGTACACCTACGACGGCGAGCAGCTCGGGCAGGGCCGGGAGAACTCCAAGACGTTCCTGGCCGAGAACCCCGAGATCATGGTCGAGGTCTCCGAGCGCATCCTCACCCAGGTCGGCATCGGAGCGGTCGATGACGCCGCTGCGGAGGGCGACGACGTGATGTCCGAGCTCGACGACCTGCCCATCAGCCTCGACGGCTGATCCCCGGGCACCGGCGTGGCCCGCGTCCCGCCATCGAGGTGGGCGGGGCGACGCCGGTAGCCTCGGCCCGTGACCGACGGCCGCACCTACGCCATCCGCACCTTCGGGTGCCAGATGAACGAGCACGACTCCGAGCGCATCGCCGGACTGCTCGAAGCCGACGGACTCGTCCCGGCGGCATCGGGTGACGACGCCGACGTCGTCGTGCTCAACACCTGTTGCATCCGGGAGAACGCCGACAACAAGCTGTACGGCACGCTCGGCCATCTCAAGTCGGCCAAGGCAGCCCGGCCGGGCATGGAGATCATCGTCAGCGGGTGCCTGGCCCAGAAGGATCGCGAGGACCTGGTCCAGCGGGCCGCCCACGTCGACGTGGTGGTCGGCACCCACAACGTGCACCGCGCGGTGGAGCTGCTCCACGAGTCCCGGGTCTCGGGCCCGGTCGTCGAGATCTGGGACGAGGCCCTCGACGAGGCCGAGGCCTGGCCCGTCGGCGCTGCCGGTGCGCCGCGAGGTCGACCACTCGGCCTGGGTCACCATCCAGATCGGGTGCGACAACGCCTGCGCGTTCTGCATCGTGCCCGCCGTGCGCGGGCGCGAGATCAGCCGGCCCTTCGGGGACCTGGTCGCCGAGGTGCAGCGCCTCGCCGCCGACGGGGTGATCGAGGTCACCCTGCTCGGCCAGAACGTCAACTCCTACGGCCGCGACCTCACCACCGCGCTTCGCGGCGCGGTCGCGTCGCCCGGCGACGAGGCCGTGGCCGGGGCCGACTGGGCCGACGACCCGGCTCGGCGGCCCCGTCCGCTGTTCGCCGACCTGCTCCGGGCGCGTGGCCGCGGTCGAGGGCATCGAGCGGGTGCGCTACACCTCGCCGCACCCCAAGGACCTCCGCCCCGAGACCATCGCGGCCATGGCCACGCACCGCCGAGGTCTGCCCCCACCTGCACCTGCCGCTGCAGTCCGGCAGCGATCGCGTCCTGGCCGCCATGCACCGCGGCTACACCGCCGAGCGCTACCTCGCCCGTCTGGCCGACGCACGGTCGGCCATCGACGACCTCGCCGTCACCACCGACATCATCGTCGGCTTCCCCGGCGAGACCGATGCCGACTTCGCCCAGACCCTCGAGGTGCGTCGCCAGCGCGCAGTACGACACGGCCTACACCTTCATCTACTCGCCACGCCGCGGGACCGAGGCGGCCGCGATGGTCGACCGGTTCGTGCCCCCCGACGTCGTGGCCGAGCGGTTCGAACGGCTCCGGGTCGTGGTCGAGCGCTCGGCGCTGGCCAAGCACCGCGCCCGTATCGGACGGATCGAGGACGTCGTCGTCGAGGGGCCGAGCAAGCGTGACCGGTCGGTGCTCACCGGGCGCACCACGCCAGAACAAGCTCGTCCACTTCCCTTCGGCCGCGCCGATGCTGCGGCCGGGCACCCTCGCCGCCGTGCAGGTCGACCGACGCCGGACCGCACTTCCTCCGCGGCGAGCTGCTCGAGGTGCTGCGCCGCGCCGCGGCACCGCACCCGCATCCCGGTCGCCGCCGGCTGAGCGTGGCTGCAGCCGCGGGGCGCACGTCCTTCCGGCCGGGGCCACAGCACGTGGCCCTGGTGGGCGCCACCGCGTCGGGGAAGTCGGCGCTGGCCATGGCACTGGCCCGTCGCCGACCCGACATCGAGATCGTCTCGGTCGACTCGATGCAGGTCTACCGCGGGATGGACATCGGCACGGCCAAGCCGTCGCCGGCCGAGCGGGCCGAGGTGCCCCACCACCTGATCGACCTCGTCGATCCCGACGAGGACTTCTCGTTGTCCAGGTTCGGGAGGCGGCCGAGGCCGTGCTCGCCGACCTGGAGCGGCGGGGCCGGCGGGGGCTGCTGGTGGGCGGCACCGGTCTGTACCTGCAGGCCGTCGTCGACGACTTCGAGATCCCGGGGCGCTTCCCGGAGGTCCGGGGCGAGCTCGACGCGGAGCCCGATCTCGCCGTGCTGTACGCCCGACTGGCCGCGCTCGACCCGGTGGCGGCCGCCCGGATGGAGCCGACCAACAGGCGCCGGGTGCTGCGGGCGCTCGAGGTCACCCTCGGCGCGGGTCGGCCGTTCTCCTCGTTCGGTCCCGGCGTCGATGCCTACCCTGCCGCTTCCCTTCCCGGTGATCGGGCTCCGCCGCCCGCGGGCGGTGCTCGACGCCCGGATCGCCCAGCGCTACGACGACCAGCTCGCCCAAGGGTTCGTCGAGGAGGTCCGCCGCCTCGCTGGCGAGACCCGCCGGGCTGTCGAGGACCGCTCGCCAGGCCCTCGGCTACGCCGAGATCCTCGACCACCTCGAGAACGGCTCTCCGCTCGACGAGGTCCTCGCCCGTGCCGTGACCCGCACCCGGCGATTCGCCCGGCGTCAGGAGCGCTGGTTCCGGCGCGATCCACGCCTCGCCTGGATCGATCTGGCCGCCGGTCCCGCCGACGCCGGAGCGCTCGACGACGCCGCAACGGCCATCGCGTTGGTGAGTCTCGACCAGATGCTGGGAGACTGAGGTCCTCATGCACCTCTCCAAGCATCACGGACTCGGCAACGACTTCCTCGTCGTCCTCGAGGAGGTCAACGGCCCCGTCGCCATGGACGGCGACCGCGCTCGTGCCCTGTGCGACCGCCGCCGGGGCATCGGCGCCGACGGCCTGATCCTCGGCGGCCGTCCCGCAGCCGACCCCTCCGGAGTCGACGTGGTCATGACGCTCTGGAACGCCGACGGCAGCCTCGCCGAGATGAGCGGCAACGGGATCCGCTGTCTGGGCCAGGCGCATGGCCGAGGCCCGCGGCGAGCACAGCGCCGACTACGTGGTGGGCACCGACGGCGGCGTTCGCCATCTCGCCGTGCACGACGATCCCGACCAGCGGCTGGCCATGGTCAGCGTCGCGATGGGCGCCCCAGGACAGGGGCCCGAGGTGGCTCCCGCGGTCGCCGAACGCCTGGCGCCGCGTCGCCACGGCACCGTCGACATGGGCAACCCGCACCTCGTGGTCCTGGTCGACGATGTCGACGCCGTCGACCTGGAAGCCGACGGCCCCTGGCTCGAGCAGCGCTTCCCGGACGGCGTGAACGTCGAGTTCATCGCCGTGGCCGGTGGCGCCGACGCCCTTCGCCTGCGCGTCTGGGAGAGGGGGGCCGGTGCGACCGAAGCGTGCGGCACCGGTGCTGTCGCGGCGGCCCATCTGGCTCACCAGTGGGGCCTCGTCGGTCCCGACGTGCGCGTCGACATGCCCGGGGGGTCCGCCGAGGTGTCCCTCGACGGCCCCGAGCCGCTGTTGATCGGACCGACCCAGCACATCGCCACCGTCGAGCTGCCGGATGCGTGACCCCGTCGTCCCGGGCGAGGTGCCCGGGACCTCCCTCGTGGCCGGGGACGGCGACGACGTCGACACCTCCGATCTCGCCGATCCGGACGTGGATCCAGGGGTGGGCGATGCCGGGGACGACGTGCCGTCGATCGACGTCGCCGATCGACCTCGCGCCCGCCACCCACCGGGGAGCCTTCGGTGACTTCGGCGGCACGTCGGCCGGCCTGATCGATCGGGCCTTCCGGGAGAAGATCGTCATCGTCGGGGTCAGTCGCCCCCACGACGTCGAGGAGGACACCGATCGCCATCTCGACGAGCTGGCACTGCTCGTGGACACTGCGGGCGCCGACGTCGTCGGGCGGGTCGTGCAGCGCCGCCACCATCCGGATCCGGCCACCTTCCTCGGCTCGGGGAAGGTCGACGAGCTCCGGATGCTGTGCGAGCAGCTCGACGTCGACACCGTCGTCTTCGACGACGAGCTCAGCCCCGGGCAGCAGCGCAACCTCGAGAAGCTCCTGGGACGCACGGCGATCGACCGGACTGCGGTGATCCTCGACATCTTCGGGCAGAACGCCTCCAGCCAGGAGGGCAAGGCCCAGGTCGAGCTGGCGCAGATCCGGTACCGGTTGCCCCGGTTGCGGGGTCGGGGCAAGCAGCTCTCGCAGCAGCGTGGCGGCATCGGTGCCCGGCAGGGTGGTGGTGAGACCCAGCTCGAGATCGACCGCCGTCGCCTCGTTCGGCGCATGCACAAGCTCGAGGGCGAGCTCCGGGGCGTGACTCGCGTCCGGCGCACCCAGGCCAAAGCCCGTCAGCGCTCCCAACTCCACACCGCCGCCATCGTCGGCTACACCAACGCCGGCAAGTCGACGCTGCTGAACCGGCTCACTGCCGCCGGCGTGCTCGTGGAGGACCGCCTCTTCGCCACCCTCGACGCCACGACGCGTCGTCTCCAGCTCCCCGGTGGCGAATCGGTGCTGATGACCGACACCGTGGGGTTCATCACCAAGCTGCCGCACCAGCTCGTCGAAGCGTTCAGATCCACCCTCGAGGTGGTGATCGACGCCGATCTGCTCGTCCACGTGGTCGACGGGTCCGCGGCGGAGCCCCAGGAGCAGATCGACGCCGTCAACGCCGTGCTCGAAGAGATCGGCGCCGGCGACGTCCCCCAGCTGCTCGTGGTGAACAAGCGGGATCTCGACCCGGGCGCGGCGGACCGCCTGTGCACGCTGCACGACGGGTCGGTGGCCATCAGCGCCGCGACCGGCGACGGCATCGAGGTGCTGCTGCGCACGGTCGGCGATCGGCTGCGGGGGTTGTCGTCGGTGGTCGAGCTCCACGTCCCGTTCGACCGCGGCGACGTGCTCGCCGCCCTGCACCGCGAGGGCGAGGTGCTCGGGTCCGAGGTCGTCGACGACGGGATGACCGTGCGGGCCCGCCTCGATGCCGCCTCGGTGCACCGTCTGCGTGAGTTCGTGACCGATGCACCGGCGGCCACAGGCCACACTGCCCCCTGATGGCTTCCCCAGCCGGCTTCGTGCCGCCGCCCTACCCGTACGACCGCCTCGACGAGCTGAAGCCGTTGGCTGCGCACCACGAGGGCGGGATCGTGGATCTCTCCATCGGCACTCCGTGCGATCCCCCTCCGCCGGCCGTCATCGCGGCACTCGCGCGACTCCGGTGCCGAGCGGGGCTATCCGGCCTCGATCGGGTCGGCGGCGTACCGAGACGCCGCATCCGGCTGGCTCGAGCGACGACTGGGCGTGGACGTGCCGGCAGGCGAGCTCGCCGCCTGCATCGGCACCAAGGAGTTCGTGGCCGGCGTTCCCCACTGGCTCCGTCTGCGGGACCCGTCCGCGACACGGTGCTGTACCCCTCCATCAGCTACCCGACCTACGCCATGGGAGCCACGCTGGCGGGCGCACGCCGCGGTGCCCGTCGCGGCCCGGCCCGACGGGCTCCTCGACCTGGACGCCATCGACCCTGCCGACGTCGAACGCGCGTTGTGCCTGTGGGTGAACACCCCCGCCAACCCCACCGGCGCCCTCGGCGACCTCGGGGCCGAAGCGGCCTGGGGACGTCGTCACGGCGTGCCCGTCTTCAGCGACGAGTGCTACGTCGAGTTCACGTGGACCGGTCGGCGTCGGACCATCCTCGAGCACGGCACCGACGGCGTCGTGGCGGTGCACTCGCTGTCGAAGCGCTCCAACCTCGCCGGGGCCCGAGCGGGCTTCTACGCCGGCGACGGGGATCTCGTGCACTACCTCTCCGAGGTCCGCAAGCACGCAGGCTTCATGGTGCCCGGACCGGTGCAGGCCGCGGCGGTGGCCGCCTGGGACGACGACGGCCACGTCGACGAGCAGTGCGACCGGTACCGCCGTCGCCTGGCCGAGATGTCGGCGGTGCTCACCGCCGCAGGGGTGCCGGCGGAGATGCCCGACGGCGCGTTCTACCTGTGGGTCCCGGCACCCGACGGCGACGCCTGGAGCCTGGCTCGTCGGCTGGCCCGCGACGGGGGGGTCCTCGTCAGCCCGGGCGAGTTCTACGGACCGGCGGGTGCACCGTTCGTCCGGGTGGCCGTGGTCCAGCCCGACGATCGGCTGGCCCTCGTCGGGCAACGCCTCTCGGGGTGAGCCGACGAACCGACGCACTGCGGGCCTGGGATGCGCGAGAGTGCACCCATGGCCAGTCCTGTGACCACCCAGCCACGCCCGAAGCTGCCCTTCGCGGGGTTCTGGATCGCTCTCGTGATCTTCGTGGTCACCGCCATCGCCGGGATCGTGATGGTCGCGATCGCGGTGGGAACCGTGGCCAACGCCATCAGTGACTTCGCCGAGATCGACGTCCCCCAGACGGCCGAGGTCAGGCTCGGGTCCGGTGAGTACTGGGTCTTCGCCGGCACCCCCACCGACTCGAGCATCAGCGCCACCGCGGTGGACGTGACCGTCACCGCGCCGGACGGCTCGTTCGTGGTGCTCACGTCCGAGCTGGGCAGCTACGACGCCGAGACCGGTGGCCTGTCCTTCACGTCGCTGGGTCGCATCGACGTGCAGTCGGCCGGGGTCTACACCTTCGAGACGAACGGTCCGGGGGAGGCGACGGTCCGGGTGGGTCAGCTGCCGCTCGGCCGGTTCGTCGGGCTGCTGGTCGGGGGCATCGTCGTCGGTGGCCTCGGGTTCCTCCTGGCCCTCATCCTGGTCATCGTGACGTTGGTGCGACGCAGCTCGGCCAAGAAGCGCCTCGCCGCTTCGGCGTACCCCGTCGCCGGCGGCCCCACGCCGTTCCCCGCCCCGACCCCGCCGCCGTTCTCGCCGCCGCCCGCGGCCACGCCGGCCTCCGCCCGCCGGCCCGCCGCCTCCGCCGGCTCCGCAGGCGCCGCCCGCCGCTCCCGCCCCGCCGCCGCTCCGGCCCTGCGGCCACGCCGCCGCCCGCCGCTCCTGCTCCGCCGGCTCCGGCTCCGGCGCCGCCTGCGGCCACGCCGCCGCCCGCCGCTCCTGCTCCGCCGGCTCCGGCTCCGGCGCCGCCTGCGGCCACGCCGCCGCCCGCGCCCGCTCCGCCGGCTCCGGCTCCGGCGCCGCCTGCGGCCACGCCGCCGCCCGCCGCTCCTGCTCCGCCGGCTCCGGCTCCGGCGCCGCCTGCGGCCACGCCGCCGCCCGCCGCTCCTGCTCCGCCGCCCGGTCCGGGAACGGTTCCGCCGTCACCACCCGGTGACGAACCGGGTTCCGAACCCACGACCTGACCTCCGGCGTCGGGCGGCGCGAGGCGCGGCCGATAGCCTGCGCGCCCATGGCCGACCTCTCCGCAACGATCGACGAGCTCTGGGCGCGACGCACCGAGCTCGCTGCCGACGATGCCGACGCGAACACCGCGATCGGCGATGCCATCGCCCTGCTCGACCGGGGTGAGGCGAGGGTCGCCGAGCTCGGTCCCGACGGTGAGCCCATCGTCCACCAGTGGCTCAAGCAGGCCATCCTGCTCTACTTCCGCCAGTCCCAGATGGCCACCACGGAGCTCGGGCCCTTCGAGTTCGCCGACAAGATCCCGCTCAAGCAGGACTACGCCGCCGCCGGTGTGCGGGTGGTGCCCGGCGCGTCCGCCCGCTACGGCTCGTTCCTCGACCGTGGCGTCGTCCTCATGCCCAGCTACACCAACATCGGGGCCCGCGTGGGGGCCAACACGATGGTCGACACGTGGGCGACCGTCGGCTCGTGCGCCCAGATCGGCGCCAACGTCCACCTGTCCGGTGGCGTCGGCATCGGTGGGGTGCTCGAACCCCCGCAGGCGGCCCCGGTGATCGTGGGCGACGACTGCCTGATCGGCAGCCGTTGCATCGTGGCCGAGGGCGCCCGCGTCGGCGACGGATCAGTGCTCGGCGCGGGCTGCATCCTCACGGGCTCGATCCCGGTGATCGACGCCCAGACCGGTGAGGAGCTCAGTCGCGGCGTCGTCCCGTCATGGTGCGTCGCCGTCTCGGCCACGCGCTCGCGCACCTTCCCCGGTGGGGAGTTCGGGCTGCCCTGCGTGCTGGTGCTCAAGCGCCTCTCCGAGGGCGAGCGCCACGACAAGGCCGCCCTGAACGACGTGTTGCGCCTCCACGGGGCTGCGACCTGACATGACCGTGCCCGCCCGGCCCGGCGTCGACCTGCTCGGCCTCACCGCCGAGCTGGTGGACGTGGCGTCACCGTCGCGGTCCGAAGACGATCTCGTGACGTCGCTCGAGGCCCGTCTGCGCGACGCGGACCACCTCGAGGTCACCCGGGTGGGCGACAACCTGGTGGCCCGCACCGGCCTGGGTCGTCGTTGGCGCCTGGTGCTCGGCGGCCACACCGACACCGTCCCGGCCGCCGGCAACCTGCCGGGCCGTCGCGACGGTGACCGTCTCTACGGCCTCGGCGCCGCCGACATGAAGGGCGGGCTGGCCATCATGCTCGATCTGGCCCTGCGCGTCCCCGAACCGGCCGTCGACTGCACCTACGTCTTCTATGCCCGAGAGGAGGTGGCGTCGGTCGAGAGCGGGCTCGGCGAGCTCTTCTCCCGACGACCCGATCTCTTGCAGGGCGATGCCGCGCTGCTCGGTGAGCCCACCGGAGGAGCGCTCGAGGCGGGGTGCCAGGGCACCATGCGCCTGGCGGTCACGCTGGCCGGTGAGAGGGCCCACACCGCCCGTCCCTGGATGGGGCGCAACGCCGTGCACCGACTCGCCGGCCTCCTCGGCGCGCTCGACGGCTACCAGGAGCGCCGACCCGTCGTGGAGGGTTGTGCGTTCCGCGAGGCGCTGCTGGCCGTGTCGGTGGAGGGCGGCGTGGCCGGCAACGTGGTTCCCGACGAGGTGCGTCTCGTGCTCAACCACCGCTTCGCCCCCGATCGCACCCCGGCCGAGGCCGAGGCTCACGTGCACGACGTGGTCGACCCGTGGCTCGAACCCGGCGACACCGTCGAGGTGGTCGAGTGCGCCGACGGCGCTGCGCCGTCGCACACCCATCCGCTGATCGCCACCCTGGTCGCCCGCCATGGCCTGGAGGTGCGGGCCAAGCTGGGGTGGACCGACGTGGCTCGCTTCGCCGAGCACGGTGTGCCCGCGGCCAACTTCGGCCCTGGTGAGGCCACGGTGGCCCACACGCAGGGGGAGTACCTCGACCGATCCGAGCTCGAGTCGGTGTGGCGGGCGACCCACGACCTGTTGACCAGGGGCCCTGACGCCGGCTGAGGCCCCGAGGCTCGTCCTGGTCCCCAGGCGTCAACGCCCGATCACGCCTCTAGGGTGGCGGCACCCGTCGCGGCTCGGCCGCACCAGACCCCGGAGGAAGCGCACAGTGGCCATCGAGATCGGTACCGACGCACCAGACTTCTCGCTGAAGGACCAGAACGGCGACGTGGTCACCCTCTCGTCGTTCGAGGGCCAGTCGCCCGTCGCGGTGGTGTTCTACCCGTTCACCTTCACCGGGGTGTGCGAGGGCGAGCTGTGCACGATCCGTGACGATTTCAGCGAGTTCGAGGCTGCCGGTGTGAAGGTGCTGGCGATCTCGTGCGACAGCCGGTTCGCCCAGGCCAAGTGGGCCGAGGAGATGGGCTACACCTTCCCGGTCCTGTCGGACTTCTGGCCCCACGGCGAGGCCGCGAAGGCGTTCGGCGTGTTCAACGACTCCCTCGGCTGCGCCAACCGTGGGACGTTCGTGATCGACGTCACCGGAAAGGTGGTCGACGCCTTCGAGAGCCCCGACCTGGGGACCGCTCGTCCGGCGGACCGCTACCGCGAGGCCATCGCCGCCCTCTGAGCGGGACCGCCCGGTTCAGAGCTTGCGCATGACCGTGACGACCCGCCCGTAGACGGCGACCTCGTCGGGCTCGAACTCCATCGGCTCCAGGGCGGCGTTCGCCGGCAGCAGCACGACCTTGCCGCCCTTGCGGGTGTAGGTCTTGACCGTGGCCTCGTCGCCGGGGATGCCGGCGACGACGATGTCGCCCTTCTCGGCGGTCTCCTGGGCACGCGCCACGATGAAGTCGCCGTCGAGGATGCCGGCATCGATCATCGACTCGCCGCGCACCCGCAGCATGAAGAGCTCACCGTCGCCGCACAGGTCGGCGGGCAGGGGCATGATCTCCTCGACGTTCTCCTCGGCGAGGACGTCGGTGCCGGCGGCGACGTCGCCGACGAGCGGGACGTGGCGCACCGGACGACGCTCCATGGACGCGCCCGAGTTCGGGTCGTAGCGGACCTCGATGGCCCGGGGCTTGGTGGGATCGCGCCGCAGGTAGCCGAGGCGCTGGAGGGTGTTGAGCTGGGAGTGGACGCTCGACGGGGACGTGAGACCGACGGACTCGCCGATCTCGCGCACCGACGGCGGGTAGCCGCGCTCGGTCATGTGCTGCTCGATGGTGTCGAGGATCTGCTGCTGGCGGGCGGTGAGTCGGTCGGTGCTCATGGTCCCCTCCACGGGGGTGCGGTCGGGCTCGGGGCCCGATCTGACGGGAGGCCGGCACCGGGGTGTCGGCGAACGCTCGTTCGCTGACCCTACTCCGGGTCGGCGACATCGGCAAACATGTGTTCGGAGAATCGCTTGACGCCGAACAGCTGTTCGTGATTGGGTGACACCGTAGCGAACAGTCGTTCGGTGGTGGTGGATCCGCTGCCGCCCCGCACCTCGGTTCGCCCGCCTGTCGGTCACGGACGTGTTCGTCCCCCTTCGACCGCACCCGGTCACTGTCCCACCCCCTGAGGAGACTGGCTCCCATGGCTGCCGTCATCGTTCCCGAATCCGTCGCTCCCGCTCCGTGGCACCGCCCGGTGCGAGGTCATCGCCCCCCGGCGGCGCGTCCCCACCTCCGGGTCCTGCCCGGCGGGCCGTCCGCGGTGCGCGCCGCTCGCCGTGGCGTGCGTCGACCCGGTCCGGGCGCCGTCGTCACCGGTGTGGCCGTCGCCATGGTCGTCGCGCTGGCCCTCGTCGGGCTGGCCCACCTCCTCGGCGCCGACGCTGCCGACTCCGGTCCGGCGTCGACCGCCGCCGTGGCACCGGCTCCCTCCGCGGCGGTGGTCGCCGGGCCCACCGCCGGGCCCGCCGGCGTGGCGGCGACGGCGAGCCAGGTCGTGGTGCGCCCCGGCGACACCTTGTGGAGCATCGCCCGGTCGCTGCAGCCCACCGGCGACGTGCGGCCCCTCGTCGACCGCCTGGCCGAGCGGGCCGGGGGCGCCCGACTGGTCGTCGGGCAGCGTCTCGACATCTCCGGTGTGCGCTGAGACCTCCCGACCTACGTGGCGTCCCGACGCCGCTAGCGTCGTCGCAGTGCGCTGCCCCACGTGCTCTCATCTCGACGACAAGGTCGTCGACTCGCGCCAGGCCGACGACGGCAAGTCGATCCGTCGTCGCCGCGAGTGCCTCGACTGCGGTCAACGCTTCACCACCTTCGAGCGCCTCGAGGAGGTTCCCCTGATGGTGGTCAAGCGGTCGGGCGACCGGGTCCCCTTCGACCGCTCCAAGATCTCGCGTGGGGTCGTCGCCGCGGCCAAGGGCCGTCCCGTCACCCTGGAGGCCATCGAGGAGCTGTGCACCGACCTCGAGAACGTGGTGCGCCAGTCCGGTGGCGAGCTCACCAGCGAGCAGCTCGGCGTCGCGGTGCTCGAGCGCCTTCGGGATCTCGACCAGGTCACCTACGTCCGCTTCGCCAGCGTCTACAAGGGCTTCGACGACGCCGCCGACTTCTCCCGCGAGATCCGGCTGCTCACCAAGTCCACGGCCCCGAAGCGGCACTGACCCGCCCGGCGGTGCCTCACCGTCGACCGGTCATCCGGCGGTGTAGCGCAGGAGCAGGGCGCCGTCGTCGTCGACGAGGACGCGACGCAGGCGCAGCGGTGTCGCCGCCTCGTCGGCCTCGCCGTGTGCCGGGCGGCTCGACGGCCCGGCCACGACCACCGGCGCCAGCGTCGTGCACCACTCGTCGACCAGCCCTGCGGCCACGATCTGGCCGTTCAGCGAGGGCCCGCCCTCGCACAGCACGACGCCCGCCCCACGATCGGCGAGGTCGCCGAGCAGCGTCGGGCAGGTCCAGATCCGCGCCTGGGGCCCGCACCACCGAGGCCACCTGGGCCAGCGCCGCGGCGCGGGCCTCGTCGGGTCGCGCGCCGGTGAACACCAGGGGGGGCTCCTCGGCCTCGGCGAAGATCGACTGCGTCGGGTCCAGAGCGAGGCTGGCCGACACCACCGCCATCCGCGGTGACGGACGTTGGCCGCGGGCCACCCGCGCGGCACGCGTGGCGTCGCTCGGCCGCGGGGGCCCGTAGTTCTCCGCCCGCACGGTCGCCGCTCCGACCAGGATGACGTCGGCCACGGCTCGCAGCGCCCGGAACATGGCCTTGTCGCCGGCCCCTCCGAGGCCCCCCGACACTCCGTCGAGGGCCGTTGCGCCGTCCACGCTGGCGATCATGTTGACCATCACCCAGGGTCGCCCGTCCGGCGGCGGTCGCTCGTCGCCGGCCACCAGGCCGTGGGGGTCGACGTCGTCGTCGGGCTCGGGCCACAGCTCACGCATCGCCGCACCGTAGGTCGAGACGGCCGAGGAGCACCCGTGACCCGCCTGCGCTCGGGTGCTCCGGCGCACCCGCGACGCGCTCGGGGAGTCGCGGTGCCCGGTCGTCAGAACCCGCCGCGCCGGGCGAAGCGCTCGGCGAGCGCGTCGAGTGTCTCCTGGCAGGTGGTGGAGCCGCCCGGAACGTCGGGGAGCCGGACCGGTCCGTGCTCGTGCGACGGCAGAAGGATCGTGGCGTGGCCGGGCGTGGTGATCTCGCCCCGCTGGTTCACGCCGTGGATCTCCAGATCGACGGCGGGCCGGCCGCCGTCGGCCAGGTACTTGCGGCTGACCGTGCCGTTCATCCAGTGGGTGTCCCCGACGTAGTTGAACGCGCGGAACTGGCAGTCGAGCTTCCAGAGCCATGCGTCGTCGCCCATCCAGTCGGTGCAGAGGTGGATGAGCCAGACCTCGCGCATCCGGCCGTAGTCGTACGAGGCGGGGTTCCCGGCCCGTCGGGCCCACTCGGCATCCCAGTGGAGACGTTGTTGGACGTCGGGGATGTTCAGGTCGTCGCGTTTGAAGAACTTCGGCATGCGGCGCCGGTGGTCGACGTTCTGGCGCAGCGCCGACACCCCGTACAGGCCCATGCCCACCCCGGCGTGCCAGACGATCATGTCGGTGACCCGCAGAGGGCCCCTTCACGAGCGGGGGGAGCTCGTCACCCTCCTCGACGTCCTCCCACCAGCGAGGCTCGGTGCCCCTGCGGCGGTCGCGCTCGCCGAGCACCGCGTCCTCGATCGCGTCGATCTGGGCGTCGGTGTAGGGCGCGATCTCGACGGCGTCGTTGGCCTTGCGTTCGCGGGCCTTCTCCCGCTCGGTGCGGATCATGAGGCGGTACTGGCCCGAGAGCATCGGTCCGTCGACGGCGCCGAAGACCTCACCGAACCACTCGTGGATCGCCGTGCCGGCGAACTGCCCTTCCTTCTCGACGACCCCGACGAGGGCGTTGCGGCGGGCCACCCGGGTACCGGGCAGCAGCGGGTTCCACCACTCGCGGTAGGACCCCGAGTAGAACGCGTGCACACCACCGAGGGGGTCGCCCTTCATGAGGTCGCGGGTCTCGCCCTCGAGGTGGGTGACCTCGTCCTCGCCCACGAGGGTGTCGCCGCCGACGAGGTGCGGCGGGGCGATGGACGATCCCCACCGGGTGCCCGGTCCGTGGTCCGGGTCGCACCACAGCGGGTTGTCGTCGCCGTAGGCGAGGGCCACGTGGCGGAAGGCGTCCTCGTTCGGCGCCAGGTAGCGGGGAGCGGCGCTGTGGGGACGGGCGACGCCGATGCGCTGTCGCAGGCGGGCCACGCCCTCCGGGGTGATCACCCGTCGGCTCCGGCCCGGTTCCAGGGCTCGTGGTGCGTCTGGCTCACGGTGGATTCCCCCGTCTGGCCTCCCCGAGCTGACCTCCCCTGAGAGGCCGGCTCCTGCGCGCGGCCACTGTAGGCACCCGCTCGGAGGTGCCCGGGCCGGCGCAACGTCGTCGGTCATCCCCTGGCTTGTGGATACGTTCACCCGTCGTCCACCGGTAATTCACAGCGTTGTTCCCCTTACGCTCCACAGGGCAGGTTCCGTAGGTTGTCCTCTCGTGGGTACAGGGCTGCGACGTGGACGACGGACGGTGGCTGGCGTCTTGACACATGTGTCTGGCAGGACGACGCCTTGAGTGGCTCCCAGGGGGGACTCGCTCTACCTGACGTCCGCGTCGCAGCCCCACCTCGCCGTCCTCGACGCCCGGGTCGGCGCCGGGAGCCTCGGTCCAGGAATCTCGTCGGAACCGTTGACAAGGGTGTAATTACTCTGGTGTAATCCTCCGACATCTTGTGGTTCCCAGTGTGTGGGGGGCATGTACACCACAAGATCTTGTGTTGTACCGGATGTCATCACGGCGGGGTTCGACCGGTCCACCGACCCTCGAACGACCGCCGGGACGGGTCTCATCGCTCGACCCACCCGCAGTACCGACGCCACGCACGGCAACCGGCTCTCTCCACGCAGCGCTTTCCATCCAACGCCCTCCACACCGACCACCGCAGACCACGCCCCGAAGGAGCACCATGGCCATCGCACCCGAGCAGGCCGGCATCGGCATCCGCCGCCGTTTCACCGTCGAGGGGACCCACCCCTACGACATGGTCGAGTGGGAGCGCCGTGACGCTCGCATCTCGAACTGGAAGACCGGTGAGATCGCCTTCGAACAGCTCGGGGTCGAGTTCCCGGTGGGATGGTCGCTCAACGCCACCAACATCGTCGCCCAGAAGTACTTCCGCGGCACCGTGGGCACACCCGAGCGTGAGTGGTCGCTCAAGCAGGTCGCCGATCGGGTCGTCGACACCATCACCGCGTGGGGCCTCAAGGACGGGTACTTCGTCGACGACGCCGAGGCCGAGGCGTTCTCCGACGAGCTCAAGTACCTCATCATCACCCAGCGCGCCGCGTTCAACTCGCCGGTGTGGTTCAACATCGGGGTCAAGGGCGTTCCCCAGCAGGCGTCGGCCTGTTTCATCCTCGCCGTCGACGACACCATGGACTCGATCCTCAACTGGTACGTCGAGGAGGGCACGATCTTCAAGGGCGGCTCGGGGGCGGGCATCAACCTCAGCCGCATCCGTTCGTCCAAGGAGCTGCTCAAGGGGGGCGGCACCGCATCGGGTCCGGTCAGCTTCATGCGTGGCGCCGACGCCTCCGCCGGCACCATCAAGTCGGGCGGCAAGACCCGACGTGCCGCCAAGATGGTCATCCTCGACGTCGACCACCCCGACATCGAGGAGTTCATCTGGTGCAAGTCCCGTGAGGAGAAGAAGGCCCGGGCCCTCGAGGAGGCCGGCTTCGACATGACCCTCGACGGCGCCGACATCACGTCGATCCAGTACCAGAACGCCAACAACTCGGTGCGCGTCACCGACGACTTCATGCAGGCCGTGGTCGACGACGCCGACTGGCACCTCCGCGGCGTCATCGACGGCGAGGTCATCAAGACGGTCAAGGCGCGTGACCTCATGCGCCAGATCTCCCAGGCCGCATGGGAGTGCGCCGACCCGGGCATGCAGTTCGACACCACCATCAACCACTGGCACACCGCGGCCAACACGGGGCGCATCAACGGCTCCAACCCGTGCTCGGAGTACATGCACCTCGACAACTCGGCCTGCAACCTGGCCAGCATGAACCTGCTCACCTTCCTGGCCGAGGACGGCACCTTCGACGTCGACGGCTTCAAGGCCGGCGTCGAGTGCGTGTTCACCGCCCAGGAGATCCTCGTCGGCAACGCCGACTACCCGACCGAAGCCATCGGCGAGACGTCGCACCGCTTCCGCCAGCTCGGTATCGGCTACGCCAACATCGGCGCCATGCTCATGGCCCTCGGCCTGCCCTACGACTCCGACGAGGGTCGATCGCTGGCCGCTGCGGTCACGTCGCTCATGACCGGTCACGCCTACGCCACCTCGGCTCGTACCGCCGCCCGCATGGGCCCGTTCGCCGGGTACGCCGAGAACGCCGAGCACATGCTGCGGGTCCTCGGTCAGCACCGCGCCGCGGCTGCCGCGATCGACGAGGAGCTCGTGCCCCACGAGCTGCTCTCGGCCGCCCAGCAGGCATGGGACGACGCCTGCGAGCTGGCCGGTGAGGTCGGCGTGCGCAACTCCCAGGCCTCCGTGCTCGCCCCCACCGGCACGATCGGGCTCATGATGGACTGCGACACGACCGGCGTCGAGCCCGACCTCGGGCTCGTCAAGATGAAGAAGCTGGTCGGCGGCGGCACCATGTCGATCGTCAACCAGACCGTGCCCCGGGCCCTGCGCCGCCTCGGCTACACGCCGGAGCAGATCGCCGAGATCGTGGCGTACATCGACGAGAACATGTCGATCATCGGCGCACCGCACTTCGCCGCCGAGCACCTCCCGGTGTTCGCCTGCTCCATGGGCGACAACACCATCCACTACTCCGGTCACGTGCGGATGATGGGGGCCGTGCAGCCCTTCATCTCCGGGGCCATCTCCAAGACCGTCAACCTCCCCGAGGAAGCCACCCTCGAAGAGGTCGAGCAGCTCCACATCGACGCCTGGCGGTTGGGCATCAAGGCGGTGGCCATCTACCGCGACAACTGCAAGGTCGCCCAGCCCCTCTCGGCGTCGAAGAAGGACGCCGATGCCGCCGACCCCGCCGTCGCCGAGGCGACCGAGGTCGTCGAGCGCATCGTCGAGAAGATCGTCTACGAGCCGGTCCGCCAGAAGCTGCCCCGCACCCGCGCCTCGAAGACCTTCGAGTTCCGTGTCGCCGACTGCAAGGGCTTCGTGACCGTCGGCGAGTACGAGGACGGTCGCCCGGGCGAGATCTTCGTGCGGGTCTCCAAGCAGGGCTCCACCCTCGCCGGCATCATGGACGCCTTCGCCATCTCGGTGAGCCACGGCCTCCAGTACGGCGTGCCGTTGCGCAGCTTCATCGACGCCTTCACCGGCATGCGCTTCGAGCCGGCGGGGATGACCGACGATCCCGACATCCGCATCGCCAACTCGCTGATGGACTACCTGTTCCGTCGCCTCGCCCTCGAGTACCTGTCCGTCGAGGAGCGGGCCGAGCTGAACATCCTCAGCACCGCCGAGCGCATGCAGCCCACC